>JANREK010000018.1:4371-27384 GCA_030726065.1 Sediminibacterium sp. | reverse complement strand
AGGATGAATGGAGCTATGAAATCTTGTGAATAATGTTTAGGTTTGTAGCATGTATAGTTTTCAAGAGTTATCAGAAAAATTTAATAAGGAATTTGACCATCCTCATTTTCCTGAAAGCCCTAATACCTTGTATGCGCCGGGTGAATATTTTTTAAATATTGGGGGCAAACGTATTAGACCTGTGATGTGTTTACTGGGTAATGAACTGTTTAGTGATATACACACAGACGCCTATCAATTAGCCAACGCGGTTGAATTGTTTCACAATTTTACATTGGTCCATGATGATATGATGGATGCCGCAAGTTTGCGTCGGGGTAAAACAACTGTTCATATCAAATATGGCGATAATACCGCATTGCTTGTAGGTGATGTGATGATGATTCGTGCGTATGAGTATATTCAAAAAATTCAGCCAACCCATTTGTCTAAAATATTACAAATTTTTAATTCTACTGCAAAGGAAGTTTGTGAAGGGCAGCAATTGGATATGGATTTTGAAAAAATGGAAAAAGTGAGTTTGGACGCATACATAGAAATGATCACTTTAAAAACTTCGGTGTTATTAGCCGCTAGTTTGGTAATGGGTGCAATTATTGGAGGGGCGAGTGAAAATAATTGTAAACAATTATATGAATTTGGGAAAAAAATTGGAATCGCTTATCAAATACAGGATGATTACTTAGATGCATTTGGTGATGCTGCGCTTTTTGGAAAAGAGCCAGGTGGTGATATAAAGCAAAATAAAAAAACATTCTTATTAATACATGCCTTAGAAGTTGCCAATGAGCAACAAAAAGTAGATTTGTATGAGTTGATGAAATCTGAAACACCGGATAAGGTGGAGAAAGTTTTAGCCATTTTTAAAGCTTGTAAAGTTGATGCATGGGCTGAGGAATTAAAAGCCAAGTATATGAATGAAGCATTTGCACATTTGGAAAATATTGCCGTAGTAGAAAAGCGCAAACAACCCATTATTGACTTAGCGCATTATTTAATGAATCGAACAAAATAAATTAATTTCCTTATGTCTATCTTCAGAAAAAAGTCAATCGATAAAATTGTACAGGATGCAGCGGCTGGATTAAGTGATGGACATAATACAAGTGGTTTAAAAAAAGTATTAGGTGTTCGTGATTTAACTTTAATGGGTATCGCTGCTGTGGTGGGTGCAGGCATTTTTTCAACCATTGGTACTGCTGCTTTTCATGGCGGTCCTGGCATTTCTCTTTTATTTGTGATTACTGCAATCACTTGCGGGTTTAGCGCATTGTGCTATGCCGAATTTGCAAGTAGGGTTCCTATTGCAGGTAGTGCCTATACTTATGCTTATGTAACCTTTGGAGAATTAATTGCGTGGATTATCGGATGGGCTTTGATTTTGGAATATGCCATTGGTAATATCGTGGTAGCTATAAGTTGGAGTGGGTATTTTGTAAATTTATTAGAAGGATTTCATATTCATTTGCCAGGTTGGTTGTCTACCAACTTTGAAACAGCGCAACAAGGGTATGAGGAAGCAGTAAAACATTTGGCTGCTGGCGGTACTCGGGAAACCTTTAGTAAACTAGCACGGATTGGATATGATGCAATCACCAATGCACCGATGATTGGCAGCTGGAAAGTGATCTTAAATATACCAGCTTTTGTTATTGTTATTTTAATTACCATTTTAGTATATCGTGGTATCACAGAAATAAAAAAAACAACCAATGCGATGGTGATATTTAAAATCATCATTATCATTTTTGTAATTGTTTTAGGCTCTTTTTATGTAGATACTTCCAATTGGACACCATTTATGCCCAATGGATTTACTGGGGTATTAGCAGGGGTCTCTGCTGTGTTTTATGCCTATATCGGTTTTGATGCTATATCAACGACTGCAGAAGAATGTAAGGATCCGCAAAGAGATTTGCCTAAGGGGATGATTTATTCTTTACTTATTTGTACGGTGTTATATATTTTAATTGCCCTTGTGCTTACCGGAATGGTAAACTATTCATTATTAAAAGTAGATGATCCATTGGCGTTTGTTTTTGAAAAAATTGGAATGCATAAAGTAGGATATATAATTTCAATCAGTGCGGTAGTGGCTACTACAAGTGTATTACTCGTATTTCAATTGGGACAACCAAGAATATGGATGAGTATGAGTAGAGATGGGTTATTGCCAAAAAAATTCTCAAAAGTACATTCGAAGTTTGGTACACCTTCCTTTGCTACAATTGTCACTGGGGTATTTGTAGGTGTGCCCTCCTTATTTATGAGTATTGGTCGTATGACCGATCTTACCAGTATTGGTACTTTGTTTGCCTTTGTATTGGTTTGTTTTGGGGTATTAGTTTTACCTAGAATATCGCCTGATGTTAAAAAGAAATCTTTTCAATTGCCTTATATCAATGGACAATTCATTATTCCGGTTTTGGCTGCAATATTCATTTATTTTGGACTTGATCGTATTTCCAGTGCATTTGCTGCCATTAAAACAGAAGGGTATCAGGAATTTTTATATTTAATTTTTGTCTTTGTATTAATCATCGTTTCCATTCTTAGTTTTATTCGTAAATACTCGGTGATCCCAATTGTTGGCGCCATGTGTTGTATGTATTTAATGATAGAAATTCCACCTGTAAGTTGGTTGTGGTTTTTTATTTGGATGACTATTGGTTTGGTTTTTTATTCTTTTTATGGTCGTCGTAAAAGTTTGTTGGCAAAGGAAGAAGGGGTTTCGTAAATTTTTGAATTATGAAGTATCAGGTCGGGGATGAAATATTAGTATTGCATAGTAATGAGGAGGGGAGAATCATTGATATCATTAATGACAAAATGGTCATGATTGAAGTGCGGGGTGTAAAGTTCCCGGCTTATATGGATCAAATTGATTTCCCTTATTATAAAAGATTTACAGAGAAGAAATTATTCCAAGAAAAAAGAGTACCCCAGAAAATATACATAGATCAAATCCCCAAAGAAAAACTTCAGAAAAACGATAGTAAGGAGGATGATGGCGTGCATTTGAATTTGATACCCAAATTTAGCTTGGATGATTTTAATGACGAAGTGGTGGAGAATTTAAAAATATTTTTATCCAATCGAACCAGAGTAAGTTATCAGTTTGATTACAATCAATTGTTTTCCGGCCATGCCGATTTTTCAATTGCATCTTCCATCCCGCCACATACGGATTTTTATATCCATGACATTCCATTTTCTGCGGTGAATGATGGCTTAAGTTTTAGTATTGATTTTTCATTAACAGAACCACATAAAAAAAAGGCGGATCATTTTGAAACCCAAGTAAAAATAAAGCCTAAGCAATTATTTCAACGGATTGAGGATTTAAAGGAACATCAAAAAACAACAATCTCCTATCCGTTGTTTGAAATGTATCCTGATAAAATTGAGGACAATCACATAACCATTGATGTTTTGCGAAATACAGGTTATAAAGTATATGATGTTTCTAAAATTAAACAAAATTTACCCGCTGCAAGGTCAGTGGTTGATTTGCATATTGAAAAATTGATAGATAAGCATAGCCATTTAAACAATGCCGAAATTATCCAAATTCAATTGGAAGCATTTGAAAAGTGGTTTGAGTTGGGACAACTAAATAGTTTACCATCTATGACCTTTATCCATGGCGTAGGTAAGGGCAAATTAAAGGCGGAAATTCATGAGTTGTTAAAAATGAAAAAAGGCGTTAATCGATTCATCAATCAATATTCTGATTTTTATGGTTTTGGCGCCACTGAGGTATTCTTTGAATATTAACGCCAGTTTTTGTTGTATTGCCAATAAATCTTCACTACAGCCATTTTATACCGATTTTAAGCTCATTTAACAGGGGAAGTTCCCATTTCATACCAAATTATATTTTACTACCTTTGCGCTACTACAAACCCGAGCTATCGTGGCAAGCAATTGCCAAGGAAAGTCCGGACAGCATAGGGTAACCCACCGGTGAACAGCCGGCGTCACAGCAATGGGGCAGAGAAAGTGCCACAGAAAATAACTACCTCGCAAGAGGAAAAGGTGAAAATGTACGGTAAGAGCGTACAGATATTGCAAGTAATTGCTTTATCGGGTAAACCTTGGGTGCTGTAATGCCACGTAAAGGAGCGCTTGAGAACGACTCGTTCAAGTTCCAGGGTAGGCAGCAAGACTTTAACAGCAATGTTAAGGCTAGATAAATGATAGTTTAGAAACAGAATCCGGCTTATGAGGCTTGTAGTACTTTTTTTTATTAATTAAAACTAGATCATGACGATTGAACAAATTAAGCGCATGAAGGACCAGTTAAGTGTCCTAAGGAGGTTTCTTTGACGTCGATAACCGATTATATAAAGTAGCTACTGATAAACAATTGTCTTTATCTCCCGGTTTCTGGGATGACAATGCACGTGCCACTGGCACGATGAAGGAAATTAAATTAAACGAATATTGGATTCATCTTTTTCAAGCAGTCGAAAATAGCTTAGAAGATTTTATTGTATTATTTGAATTTTGGAAAGGGGGCGACGCCACTGAACAAGAGACACAGGACGCATACAATAAAGCCATCACAGCCATTGAAGAAGCTGAATTTAAAAGCACATTAAATAAACCAGAGGATGAGTTACCTGCTGTGATGCAAATTAATCCTGGTGCGGGTGGTACAGAAAGTCAGGACTGGGCGGAAATGCTTTTACGGATGTATACCATGTATGGTGAAAAGCAAGTTTGGACTGTAAGTTCATTGGATTATCAGGAAGGAGATGGCGCAGGCATTAAGTCGGCAACAATTCAATTTGATGGCCCCTTTGCATTTGGATTTTTAAAAGCAGAATCGGGGGTGCATCGTTTGGTGCGAATTTCCCCTTTTGATAGTAATGCTAGGAGGCATACTTCCTTTGCTTCTGTATATGTTTATCCATTAATTGATGATACGATTGAAATTGTGGTGAACCCAGCTGATATTGAATGGGAGTTTTATCGCAGTGGCGGTAAGGGCGGACAAAACGTAAATAAAGTAGAAACTGCAGTTAGGTTAAGACATGCTTCCGGTATCATTGTAGAATGTCAACAATCTCGTACGCAAGGAGAGAATAGAGAATTAGCCATGAAAATGTTGAAGAGCAGATTGTATGAAGCAGAAATGCGTAAAAAACAAGAAGCGCTGAATGCCAATAATGCCACTAAGAAAAAAATAGAGTGGGGCAGCCAAATAAGAAGTTATGTTTTCCATCCCTATAAAATGATTAAAGATCATCGCACTGATTATGAAGTTGGAAATGTAGGACCAGTGATGGATGGGGAGATAGATGGATTTATTAAAGCATTATTAATGCAAGAAAAATCAGATCAGGCGTAATGCTAATTTTTTCGGGGGTCAGATAGTAATTATTATTTGGGAGATAAAATATCGAATTTGGATTTTGGGCGTAAATTTTCAAGCCATTTAAATCCATTTAATTTTAAATCTGTTTTATTTGTTTTTTGAATTGGCGTAAGTGTTCCTTTAAGCTGATTCCGAAAAATGACCTTAGCGGGCTCACTATTTTCAAAAGTAATTTCAATGATTTGCGCATTGGAATGATTAACGCCCACAAAATTTTTATCATTGTCCATGGCGAAATAAATGTTTTCTGCATTACCCTTACAGCGCATTTTTATGAGTTCTCCATCATTAAACCAAGCATTTAGCCGGATGCCTTTTATTTGGTTATAATACTCCATTGTATCAATTTTGTTTATCGCCAATGCATTATTAAATACGTTTAGCTGTTCCGGCTTTTTATTCTGAACATACATATAAATAGTATCTCCAGTAATTTGATTATTGTTGGCCCAAACAATAGGTCTGGATATTAATCGAATGGTAGAATCGCTTAAGGTATAGAATAAGCTGTCACATTTGGCTTGAAGTGAATCGGAATAAATTTGAACATGATGGAATGCTTCAAAATATTTATCTAAAGTAGAATCGGTCATCTTGCCAATGCTGTCTCTGGCTTTTGGAAATGGGCGTTTTAAATCGGTTAGTTTTCCAGAGTATAAGGTATCAGCAGATACATATAAAGTATCGTTTTTTTGCTTGATTAATAACAAAGGTAATTCTGTAGCAAGTAAAGCACTTTTTTTCTTATCCGTTTTGATATTGTTCGCCAACATATCAAAGCCTAAGGTATCTTTTGATTTGTAAACCACGTTGCCTCTAAATTCTCCTAAGCCCAGTGAGTCATCAATCGCCATGTCGTCAGCAATAAAAGTGTAAGTACTATCGTCAATACTTGAACGCTCATACATGTAGCCTTTTTTAGTGCCTAAGTTATAATTCCCATTCCTCGTTCGAATGATACGGGAGCCTGAAATAATTTTTGTAGGACTTATAAAATTAGCCAATTGAGAATAAGTATTGTATTCAAGGGTGTCGGTGTAAATATTATTATCAGGATCATTCGCTACCACTTTTTTTCTAAATATGACATCTCTGGTGACGCCATAATAATAACCTTCCACACTTTTTAATTTTGTTTTATTACGCACCAGCGTACCTCCTTTTTTAAAATAGCCAATTTTGACCGATACGTCATAATCTAAGGAGTCTGTGGTTAACACCCCTTTACCATCGGTTAACCTTACTTTTTTTCGGAGGTAAGCTTTTTTAGTATTACCGACATATTTTAAATAGTCAGAATAGGTATGAACACTATCGGCGTCATTGATATGAATATTTCCGAAACCTTCTAATGTATTTTTGGTTGTATTTAATATTAAGCTATCACCATAAAGCAAGGTTTTCCCTTGTCTTATTTTTACATGACCTACTAGAATAAGGTAGTCGATGCTATCCACTTTTTTGACATTGTAACTTTCGGCTGATAAAAATTCAATCAATTTACTGTTACTATCCACTAATGGTGGTGCGGGTAAATTATTTTGTACAAGTGTAGTTTGTCCTATGATTAAGGAATAGGAGAGTAAAGAAAATAATATGATAAACCCCCTTTTAATCATGAGCGACAGTATCAGCGATAGGCTTACTCAATGGAGTTGATTTATCTTTTTTACCAAACACGGAAACATTAATATAGCGCTTTGGATGTATGCGAACATCATCCAATAGCGTATTTAAGCTTGATATGGTGTTTTTTAATTCTTTATACATTTCACCATCATTCAATAATTTAGCAGCAGTGCCATCGCCAGTATTGATTTTTTTCAATGTAGTCGACAACTCACTTACAGCAGTTTGCAAACTTGAAATCGTATTTTTTAAGTCAGCTTGTTTTAGTGATTGTGTAGTACTATCTAAGTTTTGAATAATGGAATTAATTTTACTATTATTCCCATTTAAATTTTTTGTAAATGTATTGACATTATCAAATGATTGCGCAATAGAGCCATCTTGTTTTTTAAGCATGCCCTCGATGGCCGCCATGGAGGTGTTCAAATTTTTTGTAGTTTCAGTTAAGTTGGCAAGTATTACACTGAAGTTTTCCTTGTTTTGATCATTTAATACCTTATTGATATTGGTTAAAACTTTTTCTAAGGAGTTGATCGTATTTTTGGTTTGTTCACCAAGTGGAGATAGCGTATTCATGATATCACCCAGTAAGCTTGACGAAGGAGCAGTCTTAATGGTATCTTCATTTTTCAAATAAGTAGTGGCATTTCCTAAAACTATACTAATGCTGTTTGTTCCTAAAGGATTTTCTTGAATAGCTGCAATTGAATTTGCAGGAATTTTATATGCCTTATTAAATCGAATGGCAACATCAATTTCAGAAAGGTTATCGTTGCTATTTTCAATATCAAAAATAGCACCCACTTGATAACCGTTAATGAAAACGGGGTTTGAAACAATCAAACCTTTGGTGTCCGTAAATTTTGCGTGAATGAAGTTGCCTGATTTGAACATGGTTTTACCACGCAAAACATTGAAACCTATAATAATTAATGTTATAGCAATAACTGTTAATGCGCCTACTTTTGTTTCATTCGATACTTTCATTGGATACGCTAATTGCGAGAGTTGGTTTTATAATATAAAATTAGTTCAAAAACAGGCTCATTGTTTAAATGGCTTTACTATTTAATATTGTTTTTTTGTTGATTTTCTAGTGAAAACTTATACCGAATTAGTGATTTGGTGATCACTTCACATATTTCTTTTTGTCCTGCTTCACTGTTCAGGTAATCCTCTTCTTCTGGATTGGATAAAAAGCCAGTTTCCACAAGAACTGCGGGCATGGTAACTGCTTGTAAGACCCAGATCCCTTTGGGGCGCTGTTTTGCTTCCCGACTAATTCTTCCTGCATTTTTAAATTCTTCCTCAATCGTTAATGCCAAACTTGCAGCTCGTTGAAAATATTGTTGCGTTAATAAGCTGGCCATCATGGATCTCGTCGGGTCCGCATTTTTATTTAATTCTTTAATTTGACGTTCAGATACGGAGTCTAATTTTTCCACCATTTCGTCTACCATATCATCTGCCACTTCCTTACGTTCATCTGATTTACCAACTCCGTATATATAGGTTTCAGTTCCTCTTGCTGGGTTGGGGCTATAGGTAGTTTTATAATTAGGTACTTTGCGGGTTACTTTTCGCTTTTTCCCACCTTTTTTGACATAATAGGTTTTGTTAACGTAACCAATGAGTTGTTTGTTTTTTAATGGGCCTGCAGAATTGGTATGAATACATACAAATAAATCACCCTTGGATTGGTTGGCAAATTTCGCTTTTTCAACAACGGAACTAAAAACATTTGTGGTTCTGGTCATCACAACTTCAACATCAGGCAGGGATTGTCGAATATAGTCCTCCAATTTCAACGAAATAGCTAAAGATACCGCAGCTTCTGTTGAATATTTACCTTTGGCGCCGGGGTCAGTTCCGCCATGTCCAGGATCAATAATGATGCGTTTTAAAGTTTTTGGCTGATTTTGCGACTCACCATATAGGCAAATAAGGCTCAAAAGTGCAATACATCCAAAACGAAATGCTAAAATCAATCTATTTTGCTTCATAATCAGTGCCTTAATGGGGTTTTACTTTATTTTTGCAACAGTGATAAAGTTAGTACACGAAAATAACGAAAAATACAGCCCATCTATTGTTAATATTAGCATTTTTCTGATATTAACAATAGTTTTTGGTTCCTGCTTTTCCGGCTTTAGTCAGGATCAAAAACAGGCAAAATCTAACAATCGCCTATTTGGTAAAAAGCCACTTTTAAACCAAGTAGATTCAAACCTATCAAAAAAGGCAGAAATCATTAAATTATTGGATACGAATAGGTTGAAAATGGATACGCTAGGAAACAAAAAGGATAGTACTAAATCAGTTCAAATTTTGAGGGTTTCTAAAGATAGTATTGATGCCCCTGTTGATTACAATGCCACCGACTCGGGCGTGATGATTATGTCCACCAAAGAATTCTTTTTATATGGAGATGCGAAAACAGAATATGGAACGGCTAAATTAGAGGCTGCAAATATCGTGTATGACCAACAAACACAAAACATTCGCGCCTATGGTGCAAAAGATACTACCGGTAGTCCTCTAAGTAATCCTAAATTTTTGGAAGGGGATATTGTGTCGGTGAATGATTCTATTTATTTTAATATGAAATCAGGTAAGGGATTTACAAAAAATACCAATTTTCAACAAGGTGAAATTTTTGTGAATGCCAACACTATGAAAAAAGTATCCAAGGATGTAGCTTTTGCATATAAAGCAAGATTCACTACTTGTAATTTAGATGACCCTCATTTTGCCTTTCGAACAAACAAGATGAAAATAATAACCAATAAAATTGGTGTATCAGGACCCACTTTTCCAGAATTCGAAGGGGTGCCATTTCCCATTGGTATTCCATTTGGAATATTTCCTTTAGCGCAAGGGAGACATTCTGGTTTAATGGCACCTGCATTTTCAACCAGTGAGGACTTTGGTTTGGGATTTGAAGGCCTGGGTTATTATAAAGTACTCAGTGATAATTTTGATGCAACCGTACGAACAAATATTTATTCTTATGGCGGGTGGAATTTAAATTTAAACAGTAAGTATATCATGCGATATAAATACATGGGTAATTTTAATTTGAGTTTGCAAAACACAAAAATGCTGAATAGGAATGCAGCTATCAATCAAGAATATACAGGTGGACGTACTTTTATGATTAATTGGACCCATTCCATGGATCAGCGCGCAAGGCCAGGTACTTCCTTTTCTGCGAATGTGAACTTTGGAAGCACAAAGTATAATAGATTGTTATTGAATAACCCATTTCAGAATTTTCAAAACCAAATAAGTTCTTCCGTCAGTTATACAAAAAGCTGGGATAATAAGTACAACTTGTCGGTGAACTTAAATCATAACCAAAATAATAATTTAGGGTTGGTTAATATGAGTTTGCCTAACATCAACTTTAATGCAATAACTATTTATCCATTTCAATCGAAGGATCAAATTGGCGAAGGGAAGTGGTATGAAAAGTTAGGTATAGGTTATAATGGTAGTTTCCAAAATCAATTGTCATTTTATGACTCTGCTTTAAATTTTAGAAAATTATTAGATACGATGCAGTGGGGTGCACAACATAGCATCCCCATCAGTTTGTCATTGCCTTCATTAGGGCCTGTTACAATTACACCTGGTATTTCATTTGAAGAAAAGTGGTTTGGACAACAAAGTATTAAAACTTGGAATAATAAAACAAAGCAAGTGGACACTTCTATTAGTCGCGGATTTTACAGAGCGCCTAACATGAGTTTTAGTTTAGGAACAGCTTCAAGAATTTTTGGTACCTATAAATTCAAGAAAAATAGTAGTGTTCAAGCAATCAGGCATGAGGTTAGGCCAAGTATCTCGATGAGTTATACACCTGATTTAGCAGCTTCTTATCATTATACTACACAAATTGATTCAACGGGCCGGAATTATCGTTTTTCAAAATATGATGGCGGGATTGGTGGTGGTTATTCGGAAGGTACTTTTGGAGGGATGGGCTTTGGCGTAGATAATTTATTGGAGATGAAAATGAAGGATAAAAAAGATACAACGGAAGGTGCTTTCAAGAAAGTTAAATTAATTGAAGGGTTTGGATTTAACTCGAGTTATAATTTCTTAGCGGATAGTTTTGCTTTAGGTAATTTTAATATTTACATGAGAACTACTCTGTTTGAAAATTTAAATATCACTTCCAATTTGACCATGGATCCTTACCAAACAGATCAACAAGGATTCAGGGTGAATAAGCTTGACATTGATCCTACGAAATTAAAATTCGGTAATATTACCAGTGGGGGGCTTTCCTTTTCTACATCCTTTAAAAGTAAATCAGCCGACGGTAAGGAATCAAAACAAAAAGATATTCCTACTGATCCATTCATGACACCAGATGAGCAACAAAGGCAATTGCAATATGCAAAATCTAATCCAGCGGAGTTTACCGATTTTAATATTCCATGGACCTTAACATTGTCCTATTCCTTTCAATTTTCAAGGTACATGAAGCCAGATTATTCTGGTTTTCAATTTAATACGTATTCTAGTTTAAATTTTAATGGTGATTTTAGTATTACACCCAAATGGAAAATGGGGGGCACCGGATATATAGATGTCGCAAAACGAAGCGTACAACAATTAAGTATGTTTATCACAAGGGAAATGCATTGTTGGCAATTAGCCATTAATGTAACTCCGATAGGATTATATAAATCATTTAGTATTTCGGTGAATCCAAAATCAGGCATCCTCAGGGATTTAAAAATAAATAGAAGTAGAACCTTCTCATCCTCCTCATATTAGTTAAGTCGCGAAATATACAATTGCTAATAGTTAACGTAATGGAGCTGTTGATTACTATGACTTATTATTTTTTTTATAATGTTCAGCCATAATATCAAATACTAATTTTTTTAAAGATTCGGTAGTGTGACCTACTGGTGAAATTGATGGAAGAATATTTAATATAATTTTGCCAGGTTTGAGATGTAAAATTGGCTTTGCTGGTAAAATTCTTTTTGTATTTAAAATCACAACAGGCACAATGGGTTTCACTGTATCTATTGATAATCTAAAGGCGCCATCGTAAAATGATTTTAATGGATTATTGGTTTTATTTCTTGTGCCTTCAGGATAAATAAGTATATCAAGTCCGTTATTTAAAACGCGTTTCATTTCCTCATAACTTTCTCGACGACTTTGATTATTTTTTCGATCAACAATTACTGAAGCAAACTGATAAATCCAACCAAATAATGGGACATGCACAAAGCTTTTTTTTGCGATTGTTTTATTTGCTCTTGCTAAAAATGGGGTGCTTACAGGTATATCAATTAAGCTATTGTGATTGCATACAATAACGGCATTTTCTAATCCATCAAATACGTCTTTACCGGTTACTTTAAATGTACATCCTGATAAAGTTAAAAAAGTGCCCATCCAAATTTTTGATATAAATCTATGGTATCTTGTTTTTTGCGGGTCTGGAATAATAAAACATACCATATAAAACGGGAAAAATACAAACATAGTTGTTGCAAAAACGTACAAAGCCCAAATGGCTAATATGCGTGCTAGTATGTTTTTAATCAATTTCATTTTAAATGTTGTCGTTAAGGTTTCCAATCAATGGGGTCAAGATTATTTTGTGCCAAATATTCATTGGTTAAACTAAAATGCTTACATCCGAAAAAGCCATTATGGGCGCTTAAGGGAGAAGGATGGGCCGCTTTTAAAATTTTATGTTTAGTTGCATCAATGTATATCTGTTTTTGTTGGGCAAAGTTTCCCCATAATAAAAATACAATCCCTTTTTTTTCGTTGGATAAATGTTTAATAACATCATTGGTAAATTCCATCCATCCAATTTTACCATGGCTGGCAGGTTCATTTTCTCTAACGGTCATAACTGCATTTAATAATAATACGCCTTGATTTGCCCATGTAGTTAAATCGCCAGTAGTTGGAATCGCCATGCCAATATCTTTATTTAGTTCCTTGTAAATATTCATTAAGGAAGGAGGCGGTTTTATGCCATCAGGAACTGAAAAGCTTAAACCCATTGCTTGACCAGGGTTATGATAAGGATCCTGTCCTAGAATAACCACTTTTACTTTGTCGTAAGGGGTTTGGTTGAAGGCGTTAAAAATAAGAGATCCTTTAGGATAAATAACAGTTTTAGTAGCGCGTTCGGTTTTAAGATGCGTTGCAATTTGCAAAAAATAAGGCTTGTCAAATAAATAGGACAAAGCTTGTTTCCAGGAAGGCTCCATTTTTACATCCATATCGCAAATTTACATGAATTGACGATTATATTTGGGATAACTTATAAGTTGGGGTTTCCTTCGATTTTCAATAAAATAGTCAATAAATTATGATAGCTAAACCTAAAGTAGGCACAAATATTAATAAATTAGAAACATTTTTTGTTTATTTTCAATACATCAAATTTCGAATTGAATTTAAAATAAAACTCCATGAAAAAATATCTCCTAATATTAAGTCTTTTTGTTGTAGTTCAAATTAATGCCCAAAGTTCACATGTAAAAATTGAGCCAGTCAATTTTTCAAAAGTAAATGTGACGGATGCATTTTGGAAATCTAAAATGGATTTAGTCGCTACTAAAACTTTAGCAGCTTGTATTTATCAAACAGAGGAGAAAACTGGGCGTATTAGAAATTTTGAAAAAGTAGCACGCAATAGAGGGGAGAAACATGAGGGCATTTTTTATGACGACTCTGATGTGTATAAAGCTATTGAAGCCATGGCTTATTCTATCAAAACAAATAAGGACAAAGCACTAGAAGCAAAAGCGGATGATTGGATTGATAAAATTGCAAGTGCGCAATTGCAAGACGGCTATTTAAATACCTTTTATACCTTAACGGGATTAGATAATAGATGGTCTGATATGAGTATGCATGAGGACTATTGCGGAGGTCATATGATTGAAGCAGCAGTTGCTTATTATGATGCAACAGGAAAAAGAAAGTTTTTAGATGTGGTTATTAGATGGGCGAATTATTTTAATTCCGTTTTTGGACCTGGAAAAAGAAATTGGGTAACAGGGCACCAAGAATTAGAATTGGCTTTAGTAAAATTATACCGCGTTACCAATGATAAAAAATATTTGAATTTAGCTGATTGGTTACTATCTGAGCGAGGTAAAAAACATGCAGTTGGCTATACTTGGTCAGATTGGAAGGATACTTTATATGCACAGGATAAAGAGCCAGTAAAGCAACAAACTCAAATAACAGGACATGCTGTTAGGGCAATGTATTTGTATACTGGGGCAGCGGATGTGGCAGCGCATACTGGCGATACTGATTATTTAAAAGCTATGCGCACGGTATGGGAGGATGTGGTTTTTCGCAATATGTATATTACTGGTGGTATAGGATCAGCGGGTAGTAATGAAGGTTTTAGTAAGGATTATGATTTACCCAATGAACAAGCCTATTGTGAAACCTGTGCGTCGGTAGGTATGGTATTTTGGAACCAACGGATGAATAGCTTAACAGGTAATGCGGAATATATGGATGTGCTAGAGCGCAGCCTGTATAATGCCGCTTTAGATGGATTGTCCTTGAGTGGTGATAAATTCTTTTATGGTAATCCTTTGGCATCCAATGGTAAAAAGAGCAGGCAGGAGTGGTTTGGAACGGCCTGTTGTCCATCCAATATTGCAAGGTTAATTGCATCCTTGGGGAATTACATTTATGGCTATAAAGACGAGAAAATTTTTGTAAACTTATTTGTTGGAAGCGAAACCAATTTTATTTTACCCAAGGGGGAGATGAAATTGACTATGCAAACTGGATACCCGTGGAAGGGCGATGTGAAATGTGTTTTAAATATGAAAAAGAAAATAACTTCAACCATTGCATTTAGATTGCCTGGTTGGGTAACAGGAACACCAGCACCTGGGGATTTGTATCATTTTACAAATAATACAACTGAAATGCCTGAGCTATTAGTTAATGGCAATCCTGTAAAATTTGATTTGCAAGATGGTTATGTGGTTGTAAAAAATGAGTGGAAAGATAATGATGTAATAGAATATAAATTACCGATGACGATTAAAAAGGTGACCGCGCGTAATGAGCTAAAATTTAATAATGATCGTATTGCATTACAAAGAGGGCCAATTGTGTATTGTATTGAGGGTGCAGATAATAATGGCAAAGCTTGGAATGTGATTTCGCCTATTTCAATTGACTTTAATGCGGAAGATTTTAAAATATTAGAGGAACCGGTAGTAAGTTTAATTGCTAATTTGCCATGTATTCAAATTTCAAGTGATGGATTCACGGTTAGTTCCACAATGCAGAAGGTGAGGGCGATACCTTATTATGCTTGGAGTAATCGAGGAAACAATGCGATGCAGGTTTGGTTGCCAAGTAGCATTAAGGATTTTAAAGTAAACAACTAATTTTTACTTTTTGGACTAATATTTTAAGGTATTCATTGGAATTACCAAAATCGGCTTGGTTGCATATCGAATAATGTATTCTGCCGTGCTGCCCATAAATACATGTGATATACCTGTGCGACCATGCGTTCCTATGACCATATAATTTACATTTTCTGTATTTGCTTTTTCAATGATATCAGTTTTAGCGTTCCCCTTTTCAACAAATACTTCAATCTCCAAATTTTTATTTTGCATCTTTATTTTTTCAAGCTCTTGAACTGTATATTCTATTTGAGAATTATAAATATCATCCCACTGAATAGGTGAGGTTGACATATCAGGTTGTATATAGTTCACGTATATATTTACTATGGGAGCTAAAATCACTTTAGCGTTCGTTAATTGCGCCAATTCAAGCCCCTTTTTAATGACATATAAATAGTCGTTATCTAAATCAATTGCTATAAGAATTTTGTTTTTCATCATTGCTATTTTATAGGTTTATAATAAATGGGTTATTTATTATTTAATACATCTACGAATTTATAATAAAGCAAAGGGCTGCAATGTGATTATAGTCATAATCAAATATGATATTAATTAGCAAAAAAAAGTCCAGCAGGTTATCTTGCTGGACTTAAGAATAATGCTAAGTACTACTTATATTTGAATACAAATAATTATTCTATATTTTTTTGGGTTATTTAAAGGTAAAATTGGGCATATCTAGTCTTACGCCACCTTGCAGTGCGGATTCATGCGCTAAAATGCCCACACAGGTGATGTTCGCAGATTGTTTGGCATTAGGGAAAGGGGCTCTATTTTCATTTAATGCATTCAAAAACTCATTCACCAAATGAGGGTGTGATCCACCATGACCTGATCCTTGTATGAAGGATAAGTGTTGGTTACTTTCTGAATCATAAACACCTTGCATAGTGAAAGATTGTATTTCCTTTGGCAATAAATGGGCATAATCAGGCACTGTTACTCTTGACGGGGTTTCGCCCGTATGTATGATTGGTTGTTCATGCTCTACTTGCGACCATTCAAAGCTTTTCTTAGAACCATAAACATCAAAGCTTTCTCTGTATTGTCTGGCCGTATTAAACAATGAGCGGGTTACTTCACCAGCGACATCTGAATTTCTAAATTGTATATGACAGCTTTCAATAGCAAATGGGGAATTGTATTTTAGAATTAAATTTTCATCAATTCTTCCAGAACCTACACAGGAAACATGACTTGCTTCCTTGCCAATCAAACCAACAATTGGACCTACACAGTGGGTTGCGTAATGCATAGGAGGCAAGCCTTCCCAATACCCTGGCCATCCTGCCATTTCTTGTTGGTGTGATGCTCTAACAAATTGAATTTTTCCTAATTCACCCTTGTCGAACATTTCTTTTACAAAAAGATACTCGCGACTATACACAACAGTCTCCATCATCATATAGGTTTTGCCACTTTTTTGAACTGCTTCGCAAATTAAACGACATTCTTCCACCGTTGTTGCCATTGGGACCGTACAAGCAACATGTTTGCCAGCATTTAATGCTTTGATGGTTTGTTCCGCATGACTTTGGATGGGTGTATTAATGTGAACAGCATCCACATTTGGATCCTTTAATAGGTCTTCATAATTTGAATATCTTTTTTCAATATTAAAAGCATCTCCAATCGCATTTAATTTAGCTTCGTCTCTTTGACAAATGGCATACATATTTGCCAGTGGATGCTTTTGATAAATAGGAATAAATTCTGCACCAAATCCTAGGCCAACAATAGCAATATTTATTTTTTTCATAGTTAATTTATTTTGCAATTACTTTCATCACGCCATTCATGATTCTCCAGTGACCAGGGAAGGAGCATATATAAGGGTAGTCGCCAACATTGTCAGGGACATTGATCGTCATTGAAAATGTTTTTTGTGGATTGACTAATGGGGTAGCGTGTAGCACTTCATACATTTTAGGAACGTAATTTAATTCAGCGCCATTGGGATCCATCGCAATTTTATCAGTTGCAGCGCCGACTCTTTCCTTTGAGCCTGGTCTTAAAATTAATAAGTTGTGTTGCATGTAGTCCACATTTATGAAATTAATTTTTATAGTACTTCCTGCTTTTACAGTGAACTCGGTTAAGTCATATTTCATTTGATTTTTAATCACTGAAATATTAATGGTTTGGTCAATGATCGTGGCTACAGCATTTTTTTCTTTGCTCATTTTTATATGTGCCCCTCTTGCTGATCTTAATGCAAGATTGATCCATTTGTCATCTGTATTATCTTTAACCAATAACATTTTATTCAAAATGGTATATGCTTCGGTAGATGGCTTCATGTCAGCAATGGCAATAACAGCAGCAAGGCGAACTCTGTAATCAATGTCCTCAAATACTTTTGCATTTTGGTATGCTTTTAATGCAGTAGGTGTTTCTTTAAGCACTTCTACCGCAGCCTTACGCACACCGCCAGAATTGTTGCTTAATGCTTTTGTTACAGCGGCAATGGCATTTGCATTATTTTTTAATAAACCTAAACCATGTAAAGTCCATAAAGCGTGAATCGCCGGTGCATTCACGCCAGCGGCGTCCACATTACTCGTATTGATAATATTAATTAAATCAGGCGCAACAGATAGGTCTTTATTTTCAACCAATAAACGCTGTGCAGTAGTTCTCCAAAACATATTATTGTTACGTAATGCTTTTAATAATCCTGCCTTGTCATTTTTATCTAAACTAATGGGGGCATTCACAGCGCCATCCTTATATACCAAACGATAAATACGGCCACGTTCATGGTCACGTAATGGGTTAATATGCGCATTTCCTTTGCCATTATCAAAACCCTTTGGGGTAGGGTTGTGTTGGATAATAAAGTCATACCAATCAGTAATCCAAACATTACCATCAGGACCCACTTCAGATTGTATAGGACCAAACCATTCATCAGCGCTTGCTACTAAATTCCAACCATCGCCTTTTTCTTTAAACCCAGATCCAACTTGTTCAATAAAATTTTTATGAATCAATCTTCCGGTGGGTTCACAAACCAATGCTACTTTATTCCAAAATTCTGATGGATAATTTCTGGCCGTGTAAATACTTTGTCCAGCAGCTGCAGTAAATCCTCCAAATACATCCACCTGTCTTAAATTTTTAGTTACCACATGCATTGCGTAGTGGGCATCAATTTTTTCCGTACCTAATTTTTCAGCATAACCGTTTTTTAATACGCGCTTTGGAACACCAAAAAATACACTATGGGTATTATTTGCTGTGGAGGCAAAAACATCAAATTCCTCGGTAAAGCCAAGCCCCCAGGTGTTATTGGTAGTTCCTCCTAAAAATTCAATATCATTTACTTTTTTAGTAGTCGGCTTGAAACTATAAATACCCATGCTGAATTCTGTAGTATCTTTTCCTTTGGCATTGACAAATCCGGAATACCCAACAGTTCCCCATAATTTATTGTCTAAACCATATCGTAAATTGGATGGGCCAGCATGTGTATCTGAAATGCCCCAACCTGACAAAATAGTATCTTTTATATTCGCTTTATCATCTCCATCGGTATCTTTTAAAAATAAAAAGTAAGGCGCTTGTGCAACAACAATTCCACCATCGGAAAAAGTAAAGCTGGTGGGAATGTTTAATTTATCTGCGAATACGGTTGACTTATCTGCTTTACCATCATGGTCAGTATCTTCTAGGATCACAATTTTGTCCTGACCACCTTCCTTGTTTTCTCTTACTTCATTAGGATAGTCCACGGTTTCAATCGCCCATAAGCGACCTTTTTCATCCCAATTAATATAGATAGGGTTAATGATTAATGGTTCAGATGCAAAAAGTTGCAAATCAAATCCAACAGGAATTTGTATTAATGATTGCGATTGGGCTGGGGTTAATGCACCTTGATATTTGGGTACAGGATTCCTTTTTTCATAATTAGGAATAATTGCTTCAGTATAATTTGGGGTAGCAATGGTGTATGCTTTTAAACTAGCGATTGCATTATCGTTCACCGCCCATAAAATACCATTCTCCACTAATTGTAAAAATTGTGGATTATTAAAAGTAATGTCGTCGTGCCCATAGGCCGTATAAAAAACTTTACCTTTCCCTACATTTTGGATCCAAGTATAAGGTTCCTTTCTATTGCCGTCTTTTCTTTCAGTAAGTACAGTAATATTTTTACTTAAAAGCTTATGCGTATAAGTTTCGTCCTTGGTATAGAATGGGGTAATATTTTTAATCAATGGATGATTATAATCTTTAAACACGGAAGGGAAGGAGTCATAGCCATGTTCTTTAAATTGACCGCCAATTAATTCAACTACCTCTGGGTTATTTCTAAAACAATAGGAGGCGCAATGAATAGGAATAAAGCCCTTGCCGTTTTTTACAAAATTCAACAGTGCAGTTGCGTGGCTTGCGCTAATGGTATCGTAATTAGCATAAAGAATTAATCCATCATAAGGCTTTAGCGTTTTTTCATTTAAATCATTAATATTGGTGGTGTAGGTAATATTAATTCCTTTTTTAAAATATTCTTTAGACATAATGCTTGCTAAAACATCGGAGTTGTGATGTTTGCTATTATGTCCTAAAAATAACAACTCTAATTTCTTAGGTGTTTGCGCATTTAATTGGGTAAATGAAAAAGCTAGAAAAAATATAGCGAATGTCTTTTTAACAAGTAGGTTCATTGCATTTGGTTTTAGCATCGTAAGGTTCAAAATAATACCAAAGATAAATTGAGGTACTTTTGAACTATTAAGATATTAAAAATATCAATACAATTCGATAAAATTCGACTAGTGGAAACCTAAAAAGGCATATTTCTAAGCTTACATCTTATTGATTAAATGCCCAAGGATATCTTTGAATGAGAAGCCTTCAGTTAATTTCTCCTTATTTAACTTTTTGTTTTCTACCAAAGCCCATAAAATAAATTCTTTCATAAAGTAGACATCTTCCTTAACGGTATCTGGTGCAAATTTTTTAATAAGTGCATCCAATGGTTTTACTTCGTCAAGGATCTTATTGTATTGCTTCTCGTCAAAATCCTCATACAATTCAAATCCGCCTTCTGCAATAAACCAATCTAACAAATCAGAATAAGCATTGCGTTCATTTTGCTTTTCTATTTTACTGATTTTAGGAAATTGGTTTTTAAATAGGGTATTAATTGCTTTTTCAATTAAATGGGTAGCAATCACTTCAGCACCTTCCTGTTCTCCTTCGTATACCAATTCAATTTTACCCGTGATTGCAGGGATGATTCCTATAAAATCAGATAAGCGCACGCTGGTTTTTTTCAATCCATTTTTTAAACATCTTCTTTCAGCAGCACTTATTAAATTTTCCATAGCGCTAATCGTCATCCTTGCACTCACGCCACTTTTAGCATCTATGTATTCACTTTCTCTTGCTTCAAAGCTGATCTGTTCAATGATGTCCTTTGCCAAATTAGGAACATAAATTAAATCCTTTTGTGATGGATTTAATTTAGCTTCTTGCTCCGTAATTTTTTTAGCAACGGAAATATTTTTTGGATAGTGCGTTAAAATTTGCGATCCAATTCTGTCCTTTAATGGGGTTACAATACTTCCACGATTGGTGTAATCCTCTGGATTAGCGGTGAAAATAAATTGAATGTCCAAATTCATCCTTAGTTTAAAGCCCCTAATTTGAATATCGCCTTCTTGTAAAATATTAAATAAAGACACTTGAATTCTGGCTTGCAAATCAGGAAGTTCATTAATAACAAATATGCTTCTGTTCGCTCTTGGGATCATGCCAAAATGTATCACGCGTTCATCAGCGTAGGATAATTTTAGGTTAGCCGCTTTTATTGGATCCACATCTCCAATGATATCTGCAATGGTAACATCTGGTGTTGCTAATTTTTCAAAGAAACGTTCATCGCGATGCAACCATGCAATTGAAGTGGCATCGCCTTTTTCGTGAATGATGTCTTTTGCGAATCTTGATATTGGTTGTAATGGGTCGTCGTTAATTTCTGAACCTGCAATAAACGGAATGTATTCATCCAATAGTTGAATCATCAATCGGGCTAGTTTCGTTTTAGCTTGACCTCTTAACCCCAATAAATTAACATTGTGTTTTGATAAAATGGCTCTTTCTAATTCAGGAATCACCGTTTCCTCAAAACCATGAATTCCTTCAAATGCAGGGACGCCTTCTTTTATTTTTAAAATAAGATTATCTCTTAATTCATCTTTGATGCTTTTGCTTTGGTAACCTTGTTTTTTTAATTCCCCTAAAGTTTTAATTTTTTCAATTTTCATAATAATGCGGTTAAGCTATTTATTTAAGTTTCTTTTTTCTATTGGTTTCGTAATCTTCAAATATCATTTCTCCTAATCCTTTCAGCCCAGTATAAAATGCCTTGCCTTGATTTGCTTCTGTAAATGCATTCACAAATTTTTGCAAATAAGGATCCTGTGCAATCATAAAAGTGGTGATAGGAATATGAAGTTTTCTTGCTGTTTTTGCTTGGTTATAGCATTTTTCAACAATGTATTGATCTAGTCCATTGCTATTCATGTAATATGTGCCATCTGCTTCCTTGATGCAACTAGGCTTACCATCCGTAATCATGAATATTTGCTTATTGGTATTTCTCTTTCTTCTGAGTATATCCATGGCAAGTTGTAAACCTGCTACTGTGTTGGTATGGTAGGGCCCCACTTTTAAATAAGGAAGCTCTTGAATGCTAATTGTCCATGCGTCATCGCCAAAAACTAAAATATCAATAGTGTCTTTTGGGTAACGAGTGGTAATTAATTCTGCAAATGCCATTGCCACTTTTTTTGCAGGTGTGATTCGGTCTTCTCCGTATAAAATCATACTATGACTAATGTCAATCATCAGTACTGTGCTCATTTGGGATTTTTGTTCTGTTTCTTCTACAACCAAATCATTTTCAGTTAAATTAAAATCCCCAATGCCATGATTTATTTGTGCGTTTTTTATGCTTTCAGTTAAAGAAATATTTTCAATATTATCGCCAAAGTTAAATTCCTTGAACTCTCCATTTTTTTCATCTCCTTGGCCTAGTGTTTTAGTTTTGTGGTTGCCTTTTCCTGCTTTTTGTAAATTGCCGAAAATATTATTTAAAGCTTGTTGCCGAATGGCTCTTTCTGTTTTGGAAGTGATTTTTGTTTCGCCATTACCATCCTGTTGTATTTCCTCTTTTATGTAGCCTTTCTTTTTTAAGTCTTCGATAAAATCGTCAATGGTATACTTTTCGTCGGTAAGTTTATACTCCACATCTAATTCCCGCATCCAACTAATGGCTTCATCAAAATCGCCAGATGTATGCACAATCAATTCCTTGAAAATTTCGAATAATCTGTCAAAAGGAGATTGCTCTGGTGCTTCGTATGTTTTAAAGTGGAAACCTTTCATTTTTATAAATTATCGGACGTTAAAGTTAATCGTTAATGTTCATTTTTGGTCAATTTGTTAAAGCATGAGATAGGGTTGTGGGGATAGATAAAACAAAGCATAAAACCAACCAAAGCCTTCCACAAATCAATCGCAAAGGGATTAGCTCGC
>JANREK010000018.1:0-4271 GCA_030726065.1 Sediminibacterium sp. | reverse complement strand
AAAGGGATTAGCTCGCTTTGCTCGCTGATCCCTGGGGGTGAGGTACACAAAGCATTCCCCAATTAATCGTGAAACGATTGATTGCTTTTCTCATTCTCGTCATCTTACACAAGCAAGCTTGTGACGCTGCCTTAAATGAGAAAAGCCTTCCACCGAGTTATCGGGGAAGGCTTTGTGATTCGGATTGGATTCGAGTAAATACAATACAAATCGTTGATATTCATTCACTTGTAACAAAACAAACACCGTAAAGTGTCATTATAGCGTTAAGACTTCATTTTAAAACACTTTTCAACACATTCTGGTATAAATGTAGTAAAAAAGTTGAATATTAATAAAAAGTAATGATAAACTCAATGATTTAAAATATTTTAAAACTAATTTCAATCAAACAATGGCAAAATTGTAAGTGAATCTTCTTTTGGTGATTTTACTGAACAATTAGCAGAAGAAGGAATTCAACAATAAATAGTCATTTATTCGATTGAATAAGGTATATGACACATTAGGGGCCCATAGAAATATGGGCCCCTTTTTTAATTAAATTTAAAAAATAATGACCAAAAACATGAATTAAATGTGAAACAGAAAGCTTATTTTTAAATCACATAAAATCCTTAATTCATTCGCATGAAAATGAAATCGTTTTTAATAGCATCTATTATATTTTCATGTTTACGCCTAAATAGCCAAGAAGTCGCTTCCCAAGAATTTTATTTAGATCAAATTAAAGCAGAAATGAGGGTGGAGTGGCCAAAAAATAGAACAATCAATCTAGTGTTTCATGGTCATTCGGTGCCCGCTGGATACTTTAAAACACCAATCGTTAATACGCTGGCTTCCTATCCTTATATTGTTTTAGAACAAATCAAATCAAAGTATCCTTTTACCGTAGTAAACATCATCAATACTTCAATTGGAGGTGAAAATTCAGAAAGCGGTGAAAAAAGGTTCGAGTCACAGGTGTTAAATCATACACCAGATGTGGTCTTTATTGACTATGCTTTAAATGATAGAGGAATAGGTTTAGCGCGTGCTAAAATTGCATGGGAAAAAATGATTCGTGCTGTATTAGATAAAAAGATCAAAGTAATCCTATTGACGCCTAGCCCAGACCAAACTGTTGACATTAAGGATGATCAAACCATTCTAGACCAACATGCGCGTCAAATAATACAATTATCCAAATATTTTAATGTTGGCCTAATTGATACTTATGCAATTTTTAAAAATGCAACAAAGCATGGAGTTCCGTTAGTTGATTTAATGTCTCAAATAAATCACCCCAATGCAAGTGGCCATCATTTGATTGCCGATGAGATTATGAAATATTTTAAGTAATACAAAAGCTTTAATTACTTCTTTAAATGCTATAGCTACAATAAATAACAGAGGATATCGATTATAAATTAGATATAAAATCATTAATTAAAAAAAGCCCATTTTTAACTTTAAAAATCAATTTGTAAGGAAATCCCAATTAGACAATTTGATTCAAAATTTGAGCTTTTTTGGTCTATAGAAATTGATTTGAATCTTAAACCTCAAATTGTTTTGCTTTTCCATTTTTTCTTAATTTTTTTAATGAATAGATTGTTTTCGGTGTCAAAATTGAGACTAATGGTGTCAGAATAGTGTCACGAAAAGTGAGGAAAAGTGTCAAAAAGCGTTAATTGAATAAAATTCAAAACCCCATAACTCATTGAATTACGGGGTTTTGATTAAAAGTGATAAACACAGTGTGATTCGGATTGGATTCGAACCAATGGCCCTCATCTTAGAAGGATGACGCTCTATCCAGCTGAGCTACCGAACCAGCTCCTTTTAATTCTAGGAGGTGCAAATTTAATGAAAAATTAGGCTGATTTCAAAGAAAATAGGGCTATAAATCAATCATTTGCCAATAAGTCCCTGATAACCACACTGGCCACGGTACAGCCAAAAATAGCAGGCATATAACTTAAAGTACCTATGAGTGACTTTTTGGGGAATGCCTTTTCTGTCTCTATAATCCTGGATTGATCTAATTTTTCAGGACTAAATACCACTTTCAATCCTTTATATATCCCTAAACTATGTAATCGCTTGCGCACATACTTAGCCAAATTACATTCATGGGTTTTGGATATATCTGTTACCTCAACTTGAGAAGGATCCACTTTACCACCCGCGCCAAGTGAGCTTAACAAAGGAAGCGACCGATGTATACAAGCTTTGATAAAAAATACTTTACTTGAAAGTGTGTCAATACAGTCCACGATATAATCCCATTTTTCTTTCTCAATTAAATCAATGGTGATTTGTTCTTTAATAAACACTTCGATTACGGTTAAATCTAATGAGGGGTTTATATCTTTTAACCTTGCAGCTAAAACCTGCGCTTTGGGTTGTTTTACGGTTGATTGTAGGGCTTGAATTTGTCTATTGATATTACTTTCATCTACAATGTCATTATCTACAATCGTCATTTTGCCAACGCCGGCTCTAACGATCATTTCTGCACAAATGCCACCCACGCCCCCAAGTCCGACAATTAGCACATTTTTACCCATTAGGTTTTCCACTTTTTCATCTCCTAACATTAATTGTGTTCTGCTCAACCAATAAGGTATCATATCGTACCTTTGTTAAGTAAAATTAATACTATGCGAATTGTAAAATTATTTATTCTTATTTTATTTGTTCAATTAGCAGTTGCGCAAAATTCGGGGAGTAATTCCATAAAAATACTTTCTCAAAAAAAAGGAATTAGTATTAGGGGGTTAAGTGTTTCGGATGAAAATACAATTTGGG
This sequence comes from Sediminibacterium sp., assembly GCA_030726065.1. Taxonomy (GTDB): domain Bacteria; phylum Bacteroidota; class Bacteroidia; order Chitinophagales; family Chitinophagaceae; genus Sediminibacterium. The sequence goes on along the minus strand of JANREK010000018.1, from coordinate 1,478 downwards.
CGAGTGGGAGTAGTGGAACCATTGCCTTGTCCATCAATGGGGGCGAACAATTTGAATGGATGCAAGTTGCTGGGTATGAAAAAAGAGATTTTAGAGCTATACATGCATGGAATAATAAAGAGGCTATAATTGCTGCGGTAGCAGCACCTGCAGTTATTTTAAAAACAAAAGATGGAGGCATGACTTGGAATAAAGTGTATGAAAATGCAGATACTTCTATGTTCTTGGATGCGATTAATTTTAAGGATGAAAATAATGGAAGCGTAGTTGGTGACCCTATTAACAATATTATTTTTTTATTAAACACTACTGATAAAGGGGAGCATTGGCAACAAGCGGCACCGAATTATTTTTAAATCTGAATTAAAACAAGGCGAAGCTTTTTTTGCATCAAGTAATTCTAATCTAGCATCAAAAGGCGATGATCAATTTTTAATTTCAGGTGGAATGGTCAGTAGATTATGGATAAATGGGGTAGCAAGAGATTTGGATATATTACAAGGTGGCACATCTACAGGGGCAAATAGTATTGCGATATCTCCTAATGGAAATAAATTAATTATTGTTGGGGGAGATTTCGGGAAGTTTAAAGAATCCGAGAAAAATATTGCATGTTTTAATGTATTCTTAACTCCGAATACAGATCAAAAACATAAATCAATTAGAATACAAAAGTGGGCGCAACGAAAAAATTTAGGTAATCCCAATGGCTACAAATCGGGGGTTACTTTTTTGACCAATCAACTTTTGGTTGCTTGTGGAACTTCTGGGGTGGATATTTAAAAAAATAGCGGAAAAAATTGGGATTTAATTTCAACTGAAAGCTTCCATGTAGTTAAAAAACAACCCAATAGGAAGGCTGTATTTTTAGCAGGTTCAGGTGGTAGAATTGGCTATATGCAATTGGATTAAATTTATATCTGGACTTAAGTCAAAGTAAATTTTATTATTTACGATAATTTAATCAACAGAATTTTAATATTTCAATTCTTAGTGTAACTTAGTGTGAACATGAAAAAATACCAGGCAATTATCACTTTTGATATGGATGAGGAGTTTATGACTTTAGTCCCTCCGCATCGTACTTATATCAATTATTTACTGAATAAGGGTATTATTGATAGTTATGCAGTGAGTATGGAAGTACAAAAGTCCTGGATTACCATTAATGCGAATGATAAAAAACAGGTAATTGATTACCTAGATAAGTCACCTTTAAGCAAATACTGGGATTATGAGATCGTAGAGCTCTTTGTCTATGATAGTCAATCTACTAGGCTACCAGCCGTACAATTAAATTAATCAAGATTTTTTTGGGGAATTCCCAATTGCCCCCTATTTTTGCACCCTCAAAAGGGGGCATAGCTCAGTTGGTTTAGAGCATCTGCCTTACAAGCAGAGGGTCCGCGGTTCGAACCCGTGTGCCCCCACACAACAACAGAAAGGGTTTCAAGCATTTGAAGCCCTTTTGCATTTTA
>JANREK010000017.1 GCA_030726065.1 Sediminibacterium sp. | reverse complement strand
CTCCAATTACTGTAGTTGCTGTACCAGTTATTGTTGGCAAAGCATTTACAGTAGAGCTAGGCATAACAATTGACAAATCAGCACTTGCCCCAGATGAAACAATACTTAAAGTTCCAGTAAAAGTGCCTGCACTTGCAGAAGCACTTAATCTTATATATAAAGTTGTATTTGTAACAGTCCCTGCGCTAGTTTGATTAACAACTAAAGTAGTTGAATATGTTCCTGCACTCGAAGTAGATAATTCAAAACCAGCTGGCGCAGATAAAACAACAGTAGAACTAGCATTTAAGCTCGAAGCTGCAATTGTAAAACTTTGAGCAGCTGATGAAGTAGAAAGACATGAACTAAATGAGGTAAAATTATTAGTTGAAGTAATCGTACCAGATCCACCAGAATAAGTTTCTGGCGTTTCCATATAACTCGTTAAAGTTGCTTTTGGAAGAAAGCTTGGATTCACTATTATTTTTTCATTAACAGCATTGGTTACTATACTATTCGTTAAAGTTGCTTTTGGAAGATAGCTTAGGCTATTTTCTTTTTTTGCATTAACATTCAAGGAAATTAATAAGAATAAGAAAGTAACAATAACAATGTTGTTTCCTGCGAATTGTAGAAATTTTTTCATACAGTTAAAATAAAAAATTGAAGGCTTTATCTATGAGGGTAGAAAAGCTTAATAAATGAAATGAACTAACATTCTATATAAGGATATTATTATATTATTAAAGATATATATTTTCTAGAATTTATATGACAAAAAGATTAAGAAATAATTAACTATTAACCTTGCTTCAAGCAGTTTTTTAATATGGTTAGCATTAGTATATTTTATGAATGCATTTAATTGATTTTCTATTGTTTATACTATTTAATAATAATATATAATATATTATTATTAAATATACTATATAGTTATTTTAATTATAATTTATAGAATTATTTAATCAAAAACTATCTGCTTTTTAAAATAAAGCAAAGAAAATCGTTAAAATAGGACGAAAAAGTATGTGAAATACCCAAAAAATCACTAAAAAACTAAAAAAAATGTAAATACAATAAATATTTATTAAATGAGATGTTTAAAAAGCCAAAAAGTTAAAAATTAGATTGATCTATTAAACTCCCTAATGCTCCCACATCCCGAGGCCTTGTCTTAATATAACATATTCATCCGTGGTACAATCTATTACGGTGGAAGGAATAATGCCTCCGATACCGCCTTCCACAACAATATCAATTTGTTTGCCCCAATGTTCTTGAATAATTTCTGGATCGGTATAATCTTCAATATTTTCACCCGGGAAGGATGCAGATAATATAGGATGCCCTAATGTTTCAATGATGGCTAATGCAATTTTATTATCAGGGATGCGAAGTCCGATTGTTTTTTTCTTGTTTTGTAAAATTTTAGGCACTTCCTTACTCGCTGGTAACACAAAAGTAAATGGCCCAGGCAAAGTGCTTTTCAAAATTCGGAACAAAGAATTATTAATACTCTTCGCATAATTACTCAAATGACTTAGGTCTGAGCAAATAAAACTCAACTGCGCTTTTTCTGGATTTACTTTTTTGATCGCACAAATTTTCGCAACTGCTTCTGGATGAAAAATATCGCAACCCAAACCATAGATGGTATCAGTGGGATATGCAATAATACCGCCACTTTCCAAGCAATCTTTAATAATAGCAAGCTGTCTAGGCTGCGGATTTGTAGGATGAATACTAATTAGCATAATTTCTGTTGTGCAAAACTACTCCTTTTTACTCCAATAGGTTTGTTTTAGTTTTCAAATAAATAATAGCCATGTTTAGTATCATTTATTTGGAACAAAAATTAGTTACGCGTGATTCCTTGAAACTCAGTATTGAAAAACAAGACGAATGTAAAGTGTTGTTCAGCACTGGATCCCTTATCGATTTTTGCGATTATATCAAAAATGAAAAACAAGTGCCTGATTTGTGTATCATCGCTGATAGTTATAATTATTTTGAAATAGTGGAAGTAATCAAATGTATTAAAACAAGAAGCAATCACCCTTTTATTATGTTAAAATCGGATAGTAAGTTTATGCGCGCTATATGCTACTTAATGAAGCATGGATTAAATGGTATTTTTTTTACAGACGAAGCGCTCATTGATTTAAAATATACCGTTCGCAACCGAACTCGCTTTAATTTATCTTCTGACAAATCAAAATTAATCACCAGTAATATGCTGGGCGAAATAAATATTAAGGAGCTTAATTATAATCGAACCCCACTCACGCAAAATGAAATTATATTTATTCAACAATGTGCCAAGGATTTAAATTATGATGAGATTGCAAAATCACTACAAAAAAGTATAAACACCATTTATGGTTATCGCGACAGGGTATTTAAAAAGCTACATGTAAAACAGCGCACTGCCATGGTGATGAAAGCCTTAAAACAAAATCACATTGACCTATAAATAAACACCGTAAGTTTAATAGTTGCTTGAATAAGAATGAAGTGAAATTTAAAATACGGAAAGCATCCGCCAAAAAAAATGAGCCCATTGGACTCATTTTAAATGATGTATTAGTTGGTAAAACCTGTTAGACTATTTAATTTCCCAAGTTTCTTTACCGCGAATTAACTTATCTAAATCACCAGGACCTTTGCTAGTCATTGCTTCTTCAATTTGCAATGCCATCATATCCTCATAACAAGGACGCTCATTGGTATAGAAAATACCAAATGGTCTTGGGAAAACCGCACCTTCCTCAGAAGGATTATCAAATAAGCGGGTTAATATTTGTGCTTTATAAAAATCTTTCTCATCATGAATCCACATATCATCTGCTGAGTATTTATCTCCAATTTCAACAACTTCAGGACGCATGCCATCAAAACGTATTCCTTTTTCACCATTGGCACCAAAAGTTAATGGCTTTCCTTGTTCAACGAATAAGCCATGTACTAGCTTGGTTGATTTTTCAGTGAATATTTCAAATGCACCATCATTAAAGATGTTACAGTTTTGGTATATCTCTAAAAACGAAGTTCCTTGATGTTGCTCAGCGCGTGTAATCGTTGCTTGCATATGCTTAGGATCGCGATCCATCGTACGACCAACGAAACTTGCGTCAGCGCCCAATGCCAAAGCAGCAGGATTAAACGGATAATCAATACTTCCTACAGGTGAACTTTTAGTAATTTTATTTACTTCGGAGGTTGGAGAATATTGCCCTTTTGTCAAACCATATATTTGGTTGTTGAACACCAAAAAGTTGACATTAAAATTTCTTCTTAGTAAGTGAATGGTATGGTTACCACCAATACTCATTGAATCACCATCACCTGCTACAATCCAAACACTTAATTCAGGGCGAGATGCTTTTAAACCACTGGCAATCGCAGTTGCTCTTCCGTGAATAGAATGCATACCATAGGTGTTCATATAATAAGGGAAACGGCTACTACAACCAATTCCACTAATAATTACAATATTTTCTTTTGGAACGCCAATGGTTGGCATAACTTTTTGTACAGAGGCTAAAATGGAATAATCTCCACAGCCTGGACACCAACGAACCTCTTGGTCAGTTACAAAGTCTTTTGCAGTTAACGCAGCTAAAGTTGGGGCTAATGTTTCAGTCGACATATCTATCACTTATTTATTACGCAAAATTACATAATCAAGGTCAAATTTTACGCATAAAAAAAAATTTATACCACAAATTTGCCCCTATAACCCCCTGAAAAACTGTATTTTATTTAATATAATACCCCATTTTATGGCCAAACTCCTCCACAGAGGGCTATTTTACCTTTCGGCCCTTCCAAGTGTAGGTTTTCACCTGGCCAAATAGTCCAGCAATTATGGTATAAAAAATGTGCAGGGGTTGAAAAAATACAAACCACCTAAGTGCAGGCTTTAAATTGTAAAAACGGGCTACTGCCTCTAAGAAAAATAATTCGAAAAATGTTTTAAAAGCTAGGGAGATGATTAAAGTTTCAAAACTGCCCATAAATAATAAAAGCAAAAAACTAAAATTATATAAATACACTAATAACAAAACCCAAAAAATAGAATTGTCATCATAAAAACGCGCTTTACTTGACCAACGAATGCGTTGCATAATTAAATCCTTCCATTGATCCATTGCTTTCGTTAAAACAATTGCATCCGGATGAAACAAATAACCAATGTGATTGGATAAAGTTTTTTTCATTTTATGCATTAAAAACATATCGTCGCCACTTGCAATTTCATCCACACCTTGGTAACCGCCCACTGCAATAAATGCTGATTTCTCAAATGCCAAATTAGCACCATTGCTCATGGAATGTTTGCCAGCGCCCACTGCAGCTGCTGTGATGCCCTGTAATGCTAAAAAATCCAGGACTTGAAAATGATTTAATATCCCAGGTGCTTCAATAAACATCACTGGTGCTGCTACAAATACGGGTTTGTTTTTTTCAATAAATTGATGATACAATAAAAGCCAATTAGGTGGTACGATACAATCAGCATCGGTAGTAATAATCCAATCACCCTTGGCATGCAATACCGCTTTTTCTATCGCCTTTTTTTTGAAGGAGCTAATTTCATTTTCCTTATAATAATCTGACAAACTTAATAAATGTACTTGCGCATTTTTATCTTGCATTGCTTTTACGATAAAAGCAGTATCGTCTTCAGAAAAATCGTCAATGACAATAATTTCATAAAATTCGGAAGGATAATTTTGCGCTAAAATAGTATCTACACATGTCTTGATATTCGCCGCCTCATTGCGTGCTGGAATGATGATGGTAAAATGCGTATAGTTATTTGCCAATGAATATGCACCGGTAACCCCTTCAAAATTGTTTAATTTGTGGTACCAATAACGATAGGCTAATAATAAACCTGCGTATAAAATGGTCAAAATTGCAACTATCCAATCTAATACATACGCCATAGGGTAAAGTTACGCGCTTTTATATGTCATTAGTAGGATTTTTTAATAGTTTGGATTAAATTGTAGTCTCAAAATAATCAACTGATTATTATAAAAAAGTAGCAAATAAAATAAGCATTATGTTTCAACTTAATAATAAATTAGCACTCGTCACTGGAGGGGGAAGTGGGATTGGAAAGGAGGTTTGTAAAGTATTAGCTAAGCAAGGTGCGCATGTAATAGTGGTGGATTTAAATGCGGATAGTGCAAAAGGCACGGTTGATGAAATAACTGCAAACGGAAACACCGCGGAAGCCCTTACTTTAGATGTTATCAATCAAGGGGCTGTTACTACTGCTTTTGAAAAATTAAAAAGCTTGGACATACTTGTTAACTGCGCAGGTATCTCACATATAGGTAGTGCAACAACCACCAACGAAACTGATTTTGAAAAAGTATTCCAAGTAAATGTCAAAGGCGTATACAACTGTTTACAAGCAGGCGT
>JANREK010000016.1 GCA_030726065.1 Sediminibacterium sp. | reverse complement strand
TCGGATAATATCAAAATGGACCGTCAGGATATGTGGATGAAACCAAACTTATAGCATACATTTATTGGAAACAGTTTTCATCAAAAAATAATTTACCCGATTATGCCTATACAAGTTTTTATTACAGGCGGCACTTTTGACAAAGAATATAATGAACTCAACGGTAGCCTATATTTTAAAGAAACGCATTTACACGAAATGCTAGAATTAGGCCGTAGTAAACTTGACTTAGCCATTACTACATTGATGATGAAGGATAGTTTAGAATTCACAGATGATGACCGGCAACTCATTGCTGAAGCATGTTTAAAAACAAGCGCAGATAAAATTTTTATTGCCCATGGCACAGATACCATGACTTTAACTGCAAGCTACCTTGCGGAACACTGCAACAATAAAACGATAGTATTAACCGGTGCAATGATACCCTATAAATTTGGCAGCTCTGATGGATTATTTAATCTTGGCAGTGCATTGGCATTTGTACAAGTATTACCTACTGGGGTTTATATTGCCATGAATGGAAAAATTTTCGAGGCATATAAAGTACAGAAAAACAAGGACAAGGGCGAATTTGAGGCAATTTAATTATCATCTACTTTAAATCAATTTTCATGAAGTCATTTTATATCATTGCTATTTGTTTAATTTCAATACAACCCGCTATATCGCAAAAACAAACTCAAATCATTGCGCATAGAGGTGCGTGGAAAGAATTTGCATTGCCTGAGAATTCTATTGCTGCCTTACAAAAAGCAATTGAACTAAAATGTTATGGTAGTGAATTTGACGTTCGTCGTACTAAGGATGGTATATTATTAGTGAATCATGATCCTGTATATTATGGCGATACGATCGAACTTCAGAATTACGCAGATTTAAATAAAGAGAAATTAAGTAATGGCGAAAATTTACCCACGCTTGAAAATTATTTTACTACTGGAACGCGCAACAACCCGCCTACCTTACTCATTTGCGAAATTAAAGAAGCATTGACAGGCGCCGATATTTCACAAAAAACAACGATAGAAACCCTTGCCCTTGCTGAAAAATTGGGCATTTCGGAAAAAATAATTTACATCAGTTTTGGATTTGAGGTAGTTAAAACCATCAAAAGATTACAACCGAATGCAATTGTACTTTATTTGGAAAATAATAAAACAATTAATGAAATTGTAAACGAAAAATTTAATGGGATCAATTTTCATTTCAGTAATTTTATTAGTGACCCGCAAATAAGTGCAGCCGCAAAACAAAATAATTTATTACTTGGAAGTTGGACTGTAAATCAAGTAGAAGACTTAAATAAACTAATCGCACAAGGCGTGGAATATATCACGACGAATGTGCCTGCACAATTTTCGGCACTGGTTTCAAAAAATAAACGCCTAATCTCTATTGCGATTGCGTCTGATAATAATGATGATGATGGCAATGATGCCAAAGATAATAAGTAAACTCATTTTATATATTTACAAGTAATTTATTTTTTAGCGGGTAATGCGGCTAATAATTTTTTTAAGAATTCGTCAATCGAATTACCCTCAATCCATCTTACCACCACCACTAATTCATTAAGTTCATCCACATAAATTATATTCGTTCCATTACCCAAATGCGCATAGGCAGTAGCGGGTGCTGATGGATATAATTTTTTATCGGTATTTAAAAAATAATTCATAAATCCATATTCTGGATTCACAGATGTAGGAGTGGTCGCTTTCTTAAACCAGCTTGCAGACAATAATTGTTTGCCTTGCCAATTGCCCTTGTGTAAGGTCAACAATCCAAATCTTGCCATATCATAGGCATTGATAAACATGCCGCCACCAAAGTGACCTCCACCACTAACCGACTGAACTGGTTTGCCATCTAATACTATCCAGGAAGTTTCATACCCAGCCCAAGTCCAAGTATTACTTGCGCCAATAGGTTGCATGATATTTTCTCTAAGTACTTCAGGAAGTGGCTTATGCCAAACCGCAGTCATGGCAAGTGCCAATGCATTAACGCGGGTGTCATTATATTTATAACTTGTGCCTGGCTCATTTCTTTTTCGAGTTAACCATTCCGCAGAATTCTCAATAGGCCGATCAGCCCAATCTGGCTTACCCCACAATTCCCCTTCCCAATCACTGGTTTGTCGAATTAAATGATCCCAAGTAATTTTTTTATTATGTGTTGAAGCAAAAGGAAAGATATAATCTTTAACTGATATGGGATTTTGATTAAAATTATTTACTGCAGAATAAGGTTGAATCGGAGGCATATAATTGTTGACCTTATCATTTAAGGAAGAAATTAACCCCTTATCAAGGGCAAGTCCAACAATACTAGATACCCAACTTTTAGTAACACTATTACAGGTTTCAATAATAGTAGGATCCCCCCACTCTGCAATGATATATCCCTTATAAATAATTAACCCGCTCAACCCACCTCGATCAATCATAGGCCCCACTGGGTCGCCAAACGGCTCTTTCGCATATTGCATAGCCTGTGTGATTCTAGCATCTTTGGGATACTTAGATTCGTGTTGTGTAGAAAATTGAATAGCCTCCTTGATTTTATTGGAATCCATTTTAAAAAAGGCAGGTGTTTTTCGCTCCCAATTATTTGCAGCTGGAAAATAAGATGCCTCCTGTGCATGGGTAAAAATGGTAGTGAAAATAAGAACGACAAATAACTTTATTCTTTTTTTTAATGCTTTCATATTTAAAAATTTATCGGGCCTATAAGTATAATGAGTCGTATTATTTTAATTTTGTTGTATCAACTCTTGTTGGCGTATCCTTTCCTGAAATAATTGATTGTGCACTCTTCGCAATTGCTTTGATAATTTGCGTCATATTTGCAATATCTAATGTTGAAAATTCATCACTTGGTTGATGGTAGTTGGGTTCACTATCCATTTTGGAAGTGCTGATGGTATGCGCCGGTACACCTAAGCGCGCGAGTGTTGCATTATCTGATCTGTAAAATAAATTTTGATCCGTATACGGATCTGGATAAAATTGAAAATCGGTTCCTTGTAAATTTTTTTGAAGTATTGCACCCATATCTGTTTTTTCATACCCAGTGATGTACGCGCTATTTTTTCCCCACTTACTTTCGGTTCCAATCATTTCAATATTAAACATTGCTTTAATTTGCAGTGGATCAAATTGTTTTGAAAAATATTGTGCACCAAACCCACCTGACTCTTCAGCTGTAAACGCTGCAAACACTAATGTGCGCTCATTATTAGCTAATACTGAAAAATATTTTGATAATATAATCATTGCAGTGGTACCTGCAGCATCATCGTTCGCACCATTATAAATAGAATCGCCATTGACTGCTCTTTTTCCATTCACGCCTAAGTGATCATAGTGTCCTGAAAAAATTACATATTCATTAGGTAATGATTTACCAGGAATGATACCCACTACATTTGATAGTGATAATTTATCAACTTTATGCGTTGCTTGTAATTTATATTGTGTGGGTGTTTGATTTGTTAAAACAATAAAAACTGATTTTTGTTGCTCACTTAATCCTGATTTAAATTGCACCAATCTTCCAAAATTTGCCCCCAAAGCTTCATCCACTAATATTAAATAATTTTTATTGTTAGTCATATACTTTCTAACCGTTAAAAATAAATTATCTTCCTTCGCTATTTTTACAATCTCATAGCCGCTTTTTTCATTAATATCTAGATTAGCTTCGGAAGTAATTGCAATGATATTCTTTGTGTCTATATTATTACCATCAAAATTTCCTACTGCAGAAATAAATTTTGTGCTAATTCTTGAAAAGCTTTGCAAATGGTTATCACTATTTTTAAAAGTGGCTAGTCCATTTTGTTTAAACTCATTGGCAATAAATTTTGCCGCTATTTCAATGCCCGGAGTATAAATTTGTCTTCCCGCTAATTCATCTGAAGACAAATACTTTTCAATTCGCTCTGTTTCAGATTCATTAATTAATTTGACTGCATTTTGGCTATGTAAAAAAGTGGTTACACACACTAAGCAAAGGGTTACAATGAGCGGTTTCTTAAACATATTAAAAAAATTTAAATTGAATTATGTATAAAGGTAATATCAAATGAATTTAAACCCATTTTTATGATAACCACTATTAGAGATTAGTCAAATTGCAAGTTAGATTTTAGAAAATAGTTTACATTTTTTTACGTAAAATGGTGAAAACTTGTAATTTGCAGAGAATATTATTTGAGCTATGCCTGCAACCCCCATTTCAAGCAATTTAGGATTGACACCATATCAAGGGGCTTGGACAAAGGTGACCACCAAGCACTTATTGAAAAGGGTGCTTTTTGGGGCGAAATCAAATGAAATAGACTATTTCTTGAATAAAGGCATGGCGAAATCAGTCAGTGAACTATTGTCTCCTAATGTTAATTACCCTAGTCCACCACTCAATGATTATAACACCGCAACCGTCATTGATCCAATGGTTCCTTTGGGCACAACCTGGATCAATAATATTACCGCCAATGGTACTTTAAATAACTATCGCCGTTCCACTTTTAAAAAATGGCAGGTAGGATCCATGGTGAATCAAGAAAAAAATATCACCGAAAAAATTTGCCTTTTTTGGGCGAATCATTTTAGTATTGAAGCTGATATTGTTTCCTATGGAAATTTTGTTTTTAACCACCACAACACGATCCGAAAAAACTGTTTGGGTAATTTTAAACAACTCATTAAATTAATAACCATAGATGCAGGGATGTTGCGTTATTTAAATGGTTATAAAAATACCAATACCGCGCCTGACGAAAACTATGCAAGAGAATTACAAGAATTATTTACATTAGGTAAACATGCCGATGTAAAGTATACCGAAGCCGATGTAAAAGCAGCCGCCAAAATATTAACAGGCTGGCGCATTAACAGTTCATTTAATGTTTACTTTGATGCAACAAAACACGACAGCACCAATAAACAATTTTCATCTTATTATAATAATAAAGTAATAACCGGCAGAAGAGGTGCAGCAGGCGCAAATGAAACAGACGATTTAATTAGTATGATTTTTGAAAGGCCCGAGGTGGCTAAATTTATTTGCAGAAGAATTTATCGGTTTTTTATTTACTATCATATTGATGATAAAATTGAAAAAAATATTATTACACCTCTTGCAGATATTTTTATAAAGAATAATTTTGAAATCAAACCTGTTTTAGAAAAGCTTTTTCAAAGCGAACATTTTTATGATCCCTTGTATGTTGGCTGTCAAATTAAAAGCCCCATTGAACACGTAGTAGGTTGTTTGCGAGAATACAATGTCACTTTCCCCAATATGGTTACCGATTATGCAGATTCCTATTCCCTATTCAATAATATGGTAAGTCAAATGATTAAACTAGGACAAAATCCATCGGATCCGCCCAACGTTGCTGGCTGGCCTGCCTATTATCAAGTGCCTGAATTTTATGAATTATGGATTAACGCAAACACCTTACCGAAGCGAAATAAATTTACAGATTTAATGGTGGAATCAGGCTATACCAGAAATGGGAAAAAAGTTGTTATTGACACCATCGCTTTTGCAAAAAATATTTGCGCTACTCCTAGTGATCCAAATATTTTAATGGATGCACTATTTGCAAACTTAGTTTCAACGGATGTTTCCGTAACGTTAAAAGCAAATTTAAAAAAGCAAATTTTATTAAGTGGGCAGCTGAGCGACCATTACTGGACAGATGCCTGGAATGCATATCAGGCAAGCACTACTACAATCAATTTTAATATTGTGAATGTGCGACTCAAGGCCCTATTAAAATATATTATGA
>JANREK010000015.1 GCA_030726065.1 Sediminibacterium sp. | reverse complement strand
CAACCCAATCCACTTTGCTTTTTTGTGCGTTTACAGTAAATGTAACTGCAGCGTTTGATTTATCTTTTTTAGTAAAAGCTACTAATGATAATGAAGTTGCCAAAATGACAACTGCGAAAATGATTTTTTTCATGTTTATTTAAAGTTTTAGATTATTGTGCCAACTAAAATACGCAAAAAAATTGCGAATTCAATAGGCACTGTTGTTATATAATGTTTAATTGTTATTAAAGTGTAAATATATAAATCAATGTTTAAACAATAAAATATATTTTTGGGCAATTCTATGCCTATAATCTAGTATCTTCGCCAAAATTTAGATTTTATGAATTTGCATGAATATCAAGCAAAAGAATTACTTAAAAAGTATAATGTTCCAGTACAAGAAGGAATCGCAGCTGAATCAGTGGACGCTGCAATTACTGCTTACCATAAAATAGCAGGCGAAACGAATAATAAATTCGCTGTAGTGAAAGCACAAATACATGCCGGTGGTCGCGGAAAAGGTAAAATAGTAGGTACTGAACAAAGAGGGGTAGCCGTTGGTAAATCAGCAGCTGATATTGAAACCTTTGCGAAAAACATTTTAGGTGGCACATTAGTGACCATCCAAACTGGCCCTGCAGGTAAATTAGTTTCAAAAATACTTGTTGCACAGGACGTATATTATGAAGGCCCTCAGCCTACCAAAGAATTTTACTTGTCTATTTTATTAGATCGTTCCAAAGGAATGAATGTAATTATGTATAGCACTGAAGGTGGAATGGATATTGAGGAAGTCGCACATAATACTCCTGAAAAAATATTTAAAGAGTGGGTACACCCTGGTGGTGCCTTGCAAGGTTTTCAAGCACGTAAAATTGCTTTCAACTTGGGACTAAGCGGCGATGCCTTTAAAAGTTGTATAAAATTTGTAACCAATTTATACAATGCCTACGTGGGTTTAGACTGCGGTATGCTTGAGATTAATCCCCTATTCAAAACAAGCGATGACAAAATGATCGCAGTAGATTGCAAAATGAATATTGATGATAATGCATTAATACGCCATCCTGATTTATTAGCAATGAGAGATGTTAGCGAAGAAGATCCTACCGAAGTTGAAGCAGGTGAATACAATTTAAACTTTGTTAAATTAGATGGTAATGTGGGTTGTATGGTGAATGGTGCTGGACTTGCCATGGCGACTATGGATATGATTAAATTAAGTGGTGGTGAGCCCGCTAACTTTTTAGATGTAGGTGGTACTGCGAATGCGCAAACAGTGGAAGCAGGATTTAGAATTATTTTGAAAGATCCTAATGTAAAAGCGATTTTAATTAACATCTTTGGCGGTATCGTTCGTTGCGATCGTGTTGCTGCTGGTGTAATTGAAGCCTTCAATAAATTAGGTGATATTAATATCCCCATCATTGTGCGTTTACAAGGCACCAATGCGGTGGAAGCTAAAAAATTAATTGACGAAAGTGGATTGAAAGTTCAGTCTGCAATACAATTGAGCGAAGCTGCTGATTTAGTAAAGCAAGCCGTAGCTTAGTTTTAAGTAGCATTTTTATAAAATATAAAATGCTACTTAAAACTCTCTTATGATTTTTAAAATACCCCCAATGAATCGAGGGTATTTTGTTTTCATACGCCATTTTTATAAAATATAAATTGCTACGCCCCATTCACTAGCTTCACTTCAGTTAAAGCACTAAAGGAGTAAACATGACCCGTGACTACTTCAACACATTCTATAAGTATACGGCGCTTTTTTCCGCGCCTAAATATTTTTCCATGTAAGGATTCAAATAATGTACCCTCTGCAATATGTGCAACCAGTACCACGCCAACTTTTTTTTCTTCATTATACTTTCTCAAAACCAATAATAGCTTGGTTTCTCCATTGGCGGTGGCTGCAGGATTTAATAAGGTTTTACTTAATGCCTTTTTGATATCATCAGGAAATATCCCTTGATGTATAAATTGCACAAGTAGCTGACCGTATATACTTTTCCATTCTTTGCCATGTGCATCTACCCTATTCCTATTTTGTTCAAAACATAACAGATGGGCTAATTCATGAAGTAAGGTAATTAGGAATTCATACTTATTTAAATTCCCATTGACTGAAATTTTATGATTGGCGCCTTGGAAAGCATGTCGGTAATCACCTAATACAGACTTCCTTGCTTTGGTCACTGTTAAATGAACTTTGTATTGATTTATTAAGGCAACAACAGGTTCAAATGCACCATCTGGCAAGTAAGCATTGAGCGCGTTTAGTGGATGTTCAACTTTTGCCAAGAAAAATATTTAATGCGTTTGAAAAACTAATTCTTTTTTGTTGCCCAACGAATTTCAAGCCATGAATACAACAAATAAATTCCCATGCAAACAGATAAAGTGGGAATACCCACTTTTGTTTCTTGCGTTTTAGCATATATTAAAGCAGCAATTGCAAATACGCCCAATTTTAAAAGTGTCCCTAACATTACAGAACGAATCATTGCATTCGGGTTATTCTTATCCATTTTTAAAAAACGTACGTACCCATAAATTGCCATGAAAAATAATATAGTATTTACCACAACGATAAAGTAGTAATTAAAATACAGGACATTTTCCATGAAGAATAAACACATCGTATTTATCAGTGCGAAAAGAGAAAGTATGGGAATTATTTTTTTTATAAACATGCTATTTATTTTGTTTCTTTTATGATTCTGTATAAGGTGAAAAAAATAAAGGCAAATGGCAATATCCAAATCAACATTGGTTTCAAACCCCAATAGGCATCTCCCTTTTTACCAATGTATAATAACAGCAATAATCCAGCAATCAATTGCGACCCTAAACCAGCATAATTAGCCCAAACGCTGACTGGCTGATTTTTTTTATTATGGTTCGTATTCACAAAAATAATTAATCATTTGAAAGTATACTTTCGGGTAATTTCAATGGAATTGTATCCAATTGCTTTGCATTTCCTTCCGATAACACTTTTTTTATGCCTTCTAAATATTGTTCTTTATAGTGTAAGGTTTGCTCTAAAGAATCGGTTCTTATTTTTAATAACTGAAGTACCGTTTGACTCTCTTTGGTGCCATATCCTGGAATATAATATTTGAGTGGAGTAAAAGCAATTAACGCAATAGTTAAACCTACTAAAAATATAAAACTCACACTAAAGCCAATATAAACAGAAGTCCTAGACAGTCTGAATGCGACCACCTCATCATAAGTATCATCATTCATGATCACCAAACGGTAGGTATTACTGATGCGTTTGAAAGTGTTATTATCGTCTAAATTTGCCATATTAAAAGTTGCAGCCTAAAGATACAAAATAAACAGAATTAATTGTATTTTTAGTCGTTATTAGTCCTACCATGAAATTGTTGCAGCACCCATTAAAATACTGGCCTTATCGACTCCTGCTATTGGGCTGTGTTTTTGTAATAAATAATGGTGTTTTGGCGCAGGATTCTACCAAATCAATACTAGATATCAATAATTCTAAGTTGATTAAAAAAGTAAACAGTGTATTAGACGGTAATCAAAAAAAAATAAACAACTTTATTTTTAAAAAAATTGATAATGCTAAAGTAAAATTAGACAGTGCCACACGCAAATTTATACCCTACGAAGAAGAGCGACCACTCCCCTATGAAATTCTTACAAAGAAAAAATATACACTCGGCCGCCGAGCTTATCAAAATACAGTTTCAAAATTTAATTATATATTCCACGCAAATGAGGAATTAACAGAAATTATTAAAGATGCACGCGCCTATTTAGAGGAGGACTACACCACTTTAATTACATTTTATGATTATGACCTAGCCAATACTTCTAAAAAAGATATAGACTCCATTATTTACAGGTGCAATGCCAATGTGGTGTTACATGATTTAAGGAGCAATTGGGTGGACGACGCCTATTTGTTATTAGCTAAAGCCTACTTATTTCATAAAAACTTTGACACCGCAGGTAGTTTACTCCAATACATCAACTATGCTTTTGATACAAAGGAAGCAGGAATGGATATACCCATTGGAAGTAATTTAAGAAATACCAAAGGCCAATTCAGTATCGCCACTAAAGAAGATAATAAATTTTATGAAAATAGAAATATCAGAAATGAAAGTATGCTTTGGCAGGCAAGAAACTATTTTGAAATAAATTCACTGAATGAGGGCTTAAGTTTATTGCAGTTATTAAAAACGGATGCATTTTTCCCTAAAAGATTACACCCGTTTTTATTTGAACAATTAGCCTATGGTTATTATCAAAGTGAAATTTATGATAGCGCCGCTACTTATTTAACCAAGGGTTTATCCAATGCCCCTGATAAGTTTTCCAAAACAAGATGGTATTATCTCATTGCACAATTATGGGAAAAATCAGATAATCTGGCCAATGCCTATTCTTGGTATAAAAAAGCACACAGTGATGCATTAAATCCATTAATCAGTGTATATGCAAAAATCAATTTAATAAAAATAGATTTTAAGCAAGCAAAAACACCCTGGCTTGAATTAGCCAATTCCCTACAACAAATGTCAAGAAGGGAAAAATACAAACCTTATACTGATATTATATATTTTGAAATGGCAAAATTAGCGATTCAGAATAAAGATATTGAAAGGGCAAATGAATGGTTATTAGTTTCCATCAAAAAAAATGAAAATGGCTTAAAGCAAAAACAAAAAGCATTTGAGTTGTTGGCAGACATCAATTATAAATCAAGTAATTACGCTGTTGCTACATTAGCCTATGATAGTTTAACCTTGATATTAAAAACCAACCCCGATTTTGAAAAAATAGCGCTGCGTAAAAAATGGCTGCCATTAATACTTAAAAACGATATTACAATCCAACAACAAGATACGCTTCAATATATATATACCCTTGCAGCAAATTTGCAGAAGGCGTATTTAAATAAATGGGAACTAGATGAAAAAAATAAAACCGAAAAATTAAGCACCTTATTTATTGATGAAGTTAAACAAGCTGCATTAGCAAGCGAGGCGTTAACCAACCAGGGAAACAATAACAATTTTGGCAAAAATGGTTTTGGAAATAATTATGGTAGCAATAATGGGGGTAATAATGGCTTTAGTAACACTTCCAATAATTACGGTAATAATAGCACAGGGAATAATAATACGAATAACCAATCTCAAGGCGTAACTGGTATAAGTGATTTTTATTTTGAAAATAAAAATACTGTTGAAATTGGAAAACAAAACTTTGCGCAAAAATGGGGTAACAGACCAAATGTTGATCAATGGCGCAGAAAAACAAGTAGCACTATTGTATATAAGTCAACCAATCCAGCGGATGCCACGCAATCAAGGTATACAACAGATAGCACTAGCAAAACTTCTACATCCATTTCGACTACTGAAATTACCAAGGAAAAAACAACCACTCTCCAACTCATTAGTAGCAAAGAAGATCTGACTAAATCAACCGTGGATTTAAATAAAAGCTGCTTTGAAAATGCACAAACATTTTTATTTCAACTGAATGATTTTGAAAAAGCCCTACCCTTATATCAGAAAGTAATTAATTTAAATATGGATGATGTTATTACTGAACGTAGCTTACTGGATTTAGCAAGTGAATATATTCACCAAGGGAACCGAACTACTTCAGACAGCCTCATTGCTATTGTAGAAGCAAAATTTCCAAAAGGAGTTTATATAACGAAGAAAACAAACATCGAAAATAAAAAGTCGCTAGAAAAACAAGTAGAGGCAGATTATAAAGAAGCCTATTTTTTAGCACAAATTGGGAATTGGACAACCTTATCTAATAAAGCAAACCAGTTGGATGCACAACTTAAAAAAACAAAGTGGTTTGCCCCCTATCAATTTTTAAAGGTTAAAATGTACGCGCAACAACGAATGGACAGCTTAGCATTTGTGTTATTGGATTCTATTATATTCCTGCACCAAAATGAAAGTATAAGAGATCGTGCAAAAAATATTATCGAAGAACTTAAAAAAAGGAAAGAGACTGAGTTGTATTTATTCAAATTGAACGCTGATAGCTTGAAATCAATGGCAACGACTAAAATCCTAATAGTCAAAAGTTTAAAGCAATCTTCCCAAAATAAAACGCTTGCCATTAGTCCAAGAATTGATTCCACCAATAAAGATGCCATGGATGCTGGTTTGTTTTTTACCAAGGACACCTTAGAGCCCCATTATGTAGCGCTACTTACGAATAATATAAAGGAAATTCTGGTGAAGGAAATGGTCACCGCCCTCGGCTACCTCAATAAAGAGGATTTCAAAAAACAAAATTTAGATGTAACTTACTTTGAATTTGAACCCAATGTTTTTGTTGTTTGGATTGGCCCTTTTGAGAATTTAAATAGCAGTGATGCTTATTTAAATAAAATTAAAGGACGACTAAGCACTGAAATAATTTCGTTTGTACAAAGTAAACAGTATGAATTATACATTTTAGGAAAGTCCAATATTTTGCAAATAAAAAATAGTGACGATCTTAAAAAATATAAAGGCTTTATGAACAATAATATTTATAAACAATAAAGGATTATAAGTGAAACCAATTAACCAACATAAAGAAAAAAAACCTAAAAATTGGGTACGCCTATTTTGGAAATACTACTTTATAACTGCAGGTGTCATTTTAATGTTTTTATTGATGCTTAATTTTGGTTGGATTGGAGATATGCCCGACTTGGATGATATTGAAAACCCCACTGCTTCGCTAGCAAGCCAAGTGTATGCCCAGGATGGCACACCCATGGGTAAGTACTATTTAGAGGATCGCATTAGTGTAAAGTATCGTGATATTAGTCCCTATTTAATACAAGCTTTAGTAGCTACCGAGGATAAACGATTTTATGATCACTATGGCATTGACTGGGAAGGTTTAGTACGTGCCGTGGCCTTTTTAGGAAGTAAAGGCGGCGCATCTACCATTAGTATGCAAACCGCTAAAAATTTATTTACCAATAACTGGGGTACTAAAAATAAATTACTACGTGTCATACAAAAAATTAAGGAAAGTATTATTGCCATTAAGCTAGAACGAAACTTTACCAAGCAAGAAATTTTAATCTTATACTTAAATACCGTTCCTTTTAGTGATAATTTGTTTGGTGTAAGTAACGCATCTCGCACCTTTTTTCAAAAGGAACCAGACCGTTTAAGCGTTGAAGAAGCAGCATTATTAATTGGTATGATTAATGCGCCTACCAAATACAACCCTAATCGCAACCCTAAACTCGCATTGGAAAGACGCAATTTGGTGATCAATCGAATGGCAGAACAAAAGTTCATTAGTGATGACCAAGCAGCGCAGTACAAAGAATTACCGATTGTAACGAACTATCGAAAATTAGATGAGAATAATGGATTAGGCCCCTATTTTAGAATGACCCTTGGCGAGTACATGAAAAAATGGTGCAAAGAACATAAGAAAAACAATGGCGATCCTTATAACTTATATCGTGATGGATTAAAAATTTATACCACGATTAATCCGCGTATGCAATTATATGCAGAGGAAGCCGTTGCAAGACATATGGCTTATTTACAACGCGAGTTCAACAAACAAAGCAATATTAAAACAGGTAGTGTTTGGAAGGATTTTAGCGCGCAATTAGAATTAGCCATCAAGCAAACGGATCGTTGGAGAAATGCAAAGAAGGAAGATCAAGAAGATGTTGATATTAGAAAGACTTTCGACGAGTCCGTAAATATGCGCGTTTTTGCTTGGAATAAAAACCGATTTATTGATACGATAATGACGCCATTGGATTCCTTAAAATACCATAAGCAAATACTGCAAACGGGGTTTTTAGCAGTGGACCCTTTTACGGGCGAAGTGAAAGCTTGGGTAGGTGGCGTTGATTTTAAAACATTCAAATATGACCACGTAAATATTAATACCAGACGCCAAGTTGGATCTACCATTAAACCATTATTATATTCATTGGCCATCGAAAAATCAGGCTTTACCCCATACACGATTGTTCAGGACCAACAACAAAACTTTCAAGGTTATGGCATGGTGCCCAATACTTCAAGGACATGTACCGGATTAGCCATGCCAATGGCACAAGCACTAGCAGAATCACGCAACTGCGCATCGGCCTATATCATGAAACAAATTAATGGTAATGGTAATGAAGCAGCCAAACAATTTGTTGAATACTTGAAAAAATGTAATATTCAAGCGGATATACCCGCCTATCCTTCTTTAGCCTTAGGTGCGGTTGAAATTTCACTATACGAAATGGTACAAGCATACACCATGTTCCCAGGTGGTGGTTATAATGCGCAACCTTTATTTATCAATCGAATTGAAGATAAAAACGGAAATGTACTTGAAAGTTTTTCTCCACAAAGAAGAAAAGTTATTAATGAAACAACTGCTTATTCAGTAGTAAGCATGATGCAAGGAGTAATTTCAAAAGGGACGGGGCGTAGTTTGTATTCTTATGATATAAAAGCGCAATCTATTGCAGGAAAAACAGGTACCACTAATGATAATAGTGATTTATGGTTTATAGGCTATACCCCCCAAATATTAGCAGGTGCATGGGTAGGTTGTGATGATAGATATATTCGTTTTACGAATAATTATTTTGGGCAAGGTGCACATGCTTCCTTACCTATTTGGGCTTATTTTATGAATAAAGTAACCTCCGACCCTGCATGCAATCTTGATCCGAACGCTAACTTTGATCGTCCTTCAAATATGGCTGGCGACTTTAATATCAACTTTGTAAACTCAGATAGCACCGAACTTGATACGGAAGTGCCCACTTTAATAAATGATGAAGAAATTAAAGGAGAATCGGATTATGAAATTCCAGCAGCCGAAAATACTGCCGTTGAAAAACCTGCCGCCATTAATACGAACACAACAACACCGAAACCAATAAAGGGTAACCCTCCTACAATGAAAGCTCCTAATAAGGAAGCGCAAAAACCAAAAGCCCTTTTTCCAGTAAAGAAAAAGAATTAAGCTATCTGTTTTTCAAGTTATACATCAATGAAAAATGATGGTACATATTTTTTTGAAAAAATGCATTGCCATATTGAACTTCTACCCTTTGCAATTGCAACGCAAGGCCTGAACTAAATCCATTTAATGCATTTTGTTGTCCTTGTATATTTAAATCAAAACGGCGCATAAAATTATAGCCCAGATTAACGGATACTTGTTCTCCTATAAACACTTCCCCTGCCAAAATTAAATGATTAAACAAATTTTGCAGTGAACCTGGATTCCTATAGCCTTGTTGGGCATTAAAGCTGGTATCATTATATGCCAAATTCCATAATGATAATTTTTCAGCCGTCAATGAAAATTGAAAAGGGGCATTTTCTAATTTTTTTGTCCATCCTACAATTAAATTAAATGGAAGCTCCTCCTTTGTGGTATAGGTTTTTAATTGCATGCCTAAATTTTTTACCAATACACTCAGTTGGGATAATTGACTAGTAGGCTGGTATCTTAAACCAATGTCCATTGCGAAGCCATTTGATTTATATAAACCATAATTGGATTGTATAAATTTTAATGTAGTTCCAATATGAATGTTATTTATATAACTAGTAGCGGCAGAGAATTGCAAACTATAATCATTAGGGCGAAAATTACCCATTTGATTGCCAGCAATATCAGTCATGGTAACAGCACCATAATCCATAAAATGTACACCCCATCCTAGCACTAATTTTTTTTGCTCTAAATATTTTGCACCACTAAAATCATACTGTTTGATGTCAGCCAAATAAGGCTTAATACTTAAGTGCAACCAACTGTCCATACTTGGAGTGAGTAGTGCAGGATTATACATGGCCAATCCCAGGTCTTGTTGTATACGGCTGATATTGATGCCTCCCAAGGAGGAAGCCTTGGCAGAATGAGGCAGGTTTAAAAAATTGTATACCGCGTTTGACTCCTTCCCGCCAATATTACCAATGGTGGTTTGTGCCATGACCATTGGAACACAAAAAAATAAAGCTAAAATAAAAGCCCCTAGCTTTTGTATTTTTTTGATTGTAATCATCATAGTACAAAGCTAGGGGTTGAATTCCTTATAAGCAACTTAAACTAATGCCAAGTCAAGTACTTGTTGCATGTTTTTTACATAATGAAACTGTACCCCTTTAATAAATGTTTTATCTATTTCATTGACATCTTTTTCATTTTGCCAGCACATGATAATTTCCTTCATACCTGATCTTTTTGCAGCTAATATCTTTTCCTTGATCCCTCCAACTGGTAATACTTGACCTCGCAAGGTGATTTCACCTGTCATGGCTAAATATGGTTTTACTTTACGTCCCGTGAATGCCGAAGTTAATGCAGTAAGCATCGTTATACCTGCACTTGGACCATCCTTTGGCACTGCGCCTTCGGGCACATGCACATGTATTGATTTAGTGGTAAACAAATTTGGATCCACCCCTATTTTCTTTGCATTACTTTGTAAATAAGTAAGCGCTGTATCAACACTCTCCTTCATCACATTGCCTAAGTTCCCCGTTAATTTCATGCCCCCTTTGCCATCGGCCAATAGCACTTCAATAAATAATATATCGCCACCCACATACGTCCAAGCTAAGCCAACAGCTACACCCGGCATGTTCACTGTTTTGTAAATTTCGTTGCTGTATTTTGGTTGTCCTAAAATTTTAATAATGTCAGGTTTGGTAACCGTAGATTTTACTTTGTGCTTATAGGCCAATTCTTTGGCTTGATAACGCATGATAGAAGCCAATTGTCTATCTAATTCACGTACCCCACTTTCTCGCGTATAATCCTCAATTACTTTTTCCAAAACGGTATCCTGCACTTTAAAATTTATTTTATCTAATCCATGTGCCGATTTTTGCTTTGGTAATAAATGGCGTTTCGCAATCTCTACTTTTTCTTCCACCGCATAGCCACTTAAATCAATAATCTCTAAACGGTCGCGCAATGCTGGCTGAATCCGACTAATATCATTAGCAGTAGCGATGAATAATGTTTTGCTTAAATCATATTCTGACTCCAAATAATTATCATAAAAACTATGATTCTGTTCTGGATCTAACACTTCCAATAAAGCAGAGGAGGGATCCCCTCTGTGATCACTTCCAATTTTATCAATCTCATCCAAAATCATGACTGGATTAGATGTTTTTACTTTTCGCAAACTTTGAATAATTCTACCTGGCATTGCGCCAATATAAGTTTTACGATGTCCGCGAATTTCACTTTCATCATGCAATCCACCTAAACTTACTCTTACGTATTTGCGACCAATAGCGTGTGCTATGGATTTACCTAAGGATGTTTTACCAATACCTGGAGGACCTAAAAAACATAAAATAGGACTTTTCATATCCCCTTTTATTTTAAGTACCGCTAAGTATTCTAAAATTCGATATTTAATTTTTCCCATGCCATAATGATCTGCATCCAACACTTTTTTGGCATTCTTTAAATCATAATTATCATCGGTGTATTCCTCCCAAGGCAAATCTAAAATCAAATCAAGATGATTGTACACCACCGAATAGTCAGGGGTAGAAGGATGCATCCTTTCTAATTTTTCTAAGCCATTCTGGAATAATTTTTTTGCACTCTCCGGCCATTTTTTATTTTCGGCCTTCTTTTTCATTTCTGCTAGCTCGCGATCATTCGCATCACCGCCTAGTTCATCCTTGATACTTTTAAGTTGCTGTTGTAAAAAATAATCCCTTTGTTGTTTGTCAATTTCAGTGCGCGTTTTATTAGCCACCTTATTTTTCAATTCAACAAATTGCAATTCCTGTTGTAAATACTGAATTAATTTTTCAGCCCTAAGGGAAAGAATATTCTCTTCTAACAAGCCTTGCTTGTTGGCAATCTCCACATTTAAATTACTACTCACAAAATTGATTAAGAATAAAGGATTCTCTATATTTTTTAAAATCATCGCAGCCTCTGAAGGAAAATTAGGCGACAATTGAATGATTTGCGTTGCCAAATCCTTGATGTTCGATAAGTAAGCCTGGAAATTTTGATCTTCTTTGCCGACTTTTTCCTCCACCAATACTTTGATACTTGCTTTAAAAAAAGGATCTTCTTCCTTCATTTCAAGTAATTGGAAACGCTTTTTACCTTGTATAATGATGGTAGTGCCACCGTCCTGCATCTTAATCATTTTAATGATTTTTGCTACAGTACCAATGGAACATAAATCTGCAGGTGTAGGATCTTCGATGTTCCCATCCTTTTGTGAAACCACCCCAATTAATTTATCCTTATTATAAGCAGCCTTTACTGCTTGAATGCTTTTATCTCTCCCTACCGTAATTGGAATCACTACCCCAGGAAACAAAACCGTATTACGTAATGGCAAAATAGGAATGATATCATCCACGACCATATCCTTGTCCCCCTCCATATCCTGCTCATTAAATGAAAATAAGGGTATGAATTCATTATCCTCCTCCGCTCTAAATAAAAAATTATTATCCACTGTTATTTATTTTAAAATAGTCAAAATGACATACCTGCTATCTTTAATAGCACATTGGTAATGTATACCATCATAAGGCAATATTGATGCCAAAAGTGTTGGAGAATGGTGATTTTACGACAGGCCACCCAAAAATAAAAAATCCTTCCCGATATTATCGGGAAGGACCTTCTTGCAAGAAGTTATTGTAAACTTCTAAATTACTCAGCAGCAGCAGCAGTGTCTACAGTTACAACAGCAGTTGTATCTACAGTTGCAGCAGCTGTATCAGTTGTAGCTTCAGTTGAAGCACCACCACATGCAGTTAAAGCAGCGATAGCTAAGATTGCGAATACTTTTTTCATTTTAAAATGGTTTTAAGTTTGTATTTAATACGGAGACGAAGATAACAATCCCCTTTAAAATAGCCAAATTTTACCTTTAAATTTTAAAATAATCATTAAAAACAAGAGGAAATGCTACTTTTTTCTGAAGTAAATCCTTACCGGGACCCCTGTAAACTTGAAATTTGCCCTTATTTGGTTCTCTAAATAGTTCCTATAGGGGGTTTTAATATCGTCAGGGAAATTGGTAAAAAAGGCAAAACTTGGGACTCTAGTGGGTAATTGAGATACAAACTTGATCTTAATAATATGCCCCCTCACCACAGGCGCTTGGTAATTTTGAACCACTTTAAGCATAATATCATTTAGCTTAGAAGTAGGTACTTTACGGTGCCTGTTCTCAAACACATCCAAGGCCAATTCAATTGCCTTAAATATCCTAGTTTTTTCAAGTGCAGATATAAATAGTACAGGCACATCTGTAAAAGGTGCCAGTTTGTCCTTGAGTACTTTTTCATAATCCCTAGCAGTGTTGGTCTCTTTTTCAATCAAATCCCATTTATTTACCAATACAACAATGCCCTTTCCTTTTTTTGCAGCCAAGCTAAAAATACTTAAATCCTGGGCGGTAACCCCCTTCAGTGCATCTATCACTAATAAACAAACATCCGCCTCATCCATGGCCTTTATGGCACGGATAATGGAATAAAACTCTAAATCATCTTTTTCCTTATTCTTTCTTCTAATTCCAGCCGTATCAATTAAAACAAATTCCTTTTGGAACATATTATAATGGGTATGAATGGTATCACGCGTAGTGCCGGCAATATCCGATACAATGGTTCTATTTTGACCAATCATGGCGTTTAACAAGGAAGATTTTCCAACATTAGGTTGGCCCATAATCGCAATTTTAGGGATGGCAACTTCCTCCTCAGGTTCAGCGCCTTCGGGTAATTCCGCATTCACCACTTTCACCGGCTCATCCTTCATCCCATTAGTTACTGCATCTAATATTTCACCGGTACCACTTCCTGAAATAGAGCTCACAAAGTAATTGTGCTCAAAGCCCATTCCGTAAAATTCAGTGCCTTCTAAAGCCCTTGTGGAATTATCTACTTTGTTCACACACACATACACCGGCTTAGTGCTACGTCGAAGCATATTTGCCATAGATGAATCTAAGTCGGTCAAACCTACTGCTGCATCCACCATAAAAATGATGGCATTGGCTTCCTCAATCGCGATATTCACTTGTTTACGAATCTCTGTCTCAAACATGTCACGAGAATCAGGTACAAACCCACCTGTATCAATCACGTTAAATGTTTTGCCATTCCATTCAGTTACCCCGTATTGACGGTCTCTGGTAACACCACTAATATCATCCACAATTGCTTTACGCTCCTCTAAGAAACGATTAAACAATGTGCTTTTTCCTACGTTTGGCCTTCCAACAATTGCCACTGTATAACTCATAAAACTTCAATTTAATATTCAATCAACATTATATAAATTATTAATAAACATTACATTAAGTAATTAAATTATAAATTAATACTAATACCCAAATTCTTTTAATTTCATATCATTGTCACGCCACTTAGGCTTCACCTTTACAAATAGTTCGAGGTAAACCTTGGAACCAATGAACTCTTCAATATCCTTCCTAGCCAAACTACCTATCTCCTTAATCATCTTACCCCCTTGTCCAATAATAATTGCTTTTTGCGTCTCACGATTCACGACAATATCCGCCTGAATTTTTGTAAGAAGCGGCTGCTCCTTAAATGAATTCACCAACACGGCTGTGTGATAAGGAATTTCCTCCCCAAACAACTGGTATATCTTTTCCCGGATCATCTCACTTACAAAAAACTTAGTCGGCATATCACTCAAATCCTCCTGATCGAAAAACGGATGACCCCCTTCAGGAATAAGCTTAAGTATTACTTTCATTAACCTATCTACATCAATGATATTCAATGCACTAATTGAAATTATTTTTGTACAATAAGGCTTCGCGCTAAAGTAAGCATTTGCTTCTTTTACCCTGCCACCTGGGGCTAAATCCGACTTATTCATCACCACAATACAAGGCACTTTTAGCTTTAAAGCGCTAAACATGGCGTCAATTTCATCAAAATCATTTCGAACATCCACCATTAAAAGTCCCAAATCAGCATCTTCCAAGGCCGATTTTACCGCCCCCATCATCTTCTCATGCAGCTTGTATTTAGGATCAATGATCCCAGGCGTATCGGAAAATATGACTTGATACTCATCCACCTTGTTCAAAAAGGCCTTAATTCTATGACGCGTGGTTTGTACTTTGGAGGACACAATAGCCATTTTCTCACCCATAATGGCGTTCAGTAAAGTACTTTTACCGGCGTTTGGCTTCCCAAATATGTTTACAAACCCTACTTTCATGCCTTTCTATTCTTTTATTCAAACCTTAATGATACAAAGTTACTACAAAAAAAATCCGCTCTCGATAGGAATCGGGAGCGGGTTACTATGTTGCGAGGGAAGGGATCGAACCTCCGACCTTCGGGTTATGAGCCCGACGAGCTACCGCTGCTCTACCTCGCGATGTTTGGACGGCAAAGATAGGCGTTTATTGCTTCTTGACCAAGTTTATACTGGTTAAATTGAAACTAGCGCAGAACGGAGAAATATGGGGTTTTGGAGGGTTTTGTTAGCGCAATAATTAACACAGAATACCAACTAAAACATTTTAGGATACACCCCTTTGTAATTTCTAATACATTAATTTTATCCTGTGGGAAAATGTTTATACCTATGATGCAGTTGGAAACACTATTTAATATATAAATATTCTGTTGATAAAAATTATACCATTGAATTTACCCTATGGAAGGATTTAATTGGAAGGGCAGATCAATTAGACAATTCGACTATTAATGTTAACCAACTCATTTACGCTATCACTTTAGCCCCTGGAGAATATCATGTATACAGTAATCGAAGTTTGATTAAATAAAATGGTAAAATTATGAAGAAGTTATATATAAAAAGAATACTTTTAAATAAGAGCTGCAATTTTCTTGGTCTCGACTAAAAAGCCATCGTGCCCATAATTGGATTCAATGATAAAATGATGCGATTGTTTAATATTTTGATGTAAAAATGCTTGATCTTCCAACGGGAAAAGTAGGTCTGAACTTAAACTTATCACCAGGGCATTTGCCTTTATGATGGCAAGTGCATTTTTCACACCCCCTCTTCCCCTACCAACATCATGCAAGTCCATCATTTTTGAAAGTAAATAGTAAGAATAAGCATTAAAACGATTGGCTAATTTTTGTCCCTGATACTTTTGATAAGATATAGCCTTGTGTTCAAATTTTAGTGCATCTTCTATATTGTCAACATCATCCAATTGATTTAGATTATAAATTTCAGCACTTCGATAAGATAATAAAGCAATACTTCTTGCTAATTTAAGGCCCTCTCTACCAGCATCTGTAGTGCTTGTTTTCCAACTTGAATCATTTTCTATCGCCCATCTTTGAGAGGTATTGTATGCAATCCCCCAAGGTGAATGTTTTGCATTAGTGGCTAATGGAATAATTGTTTCAAATAAATTAGGTTCAATAATTGCCCATTCTAATAATTGCTGTCCACCTAATGATCCTCCTATTCCTATTTGAATGGAATTAATGACTAAATGATCTTTCAATAACCGAAAAGCTTTTACCACATCTCTATTCGTAAATAATGGGAACTCATGATAAAAGGGTTGATGTGTCAAAGGGTTTATAGACAAAGGCCCAATACTACCATAACAACTTCCTGGAATATTTACACAAATAATATATTTTGTTGCTACATTAAACTTAGAACTGCCTTCAATTAAATTGTTCCACCAATCAAATGGATTGCTGTTTGCGGTAAGTGCATGAAAAATCCAAACTACATTATTGCGCTTCGCATTTAGCTTACCAAAACTATGGTAGCCAAGATGAATGCCCTCTAGCTTCTCCCCACTTTCCAATTCAAATTCAGCAACTGATGTAAATAATTGATAACTCACTTCATATAAATTAAATCATCCGCTTGAAAATTCAAACGGATGATGTGTTTTGTTTAGATTATTTAGTTGCTACTAATTTAGTACAGCTTCTTTATTCAATACTTTTTGAAAAGCTTGTACAAAGTCGGCTTTAATATCATCAATATGTTCTATTCCTACGCTCACTCTTACTTGATTAGGTAAAACTCCACTTGCTTTTTGCTCCACTTCACTTAATTGTTCGTGTGTGGTTGACGCAGGATGAATGACTAATGTTTTAGCATCTCCTACATTGGCTAAATGACTAGCTAATTCCAATTGATCAATAAATCGAGCAGCATGTTCCTTGCCTCCTTTAATACCAAATTGAAGTACGCCACCAAAACCATTGCTTAAATACTTCTTAGCCAAGTCATTGTATTCGCTGCTTTTTAAACCAGGATACAAAACATATTCAACGGAAGGGTTAGACTCTAACCATTCGGCCAATGCCAATGCATTGTCTGCATGACGTTGCGCTCTTAAGGATAAAGTTTCCAATCCTTGGATTAACAAGAAAGAATTAAATGGCGATTGAGATGCACCAAAATCACGTAACCCTTCCACTCTTGCACGAATAATAAATGCAATGTTGGGTAGGCCTAATGGATTCCCTTCACCAAATACGTCCCAAAACATTAAACCGTGGTATCCCTCAGAAGGTTCTGTAAATTGAGGGAATTTGCCATTGCCCCAATTGTAGTTTCCACCATCCACAATCACACCACCAATGGTTGTACCATGACCCCCAATCCATTTGGTAGCAGACTCTACTACAATATTGGCACCATGTTCCAAAGGCTTAAAAAAATAACCACCTGCCCCAAAAGTATTGTCCACTATTAAAGGCAAGTCATATTCTTTAGCCAAGTCTACAAACTTCTTGAAATCGGGAATATTCAATTTTGGATTTCCAATGGTTTCAAGATAGATTGCTTTTGTATTCTTATCAATCAAAGGAACAAATGTTTCCACATCGTCTCCATTGGCAAATCTTGCTTCAATACCTAATCTTTTAAAAGTAACTTTAAATTGATTGTAAGTACCTCCATACACATAGGAAGTAGATATAAAATTATCGCCTGATTGTAAAATATTTGAAAGTGCCAAAAACTGAGCCGATTGTCCGCTACTGGTGGCCAAGGCCGCTACACCACCTTCTAAGGCAGCAATTCTGTTTTCAAAAACATCTGTAGTGGGATTCATTAGTCGAGTGTAAATATTACCAAACTCTCTAAGTCCAAACAAATTAGCAGCATGTGCTGCATTGTTAAAACCATAAGAAGTGGTTTGATAAATAGGCACAGCTCTTGATTTTGTGGTTGGATCAATTTGTTGACCTGCGTGCAACTGAAGTGTTTCGAAATGTAATTTGCTCATGGTGGTTTGTATAAAGTTTTATTTTTTCTACTATTTTTATAGAATATTTGATTAAAAAAATATTTTCTTTTTGTAAATGATTCATAGCCCTTTTAATACCTATTGTAAAGTATTAAGGAACTCGCACAAAGAAAAGGTAGTTATTTTACATTACCAAATTAAAGTCTACTTATTTTGTAGACTTTAATAAAAAAGTGAGATTTTTTGAATACTAACTATAAAATTCGTGAAATTCAATGTAACCTTTGATAATTTTATAAATACCCGTTTTAGTAATGCCTGTAATTGGTTTAAAATTAATATAATAATTTTTTAGTATTTTGTATACCAATAAAGGCTTGACCTTAAAAACTTTAATAAATGACGAATTCCAACATTTTTGATGCGATTGTAGTAGGCTCCGGTATTTCTGGAGGCTGGGCAGCAAAAGAACTAACAGAAAAAGGATTAAAGACAATTTTACTTGAAAGAGGACGTAATGTGGAACATATAAAAGATTACGAAGGAACCGAAAAAAATCCTTGGGAATTACCACACCGCAATGCCAGAACTGAGAAAGATAAATCTACCTCTCCTATTCAAAGTAAATGCTACGCATACGATGAGGTGTCAAAAAAATTCTTTGTCAACGATCTTGAAAATCCCTACAATCCTGTAAAACCATTTGATTGGATTAGAGGAAATCATGTAGGTGGTCGTTCACTGATGTGGGGTCGTCAAAGTTATCGTTTGAGCGATTTGGATTTTGAAGCTAATGCAAAGGATGGACATGGAACCGACTGGCCTATTCGCTATAATGATCTTGCCCCTTGGTATAGTTATGTTGAAAAATTTGCAGGCATCAGTGGTAATCGAGATGGCATCCCTAACTTACCCGATGGTGAATTTCAACCCGCTATGGAAATGAACTGTGTTGAACAAATGGTAGCAAATAATCTTAAAACAAAAATGGGTCGTCCAATGATTATTGGAAGATCTGCAAATCATACTGCAAAAATTGGAACCCGCGGCCCTTGTCAATTTAGAAATAAATGTCACCAAGGTTGTCCATTTGGAGGTTATTTTAGTTCCAACTCTGCGACGCTTCCTGCAGCTTTTGCAACTGGTAATTTAACGTTAAGACCAGATGCCATCACAACAGAAATTTTATACGACAAAGAAACTGGGCGCGCGAAAGGCGTTCGAATTTTAGATGCGAACACCAATAAAACAGAAGAATATTATGCTAAAATAGTTTTCTTAAATGCATCTACCTTAGGCACTTCCCATATTTTATTAAACTCGGTATCAGAAGTTTTCCCAAAAGGTTTTGGAAATAGTAGCCAACAAGTAGGGCATAATTTAATGGATCATCATTATGGTGTTGGCGCGAATGGTGACTTTGATGGCTTCCTAGATAAATATACATACGGTCGTCGTCCAAATGGTATTTATGTTCCTCGTTTTAGAAATTTAGATGGCGGTTCCTCTGCAGGTTATGTTCGTGGATTTGGTTATCAAGGTGGTGCTTTACGCAAACGTGGCGATGCAGATGGCATTGGTGTTGAATTAAAAGAAAGTATTACGGAACCAGGCAATTGGAGTATGGGCTGGGGTTCATGGGGTGAACACTTACCTTATTATGAAAATAAAGTAAGCTTAAATAAAGATAAAAAAGACAAATGGGGATTACCTACCCTTGATATTGATTGTGAATTCAAGGACAATGAAATGAAGATGCGTGTTGATATGAAAAATAGCGCAGCAGAAATGTTAGAAGCAGCTGGAATTAAAAATATTACTACTTACGATAATATGCCTGCCCCAGGATTTTGTATTCATGAAATGGGAACGGCTCGTATGGGTAAGGATCCTAAAACTTCTGTTTTAAATAAATGGAATCAAATGTATGATGCTAAAAATGTTTTCATTACAGATGGTTCCGCCATGGCTTCATCCGCTTGTCAAAATCCATCATTAACTTATATGGCTTTAACTGCAAGGGCAACTGATTTTGCAGTAAGCGAATTAAAAAAAGGAAATCTGTAAAGATTTCCTTTTTCATTTTATATATAATTATAGTTCGCTGAATTAATTTTTATGCCTAATGCTTGATGCACCGGAGGTATTAGATTCTTTTACAATCGGATTCTCTTTGTAATCAATGCTACTTGCACCAAGTGAATTTGCTTTTAACAGCTCAGTAACTGTTGCTTGTATACTACTCGCACCTGAAGATTTTAAAATAGCCCCTTTTGAATTTAAATTGTAAAGCTTTGCATCACTTGCACGAGAAATTACCACAGATAAATCATCCACCCTTCCGGCTAATTCAATCTTAGAAGCACCCGCCCCTGTAATAGCAATAGTATTTGCATCCACCGAACTTTTGCAATCAGAAGCACCCGAAATATCATAAATAATTACACCAGCACTAATATCTCCTTTCAAATCCGAGGCTTCTGATAAATTGATTCTAATTTTTGGCGACTCAATTTTATTAATGATATGAACATCACTCGCGCCCAACGCTGTTATTGCATCAATATCTTTTATACTTACATAAGCCTTGGTTTTGTAGTTCCCCCATTTTTTTCAATTAAACCAAGATCCATTATCCCCTAAACGAATAATCAAAACACCGCCTTCCACTTCAGTGATAATATGATCTCTAATTTGATCGCTACTTGCACTCACAGCTACTTTGTTTGAAGCGGATTGGGTTAAATACAAATCAATGGCACTAGAAACCCTAATGGCATTAAAATTAACCACTTTACGAACTTGCGCATTGTCATCGTATACTATCGCTGTTTTTTGTTGCGCATTGATGTTGCAATTCGTTAAAACTAACAATACAAGTACTAGCTTTTTCATATGATAGGTGTTTATATTCCTTAAAACGTAATAACTATTATAAAGTTAAATTTGCTGGTATGATTAATTCATATTATTTTTGTTTTGTCCTCGGGGTGCTGTAAAAAGCTGAGAAAAAACCCGTTGAACCTGAACAGGGTAATGCCTGCGAAGGGAAGGTCAACGCATCACGCGCACTTCTCATAGCTATTATTCCTGTTCCCATTATCAATTTTGTAAAAAATTAAACATTAGTCATGACTAAGTTATTGGGAACATTTGTATCATTTTTTATGCTCGCTAATATCATGGCGCAGCAACCAAAGCCAACATTGCAAAAACTGCCTATATCAGATAGCTTAAAAAAGTATACAGATAGTATACGAAACCTGCCTCCACTCGAAGTAAAATCCATTAGAGCCAACGAACAAGGGCCATTTGCGAAAAGTAATATTTCAAAAAATCAAATTGCTTTGTTAAATACGGGACAGGATTTGCCATTTATACTGCAAAACACCCCATCGGTGGTAGTGCATGCAGATGCCGGCAATGGGGTTGGTTATACTGGCATTAGAATTAGAGGAACAGATGCAACAAGAATTAATTTTACTTTAAATGGCATCCCCTATAATGACCCAGAGAGTATGGGTACATTTTTTGTAAACTTACCTGACTTTAGTTCAAGTGTCAATAGCATTCAAATACAAAGAGGTGTTGGTACATCCAGCAATGGCGCTGGCGCTTTTGGCGGTACGGTTAACTTATCAACAAATGAATATAACCCCGACAACTATATTTCTTTTCAAAATAGCGGAGGCTCCTTTAATACATTAAAAAATACTTTACTATTTGGATCGGGTTTACTTAATAACCATTGGACCCTAGATGCAAGATTAAGTAAAATTGTTAGTGATGGATATATTGACAGAGCTAGTAGTGATTTAAAATCCTATTTTGTAAGTACTACTTATTGGGGAGAAAAATCATCGCTTCGATTTAATATATTTTCTGGTAAAGAAAAAACATATCAAGCATGGTATGGAGTTCCTGAAGAATTATTATCAACAAATCGCACCTATAATCCAGCGGGAACAGAAAAATTGGACAACCCCTATGAAGACCAAGTTGATAATTATAATCAAACCCATTATCAAGTATTTTACAATAAAGAAATTAATAAAAAACTTCAATGGAACACCGCATTATTTACAACATTAGGCAAAGGATATTATGAAGAATATAAATCTGAAGTTGATTTAGCAGATTATAATATTGAAACAAATGGTAAAATTTGGGTACCTACTGATATTGTTAGAAGAAGATGGCTTGACAATCAATTTTATGGTCAGATTGCTGCCATTTCTTATAAAGACAGTGTTAATGAGCTAACAGCTGGTGGTGGCTGGACGGTTTATGATGGACTTCATTTTGGGACACTCCCTTATCTCACACAAAATTTAGCACCCGCTAATTTTAAATATTACAATGTAGATGCAAAAAAATCCGAGATCAATAGTTATCTAAAATGGGAGCGATATTGGCTGAAGAATATGACTAGCTTTATTGATTTACAATTCAGAAACGTACAACACAAAATGAACGGATTTAAAGACAATCCTATTTTATTTATTGACAGAAAATTTGCATTTTTTAACCCAAAAATGGGTGTTCGTCTTCGC
The DNA here is from genome assembly GCA_030726065.1 of Sediminibacterium sp. Taxonomy (GTDB): domain Bacteria; phylum Bacteroidota; class Bacteroidia; order Chitinophagales; family Chitinophagaceae; genus Sediminibacterium. The sequence continues at coordinate 7,175 of JANREK010000015.1, read as the reverse complement.
AATAAAAGCATGACTTACTTTACTAGTATTGCATTTGCCAATAAAGAACCGAATAGAGAGGATTTTGAAGCAAATAAAATACAACAGCCCAAAAGCGAAAGATTAATTGATTGGGAAACAGGACTTGAATTTAAAAAATCAAAATTTCTACTCAATGCCAATATGTATTACATGCATTATAAGGACCAACTCGTGTTAACAGGCAAAATAAATGATGTAGGCGCATACACAAGAACAAATGTACCCAGTAGTTATAGAGCAGGAATTGAATTACAGGCACAATATAGTTTAAGAAAAAAATATTCTACCTCCTACAGTGTCACATTAAGTCAAAATAAAATAAAAAGTTTTACAGAATATATTGACGATTATGACAACGGTGGACAAATTAGCATTGAACACAATAATACAAATATTGCGCTTTCACCAACGCTCATAACTAATCGAACTTTTCAATATAGACCAAATGAACGTTTCGCTTTTATTTGGACAACTAAATATGTTTCTAAGCAGTATTTAGATAACACACAAAACAATAGTAAAGCACTTGACGATTATTTTCTGAATGATATAAATGCACATTGGCAAATAATTGACAAAACTAAATGGAAAATGAAAATACAATTTTTTATCAATAATATTTTAGATATAAAGTACGAACCCAATGGCTATACCTATAGTTATATCTATGGTGGTGCTACAACCACCTCAAATAACTATTTCCCAATGGCCGGACGCAACTATTGGTTAAGTTTAATTATAGATATAAAATAAGTTTACGCAGGAAATTTTTCTTGCCAAGCAAGCATACCACCCACTACATTATACACATTTTTAAAACCATAAGGTTCAAGCATCATACAAGCCTGGCCACTTCTATTACCACTGCGGCAATAAACATAGATTGTTTCTTCTTTCAAATGTTCGATTTCATCTAATTGTAAAGATTGTACTAAACCTAATGGCAATAGCTGACCTCCTATATTAAAAGCCGCGTGCTCATGTGGCTCACGCACGTCTAAAAGATTAATTTTTTCTCCAGCATCTAATTTTGCTTTTACTTCTTCAATGGTAATTGTTTTCATTGTTTCTTGATTTAATTTTCTTTATTTACCTGATTGCTTAGTTGATCGAATCTCTTTTAATCACCGGTGCCACTTTATCAATAACAACATCTATAGCACCTCCTTGGAAAGTAACATTTTTAATGGGCATCCCTAAAGAATCCAGCTGTCCCGAATAAGGATTAGGATTTTGCTGTATCAAAAATGCATTCGCAGTATCAATTATGGATGTCGCAGAGGTAATATTACCTATTTGTAATCCCATTGATGCAATTTTAGCTCTTGCCATATCTACGGTGAGTCCTAATAAATCGGGAACTTCAAACCCAATAGATGATCCACCATCACCTACTAAAAAATGTATAAGTGTGCCTGATGCTACTTTTGAACCCGGCGAAATAGCTTTGCCATCCACCATTTGATCAATGACGACGTTTTTATTCCGATCGACAACCACACTTATTCCGCCCAGGCGTAAGCCCAATACTTTTAAATAAGTCTGCGCACTTTTTAATGAAAAGCCGACTAAGTTGGGCATATCAATTAATGGCGCCACAATTCTATTGATCGTTAAATATACAGCACGTCCTTTTTTTACAATTTCATCCGACGCTGGAGTTTGTCTTAATACCGCATTACGTGCAAGTGTGTCTACATAAATAGAATCTTGTAAAACAACATCAAACCCTAATGCTGTTAAATTTTTTTGAGCAGCGGTAACATCTAGCCCAACAACACTAGGCACTTTTTCAGTTTTACCATTACCCGTTATCCAACCTAAGGAAAAGAAAAAAAATATGAGCAAAACAATAAACGCCCCGATACCTGTTAAGATATTTACCCAAAGCGGTTTTTTTAATAATTTATCGATTGCTTCCAAGTTGGTAATTTTAAAATATTATTTTGATAAAGTATCTTCAATGATTGAACCATAAAAATCAGTCAAAGACCATCCCAATGCACGCACTTGTTGCGGAATTACACTTGCATCACTTTGCCCTGGCACCGTATTCACTTCTAACATACACGGTTTTTGCTGCGCTTCATTATAAATAAAATCAATACGAACCACACCCCTGCAATTTAAAATTGCATAGGCTTTTGTTGCAGCCGCTGTTAATTCCACTTGCATGGTATCCGTTATTTGAGCAGGGGTTACTTCTTTACTTTTCCCTTGGTATTTTGCTTCAAAATCAAAAAATTCGTTTTCCGTTATAATTTCAGTGATCGGTAAAACCGTTATTGCTCCTTTAGATTTAAAAACCCCAATCGTAAACTCACGGCCACTAATAAATTCCTCCACTAATACTTGTGTATCTTCCTTGAAAGCTTTTTGTAATGCGGGTGCTAATTCCTGCTGAGTGTTTACTTTACTAATACCCACGCTGCTTCCGCCATTATTTGGTTTTACAAATACCGGCAAACTCACATTAGATAAAATTTCGGCTTCTGTTAAAGAAGATTCAATAAATAAATGCAATGATTTTGCTACCCCAACACCACCGAATCCCGCAACTGCAACCGTAAATCTTTTATTAAAAGTCAATGCACTTGTTGAAGTATCACAACTCGTATAAGGCAAGCCGATTAAATCAAAATACCCTTGCATTTTTCCATCCTCACCTGGTGTACCATGAATACACATTAATGCCACATCAAAATTTATTTTTTGTCCATTTTCTACAATACTAAAATCAGCTTTGTCCACTGCAACCTCCTCTTCTTGTATATTCTCATACCACCAACCGGTGGGATGAATATCAATCATATAAACATCGTACACGTTTTTATCCAATGCAGTAAATACATTTTTAGCACTTTTATAGCTTATTTGTGCTTCCGAACTTAAGCCACCTGTCACCAATGCTACCTTTTTTTTCATTTCCATTTATTTAATCTCAATGATGCCTGCTGATTGCTACACCAAACATACAAAATACAAGACATAAAAAAAGGGGAAATTAATCCCCTTTTTAAAGTATTGTAATTAATTAAGCGTGTAATAAATCTTTCTTCGCTAGCAATTCTTCCACTGTTTCGTTGTATTGGTCATCATGAACGCAACAATCAACTGGACAAACAGAAGCACATTGTGGTTCTTCATGAAATCCTTGACACTCTGTACATTTATTAGCAGTGATATAATAGGTATCAGCAGCAATTGGTGCAATACGTTGTCCTGCATCTACTGAAGTTCCGTCCATTAAACTAAATGCTCCTTTTACTGTAGTTCCATCTGCCATTGCCCATTCAACGCCACCTTCATAAATTGCGTTATTTGGACATTCTGGTTCACAAGCGCCACAGTTGATACATTCGTCGGTTATTTTGATTGCCATAAATATTTTTTAATTATTAGTGATGTACTTTTGTAGGCATAAAGATACAATACAAGCATGAATTTACAAACAAGATTAAATAGTTTTTTTTTACTAAAAGACAGATTATTGGACGTTAATAATGAAGGATTAATTCAAGCCAAAGCGAGCGCCTACAATCAAAATTCCTGGTTTTTGCCTGACTTTATTGAAAAGTCCATTACTCAAATTGCCCAGCAATTTTTAACAAAAGAAGCCTTAATGGATTGGACCGCCGCTTATCCGCAAATCGCAGATAAGATGACCCATAAAAAAGTGGGCATTGTAATGGCTGGAAATATACCCCTGGTTGGATTCCATGATTTATTGAGTACCCTCATTGCAGGACATACTGCAGTGGTAAAATTATCTTCCAAGGACACTGTAGGAATGGAATATATCATCCATACTCTAATTGAGATTGAACCCCAATGGCAAGATCACATTATTGTGCAAAGCCATTTAAAAGACTGCGATGCCTATATAGCTACAGGAAGCAATAATACCAGTAGATATTTTGAACAATACTTTGGGAAATATCCTCATATTATTAGATCGAATAAGACATCTATTGCAATATTAGATGGCGGGGAAAGCGCAGCCGATTTGGATTTATTGGCCGATGATATGATGCTTTATTTTGGAAGAGGCTGTCGCAATGTTACACAGGTTTGGGTACCCGAAGGCTATGACTTTATCCCCTTATTAAATGCCTTGAAAAAATATAATTATATTATTGATGAGCATAAATACCGACATAATTACGACTACCAATTGGCGCTTTTAATGATTACCCGTCAATTTTACATGGACACCAATGCCATTTTGTTAAGTGAAAACCCTTCTCCTTTTGCGGCTATCGCACAAATTCACTACCAATTTTATACTCCTACCCAGCCTCCGATCGCAAATCCAGCAGAAATACAATGTATCGTTGGAAAAGAAGGATTATCCTTTGGAAGCCTTCAAAAACCTAGCTTACAACAATATGCAGATGGCGTGGATACCCTTGCTTTTTTAATCGGCTTGTGAACAATCTGAATAAAAATTGTAGTAACTTGGATTTATGCTAGCTCTTTTATTCACGAATAATTTCGTAAATATTTTGTTAAAGCTTATATTTGATTTTGTGACATAATTTCTGCTGCATTAATTTTGTACCCGGAATGGTATACATTTTGATATATTAGATTAAAATAAATAAAGACATGACGAACTTGAATTTTAAAAACATTTTGGCAATTATCAGTATCAGCTTTGCAACTACTTTCGTAAGTATTTGGGGCTATTCCAAATGGATAAAACCAATATCCTCTTTTGATAGCAATAACCAATTGCCTACCAATTATGTAAGTTTTTTTAATGGTAATGCACCCGCCTCTACGGTCGATTTTACACCTGCTGCTAGTTCGGCTTCGCCTTCAGTAGTGCATATCAAAACAAAGACAAATGCTAAACGCGTTGATGCAAACCAAAAAAGACAAAGAAATCCTTTTTCAGATTTTTTTGGGGATGATGATATGTTTGGCGATTTTTTTGGTGGCCCAAGAGTAATGCCTGAACAAAGAGCAAGTGGAAGCGGTGTATTAATTACTGCGGATGGATATATTGTTACCAATAACCACGTGGTGAATGGGGCAGATGAAATTAATGTAACATTGACCAATAAAAAATCATACAAAGCAAAAGTGATTGGCACTGATCCTAGTAGTGATTTAGCGGTAATTAAAATTGATGCAGCAACTTTGCCGTATATCGTATATGGCAATAGTGATGAAATTAAATTAGGTCAATGGGTACTTGCCATTGGATATCCTTTAAATTTAGATGTAACAATTACTGCTGGAATTATAAGTGCAAAAAATAGAAATATTAATATTAATGCACGTCAAAGTGATCGCCCGGTAGAAACATTTTTACAAACGGATGCAGCAGTGAACCAAGGTAATAGTGGTGGCGCTTTAGTAAATACAAGTGGTGAGCTAGTTGGAATAAATTCAGCAATTGCATCGCCTACAGGATCCTATGCAGGTTATTCATATGCAATACCGGTGAATATTGTTAAAAAAGTAGTTACAGATATTGTAAAATTTGGAACAGTACAACGCGCGTATCTAGGCATTTCTTACCCTAGGGACGGCTTGCCTGAATCAGAAATTAAAAAAATAGATGATGAGTACCGAATTAAAACTAATGAAATCCAAGGGGTACTGGTAATTGATGTAGTGGATGGAGGTGCAGCAAAAGCAGCGGGCATGAAAAAAGGTGATATCATCACTAAATTTAATGGTGTTATTATTAAATCATCCCCTGAACTACAAGAGCAAATAGCGAGGTATAAACCTTCTGATAAAATAAGCGTACAAATTAAAAGAGATGGCAAGGATATGACTTTCAATGCCACGCTTAAAGCAAAGGTTGGGAATGATGCCAACTTGGCTACAAGTAGTAAAGCAGCTGAAAAGCTAGGTGGTAAACTAGAAACAATTGACAAAACAACTGCTGAAAAAAATGACTTATCTGGCGGAGTTGTCGTGAAAGAATTAGGTAATGGTATACTTGGTAAAAGCAGGGTTGAAAAAGGATTCGTTATTACACAGGTGAATGACAAACCCGTCAATAATGTTGAAGAATTTTATGAAGCTTTGAAAAGAGTAACCAATGCTAGCATCAAACTTTCAGGCATTTATCCTGGCTATTTTGGAAACTATGCTTTCGTGTTAAACTTGAATGATCAAAATAAATAATCTCAAATAAAGGCTTAATACGAAAGGGGCCCCGATTTATCGGGGCCCCTTTCGTATGTATAACAACTCGCTGGAATCTATACTTCCTTCTCTTTCATTTGTTTCCAAATATTATCTTTTTCAACCAAGGACATTTTCGCTAAATCCAACCCATTGTCTTTGGCGTATTTTTCCATGAGCTCAAAACGATGTTTAAATTTCTTATTTGTTTTCTCTAGTGCAGTTTCAGGATCAATATTTAAAAAACGCGCATAATTAATCATACTAAATAAAACATCACCAAATTCCTGTTCCGTTTTCTCTTGGTTATCCGCTTCAATCTCAACTTTCATTTCTGCAATTTCTTCTTCTACTTTTTCCCAAACCTGTTCTTTATTTTCCCACTCGAATCCTACATGTTTCACTTTTTCTTGAATTCTTAAAGCTTTCACCATCGCAGGCAAACTATTGGGCACTCCACTTAGAATTGTTTTATCTCCCTTGCCTTCTTGTAATTTTAATTGCTCCCAATTTCTTTTTACATCGTCGTCGTTTTCAACTTTCACATCACCATAAATATGTGGGTGACGGTGAATTAATTTTTTTGATATGGTTTCAATGGAATCTTGCAAAGTAAATTTACCTTGCTCTGTTCCAATCTTGGCATAAAATAATACGTGTAATAAAATATCTCCCAACTCCTCCTTAATCCCATCCCAATCCTCTTCCACAATCGCATCTACCAATTCATATAGCTCCTCAATGGTATTGCTGCGTAAACTATGTATGGTTTGTTTTTTATCCCATGGGCACTTTTCACGAAGCGTATCCATGATTTCAACTAAATCCAAAAAGCTTTTGGTTAAATTTTCCTGACTCATAATTATTATATATTCCGATGCACACAAGATAGCAAAAAAAATAACTTTCATCGGGACTGCCGTTTTTCGCTTTGCTCAAAACGTCTTCCCTGTGTTTTGGTCGCGCATAAAAAAAGCCTCTCACATTTGTGAGAGGCTTTGTGCCCC
>JANREK010000014.1 GCA_030726065.1 Sediminibacterium sp. | reverse complement strand
ACATATATGTGATGAAGTTGACTTTGTTGGAATAAATAATAGAAGTTTAAAATCATTTGAGGTAAATATTGAACATTCTTTAAAATTAAAGAACATGTTACCCAAAGAAAAGTTAAGCATTGCAGAGAGTGGTATTTATGATTTGGCTACTTTTCAGTTATTAAAAAAGGAAGGGTTTGATGGATTTTTAATGGGGGAGTATTTTATGAAACAAACGGATCCGGCAAAAGCGTTTGAATTATTTGTATCACAAATTAAATCAAGTAGCAATGCAATTTAAAGTATGTGGGATCACTGATTTAACGCAAGCCATCGCGCTTGATGAAATGAAGCTAAATTATATTGGATTTATTTTTTATGCGCCTTCAAAGCGATATGTATTAAATCAGTTGACATTAAATCAATTGGCTGATTTTAATCCAAAGCATGCAAAAAAAGTGGGAGTATTTGTAAATGAGCCTTTGGAACAGGTGATGGATATCATTAACAAAGCCAAATTGGATATCGTACAATTACATGGAGATGAGGATGCGCAATATTGTGCAACAATAAATCAAATAGTTCCAGTCGTGAAGGTATTTAGGGTGGGAAATTGTTTACCTGATTTTGCAGCATACGATACTGCAGCAACCTATTATCTATTTGATACTGATAGTACATTGTATGGAGGTACAGGACAACATTTTAATTGGGAGTTGATCAAAAATACCGACTTTAATAAGCCCTATTTTTTAAGTGGGGGTATTGGTCCAAATGATATACATGGGATTGAAGTTTTGCAAAAAACAAAAGCAGGGAAAAGTTTAACAGTGATTGATATTAATAGTCAATTTGAAACAGCGCCAGGAATAAAAAATTTAGAATTAATTAAAACATTTATAAATGCAAGCATTTAATACACAAGTAAATTATCAAAATCCGAGTATCGAGGGGTATTATGGTGAATTTGGTGGTGCGTATATCCCTGAGATGTTATTTAAAAATGTGGAAACCCTCAAAGCGGAATATTTAAAAATTATGCAGGATCCTGCATTTATCGCCGAAGTCGATGCTTTATTAAAAGATTATGTGGGTAGACCCACCCCACTTTTTTTCGCTGAAAGATTAAGTAAAGAAATAGGTGCAAACATATATTTGAAGCGAGAAGATTTGTGTCATACAGGTGCGCATAAAATTAATAATACTATTGGTCAAATTGTTTTAGCCAAAAGATTAGGGAAAACAAAAATTATTGCTGAAACAGGTGCAGGGCAACATGGCGTAGCTACTGCAACAGTTTGTGCATTGAAGGGTATGGAATGTGTGGTGTATATGGGAGAGAAAGATATTGAAAGACAAGCGCCCAATGTAGCAAGAATGAAAATGCTAGGTGCGACAGTGGTTCCAGCTACAAGCGGAAGTAAAACATTGAAGGATGCGACCAATGAAGCAATACGTGCTTGGATTAATGAGCCTAATGAAACGCATTATATTATTGGTAGTGTTGTAGGGCCACATCCTTATCCGGATATGGTTGCTCGTTTTCAAAGTGTGATAAGTAAGGAAATGCGCTTACAGTTAAAGGAAAAATTAGGGAATGAATTGCCTACCCATGTGGTAGCATGTGTCGGTGGCGGTAGTAATGCTGCTGGTGCATTTTATCATTTTTTAAATGAACCTACTGTTGCATTGGTGGCTGTTGAAGCAGCTGGGCATGGGGTTCATTCAGGATTAAGTGCTGCTACTACCCAATTAGGGACACATGGTATTTTGCACGGTAGTAAAAGTATTGTGATGCAAACAAATGACGGTCAGGTAGTAGAGCCCCATAGTATTTCAGCAGGATTGGATTACCCAGGTATTGGCCCATTGCATGCATTTTTATATGAAAGCAAGCGAGGTACTTTTTTAAGTGCAACAGATGAAGAGGCATTGGCTTCTGCTTTTCATATATCACAAATTGAAGGCATCATACCTGCATTGGAGACTGCACATGCCTTTTCGGTATTGCCTAAATTAGGTTTAAAACCAACAGATGTGGTGGTGGTTTGTTTAAGTGGAAGAGGCGATAAGGATTTGGCAACCTATATGGAACATTTGTAATTACAATTATAATCGAACAGGAATTAAATAAAATAAAAATGAGATTTTTTAGGGCAAAATTCGAGCTAATAGAATCTTAATGAAAATATAAAGTATGGCAAGATTAGAAAATTTATTTAAAGCACAATCAAAGCGCGTTTTGAATGTATACTGTACAGCAGGATATCCTGATTTGAATAGTACATTACAGATCATGGAAAGCTTGCAAGAAAACGGCGCAAATATTATTGAATTGGGGATGCCGTATAGCGATCCATTGGCCGACGGAGAAGTGATTCAAAGAAGTAGTCTTCATGCATTGTCAAATGGGATGACCCTTCAAGTATTATTTGAACAATTACAAGAAATGCGCAAAACAATTCATATTCCGGTAGTATTAATGGGGTATATGAATCCAATATTACAATTTGGTTTTGAAGCTTTTTGTGCGCGCGCAAAGGAAGTAGGCGTTGATGGATTAATTTTACCTGATTTACCATTGTATGAGTTTGAAAACATCTATGGAAAAACGATAAAAGACAACGGATTAGATTTTATTTTCCTTGTTACCCCGGAAACCCCGGAAGAAAGATTAAGAAAATTAGATAGTTTAAGTTCAGGATTTTTATATGCGGTAAGTTCATCCGCAACCACTGGTAAGGATAAGGATTTTACGCAAGTAGCCATTTACTTAGAAAGGCTGCAACAGATGAATTTGAAGAACCCAATATTAGTTGGATTTGGCATCAAGGATAAGCAAAGCTTTGACGCAGTGAATGAATTTACAAATGGTGCGATTATTGGGTCAGCTTATATTAATGCATTGTCGAAGGGAGAAGATGTTGGCGTAATAACAAAAGAATTTTTAAATGAGGTTTTGGGTAATTAATTTAATATGAATACAGTTATCATTCAATATAATGCAGGTAATATTCAGTCCGTGTTGTACGCATTGGAAAGGATTGGTATGACAGCAGTGGTAACTGATGACCCAAGCTTGATACAATCCGCTGACAAGGTTATTTTCCCTGGAGTAGGGGAAGCGAGTACAGCGATGCAATATTTAAAGGAACGCAATTTGGATGTATTAATTTCCGAATTAAAACAACCCGTATTAGGCATTTGTCTTGGCATGCAATTGATGTGTAGGCATTCTGAAGAAAATAACACCCCTTGTTTGGGAATTTTTGATGAGCAGGTTCAAAAGTTTACCACTTCCATACCAACGCTTAAAATACCACAAATGGGTTGGAATACTATTTGCGATTTTAAAACCGATTTATTTACCTCCGTTCCAGAAAATAGTTTCGCTTATTTTGTACATGGTTATTATGCAACAATAGGTGCGCATACCATTGCTAAAACTGATTACATTCTAAGTTATAGTGCTGCCTTGCAAAAAGATAATTTTTATGGCGTACAGTTCCATCCTGAAAAGTCGGCGTTGGTAGGAGAACAAATTATTAAAAACTTTATCGCACTTTAAACAAATCGCTTACATGCAAATTATACCAGCTATTGACATTATTGAAGGAAAGTGTGTCCGTTTAACGGAAGGCGATTATGCGCAAAAAAAAATATACAACGAAAATCCATTAGAAGTTGCAAAGGCTTTTGAAGGTATTGGTTTAATGCGATTGCATTTGGTTGATTTAGATGGTGCAAAAGCTGGGGAGGTGATTAATTGGAAAGTATTAGAGAAAATTGCTACGCAAACTTCTTTGAAGATTGATTTTGGCGGAGGTATTAAAAAAGAAGCAACGTTAAAAATGGTGTTAGAATCGGGGGCTACTTATGCAACGATTGGAAGTTTGGCAGTTAAAAATCCAGCATTATTTCAGGAATGGATTGCAAGGTTTGGGGCAGATGTGTTTATGTTGGGTGCTGATGTTTTTGAAGAAAAAATTGTCATTGGCGGCTGGTTAGAAAAAACCAATATCACCGTATTTGATTTTATGAAAATGTATATGGACAAAGGGGTGAGTCAAATGTTTTGTACGGATATTCAAAAGGACGGTAAACTACAAGGGCCATCCATTGAATTGTATGAAAAAATCATCAATCAATTTCCAAGTTTAAATTTAATTGCAAGTGGCGGAGTGAGTTCCTTAGATGATTTAATTGAATTGGAGGAAATTGGTTGCAGTGCAGCAATAGTTGGGAAGGCGATTTATGAAAATAAAATAACAATTAGTGATTTGGCTAATTTCAATTAATTGGCGCAAATAAAAATATTTACATGTTAACCAAACGAATTATACCCTGTTTAGATATCAAAGATGGCCGCACTGTCAAAGGGGTCAACTTTACTGAATTGCGGGATGCAGGAGATCCAATTGAATTAGCTGCGCTATATGCATTGCAAGGTGCGGATGAATTGGTTTTTTTGGATATTACAGCAACAGTAGAAAAAAGAAAAACCTTAAGTGAATTAGTCAATAAAATCGCACATAAAATTAATATCCCATTTACCGTGGGCGGGGGGATAAAAACCGAGGAAGATGTGAGTGTATTGTTGCAAAATGGCGCAGATAAAATTTCTATAAATACTGCAGCTTATATAGATCCTACTATTATTAAAAGCTTTGCAAAAAACTTTGGTAGTCAATGTGTAGTTTTGGCGATTGATACTAAATGTGAAGCAGATGGTAATTGGTATGTGTATTTAAATGGAGGGCGTCAAAAAACAGATACCTTAACTACGGAATGGGCAAAAAAAGCGGTGGATTTAGGGGCCGGTGAAATATTGTTGACTTCTATGAATCATGATGGTACCAAACAAGGTTTTGCATTAGATATTACCGCAACACTATCCGCTACCTTACCTATACCCATTATTGCTTCAGGCGGTGGCGGGGAGTCGGCACATTTTTATGATGTTTTTACTACTGGGAAAGCGGATGCGGCATTAGCAGCGAGTATATTTCATTACAAGGAATTAGCAATACCTGATTTGAAAAAATATCTAAATAATAAAGGCATCTCTATTCGGTTATAAGTTTACCTCAAACCAAAACTTTAATTAATTTTAATTATGAATATCAATTTTACAAAATATGCCGATGGCTTAGTGCCTGCGATCATTCAAGATGCCAATACTAAAAGTGTATTGATGCTGGGTTTTATGAATCAAGCGGCAGTGGATGCAACTATTTCACTAAAGAATGTTACCTTTTTTAGTCGTTCAAAGAATAGGTTATGGACCAAAGGGGAGGAGAGTGGTAATTTTCTTCAATATATAAGTATGGCACTTGATTGCGATCAAGATACTTTACTCATTCAAGCGGTTCCATCAGGCCCGGTTTGTCATACAGGGACAACGACTTGTTGGGGGGAGGATGCAGAAAATGATTTTTCATTTCTACATCAATTGGAGGAAATCATTGAATCTCGTAAAAATGCAGACCCCTCGAGTTCCTATGTAGCTAGTTTATTTTCGAAGGGGATTAATAAAATTGCGCAAAAAGTAGGAGAGGAAGCTGTTGAATTAGTCATAGAAGCCAAAGACGATGATGCTAAGTTATTTTTAGATGAATCGGCTGATTTATTATTCCATTATATGATTTTATTACAAGCAAAAGGCTACCAGCTTAGCGATATCGGAAAAGTTTTAAAACAAAGACATCAAAGTTAAATTACTTATATTTACATTTCAATTTTTTAAATGATACCTATGAAAAAATGGATAATTGGTTTTTTAGTAATGTGTATTTATACAAATGTAAGCGCACAAGGAATTGTTATTAATGGAGAATTAAAAAATTTACCAGATAGTACGGTAGTGACTTTATTAGATGGAATGGGAAATAAGGAAGTAGCATCAGTTAAGGCTATAGGTGGAAAATTTGTATTAAAAGCAAGTACTAATTTTACTAGTATTTTTATTGTAGGATTTAGTGGCTTACAAGCAAAACTCCCTTTATTTATTAATAACGAAAAAATAAGTATCGCTGGAGATATTCAATCTCCAAATAATATTCAATACCAAGGCTCACCAAGCCATGCTGTATATCAATCCTATATGGCGGTGATGAATCC
>JANREK010000013.1:30535-32177 GCA_030726065.1 Sediminibacterium sp. | reverse complement strand
ATACTGAAGATGCTTTACAATATTATACTGCAATGCATCACAAATTGGAATATTTTATCACAAGTGATAGAAAATTAAAAAAAGGGGCTACTAGTTTACTACCAATTTATTATCCTTTGGAATTTGTAAAAGAATTTTTATAAATAATAATTTTGTAGAATGATTAAGTGATTACAACTTTTGTAACGCTAATTTTAATGGCTAATCGAAATGTAAATAGCTACTACTTATTAAGCATCCAATTTTTAAATGCAGTATAATTAGGCGCTAGGGGTATTGATACTTTTTCCTTTTCAAATAAATTTTGAACAGATGCAGGGATGGACAAGGTTTGTCCTATTGCTTCTTCCACCACTTCAGGGAATTTCACTGGGTGTGCTGTTTCTAATATAATGGCGCCTGCGTTGAAAGCGTCTTCAGTGGTACTAATCGTTTTATTATTTAATTGTTGTTCCGATAAAAATTGTTCAGCCGCAATAAATGCAACTGCTCCATGCGGATCCAGAATATAATTATTGGTCTTATATACGTGCGCAATGGTTGCTTTGGTATCGCTATCCGTAATACTATAACTAGTTAATGCATTACTTAATGTAGTAAAATTGTTTTGCATCATTTCTAGGATACGAACAAAATTACTTGGATTGCCTACATCCATCGCATTAGATACAGTCACAACCGAAGGCTTTACTTCATATTTTTCAGTAGCCATGTATCTAGTAACAACATCATTCGCATTACATGCCGCTACAAAATGCCCCAAGGGTAAGCCACTTTCCTTCGCAATCATACCTGCACATATATTTCCAAAATTACCACTCGGTACTACAATATGCATTGGAGGATAGTTGCCATCCGCATCCTGATATTTTGCAACCCATTGTTGCCATGCGAAAAAATAATATAATTGCTGCGGTAACCATCTAGCTACATTAATTGAATTAGCAGATGTTAAATTATAAGCTGCATTTAATTCTCCATCCATAAATGCTTCTTTCACGATTGCTTGACAATCATCAAAACTTCCATCCACTTCCAAAGCAGTAATGTTTTGCCCCAAGGTGGTCAATTGTAATTCCTGAATAGGACTCACCTTCCCTTTGGGATATAATATAATAACATCCACCCCCGCCACCCCTAAAAACCCATTGGCCACTGCCCCTCCAGTATCTCCACTTGTTGCGACCAATACAGTGCTTGGTTTTTCATCTTGTGTTTTATCTTCTTGTGATTTGAGCGTATTCGCTGCAGCATTTTCTGCGCGCGCTTGTTTAGAAAAATATCCCAAGCTCCTACTCATAAATCGCGCGCCCACATCCTTAAATGCAAGTGTGGGGCCATGAAATAATTCAAGGGAAGAAATAGTACCGGTGATAGGAACTAATGGGAAGTCAAAATTGATAGTTTCGGCGCAAATGTTTTTTAAAGTAGCATCATCAATGGTGCCTCCAACATAAGGGCGCATTACCTCAAAAGCCAAACTTGCTTTGTCTAAAGTTTTAAAATTCTTAATTTGTGCTGCAGTAAATTTCGGAATCTCCATTGGAAAATACAATCCCTTATCAGGCGCCTGCCCTGTAATGGCCGCGGTTCTGAAATCAACATTGGGTGATTGTTTTTGTAAACTATAATACTGCATTGA
>JANREK010000013.1:22941-30435 GCA_030726065.1 Sediminibacterium sp. | reverse complement strand
TCATGCATTTCCTTTTCAACTGCTTTCGCAATTTCTTCGGTCTTGCTTAACATAAATATAGAAGGGCCGGAACCTGAAATACCACCACCTAATGCGCCTGCTTGTTTACAAGACAATTTTAATACATCAAAACCGGGGATTAATATAGATCTCACGGGTTCAATAATCACATCCTCCAATGATCTTCCGATTAAATCATAATCTGATTTCATTAACCCTGCCACTAGTCCAGCAATATTGCCCCATTGTTTAATAGCATCTTTTAATAATACCTTTTGTCTTAATATGCTACGCGCATCTGCTGTACGTACTTCAATTTGAGGATGCACAATGGTTACAAATAATTCAGGTGAGGGTAAGGTAACTATTTCTAATGGGAAGATGGACCGCACTAATGTGACGCCTCCAAAAATACATGGAGCAATATTATCCGCATGCTTTACACCCGATGCCACTTTTTCACCATTCATGGCAAAACGTACTAAGTCATCCTTGGAAAATATATTTCCTAATAAATAATTTGCCCCAACTACAGCGCCTGCTGAACTTGCCGCACTGGAACCTACGCCACTTCCGGGTTTAATTAGTTTGTTTATTTTTAACTCTAAGCCTATCGTTGAAAAATCAACTACTGTTTTTTCAATGGTACTATTTGCAGTGTATTCCTCAATCATCGCCAACAGTGCAGCGCCTGCAACATTCAATTCGGGATCAGTGGGTAAATTATAATTGTCAATATTTATAATTGTAATAGCGGCTTGTCCTACTGCACGCTTTACGATTCTCATTTCCATTTCATCATAGGGATTGTTCACGGCAAAGCCCAATATATCAAATCCACACACCATATTTGCTACGGTGGCTGGGGCTTTAATTTTTATCCATTGATTAATTGGAACCATAATAATATTTTATACTCTTGCTGCTCTGATGATATCTGCAAACACACCTGAAGCAGTAACATCGGCTCCAGCACCCGCGCCCTTTACCACCAATGGTAACTCAGGATAACGACCTGAATAAAACAAGACCAAATTATCCTTGCCATACAAATGATAAAAATCGGAGCTAGGTTTAATATGTTGTAATCCAACTTTGGCAACCCCTTTTCCATTCGCGTCATTTTCAAAATTGGCCACAAACTTTAATTTGCAATTTTTTGCAGCTGCTGCGTCATATATCTTTTTAAAATGAGACTCTTGCTTTTCCATTTCCTTATAAAAATCTTCTACCGATCCATCAAAACAACTTGCAGGTAAAAATCCTTCATTCTCAATATCTGACATCTCAATTTTGTTGCCCGCCTCCCTTGCCAAAATCATTATTTTACGCATTACATCTGTTCCACCTAAGTCCATTCTTGGATCAGGTTCGGTATATCCTTCTGATTGTGCCTGACGTACTACTTGTGCAAATGGAACTGTTCCGTCATATTGATTAAATACAAAATTCAATGTGCCCGATAATACGGCTTGTATTTTATTAATAGAATCGCCACTTAATATTAAGTTATTCAATGTACCAATAATAGGTAAGCTAGCTCCCACATTGGTTTCAAATAAAAACGAAGCATTGTACTCGCGCGCTAATGATTTTAATTTCAAGTAATTATCATAGGGTGATGAGCAAGCTATTTTATTACATGCCACCACCGACACTGCTTTACCTAATAACTGTGCATAGGCGTTAGCAACTTGTTCATGTGCTGTCACATCTACAAAAACACTATTACGTAAATTATTTTCAATAATAGAATTTACATACTTATTGATATCACCTAAAGGCGCTTCTACCAGCTGTTCCCGCCAATTAGATAAATCAATGCCATCCTGATTAATAATTTGGCGTTTACTATTGGCAATACCTACAATATTTATTTGTAAACGCAGTTGTTCCTGCACATATCCTACTTGTTTCTTAATTTGATCTATTAATTTACCGCCCACATTTCCAACACCAGCGATATATAAATTCACTTGCTTATAAGAAGTTTCAAAAAATGCTTCATGCAATACGTTGATCGCTTTACGAACATCTAATGTTGCAATTACCGCTGTAATATTTTTTTCAGAAGACCCTTGTGCAATCGCACGTACATTAATACCATTACGGCCTAACACACCAAACATTTTTCCACTCACCCCAGGGTGACTTTTCATTTGCTCCCCTACTAAAGCCAATATCGAAACTTCCTTTTCAATAATTAAGGGTTCTACTTTTTGTGTTTGTATTTCTTTCTCAAACTCCGCATCCACGGCGATTTTAGCTTGATGCGCATCCTGTATATTTACCCCAACACATATTGAATGTTCAGATGAACTTTGGGTAATTAAAATAATGTTGATTTGCTTATTCGCCAAAGCCTCAAACAATCTTTTTGAAAAACCTGGTATACCCACCATGCCACTTCCCTCCAAGCTTAACAAACAGATATCTTGTATGCTTGAAATACCACGTATAAAATTGTCATCCTTCGGTGACTCATTTTGAATGATTGTTCCCGAATGATTTGCATGAAAAGTATTTTTAATTAATACCGGTATGTTTTTATGCATGACCGGTTGTATGGTCGGCGGATAAATAACCTTTGCACCAAAATGGGATAATTCCATCGCTTCTTGATAAGAAATTTGTGGAATTTCTTTTGCATTATACACAATCCTTGGATCCGCAGTCATCATACCACTTACATCCGTCCAAATTTCTAGACAATCCGCATTCAAAGCTGCCGCAAATATGGCACCTGTATAATCGGATCCGCCCCTGCCTAATGTAGTGGTGTTCCCTTGCTTATCGGAGGAAATAAATCCGGGTGCAATATATAAGTCAAATGCATTTGCAGGATTTTTAAAATAATCCTGAATTATTTTATAGGTTAATTCCTTATCAACCACTGCATTTAAAAAATTAGAATCTGTTTTAATTAATTCACGTGCATCCACCCATTGTTGGTTAATTCCTTTAGCTGCAAATGTGGCTGCAATAATTTTTGAAGACAATAACTCGCCATAACAAACAATTTTATCCTTCATGCGCGGCGATAACTCCTTTAACATGAATAAGCCTTCGCAATTTGCTTCTATCTCATTGATTAATTGTTTGACAACACTTAGAGTAGCACTTTGTTGTTGTATGGGCAATAATATGCGAACAATATCCAAATGCTTTTGCTCAATATTTTCAATGATGGTTTTATAGGCCTCATTTCCTTGCGCTGCAGTTTGTGCTAACATTAATAGTTGATCCGTAACCTCTTGCATTGCAGATACCACAACAATACATGGTTTGTTTTGTAAACTTTGTGTTACAATTTCAACCACACTACCAATCGCTTTTTCGCTTCCTACCGAGCTCCCACCAAATTTTAAAACCTGCATATCCCTATTTTTTTATTGACCCTATTTAATGCTGCTTATATTAAGTAGCCATAAATATTATCGTCTTTGTTTATTTCGTTGTAATTGATCTGATACTTTTTCATATTATTTATGAGTGTTTCATGATCTTTTTTTGATCTTAATTCCAATCCAACCAGTGCTGGTCCCGCTTCTTTATTGTGCTTTTGTACATATTCAAACATCGTGATATCATCATTAGGTCCTAATACTTTATTTACAAATTCCTTTAAGGATCCTGGACGTTGTGCAAATCGAATTAAGAAATAATATTTTAAGCCTTCATATAATAAAGACCTTTCTTTAATTTCTTGCATGCGTGCAATATCATTATTACCACCGCTTACAATACATACAATAGTTTTACCTTTTATTTGCTCCGCGTAATCATCCAAAGCCGCTATTGACATGGCGCCCGCTGGCTCAACCACCATCGCTTCCTCATTATACATTTGCAAAATAGTGGTACAAATTTTTCCTTCTGGTACCAAATGCATATCATCTAGTGCATCTTTACAAAATGAAAAAGTAATATCTCCAACTCTTTTCACCGAAGCACCATCTACAAATTTGTCAATGTTTTCTAATTCAACAGGCTCGCCTGATTTCAATGCCCAAAACATACTTGGCGCGCCTTCTGGTTCCAAGCCAATCACTTTCGTGTTTGGTGATTTTTGTTTAAAATAAGTGCCAACCCCTGCACTTAATCCGCCGCCACCCACGGGTAAAAAAATGTAATCAATGGGATCAGGAGTTAATGTTTTTATATCATCTAAAATTTCAACACCTACGGTTGCTTGTCCTGATATAATTGCTGGATGATCAAATGGAGGAATGAATGTCATACCATGTTCAATAGTATACGCTTTTGCTGCAATAGCAGTATCATCAAAAGTATCTCCCACTAAAACCACTTCGACAAACTCATCACCAAACATTTTTGTTTGGTTTACTTTTTGTTGCGGAGAAGGGATGGGCATAAATACCACACCCTTAACGCCTAGTTTTTTACAACTATAAGCAAAGCCTTGCGCATGGTTACCCGCACTCGCACACACTACACCCTTTGCCAATAGCTCAGGTGATAGTTGATGCATCATATTATATGCACCTCTTAATTTATAAGATCGTACAATTTGTAAATCCTCTCTCTTTAAATATACATTGCACTGGTATTTACGAGATAAGTTCGCATTGAATTGAAGTGGCGTATGCGTTACGACCGACTTTAATCTTGCTGCTGCTCCCGCAATATCCAGTACAGGTTTATTTATATTCTTTGCTTCACTCATATTTTCCCTTTAATATGATTCATCCATAGATGAATAATAATTATTTGTTCCTTCTACCCAACCCAGCTTATTTGCCTGGTTGGTTCTCTGGTCTTAAACTTCTTACAGTTTTTCCAGCTTGCCACATTTCACTATTGTGTAATTCAGCTAACTCCACTTCTAATTTTTCACGGTAATCAGACTTACTGTTTAAATCAATGGAACGTGCTGACTCAACGCCAGTGGCAACACTTTTATATAAGTCACTAAAAACAGGTAATGTAGCATCACGGAATTTTTTCCACCAATCCAATGCACCTCTTTGTGCAGTAGTTGAACAGTTTGCATACATCCAATCCATTCCATTTTCAGCAACCAATGGCATTAATGATTGTGTTAATTCCTCCACAGTTTCATTAAACGCTTCTGATGGGCTATGACCATTTTTACGTAACACTTCATATTGCGCTGCAAAGATACCTTGAATTGCGCCCATTAATGTACCGCGCTCCCCAGTTAAATCAGAAAAAACTTCTTTTTTGAAATCTGTTTCAAATAAATAACCAGATCCAATAGCAATACCTAATGCGATTACTCTTTCCCAAGCCTTTCCTGTTGCATCTTGGAAGATAGCATAACTACTATTTAAACCACGTCCTTGTAAAAACATTCTTCTCAATGAAGTACCTGATCCTTTAGGCGCTACTAAAAATACATCCACATCCGCTGGAGGTACAATACCTGTTTGCTCATTAAAAGTGATACCAAAACCATGAGAAAAATACAATGCTTTTCCTGGCGTTAAATGTTTTTTTACTGTTGGCCACATTGCGATTTGCGCAGCGTCACTTAATAAATAACAAATAATAGTTCCTTTTTCTAAAGCTTCTTCTATTTCAAATAAAGTAGTACCTGGTACAAAACCATCTTTTACTGCCTTATCCCAACTTTTTGAATTTTTTCTTTGTCCGATAATTACATTTACGCCATTTTCTTTTTGGTTTAATGCTTGTCCTGGACCTTGCACTCCATATCCAATCACGGCGATAGTTTCATTTTTTAAAACTTCCTGTGCTTTTGCTAATGGAAATTCGTCACGGGTGACTACATTTTCCTCGGTACCTCCGAAATTTAATTTTGCCATTTTACTTTTAGTTAAATTAAGATTTAAAATTTTTATTTATTTGTTATTATTATATTTGTTGCTTGTTTATTTTCTTTGATTTTTAATGACCCTATTTTTTACATCGTGAATACCGCTTCTCTTTTCCCTAAGTATTCGTTTTCAATCACTTCCTCACTAGGTTCTCTGTTTTCAAAATCTTTTAACTTTTCATGAAACCCGCTGCTCTCTTTAATAATAGCTACGCGCGCGCTTCTAACAAACTCCACTAAGCCAAAGGGTTCCAAGGCTTTCATTAATTTATTCGTTTCCTCGCGATGACCAGTAGTTTCAAATACAATAAAGTCCTTACGAATCGCTATCGCACGCGCGCCAAACTCTCTCAATAACCTTTCTACCTTTGCGCGCTCTGTAATTTCCTCAGACAATACTTTATACAATGCCAATTCCTGCCATACTATTTCATCATTGGTGTTAAAATAGGTTTTTAATACTTCTACTTGCTTTTCAATTTGACGTACTAGTTTAATCACCACTGATCTTGATTCATGGATCACGATGGTGAATCGGTGTATGCCATCAATTTCAGAAGGGGAAGTGTTTAAACTTTCAACATTAATTTTTCGACGTGAAAAAATAATGGCAATACGATTCAACAATCCTACCTGATTTTCAGTGTACACCGTAATAGTGTATTCCTGTTTTTCCGTATTTGTATCCATAGTTTCTTTTTTTAATTGTTATACCCCTTTATTATACCCTACTTGAGTCTGATTTCTGAAACGCTACAACCCTGTGGTACCATTGGGAACACATTGTTTTCCTTTCCTACCATCACTTCTAATAAATAAGATCCCTTGTGTGCCAACATGGTTTTTATCCCTTGATCCAATTCATGTCGGTGTGAAATTTTTGCACCTTCAATACCATAAGCTTTGGCCACCATCACATAATCAGGACTTTGAATATCTACAAATGAATAACGCTTATCATTGAACAACTGTTGCCACTGACGCACCATTCCTAAAAACTGATTATTCAATATCATAATTTTCACATCCACCCCTGTTTGCATAATAGTACCTAATTCCTGAATGGTCATTTGAATTCCACCATCCCCAATCACTGCAATCACTGTTCTATCTTGTGCACCAAATTTTGCACCAATGGCTGCAGGCAATCCAAAGCCCATAGTTCCTAATCCACCTGAAGTTACATTGCTCCTGGATTCATTAAACTTAGCATAACGACATGTCACCATTTGGTGCTGCCCTACATCCGTTACCATGACTGCGTTTCCTAGGGTAGTTTCATTCACGATTCGGATAACTTCGCCCATGGTCATCTCGTCTGTTGCAGGATATATTTCCTCTTTGATACATTGGTCGTATTCCTGTTGCGTATAAGATGCAAATACTTTTAACCATTCAGATCGGTCTTTTTGTTCAATGCCTAAAGTAAGTAATGGTAATGTTTCTTTACAATCTCCCCATACGCCCACATCTGCTTTTACGTTTTTATCAATTTCAGAAGGATCAATATCTAAGTGAATCACTTTTGCTTGCTTTGCATATTTATCCAATCGGCCTGTAACGCGATCATCAAAACGCATACCCACTGCAATTAATACATCACACTCATTCGTTAATACATTGGGGCCGTAATTTCCATGCATACCCAACATGCCCACATTTTGTGGATGATC
>JANREK010000013.1:9206-22841 GCA_030726065.1 Sediminibacterium sp. | reverse complement strand
CATTGGGGCCGTAATTTCCATGCATACCCAACATGCCCACATTTTGTGGATGATCTGTAGATAGTGCACTCAATCCTAAAATGGTCCATGCAGCTGGCATGCCCGATTTTTCAATAAACTTTTTAAATTCATTTTCCGCTTTTCCTAATATCACCCCTTGTCCAAAAATGACCAAGGGTTTTTTTGCATTATTAATTAATGCCACGGCTTCATCAATAAAGTTTTTACGAATCACAGGTTTTGGGCGATAACTGCGGATATGATTGCAAGGTGTGTATCCTTCATAATTGAAAGATTGTATTTGTGCGTTCTTGGTAATGTCAATGAGCACAGGACCAGGTCGTCCGCTTCTTGCCAAATAAAATGCTTTGGCCAATATGCCTGGGATTTCAGTTGCATCGGTAATTTGATAATTCCATTTCGTTACCGGCATGGTGATATTTATAATATCTGTTTCCTGAAATGCGTCTGTTCCTAATAAATGTGCAAACACTTGTCCAGTAATACAAACCAAGGGTGTGCTATCAATCATTGCATCTGCTAATCCTGTTACTAAATTGGTTGCCCCCGGACCACTCGTTGCAAAAACCACACCTACTTTTCCAGAGGTACGCGCATAACCTTGTCCAGCATGGATGCCGCCTTGTTCATGTCTTACTAAAATATGTTTTAGTTTGTCATTATAATCATACAACGCATCATAGATCGGCATGATGGCACCACCTGGATAACCAAAGATGGTATCAGCACCTTCTGCAATACATGCTTCGAGTACCGCTTGCGAACCGGTCAAAGTAGTTGGCGCTATTTTCGCTTCCACTTTTTGGTCTGTTGTTTTTGCAATTATCGTTTCCATAAAATCATTTTTTTTAATTTTCATCCGTTACACATCCTTCACTTGCATCCTTCACCAACTTTGCATATTTCCAAAGCACCCCATTCGTAGCTTTTAAAACTGGCGCCGGTTGTGCTGCTCTTCTTTTTGCAATAGTTGCTTCATCTACTTTTAAAGTCATAGTTCTTTTTGGAACATTTAATTCAATAATGTCTCCATCTTCTACCACGCCAATCAATCCACCTTTATATGCCTCCGGTGTAATATGTCCAATCACAAATCCGTGGGTACCGCCGCTAAAACGTCCGTCAGTAATTAATGCCACTGACTTTCCTAATCCTGCACCAATAATGGCAGAGGTTGGTTTTAACATCTCCGGCATACCCGGTGCACCAATCGGTCCAACATTTTTTATTACGACAACATCACCTGGTTGTATCTTTTTTGAATTAATGCCTTCAATTAATGCATGCTCTCCATCAAATACACGCGCAGGGCCTTCAAACATATCACCTTCCTTGCCTGAAATTTTTGCAACACTTCCACCTGTTGCTAAATTGCCATACATAATTTGTAAGTGGCCTGTTGCTTTGATTGGGTTTTCCTTTGGATAGATGATTTTTTGTTGGTCAAAATCTAAATCAGGAATGCCTGCTAAATTTTCTGCAATGGTTTTTCCAGTGACAGTCAAGCAATCGCCATGTAACCATCTTTGTGCTAACATATATTTCATCACTGCAGGTACGCCACCGTACTGATGTAAATCCTGCATTAAATATTTTCCAGAGGGTTTGAAATCAGCCAACACTGGAATTTTATCACTGATTATTTGAAAATCATCCTGCGTAAAACTTACGCCCACACTTTTTGCCATTGCAATCATATGCAATACAGCATTCGTGCTTCCGCCCAATACCATAATAACCGCTACTGCATTTTCAAATGCTTTGCGTGTCATAATATCTCGAGGCTTAATATCTCGTTCTAATAATAATCGAATGGCTGCGCCCGCATCCTTACACTCTTGCTTCTTTTCATCACTCAAGGCTGGGTTGGAAGAGGAATATGGTAAACTCATTCCTAGTGCTTCGATAGCGGATGCCATTGTGTTTGCGGTATACATACCACCACAAGCGCCAGCGCCCGGACATGCATGTTTTACGATGCCCATGAAATCGGCTTCATCCAATTGCCCTGCCATTTTTTGTCCTAAGGCTTCAAATGCAGAAACAATATTTAAGTCCTGCCCATTGTAATGTCCTGGTGCAATGGTGCCACCATACAACATTAAAGAAGGGCGATTTAATCGACCCATCGCAATTAATGATCCTGGCATATTTTTATCACAACCTGGAACAGTAATTAATCCATCATAGTATTGTGCACCACAAACAGTTTCAATACTATCTGCAATAACATCACGACTCACCAAGGAGTAACGCATACCAGGCGTACCATTGCTCATACCATCACTTACACCAATCGTATGAAAGGTTAAACCCACTAAATCATTTTCCCAAATACTCTTTTTTACTTCAGCAGCTAAATCATTCAAATGCATATTACAAGTGTTACCATCATAGCCCATACTCACCACACCTACTTGTCCTTTATGTAAATCAGCATCTGTTAATCCAATACCATAAAACATCGCTTGCGCTGCTGGCTGGGTAGGATCCAGTGTAATTATTTTTGAATATTTATTTAGTTCCATAATGTATACATATATATGTGTCTATAAATTTAATCTTGTTTTACTTCAAAACCTTAAAACAATCGTTCGTTAAACGCTTATTTAGGTTTGTTCTCATTTTATTTTAAATAATAGTTGATTTATGTAATCTTTCATGATGCACATGCCCTTCACCCGAAATATGTCGCTCAATATATTCCGAAATCAAATCACCTATTACTGAAGTACTATAACTATTAATAGGATCAATGTCCTTGGAAACAAATTTGTTACTCAAACACCAATCCGCTGCTTCACGAACAATGGCTGCTTCAGCGGTTAAACCAAAATGGTCTAATAACATAGCGGCTGATAAAATAGACCCCATTGGATTTGCAATATCTTTTCCTTTTGCTTGCGGATAAGATCCATGAATAGGTTCAAATAAAGCCACTGTATTTCCAACAGAAGCAGAAGGTAACATACCTAATGATCCTGCCAACACAGATGCTTCATCACTTAATATATCACCAAATAAATTTTCCGTTAACATCACATCAAACTGCGCAGGATTTAAAATGATTTGCATCGCTGCATTATCTACAAATAAATAATCCACCGTTACGTCCGCATATTGCGCACACATTTTTTGTACCACTTTGCGCCATAATCGAGATGTTTCTAAAACATTTGCTTTATCAACTAAAGTTAATTTTTTTCTTCTTTTTTGCGCATGCTGAAATGCAAGATGTGCAATGCGTTCAATTTCATTTACGGAATAAGAACAATTATCCGTTGCCACAGTGCCATCATCACTTATTGATTTTGCACCAAAATAAATTCCGCCAGTTAATTCACGATAAATAACAAAGTCAACGTTCTCCAACAACTTTGGTTTCAGCGGTGTTAAATGTTGTAAGGCGTCATAGGTTTTTACCGGTCGGATATTGGCAAATAATTGTAACTCCTTTCTTAATTTTAATAAGCCTTGCTCTGGACGTACTTTTGCATTGGGATCATTGTCATACTTTGGATCACCAATAGCACCAAATAAAATAGCATCACTCGACAAACAAATTTTTATCGTTTCATCCGGTAAAGGATTTCCTGTTTCATCAATAGCGATAGCACCCATTAAACCATGTTCATAAGTAAACTCATGCTGATAATTTTTGGCAATGGTATTTAATACCTTGATAGATTGCTGGGTTACTTCTGGACCAATCCCATCTCCTAATATGACTGCTATTTTCTTTTTCATTTCATTCTTATTTTAAA
This sequence comes from Sediminibacterium sp., assembly GCA_030726065.1. GTDB lineage: Bacteria > Bacteroidota > Bacteroidia > Chitinophagales > Chitinophagaceae > Sediminibacterium. The sequence continues at coordinate 19,056 of JANREK010000013.1, read as the reverse complement.
ATAGTTGCGATAAAATATTTTCGCGCAGACCACTTTATTTTCAATATTTACTTTTTCAAAATTTTATCATCTTGCTTTTTCAAATGCGGCGATCTCTTCTTTCATACTTAATAAATAATCAATATCATCATAGCCATTTAACATGCATGTTTTTTTATACGCATTAATGTCAAAGGTTTCGCTTGCACCAGTATTGTCAATAGTGATGGTTTGCTTTTCCAAGTCAACCGTTAAGGTAGCTTCAGCGTCTTCGGTAAATATTTGTTGTAAAAATGCATCAGTGACAGTTACTGGAAGCACCCCATTATTCAACGCATTATTTTTAAAGATGTCAGCAAAAAAACTAGACACCACCACCTTAAATCCATAATCTTGTATGGACCAAGCTGCGTGCTCGCGAGATGATCCGCACCCAAAGTTTTTAGCTGCAACTAGTATATCGCCGCTGTATTGTTTTTGATTGAATACAAAGTCAGCTTTTGGTTTTGTTTCGTCATCATTTTCATAACGCCAATCCCTAAATAAATTTTTTCCAAAACCCACTTTGGTAGTGGCCTTTAAAAAACGTGCAGGTATAATTTGATCCGTATCCACATTTTCAATGCGTAAAGGAATAAACCTACTTGTTATTTTTTGTAATGATTGCATGTTTATTTTTAATTTAACATTGTTCTGATATCACTAATTTTTCCTGTCAATAAAGCCGCTGCTGCAGTGAGTGGGCTCACCAACATAGTTCTTGCACCTGCACCTTGACGCCCTTCAAAGTTTCGATTGCTGGTACTAATGCAATATTCACCTGCAGGAATTTTATCTTCATTCATACCCAAGCATGCACTACATCCTGCTTGTCGTATTTCCACACCTGCTGCTGCAAATATTTTATCCAATCCTTCCGCAATAATTTGTTTGGCGACCGCTTGCGATCCCGGTACAATTAATGTTTTTACATTCGGATCTTTTTGTTTGCCTTTAATAATACTTGCTACTAATCTAAAATCCTCGATACGTGAATTAGTACATGAGCCTATAAATACATTTTGTACTGGCATGCCTAATAAACTTTGTCCTGGGGTTAATCCCATATATTTTAATGCTTTCTCAAAATTTTGTTGTTCCGTTGGATCCGTAATACTTTCAAGCGTAGGTACATTTCCTGTCACAGCTAAACCCATACCCGGATTGGTTCCATAAGTAACCATGGGTTGTATATCAGCAGCGTTGATATTTATTTCAACATCAAACTTTGCATCTGCATCTGTAAATAATTGTTTCCACTCGGCTAATTTTATTTCCCACTCCGCATCCTTTGGCGCGAAGGGACGTCCTTTGATATACGCATAAGTAGTTTCATCCGGTGCAATAATGCCGCCACGTGCACCCATTTCAATGCTCATATTACAAATGGTCATGCGGGCTTCCATACTTAATGTACGAATAGCAGATCCTGCATATTCCACAAAGTAGCCGGTTGCACCACTTGCCGAAATTTGTGCTATGATAAATAAGATGATATCTTTGGACACCACGCCATTTTGTATGGCTCCCTCAATATTAATACGCATTACTTTGGGCTTGGATTGCATCACACATTGTGAAGCAAAAACCATTTCCACTTCACTCGTACCAATACCAAATGCAATTGATCCAAATGCTCCATGGGTGGATGTGTGACTATCGCCACATACAATGGTCATACCTGGTTGTGTAATTCCTAATTCTGGTCCAATCACATGCACAATACCTTGGTGCTCATGACCTAATCCATATAATTCAACACCATGCTTTTTACAATTGTCAATTAAAGTATCAACTTGAAATTTTGATAGTTGATCGGCAATAGGTAAATGCTGATTGATTGTAGGTACATTATGATCGGCAGTAGCTACGATTTGTTTTGGACGAAATAATTGCGCGCCTCTTTTTTCAATACCACTAAATGCTTGCGGACTGGTTACTTCATGAATTAAATGCTTGTCGATATACAATACCGATGGACCATCTTCAATGATCTTTACCACATGCTTGTCCCAGATTTTATCAAATATTGTTTTGCCCATTTTTATAAAATATTTTTTGTCGCTTTTTATTTTGTATACGCTGTAGCTATTTCTACTAAATCATCCTGTGTTACTTCTTTTTTTCGATCCGCTAATTGTAAAAAGATAGGATATAAAACATCGATATCATTTCTTGTATACGGATAGCCTAATTTATGTAAACGATGCGCTAGTGCGCTACGACCACTGCGTGCAGTTAAAACAATTTTACTTGCTTCTGCGCCCACTAATTCTGGATTAATGATTTCATAAGTTTGTGCTTCCTTTAAAAATCCATCCTGATGTATGCCTGAGGAATGTGAAAACGCGTTCGCTCCTACGATGGCTTTATTGGGTTGCACACCCATGCGCATGATCTCTGCAACCTCATGGCTGATTGGATTTAATAATCTGGTATTGATATTTGTTCTATATCCCAAATCACTATGTTGGTTTAATACCATCACCACTTCCTCCAATGCTGTATTACCTGCACGCTCCCCTAATCCGTTAATGGTACACTCAATTTGTCGCGCGCCACCCATCACACCTGCAATTGAATTTGCAGTTGCTAACCCTAAATCATTGTGACAATGACAGGATAAAATTGCTTTGTCAATATTGGGAACATTGTTCACTAAATATTCCATTTTTGCTTGGTATTGATAAGGCAAACAATAGCCTGTTGTATCTGGAATGTTTAAAGTAGTTGCACCCGCTTTTACCACGGCTTCAATGACACGCGCTAAATATTCGTTATCGGTACGTCCTGCATCCTCTGCATAAAATTCAACATCGTCCGTAAAGTTGCGCGCTAATTTTACTGCGCTAATTGCGCGTTCAATAATTTCTTCACGCGTTGCATTGAATTTATATTTGATATGCAAATCAGAGGTACCAATCCCCGTATGAATCCTAAAACGCTTCGCAGGTTTTAATGCTGCTGCTGCTACTTCAATATCATTTTGTACAGCTCTTGACAAACCACACACCACCGTATTTTTTAAAGTCTTGGCAATTTGATTCACCGATTCAAAATCACCTGGACTTGAAACTGGAAATCCGGCTTCTAAAATATCAACGCCCAACTCCTCTAGTCTTACCGCAAGCGCTAACTTTTCCTTGGTGTTTAATTTACAGCCCGGAACCTGCTCACCATCACGCAAAGTGGTATCAAAAATGAAAACTTGTTGCCCCATCGTTAAATCGTTTAAATATGTATAATTCTGGTCTCTTTTCTCGGTTTTTGTAGGGTTCAGATTGCAAGCATCTTATTGATTATGAACCTCTTACAGATAAAAAACGGGCTTTTCGCCCGGTGATTACTCAAATTTAACCCCTATTCACAAGTAATCCACATCATTTTTATGACTAAATTACAATGTGTAATCAGGGTCAATTTTAGATAAACTACTGATTATCAAGTAATTGAATATAAATTAGCTACGATGCCCAACCTTAGTACTGAGGTTCTATTTATTTTGGTTAAATCCCTGGAAAGGGCCGAAAAACGCAACTTCAAGTTATATGTGAAGCGGAACTCGGCATCGGCTGATTTGAAGATTATCCAATTATTTGACGCCCTGGACAAAATGAAGGAATACGACGAGGAGGAATTGCTACGCAAAAACGAGTCCATTCAAAAACAACAACTGTCCAATTTAAAGGCGCATTTGTACGATCAAATTTTATCCAGTTTAAGAATTGTAAAACAGAATGAAAACATTGACTTACAAATTCATGAGCAACTGGACCATGCAAAAATTTTATACAACAAAGGTTTATACATTCAAAGCTTACGCCTACTTGAAAAAATAAAAACATTAACCAAGCAAAATAATCAGGTTACTTATTTATTACAAGTATTATTTTTAGAAAAAAAGATTGAGGCCTTGCATATTACCAGAAGCATGCAAGATCGCGCACAACAATTAAGTGTTGAAATTGATGAAGTTAATCATCGCTTAGAATTAATTGCAAAATCGTCCAACCTTTCCTTACAATTATATGGTTGGTATATTCAACATGGACATGCACGCAATGAGGAAGACAGAATTGAGCTTGACAAACTCATGCATGATCCCATCATGGATATGGTAAAATCATCTAATGGATTTTATGAAAACTTATACCGGTACCAATGTTATTGTTGGTATGGGTTTATAACACAGGATTTTTTATCGCACTATAGGTATTCTCAAAAATGGGTGGACTTGTTTGAAGCAAATGAGAATATGAAACAAATTGAAACAGCACAGTATATTAAAGGCCTTCATAATTTAATTACTTCGCATTTTGATTTGAAAAACTTTCAAAAATTAAAGGAGACCATTTCCATTTTAGAAAATTATAGCGAAACGCCCATTGTTTTAAATAACAAAAACAACCTCATTCAAAGTTTTATTTATTTATACATTGCAAAAATAAACCAGCACTTTTTAGAGGGTAGTTTTAGCGAGGGCTTAGCCATGATACCCGCTATGGAAGCCAAGTTGAAGGAAATTGAATTATACCTGGATAGTCACCGTATATTGGTGTTTTACTATAAAATTGCTTGCTTGTATTTTGGTGCTGGAAAGCCTGCCAAAGCGATTGATTATTTAAATAGAATTATCAACTGGAAATTGAACCTGCGGGATGATATCCAATGTTACGCCCGTTTATTACACTTAATTTCGCACTATGAATTAGGCAATACCGAAGTAGTCAACTATTTATCCAAATCAGTTTATCGTTTTATGTATAAAATGAAAAACCTAAGTACGGTGGAAGAAGTGCTATTTAATTTTTTAAGAAAATCCATTCAAAAAGGAGGTGAAGAAAATAGCTTGTTAAGTAACAAAGAAATAATTAAAAAATCATTTATTCAGTTACTCCAAACCTTGCAACCACTTACGGTTAATAAATTGGAAAGCCGCGCCTTTATGTACTTGGATATTATTTCCTGGTTGGAAAGTAAAATACAAGACAAACAAGTACAAACAATTATTAAGGAAAAGTTTTTGGCAAATGCGTAATCAGTTACACATACATTGCTTCAATCTCTTTTTCAAAATGCGATAGAATTACTTTTCGCTTGATACTCATTTTGGGTGTCATCTCATCATAAGCAATGCCCCATTCTCTTGGTATTAAAGTGAATTTTTTAACCTGTTCTACCTGATTAAATAATTGATTATACTCACTGACTACATCTTCGTAAAGCGCCAACACCATTGAATTTTTGATGATTTCCTCATTGCTGGTAAACTGAATGCCGTGTTGCTTCGTCCACTCTTTTAACTTTGCAAAAGAAGGTACAATTAACGCACTTACAAAACGCTTATTATCACCCACCAACATGATTTGCTCCACGAATGGACTTTCCTTCATCTTATTTTCAACAGGTTGCGGTGCAACATATTTGCCCCCACTGGTTTTAAATAATTCTTTTTTACGATCGGTGATTTTTAAATAACCGCCAGCTTCTTCAACGCCAATATCACCTGTATGCAACCAACCATTAATAATAGTTTCGGCTGTTAAATCAGGGCGCTTGTAATAGCCTAGCATTACACTGGGTCCAGCCACACAAATTTCTCCATCCGCTTCTAACTTATAGTCGACCCCTTGAATAACTTTTCCTACAGTTCCAAATTTAGTTCCACCTGGGATTCTTAAATTTAAACTAATGATGGGGCTATTTTCTGTTGGGCCATAGCCTTCATATACTGGGATTTGAGCAGCATTAAAAATACGCAATAGCTTTACTTGACATGCAGCGCCACCCGTTACAATAAATTTTACATTGCTTCCAACGGCTTCGCGCCATTTTACAAATATTAATTTATTCGCTAGTTTTAATTGCGTACGATACCACCAACTACCAGGGGTAATATTGTCATACTTTTCACCCAAGGCCACTGCCCAAAAAAATAATTTTCGTTTTACACCCGTCAATTCCTCTCCCTTCATCATTATTTTTTCAAACATTTTTTCTAATAACCTAGGTACTGTTGAAAAACAATCCGGAGAAACCTCTTTTAAATTTTCTCCAATGGTTTCCAAGCTTTCAGCATAATAAATACTCATGCCACTATACATATAAATATAGGAAGCTACTTTTTCAAAAATATGGTTCAATGGTAAAAAGCTCAATACTTTTTGATCTGGTGCATCATAAAATGGAAATGATTTTTTTCCCATCATCAAATTGAAGTAAACATTTTTATGCGTAAGCATGACACCCTTAGGTGTACCTGTTGTACCTGAAGTATAAATAAAAGTGGCTACCTGATCGACGGGTATTGTTTTCTTAATCACCTTTACTTGTTCGATAATATCTACATCCTTATTAAATAAACTGGTCCAATGCTTCGCACCCGCAATTTTATCAAAAGTGTATACCTCTTTTAAACAAGGAACCTTATCCTTGATGGACATTACTTTATCATATAGTTCTTGATTACTCGCAAACATATATTTTACCGATGCGTCATTTAAAATAAAAGTAAGTTCCAATGGGTTAGTCGTAGGATAAACAGGCACCCAGATAACACCAATTTGTTGGGTTGCCATATCCGCAATTAACCATTCAGGACGATTGCTACTGATGATGGCAATTTTATCACTTCCCTCAGGTGTGAAATCATTGGCTGACAATCCAAGGCTTAATAAACCTGCACTAAGTTCATTGGCAGTTTGTGCAACCTCTTGTGTTGAATATTTACGCCAAATTCCATTTTCTTTTCCAGCCAACATCGCATCTTGCGGAAAATTGGTCAATTGATAATCAATACAATCAAAGAGTCTTTTGATTTCCATATAGCAGGCAATTTTTTACATTACAAAATACAAAAATAGGGGCACAAAAAAAAGAATTTTTATCAATAAAAAAACCAACCGATACGGTTGGTTTTCAAGGAATTGCTATTAAATTAAACTTAAGTTTATTTGTTTATTCAATCGTCGACCTACATGGAGTCGGGTTCCACAATTTTAAGAATGTATCAAGTGGGTCAATAAACCATCGCGCAATTTTGGTTCAAACCAAGTACTTTTTGGTGGCATTACTTCGCCCGCATCTGCAATATTAAATAGTTGCTCAATGGTCACGGGATACAAACTAAATGCCATCGCCATATCACCACTATCAACGCGTTTTTCTAATTCTCCTAATCCACGTATGCCGCCTACAAAATCAATGCGCTTATCGGTGCGTTGGTCATGTATATTTAATAAAGTCGCTAAAATATTATTTTGTAAAATAGTTACATCTAACACACCAATCGGATCGGAATCATTATACGTTCCCGCTTTCGCAATTAAACTATACCAAGTTTTATTTACATACATACCAAAATGATGTAATGCAGTTGGTTTATACGCAGTATCGCAAGTGGCTACTTCAAACTGATTGGATAAGGCTGCAATAAAAGCTTCCACAGTATGTCCATTCAAATCCTTTACAACACGGTTGTAATCCATGATTTGTAATTGATTGGCTGGAAATAAAGTAGTTAAAAAATAAGGAGAGATCTTTTTTTCATCATCACCTGCTTTGGTTTTATTTTCTTCACGCAGCGCAACTAATACTTTTGCTGCTGAAGCTGCACGGTGATGCCCATCGGCGATATAAGTACAAGGCACTTCGGTTTCAAAAATAGTTGTAATTTGATCAATCACTGTTTCATCACTCACTGCCCACACCGTATGCTGTATCCCATCATCTGAAGTGAAATCATATACAGGTGTTTTGTTGGTTTTCCATTTTTCAATCAAAGCATCAATACTTGCTTGATTACGATAAGCTAAAAAAACATTTCCTGTTTGTGCGCCTGTGGTCTTGATATGATTGATGCGATCCAATTCTTTTTCAGGACGCGTAAACTCATGCTTCTTAATGATATCATTATTATAATCATCAATACTACTTACACAAACCAATCCTGTTTGTGCACGACCATCCATTATTAATTGATAAATATAATAACATGGTTTTGATTCCTTGAATAATACATCACGTTGTATAAATGCAGTTAAATTATTTAGTGCTAATTCGTACACTTCTGCACTATGAATATCAATCGTGTCAGGTAATCCAATTTCACTTTTGGTGATATGTAAAAAAGAATAAGCATTTCCTACTGCTTCTATTTTTGCTTCCGCGCTATTTAATACATCGTATGGTTTGCTTGCAACCTGCTTTGCTAATTGAGGCTGTGGACGCACTGCTTCAAAGGGACTAATTTTTGCCATGGGCGCGAAGTTCGTTCTTTTTTTTGAGATTTAATTTTTTTAACCAAAGGATTTCATCAGGTCGCAAAAAGTTTGCACACTTGCTATTGGCATCGCATTATACATGCTTACACGAATGCCTCCAACGGTTCTGTATCCTTTAACACCAATCATTCCTTCTTTTTTACACAAATCTAAAAATGCCGATTCTCTTGTTGAATCTGTTAAAAAGAAAACGGCATTCATGATGCTTCTGTCTTCTTTTGCAATTGGACATTGAAAAGCAGGAAGGCTATCAATGGTATCGTATAAAAGTTGCGCTTTTGCATTATTTCGTTTACCCATTTCAACCAATCCGCCTTGCGCTTCCATCCAACGCAGTGTTAACAAAGTAACATAAATAGAAAAAACGGGTGGTGTATTTAATAAAGATCCTGCTTCGATATGTTTTTTATAATCAAGAATGGCTGGAATTTTTCGATTTACTTTTCCTAAAATTTCTTTCTTAACCACCACGATAGTAACCCCTGCAGCACCCATATTTTTTTGTGCGCCAGCATAAATTAAATCAAACTGATTAAATGCAGTGGGTCTGCAAAAAATATCTGAACTCATGTCGCCAACCAATAAGGTATTGGTCTGTGGGTATTGATGCCATTGGGTTCCCTCTACGGTATTATTGGTCGTAATATGTAAATATGTAGTGTTAGCTGGTATATCTAACTGCTTATTTAAATAGGTATGCTTTTTATCAGAAGTATCGGATACTACTTTTACTGGACCAAAAATACTGGCCTCCTTGACTGCTTTATTTCCCCAGACACCGTTGTCACAAATCGCAGCCAATCCGTTTTCATCTAATAAATTCATGGGCACTTGCATGAACTGCATAGTAGCACCTCCTTGTAAAAAAAGTACTTCATACGCATCATCTAAACCCATTAATCTTTTAATAATTTGCTGCGCCTCTGTTACTACTTCAACAAAATGCGAAGTGCGATGTCCTATTTCTAAAATAGATAATCCGGTGTTATTAAAATTATGAATCGCTGCAGCCGCTTGTTCCAAAACTACTGTAGGTAAGATAGATGGGCCTGAATTAAAATTGTGCAGTTGCATTATTTGAAATAAATTATTTAAAATCTTTTTTAATCAATTAGAACGTATATCAAATTAGGCTTCGGTGTTTGTATTTCCAATATGCATGGTTGATTCGTTTTCCGCATCATCGACTGTGGTAACACCTCCGGATACGACGTATTTCATTGCCTCAGATGCAGTCACCCCTTTGGGCATTTTTTTAATTCGATCAGCGGAAACAATATAAGTAATTCCCGAAATTGCATAAGAATGCGGAACGTATACCGTAACAAAATCTTTTAGTCCAAAATGTTCTGTATTTTTTTGAGTGATAAATCCTATTCTCCATACATCAGTTGAATCAACATTGACTAAAACAGGTTCATCAAATTTTTTCTTATTGCCGGCAAATGCCTCTAAAAAATCTTTGACAGAAGAATAAATTATTTTAACACCAGGCGTTTTTTCTAAAAGCTTATCAAAGATGGACATTAATCTTTCTATAAAAAATAAAG
>JANREK010000013.1:3650-9106 GCA_030726065.1 Sediminibacterium sp. | reverse complement strand
GTTTTTTCTAAAAGCTTATCAAAGATGGACATTAATCTTTCTATAAAAAATAAAGACGACAACCAACCTATAAATAATACGAGTGTAATTGCGACCACAAAACCGAGTCCAGTTACTTTAGGGATTTGTCCATCGACTTCGGCAAATTGTAAAGGGAAAATAAAATTAAGCAAGTTGGGTAAAAAATTATCTACCCAATTAAACAAACTAACAACCACCCAAATAGTCACACCAATCGGTGCCAAAACGACTACGCCTTGAAAAAATAACTGCGCAACCGAACTTAAGATCTTTTTTCGAATGACTTGTTGCCTTACACTGGGCATTTTTGAATGGGTTTAGGCTCAAATTTCAAACAATTTTACCATTTGACATAAAATATAAAAAAATAACCCTGGAAACTTTGAAAACGCAAATAGTTTCCGTAGTTTTGCGCCTTCAAATCAACCTATGGAAGAAAGAATTGTCAATAAAGCGCAGGAGTTAATGTTCCAAACCGGGGTGAAACATGTCACCATGGACGATTTAGCTACCCAATTGGGCATAAGCAAAAAGACCATTTACCAATATTATAAGGACAAGGATAGTTTGGTTACGGCTGTCGTGGAAAAGGAGCTGAACAATCATGCCCAAATTTGTAATACCAGCATGCTGAGTGCTGAAAATGCGGTGCATGAAATATTTCTTTTAATGGCGGTGATTCAAGAAATGTTTAATAGAATGAACCCACTCGCATTATTTGAGATTGAAAAATATTATCCTTTGGCTTTTGAAAAAATTAAAACACATAAAGACGACTTTATTTATTCGATGATCAGTGCAAACTTGGAAAAAGGGATGAATGAAGGTTTGTACAGAAAGGAAATAGATATCAATATTCTTTCAAAATATCGACTTGAAACTAGTTTAATCCCTTTTAATATACGTGTATTTCCTCCCAACAAATTTGATTTGCTAAAAGTGAATTTACAAATTATTGAACACTTTGTTTATGGTGTTGCCACTTTGGAAGGACATAAACTAATGGACAGATACAAATCAGAAAACCTAAGTAAATAAATATTAATTAATATATACCAATGAAACAATTTTTTATTCTTTGTGCTGTTTTTATATTAAGCGTAAATTCGCAAGCACAAAATAAAACGAAGCAGGTGTATGCGTTCTCACTAGAGGAATGTGTATCCTTTGCCAAAAATAATAATGTACAAGTAAAAAATTCATTACTTGCAATTGAAGCACAAATTCAAACCAATCGAGAAATTTCAGCTGCTGCTTTTCCTACTATAGGAACCAATGCAGGCGTGAATGATTTTATTACAATACCCACCTCTTTATTACCTGCACAAATATTTGGTGGTGCAGCTGGAACCTATATCCCAGTGCAGTTTGGTACCAAATACAATGCGAACTATGGTATTAATTTTCAACAGCTTTTATTTGATGGTCAAGTATTTGTTGCATTAAAAGCAAAAGCTACTGCAATAGAGTGGCAAAAGAAAAATGCTGCATTAACTGAAGAAGCAATCAAAACAAATATTTATAAAATTTATTACCAATTATCAGCAAGCAAAACACAGCTTAATATTTTAGATGCCAACATTGAACGTTTGTCAAAACTAGCGCATGATGCGGAAGTGATGTATAAAAATGGATTTGCAGAAAAATTAGACGTGGACAAGGTAAGTGTTCAATTAAATAATTTACAAACCGAAAAACTAAAAGCAAACAATAGTGTGGCGATTGGATTTATGGGGTTAAAGATGTTAATGGGTATGCCCGTAAATGATAGCTTAGCCTTAACCGAAGTAATTGATGAGAAAAGTTTAGAGAAAGATATTTTAGTGGAGAATGGTTTTCAATATGGGGTAAGAAAAGATTTTCAATATTTAAGTGAAACAAAAAAATTAACTGAATTCAATGTAAAGCGTTACCAATTAAGTTACTTACCTAATATAAGCATGTCGGGAAACGCTTCGAAAAATGCATTGCGTACTAAGTTTGATTTTTTTGAAGGGGGTAGTTGGTTTAATACTACGTTGCTTAGTTTAAACGTAAGCCTGCCTTTATTTAACGGATTTGCGCGTGATGCACGTGTGAAAAAAACAAAAATTGAATTAAAGCAAATTGAAAATCAACTTAGTGCTTTAAAAAATAATATTGACAATGAAATTACGCAGGCGAAACTAAACTATATGTCCTCAGTAGCTACCATGCAGTTTCAAAAAAAGAATATGCAATTAGCCGAAGCAGTGTACCAACAAATAAAAAAGAAATTTGAAACGGGTACCGGCTCCAACACTGAAATTTCAGCTGCACAAGCGGATTTAGTGACTGCGCAGAATAACTATATGAACGCCCTATATAGCGCATTAATTGCAAAAGTAGATTTACTTAAAGCAAGTGGAAAATTATAAAATAAAATACACTGCAAAATTCAAATACAGAAAAATAGTAAATGATAAAATCAAACATAATGAAAAATTACGCAACATTAATTATCGGATCATTGGTATTGTTTTTAGTCGCTTGTGGTGGCGATAAAAATTCAGTGGAAGCTAAAAAAACAGCTTTGGATAATTTAAAAAAACAAGCTTTAGAAATTAGTATCAACATTGCTAATCTAGAAAAAGAAATAAAAACGATGGGCGGCGCTAAAGCGGATAAAACCATTTTAGTTTCAATTGATACTATTAAAACTCAGGTATTTGACCATTACATTGAGCTTCAAGGAAAAATTGAATCCGAAAGTGTTTCATATATAACACCGCGTGCTGGTGGCGGTCAAGTAAGATCTCTTTATATTAAAAGAGGAGATATTGTAAAAAGGGGGCAATTATTATTGCAATTAGATAATAGCTTGATTAAGCAAAGCGCAGCTGCGGCATCTCAAAATATCGAAACACTTAAAGCACAAGCTGCTTTAGCAAAATCGGTATATGAAAAACAAAAGAATTTATGGGAACAAAATATTGGCAGCGAAATTCAATTGTTAACTGCAAAAACAAATGCGGAAGCATTGGCTAGCCAATTAAAAGGTGCTACTGAACAAGTAGGCGTCATTAAAGACCAATTGGCTTACACGAGTATTTATAGTGATGTGGATGGCGTTGCAGAGGAAGTAAATATACATGTAGGAGAAATGTTTATGGGCGCTGGGCAAATAAAAATTGTAAACACACAAAAGTTAAAAGCAACGGCTTTAGTTCCTGAAAACTATACTGGAAAAGTACGTGTGGGTAGTGATGTGGCTTTAAACTTTCCTGATATGCAAAAAACAATTGAAACGAAAATTAGTGTGATGGGTAAAGTGATTGATCCGTTAAGCAGAAGCTTTTTTATTGAAACTAAATTAGCGCCAAACAGTGATTTTAGACCTAATCAATTGGTACAAGTAAGAATTAAAGATTATTCTAAAGCAAACGCCTTAAGTATCCCCATCAATATTTTACAAAATGATGAAAAAGGTAAATTCGTTTATGTAGCCATTAGCGAGAATGGAAAGATGATTGCACGCAAAAAAATGATTACAGTAGGTGAGTTTTATGGGGATAATATGGAAGTATTAGGCGGATTAGTCATTGGAGATGCAATAATTACTACTGGGTACCAAAACTTATTTGATGGTCAGTTTATCACAACAGTAGCTAAATAAATCATTCAACTCATTAACAGATTACTATGTCGACAATTCAAAATATAAAAGAAAAATTTAAGGAGTTTAAACCTACTTCTTGGAGTATCACCAACAAAACTTCGATATACCTACTTATGTTATTTATAAGTATCGGGGGTATATTCCAGTTTTTGACACTCCCTAAAGAGCAGTTTCCTGATATTATTATCCCAACCATATTTGTACAAACCGTTTATGTAGGTAATTCACCCAAGGATATTGAGAACCTGGTAACAGTTCCTATCGAAAAACAAATCAAGGGTATTACAGGTGCAAAAATTACCAAGTTCAGTTCCAACTCCCAACAGGACTTTTCAGCTATTACCATTGAGTTCGGAACCAATGTTCCTACCGATGTGGCTTTACAAAAGGTGAAAGATGCGGTTGATAAAGCCAAGTCAGATTTGCCGAATGATTTAACACAAGCGCCTAGGGTCATTGAGATTAGTTTAAGCGAGCAGCCCATTATGTATGTAAATATTAATGGTAATTACGATTTAGTGCAGTTATCCAAGTATTCAGAGTTATTAAAAGATAAGTTGGAGAATATTTTTCAAATCAATAGAATTGATATCGTAGGAGCCCCTGAAAGAGAATTTCAAATTAACGTTGATAATTATAAAATGCAAAGTGCGGGTATCACTTTTGATGATATCACTTTTGCAATTCAACGTGAAAATTTAGATTTATCTGGTGGTTTATTGGAAGTAGGTAACATGAATCGTAACCTCCAATTAAAAGGACAATTAAAAAATGCCAACGACATTAGTAATATCATTGTCCGCAATACCAGTGGTGCTGCTATTTATTTAAAAGATGTAGCGAATATTGTGGATACGGTAAAGACCAATGAAAGTTATGCGCGTTTAGATGGTAAAAATGTAATGACCTTAAATATCATTAAAAGAAGTGGTGAAAACTTAATCGCTACTTCAGATGCGGTTAAAAAAGTGGTGGATGAAACCATATTGAATGATTTTCCTTCAGATTTAAAAGTCGTTATATCGGGTGATCAAAGTATTAGAACCAGAAGCTCGTTTACTGAATTAGTCAATTCAATTATTATTGGATTTGTACTTGTATTAATTGTACTTATGTTTTTCATGGGTGTGACCAATGCCTTCTTTGTTGCCTTATCGGTGCCTTTGAGTATGTTTGTTGCCTTTGTTTTTATACCAGGTGCTGAACTTATTGTAGGAAACAGTATCACGCTGAACTTTATCGTACTATTTGCGCTCTTGTTTGGATTGGGTATTATAGTAGACGATGCCATTGTAGTTATTGAAAACACCCATCGTATTTTTATACAAGGCAAAGGAAAATTGTCAGCTACAGTTTCTGCGAAAATGGCAGCAGGCGAAGTATTTGTTCCAGTGTTAGCTGGTACCATTACTACATTGGCGCCATTTTTCCCATTACTTTTCTGGCCAGGATTGATTGGTAAGTTTATGATTTACTTACCTACGATGTTAATATTTACATTAACCGCTTCCTTATTGGTGGCATTTATCATGAACCCAGTTTTTGCGGTTGATTTTATGAACCATGAAGAAGAAAGTGAAGAAGATAGATTAAAAAACAGAGCTAAAATATTTAAACAAAAGGGATTTTGGATTCCAATCATCATAGGAGTTTTATTGGATTTAACTGGATTTACTTTTTTAGGTAACCTGCTTATTTTCTTTATGGTATTAGTATTAGCCAATAGATATTTTATTGCTTCTGCGATTCATAAATTCCAAACTGTCACTTTACCAAATTTAATGCGCATGTATGAAAA
>JANREK010000013.1:0-3550 GCA_030726065.1 Sediminibacterium sp. | reverse complement strand
GACAACGAGCCCGGTAAGCGAAATCCAATTGTTGAAAGTGTTATTTCCAATGTAGCCGTTGGCGCGGGTGACCCAATGCGTGGTGACCGAAGCCCGCACGCAGAATTAGGGCGATTACAAATAAATTTTGTTGAATTTGAAAAACGAGATGGTAAATCAACCGCTCCGTATTTAGATGCAATTCGTGCACAATTAAAAGGAATACCTGGTGCTGAAATATCAGTAACACAGGAACAAAGTGGTCCGCCAACCGAACCCCCTATTAATATTGAAATTCAAGGCGATGATTTTGATAATTTAATTAAAACAGCAGTGGGTTTAAAAAACTATTTAGATTCTGTGCAGGTGCCGGGTGTAGAAGAATTAAAAATGGATGTGGACTTACAAAATCCAGAATTAACTTTAACTGTGGATCGCGAGCGTGCACTCATCGCTGGTGTTTCATCTGCGCAGGTAGGTATGCAAATTAGAACTGCTTTATTTGGTAAGGAAGTTTCAAAAATTAAAGATGGTAAGGAAGAATATAAAATTCAATTACGTAACGAAAGCTTGCAACGTAAAAACTTAGTGGATATATTAAACATGCGTTTGTCCTTTAGAGATATGGCTGCAGGTGGTATGGTTAAAAATATTCCGATAAGTTCATTGGTGAAGGTAGAACCTACCAATACCTTAGGCAGTGTAAGACGTAAGGATCAAAAGCGCCTTATTCAATTAAGTTCAAATGTATTATTAGCACAAGGATTTAACCCCACTTCCGTAAATGCGGTTATTGCACAATACATTTCTAATTTTAATGGTTTACAGGAAGGCGTTACTATAAAACAAACTGGTGAAAACCAACAACAATTAGAAACAGTAAGCTTTTTAGGAAAAGCAATGATCATTGCATTAATGTTGATCCTTTTCACTTTGGTGTTACAGTTTAATTCTATTTCTAAATCAGTGATTATATTAACAGAAATTTTATTTAGTATCATTGGGGTGTTATTAGGATTCTCCATATTTGGTATGAAAGTGTCTGGTGTGATGACAGGTTTGGGTATTGTTGGACTTGCGGGTATCGTTGTGAAAAATGGTATTTTAATTATTGAATTCACTGATGTATTAAGGGCAAGAGGCATGAAAACGAAAGAGGCATTAGTGCAAGCAGGTAAAACCAGGATTATCCCTGTACTATTGACAGCATTGGCTGCGATCTTAGGCTTTATCCCTATTGCCATTGGATTTAACATCAACTTTGTTACTTTATTTAGCGAGTTAAACCCACATATCTTTTTTGGTGGCGATAGTGTTTCCTTCTGGAAACCATTAAGCTGGACCTTAATATTTGGATTGATATTCGCATTTTTCATGACCTTGTTTATTGTACCTGCAATGTATTTAATCGCAGAACGTTTACGCCGTCCAATGCGTCGCCACTTTGGTGGTAAATGGATTAGTATGTTGGGAATTCCTCCTTTAACATTTATCTTTTTACCATTAATGTTTGTGACTGCTTTCATTCACAAAAGAAATGAGAAAAGAAGAACCGCAAACAATAATGCAAATGGCGATAAAGTAATTAATGGTTCTTGGTATTAAACCACCCATAGATTTAGTTTAATTATTGCAATGAATCAATTATAGCAAATCGATTATATCAAATCGATCAGCACAAATTAACAATAACAAAAAGCCCTCCTCCGAAATTCGGAGGAGGGCTTTTTTATTTGAAGTATAAATTACTATTTTATATTCATCATTACAACCTCGGTGGTAGTAACTTTCTTGTTTAAAGTTATTTGATTACTACTTTCACCACTAATAGTGTTTACCAGAACTTAATATACAAGGCTGATAAAATCATCAATATGGAAACAATTAATACCAAAGTGGTATTATCTACTTTAAACATTGACTTATCGGATACAAATGCTTTTGGATTTATTTTTGGTCCAAACAATGTAATCACGACCATTAATATAGCTGTTATAATTCCTGCAATACCCATCGCTACTAAAAATGGAATTTTATATACGCCTGCACTATTTGGATACGCAGTATAATAAAATGTTTCATTGCCAAATACCATGGGCGCAAATTCATTATAGAATAAGGATAAAATAAAACCGCCTAATATACCCACTACGGCCGCAGTTCCTGTAGTACGTTTCCAAAACATACCTAATACAAAAACCACCAATACACCTGGGCTAATAAAGCCTGTATACTTTTGAATAAATGTAAATCCACCTGCACCTCCGATGCCTAAAATATCATCCCAAGTGAATATTACACTAATACACATCGCGCATATGACTACCCATCTTCCCATATTCACTAATTTTTGCTCACTGGCCTCTTTGGCAAAATATTTTTTATAAATATCCAAAGTGAAAATGGTGCTAATGCTATTTGATTTACCTGCTAAGGAAGCAACGATAGCTGCAGTAAGCGCTGCTAGTGATAAACCTTTTATACCCGTAGGTAAAAATGCCAATACCGCAGAGTACGCACCATCCATACCGCCCACCAAATGATTTAAATGTCCGTTTTTGTGAAGTACGTAAGCCGCAATACCCGGCAACATTACAATGACAGGCATTAATAATTTTAATAAAGCGGCAAATAATATTCCTTTACGCGCAGTAGGTAAATCAGCACCTAGCGCACGTTGTGTAATATATTGATTACATCCCCAATAATTTATATTCAAAATCCATTGGCCTGCTGCATACATCGCAATACCTGGAAGAATCATATACTTATCAATATATTCCTGCGAGGAGGTCGCATTAGGCTTGTCCATGACCATATGAAAATGTTCGGGTGCTTGTTGCATTAATGTAGTAAATCCAGAAATGATTCCGCCACCCATGCCAAACTTTTCACTCACCATGGATAATGCCATATAGGTAGTGGCCAATCCGCCAATAATTAAAACGGTTACTTGTATCACATCCGTATATCCGATTACTTTCATTCCGCCCAAGGTAATAAACACGGCGAAGATGGCTAAGCAAACAATAATTTCATGTAAATGATTTTGACCCGGCAATAATCCATTGATGGCGATGGCACCTAAATATAAAATAGAAGTTAAATTCACAAACACATATAAAAACAACCAAAAAATGGCCATAATTAAGGACACCGTTTCATTGTACCTCATTTGTAAAAACTGAGGCATGGTGTAAATTTTATTTTTTAAATAAATAGGCATAAACCATACCGCAATAATCACCAATCCCAATGCAGCAATCCACTCATAAGCCGATACGGCAATACCCACAAAATAGCCATTACCACTCATGCCGATGAATTGCTCCGCTGATATATTAGATGCAATAAGTGATGCACCAATCGCCCACCAGGTTAAAGATCCTTCTGCTAAAAAGAATGCTTTTGAATCTTGTTCTTTGGTTTGTCTTTTTTTATAAATGTAATACCCATAAGATAGGATTAAAACAAAGTAGACAAGAAATACAATGTAATCTAAGGTGCTTAATTGATAATTCATACGTAATCGATTGGCTTGGTTTTGGTTATTTTGTTGCGAACTTATAAA
>JANREK010000012.1 GCA_030726065.1 Sediminibacterium sp. | reverse complement strand
GTTAGTTTATTCCATCTGCCATCGCTCCATAAACTGTGCATTGGATTGGCTATTTCTATGACAGAAATATATTGATCCAATAAAAGCCCTTCATAATCGGGCGTCCCCACCTGTCCTTGTTTATAATCAGTGCAGCTGGTATTATTAATATAGGTGACTGTATCATTTAACAGTGTAAAGCAACGCTTTAATTCACTTAGCTGCTTTTTCCCATCAATATGTTCAATTAAAATTTCCAATGGCGCTTCCCCATCATCTAAAGTGATAAAATCATAAAATTCAAATACACGAACATCACTCAGTGAACGCAGCTCCGTATTTGCAAAGCCTCCACCCATGGCTACTTTAATATGCGGCCTATTTTTTTTAATCCACTGACCACACCTCAGTGAGGTATATAAATTACCCGGGAATGGTACCGAGATACAAACCAATTTTGGCTTTACTTGATCTATACGATTCGAAAAAATTTCAATTAATATTTCATCCAAATAAGTATAAGGTAATTGTAGTGCTTTGTATAATTCATCAAATGAATTCGCAGATCTTCCTAAGCTTTCCGCATACCGACTAAATCCAAAATGTGGATCGACCGTTTCCTTAATCAAATCACCCAAGTCCTCTAAGTACATGGTGGCAATATGCTTGGCCCTATCTTGTTTGCCCATACTTCCAAAAGCCCACATTAAATCATCCATTTGCGCAAAACGACTTGCTTCAGGTAAAAATTGTCGGGTGCAAATGGTATGCGCTAATGTATTTTGTTTACCCTGTAAAAACTGTATAACATGTTCAATAGTTTGAATATAAGTGTCGCGTAGTACAATCATGCGCAAGCTATTTCCAGAAAGTGTTCCCTCATTTGATTCCGTCTTTGCTTGAATGGTTGAGAAAAGTTTTTCAAGCCCTTGCTTACTAAACAATTCCATGGTTACTTCAATACCCAAATCGGCTTGAACGGTAGCAATGTTTTTTGTATTAAAAAACCCTTTCAAATACGCAGTAGCCGGATACGGTGTATTTAATTGTGTAAAAGGAGGAGTTATTAATAATACAGGTGCGTCCAAGACATTGATTTATACGTAAAATTAAGGATTCAAAGGGGTAAATTGGCAATTTACACTTTGATTATGAGGATCGCTATTTCAGGATTTGACAGTAGCACTAATTAAAAAAGCCTTTCCGAAATCGGAAAGGCTTTTTTAATATCGAACACGCTTGTCTAACGTCAGCATAAAGTGGACTAAAAAAGGTCTAAATTAGTAGAGAGTTT
>JANREK010000011.1:2189-6539 GCA_030726065.1 Sediminibacterium sp. | reverse complement strand
ATTATGGTTTTATTGGGGTCCTTTATTTGGCTGAAAATAGATGCCACACAAAAAATTGAATTTAAGGCCATTACGCAATAGTTCTACTTTCTTTTTTTAAGCAAATGCCCTATCTTTAAAACACGATATTGCTAGTCACAAACTTCAGTGAGATTTCGCTTTAAATTTTAAGCACATTTATTTTAATAATAAGTGAAGGGGTCTTGCAATTAAAAAAATATTAAATATGAAAAGAAGATCTTTTGTAAAAAATTCAGTGATCTCCACTGCGGGCTTATTCATCACCAAAGATATGTTTAGTAACAAAAAAGGCCCTGTGTATGGTCACAACGAAATGACATTCCGTTTGGATACCACATGGGGTACACTTAATACCGAAAAAACACCCGTGAATGATTGTCATGAAATGATACAAGACTCCAAAGGTCGTATTGTATTATTGACCAATGAAACAAAGAACAACATAATTATTTATAATAAAAGTGGCCGCTTAATTGACAGTTGGGGAACTGAGTTTCCTGGCGCGCATGGTTTAAGCTTGCAACAAAACGGCAAAGAAGATTTTTTATTTATTACGGACACCAATAAACATCAAGTTTATAAAACGACGATGGATGGCAAAATTTTATTGACGATTGATCCTCCTCAGGATTTACCAGCTTATAAAAATAATAACAAGGCCTTTGTTCCAACGGAAACAACTGTTTTACCGAATGGTGATTTTTATATTGCAGATGGATATGGCGCACAACATGTTTTACATTACGATGAAAATGGAAAATTGAAAAATGCATTTGGTGGCAGAGGAACAAAAGATGAAAATTTAGATAATGCACATGGTATTTGTGTTGATACAAGAACAGGCACCACCACATTAATTGTTACAGACAGAAATAAAAATTGTTTCAAAAGATTTTCACTAGATGGAAAACTAATGGAGATTATTCAATTGCCAGGTGCTGGTGTTTGTAGACCAGTGATTAAAGGTGATTACCTATATGCTGCAGTGTTAAGATCCCCTATGTCTGTTGAGAAATCTGGATTTGTTACCATTTTAAACAAAGAAAATAAAGTGGTTTCTAATATTGGTGGAACAGAACCAATTTATGAAAATGGCAAATTAAAAACTATGGCGCAAGCGGATAAAATATTTGCACATCCACACGATGTGTGTGTTGATGATGATGGAAGTATTTATGTGGCACAATGGGCCTCAGGAAAAGTATACCCTTATAAATTAACACGTGTTTAGTTTTATAAATAATTTGTTAAAATAATTTTGATATTGAATATGAAAAAGTACATCAGTTTTGGGGCAATCGTTTTGGTGGTCATCGGGCTTATTTATGGCGTTGTATATATTGCCGATGGCAAAAAAGGCGCCCGCTCAAAAGCAATATCCTATAACCAAGATATTCGTCCTATTTTATCTGATAAATGTTTTTCTTGCCATGGCCCCGATGCAAATAAAGTAAAAGCTGGATTAAGATTAGATATCCCTTCAAGAGCATTTGCGGAACTTGAAAAAAATAAAGGCCACTACGCCATTGTACCTGGCTTCCCTGAAAAAAGTGATTTGATTACACGAATAGAATCTAATGATCCAGCAATAATGATGCCGCTTCCCGAAAGCCATCTTGCAAAATTAACAAAGGAAGAAATTGCATTATTTAAAAGATGGATTCAGGAAGGCGCGAAATATGAAAAGCATTGGGCCTTTGTCGCACCGGCAAAAGCAGTATTACCTGAAGTAGATCATACCAAGTGGGTGCGTAATGAAATTGATAATTTCATTTTAGAAAAAATGGAAGCGGAAGGATTTGATCCAAATGAGGAAGCGCCGCGTGATGCATTAATAAAAAGAGCTTATTCAGATGTAATTGGTTTACCTCCTAGTTATGAAGCATTGAATAAATGGAGAAATAATACGGACGAGAATTGGTATGCTAAAATGTTAGATGAATTATTACAAAAACCAGCTTATGGTGAAAAAATGGCCATACAATGGTTGGACTTAGCAAGATATTCTGATTCCTATGGATTTCAGGATGATGAAATTCGTTCACAATGGCCATGGCGCGATTGGGTAATTAATTCATTTAATAAGAATATGCATTATGATGAATTTTTAACCAATCAAATTGCGGGTGATTTATTACCGAATGCAACCAAAGCAAATATTTTAGCTACGGCATTTTTTAGAAATCATAAATACACGGAGGAAGGTGGAATTATTGAAGAAGAATATCGTGTATCCTATAATATTGATAAAACCAGAACTTACGGAAAAGCAGTTTTAGGTGTTACCATTGAGTGCGCACAATGTCATGATCATAAATACGATCCATTTTCCAATAAAGATTATTATCAACTATATGCTTTCTTTAATGAGAGTAAGGAGAAGGGATTTGAAGGAGATGTAGGACAATCCACCAAAGCAAAAAATCCAAAATTATATATTAGTAAGGAAGAGCGTAGTAATTTTTTGAATTTTGTCAATACAGTGGATACAGGTATGATTGAAGTTTCAGTGATGGGTGATTGGAAGGCAGGCGATACTGTAAAACCAAGACCTACTTATATTTTAAGTCGTGGTAGTTATGATGCGCCAACAAATATTTTAGTACGACCTACCGCATTAGAATCTATCATGCCGTATGATAGTACAAAATATGGTAGCAATCGTTTGGGTTTAGCAAAGTGGACGACCAATAAAAAAAATCCACTAACCGCTCGTGTGTTTGTGAATTTTATTTGGCAGGATATGTTTGGAAGAGGGCTGGTAAAATCTTCGGGCGATTTTGGTTTACAAGGGGAGTTACCTACCCATCCAGAATTATTGGATTGGTTAGCTGTTGATTTCATGGAACATAATTGGGATATAAAATATTTAGTTAAAAAAATACTAAGTAGTAATACCTATAAACAATCCAACATCATTAGCAAAAAGCAATTGGAACAAGATCCAGATAATTTAACGTACTCAAGATCACCTAGAATGAGATTTAAGGCAGAGATTGTACGTGATTATATTTTAAGTACAAGTGGCTTATTGAATACAAAGATTGGTGGGCCAAGTGTTAAACCCTATCAACCTAAAGGAGTTTGGGAAAGTTCCACTTCGGGTCGTGGGAGTTTAGCGAGTTACAAACAGGATCATGGTTCCGATATTTATAGAAGAGGCTTATATACTTTTATTAAGTTGACTGCGCCACCGCCAAGCATGATGATATTTGATGCGAGTAATAGAGACCAATGCGAGGCAAAAAGATCAAGTACCAATACGCCACTACAAGCCTTAACCATGCTTAACGATCCTACCATATTAGAAGCGGCTAGGGTATTAGGTGAAAATACGGCACTAAGTAAAAAATCCTTAGACGAAAAAATTGATCAGGCATTTGAAACAATTGTAATTAGAAAGCCAACCAAGTTTGAGCGTGAAAAATTAAATGCTTATTGTAAAAAACAAGTTGCATTTTTTAATACAAAGCCTGCAGTTGCAGAAGCGGCTTTAAAAGTGGGTGAATTTGAACATCCAAAACAAAAATACAATTCCTCAGAAGCAGCGGCTTTAATGAAGACTATTTTAATCATGTATAATTTAGAAGAAACAATTACAAAATCATAAAATATTATGAACGAATTTTTAGAACATGGCTTAAATCAAAACAGGCGTAAATTTTTATCCAAAATGAGTTTGGGTTTGGGTGGATTAGCATTGGGTTCATTAATGGCACCTGGTTTATTTAATGCCAGTAATGAAGATGAGCTTTTTGCAAATGTATTACCACATTTTGCTCCCAAAGCAAAACGAATTATTTATTTGTTTCAAAATGGAGCGCCATCGCAATTAGATTTATTTGATTACAAGCCGCAATTACAAAAAATGCATGGCGAGGAATTACCTGCAAGTATTCGTAATGGCCAACGCTTAACAGGTATGACTGCCAATCAAGCAAAATTTCCATTAGCGGGTACTAAGTTTAAATTTTCGCAACATGGAAACAGTGGTGCCTGGTTTAGTGAAACCTTACCACATCTTGCGAAAATGGCGGATGATATGTGTATTGTTAAAACCATCTATACCGAAGCAATTAACCACGATCCAGCCCTTACTTTTTTTCAAACAGGTTCGCAGGTGGGTAACAGACCAAGTATGGGATCATGGATTAGTTATGGTTTGGGAAGTGAAA
Organism: Sediminibacterium sp.; assembly: GCA_030726065.1. Taxonomy (GTDB): domain Bacteria; phylum Bacteroidota; class Bacteroidia; order Chitinophagales; family Chitinophagaceae; genus Sediminibacterium. The sequence goes on along the minus strand of JANREK010000011.1, from coordinate 2,343 downwards.
ATAAAAACTTGCCAGCGTTTTGTGTATTATTAAGCAAAGGCAAGGGAAATGGACAAGGTGTATATTCAAAATTATGGAATAACGGATTTTTAGATTCCATTCATCAAGGCGTTCAGTTTAGCAGTGGTGAAGAACCTGTTAAATATTTAACTGA
>JANREK010000011.1:0-2089 GCA_030726065.1 Sediminibacterium sp. | reverse complement strand
GTACGCTTTGTACAATTATATCACCAAGGTTGGGATACCCACGGTAACTTACCTGCAGAATTAGAAGGACAATGTAAGGATATCGACCAATCATCTGCAGCATTGATTCAGGATTTAAAACAAAGAGGTTTGTTAGATGAAACCTTAGTAATATGGGGTGGTGAGTTTGGAAGAACCAACTATTGTCAAGGTGCTTTAACCAAGGATAACTATGGTCGTGATCATCATCCAAAATGCTTTACTATTTGGATGGCAGGTGGCGGTGTGAAACCAGGGGTGCACGGTGAAACAGATGACTTTGGATATAATATTAATTCATTACCGGTGCATGTGCATGATTTTCATGCAACCATTATGCATTTAATGGGTGTTAAACATGAAGAATTTACCTACAAGCATTTGGGAAGAAGATATCGTTTAACCGATGTTGCTGGAAATGTGATCAATGATTTAATTAGTTAGTAATGAATTTGAAAAAATGGACCGGTTTTGTAAATAATGCACTTTGGGTACTCAATCCCTTTTTATTATTGATTGCATTTTTTAATGAGAAATTAAAATTGGGCATGTATTTGGAGTGGTTTGGAAAAATGCATCCCTTGTTTTTACATTTTCCTATTGTATTAGGGATCCTTATTGGCATCTATTACATAGTAGATAAAAAAGGCAATGTAGCTAGTAATATTCTACATCCGATTTTAGTAGGCAATGCATTTTTAGCAAGTATCGTAGCAGTATTGGGTATTTTTTTATCCAAACAAGATGGTTATGATGATGCATTAATTTTTGCGCATCAATGGGGTGGAATTGCTATAGCGATGATCGGTTGGGCTTTAATTTACTTGCAACAATACAATCAGCGCTTTAAAAGTAGCTATATTTTACGTGTTGAATTTGCGATGGTTTACTTATTAGTGATCATTATTTTCACACATAAAGGAGCGCAACTTACCCATGGTGCGAGTGTAATCAGTTTCCCTCAAAAAGAAGGGACTTCCGAAAATACACAAGTAATAAAAGTGGTTACAGATTCTAATGCAACATTATATGTAAGAGCGGTGGCACCCATTTTGCAACAAAAATGTGTGAGCTGTCATGGTGCAAATAAAGTAAAAGGAGAATTATTATTAAATACACCTGAAAATATACAAAAGGGAGGGAAGAGTGGAAATATACTTACTGCAGACAAGGATAAGGAAGCCATGTTGTTTGAAAGAATTCATTTAGACATCACGCATAAAAAACATATGCCGCCAGATGGCAAAGTGCAATTAACTACTGAGGAAGTAGCGATTTTAAGCAGATGGATAAAAGCCGGTGGTGATTTTAAGATAAAGATGAATGAATTGGCAAAAACAGATACTTTGTTTTTATTGGCTAATAAATATACGCCAGCAAATAATACAAAAGTGGAAGTCAAAACAGGTTTGCCAGATTTAGCAGAATACAATTCAAATTATTGTACGGTTAATTACTTGTATTATGGTAGTGATGCTATTGATGTTAACTTTTTTCAAGGCAGCTTTTACAGTAGGGATGTGTTGAAAAAACTAGAAAAAGTACAGGATCAAGTGGTGCGTTTAAATATGCAAGGCATGCCATTAACCAATGAAGATGTTAGTATCATCGGCCAATTTAATAATATAGAAAATATTAATTTAAATTATACCAATCTTGATTTAAAAACATTAGAACCGCTAAAACAACTGAAAAAATTAAAGTTGTTATCAATTTGCGGTTTAAAATTTACCGAAAGTGAATTAACCAATTTTTTAAAGGGAAGTACTATTGCAAATATTAATATTTGGTCAAGTGTCATTGGTAAAACACAGCTAGAGAAGATTGCTGCCCGTTATCCAAAAACCAAATTTACCATTGGTGATAATTTAGAATCCCAGGTGCTGAAAATAAATCCTCCCACGATTGACCAAGACTCTTCTATTATTTCAAAGTTTTTGGATGTAAAAATGAAGCATATGCTGAATGGCGTAACGATTCGTTATACCTTAAATGGAGTGGATCCAGATAGCCTTACCAGCCCAATATATAAAAACACTTTACGTCTTACAAGAAATACCAATTTAAAAAT
>JANREK010000010.1:196243-224906 GCA_030726065.1 Sediminibacterium sp. | reverse complement strand
TCCTGGGACCCCCTGATTATGAGTCAGGTGCTCTAACCAACTGAGCTATAGGCCCGCATCTTTCGATGTAGGCGGCAAAAATAGGAAAATTTGACTATCTATTGAGGGCTAGTTGCGTAATTTTTAACCTTTTTTAAAGTTAACTACCCGTTTTTTCTGCTATTTTTGCCGAATGAAGAAAGTAATTATTATAACAACCTCTTTTTTGCTTTTTGGGCTATTTGTGCAAGCACAAACTCCAACGGTTAAAGCAAAGGATTGGTCAAAAATCGATTTAACTGGTCGTGCTGCTGATCATTTAGTATTTCAATTTGGTACAGATATGTGGACAGGAACACCTGATAGCGTTAATACTGGAAACGGATTTAGCCGACATTTCAATATCTACTTTATGTATGATAGACCATTTAAATCTGATCCTCACTACAGCGTAGCATTTGGTGCTGGTCTAGGAACAAGTAATATCTTTTTTGATGATCGTACTTTGGTGGATGTAAAATCTACCGCTAATTCACTGCCTTTCAGAAAGCTGGATAGCCTTTCAAGTCGTTTCTCAAAGTCAAAAGTGACTACTATTTATGTTCAAGTACCTGTTGAACTTAGGTATTATACGAATCCTGAAACTCCTTCAAAATCTTGGAAGTATGCTGCAGGTTTAAAAGTGGGTACCCTGCTTAAATCCTATACAAAATCAAAAGATTATGTAAATGGGGCTGGTAATTCAGTGTATGGCAAATCATATATTGAGAAAAGAACTGCAAATCGATTCTTTGGTGCAACTAATATTGAACTTACGGGTCGTGTGGGTTATGGTATGATTTCATTTGATATGGGCTACCAAGTAACCGGTGTATTACGCGATGGCTTTGGTCCTGTAATGAATAAGGTCTCGGCAGGTATAACAATCAGTGGATTATAATTAACCTTATATGAATATTTAAAACCCTCTACAATTAATAGAGGGTTTTTTCATTCCCCTCACATTTAGATTATCTTTGTAAAAACAGTGCACTTTGATAGAAAAAAAGAAAATATTTAAGAAGGAAGAAAAATCGGTTTTGGTGAGTGTGATTCAAAAAGATCAAACCGAAGCGCAGGTGGACGAGTATTTGGATGAATTGGCATTTTTAGCAGAAACAGCGGGTGCGAAAACAATTAAATCTTTTAAGCAAAAATTACCGCATCCGGATTCTCGCACTTTTGTGGGTAAAGGAAAGCTGGAAGAAATAAAACAATATGTTGCCTTAAAAGATATTGATGTTGTTATTTTTGATGATGAATTATCTGGATCGCAAATTACCAATATTGAAAAAGAAGTAAAGTGCAGAGTCATTGATCGTAGTGATTTAATCTTAGATATATTTGCAGCCAGAGCACGCACAGCGCAAGCAAAAGTGCAGGTGGAATTAGCACAGTACCAATATATATTACCGCGCTTAAAAGGGATGTGGACGCATTTGGAACGTCAAGGTGCAGGTATTGGTTCAAGAGGTCCAGGTGAAACTGAAATTGAAACGGATCGTCGTATCGTGAAAGATAAAATTTCATTATTACGTAAAAGATTATTGGAGATTGACAAGCAAGCTTTCACGCAACGCAAGGAGCGTTGTGAGTTTATACGTGTTGCGCTCGTAGGTTACACAAACGTTGGCAAAAGCACCATCATGAATCTGATTAGTAAAAGTGATTTGTTTGCTGAAAATAAATTATTCGCAACCCTTGATACTACAACGCGTAAAGTAGTTTTTGAAAACACGCCTTTTTTATTAAGTGATACCGTAGGATTTATCCGCAAGCTTCCCCATCATTTGGTAGAAAGTTTTAAAAGCACATTGGACGAAGTGCGTGAGGCAGATGTTTTATTGCATGTGGTGGATGTGTCTCATGCACAGTATGAAGATCAGATTGCAGTGGTCAACAAAACTTTACAAGAATTAAAAGCATTTATTAAGCCGGTCGTAACTATTTTTAATAAGATGGATTTGTACCAACAAAAATATTTTGATGAATGGATATCAGATGAAGTGAAGCAGGATCTTTTATTGGAATTAAAAGAAAAATGGAATGGCATCACCAATAATCAAGCCGTATTTATTAGTGCCATTGAAAAACAAAATATTGAGGAATTGAGAACCGTTATTTTACATAAAGTAAGAGACATGTATCAAATCAGATTCCCTTATAAAACCGTTTATTATACCTAATGAGTCAGCTGAATTGGAAATTGGTTACGCAGTTCCCATTAACCTTGGAATGGCCAGAAAATAACCTGCTTGAATTAGAGGTAGATGGGCAAAAATTCACCTTAGGAAAATGGAAGGAGGGTTATTACGCTTTTGCGAGTAAATGCCCACATGCAAGTGGGAGGATGGCGCAAGGGTATATTAATCCACTAGGTCAGGTAGTTTGTCCGTTACATAGATATAGTTTTGATATGAAAAATGGTAGAAATACCAGTGGGGAAGGCTATTTTTTGAAAACATACCCCCTAGAGTTAATAGATGACGGACTTTTTATTGGTTTTAAGCCATTTTCTTTGTTTTAATGTTTTGTTCTTAACTAAATTTTATTATTTTTGCCACCCTTAAAAAGAACACTCCTCCTTAGCTCAGTTGGTTAGAGCACATCACTGTTAATGATGGGGTCCTCCGTTCAAGTCGGAGAGGGGGAGCAAGAGTGCACAAGAGGTCTTTATAGACCTCTTTGTTGTTTTTAGAACCTTCTAAAACCCCTCTGGCATTGATTAAAACCTCAATTGGGGGTGTGTACTTTGGAGTTGCAGCTTTTCCATTTTCAAAATGGACTTTTTCTGAAAAGATGCAACTTAATATCTGTTTCTTGGTTTTTCCATCTACTTTCTGATATTGTAAACTAGTCAGACCTTAGTGGACATTTTATTAACAAAATAAGATAGAAAAACTATGGAAAAGACCAAAGAAATAAGTCAATACATTAACTACCGAAACAACATGATTACAGAACCGATTAAGGTTAATACGATTACTAATTTTCGGTATTGTTCATCTTGTATTTTTTTAACTAATAATACGCCTGCAATAAAGCCAATGGCTAAGGCAGGGACAAGTAATAGGTCCAATTTGATTGAGGTAGGGGTTATGTTTTTCCAATAAAAAATTTGAAATGGAAGTTTAAATAAATTCATAAATAAAAATATCCAAGCACCTGTTCCAATAAAATCGTTTTTAGAAACACGCATTGCTAAAAAGTATAAATTAGAAAAAGCACCAGCTAAATTTCCAATCATGGTGGTAAAACCTGCAGCCAATCCGGTGCTTGCTGCAAATAATCGATTTTCTGGTATCTCTTTTGATTTTCGGTATTCCATGTATAACAAAATACCAATGGTAATTAATATGATAATCGCCATCACTTTCTTAAACATCACCTCATTCATCTCTTTTCCAAAATAGACACCTAATAACACACCCAGTGCCATCCATGGAGTGATTTTCCAAAAATATTTCCATTGCACATGTCTTTTATAATAGGCTACGGCTGCAATATCTGCAAAACATAAAAGGGGAAGAACAATACCCGTGGAGCTTTTGCTTCCAAAAACAATTGCCATGATGGTGACACTGAGCATATCAACTCCTTTTACGCCACCTTTTGTTAAGCCAATAATAAATGCAGCTAAAATGATGAGTACCCATTCAGTACCAGAAAAATGAAATGCAGTTTGTACGTCCATATAATGGCGCTAAATTATAACATAAAGTAGTTGAAAAATCATTTTAGTTTCACCCCTAATTTAAAATCTACAAGGAGATTCTTTTTTATCAACATCTTTATTCAAATTTTATTTATAATTAAAAATGAATGGCAGAATAAATACAATGATTGCAGTCCATATGCTATATATGGGTAAAAACAAGGTAATGCTAGTTTCCACTGCATCTATTTCAGGTTTACCTCGAACGGTTTTAAATAATTTATAAGACACCATTAATAAGTGTATAAAAATTAAAATATTTCCGCCTAAAACCGCAATTCTGTTAGGGGTCATGCCATATTGTAATATTCTAAAACTTATAGCAGATAGTGCAATACTATTGATAATGATGGTTAATATGGATAATCCGAATAGGATGTATAGGGTAAATAATCCTTTATTGCTTTTGCCAGCTTCAGCCACCGAAAACAGAATCAACGCCATAACGCCTATTAATAATACATTAAAAACCAGAAGTAAATTTCTGTCATTGTAAGGGTATTTACTAGTATAAATAACCACTATTAAATACACCAATAAATTAATAAATACCAATGGCGTAAATATTTTTGCTATTATAGGGGAAACTTTGTTTATTAATTGGGGATTATTTTGCAATAAGTAGGTAGCAGACATTGGTACAGCTGCAATCCACCAAATAGCAAAATATCTAAAATAAAATTCTTCAATCTTAATATTAATTAGTTCAAATAATCCAAAAGTAATCAATGTAAATACCATACAAGATAAAAATAGAATTGCGCACATAATAATTAAGTCGCCATTGAATTTTAAAAATTCAATCTTTTTAGTATTATTTTTTAAGCTCGCTCCAATATAAACATAACCAAGGATACTCCATAAAAATAATGGCAAATGAATGCCTACTAACATTGCCGAATTACTTTTATTATAATCAGGAATTAAATTTATATAAATAGCTGAGATTACTATCGCTATAACAGGGGCTAATATTTTGTTTAAATTAATTTTCTGTCTCCAGATAAAATAGGCACTTAAAATAGAAAATACAAGGAGTGCTACATTTTTTGAGAAAAATGATTCTTCATTGATACCTGTGATATTGGGTATATTAGCGACAAGCCCACCTATTAAAATGAACACCATTACAGCCAATATTTCATTTTTACTGCCCAATGCTATTTTTTCGCTTTCGAAATTTAATCGTTCATTCCAAACCTGTAATCCTATTTTGTCCTTATGATTAGGGTATATCTCGTTAAACTGCTTCCTAAATTCATTATTATTTTCTCTATATAACTTTTCGAGTTGCGCAGGGTTGTCAATATGTGCTAGTATATTATTTTTCATTTTAATGTGTTTTTAGGTGAATAAGGAATGGGCCTAATCATTTATTTTGTTAAATAAAAATAGACTTTAATGTAGATATTCATTAACACTTGGGGTACATTATTTTTAAATGGCGCAATGATAATTTCAATGGATTGTATGTTATTTGTGATTTACCTTTATGTTTAATTATGAATAATAAAATCGCAATTTTAATTGGCGCCACCGGTGCCACAGGTTCGGAACTACTCATCCAATTATTAAATGACCCCTATTTTAGTAGTGTGGTTGTGTTATCTAGACGTGCAATTGATTTAGCAAATCCTAAACTTCAGGTTCATATTGTTGATTTTGATAATACCACTAGTTGGTCGCACCTTGTGAAAGGCGACGTATTATTTTCTACTTTAGGAACTACATTAAAAGTGGCTAAAACAAAAGCAAATCAATTTAAGATTGATTATACCTATCAATATCAAGTAGCCAAAGCTGCAAGCGATAATGGGGTTAATACCTATGTTTTAGTTTCTTCCTATGGGGCTAATGAAAATAGTGCCTTTTTTTATCCGAAAACTAAAGGGAAGTTAGATGCGGATGTACAAAAATTATCCTTTAAACAGATCCATATTTTTAGGCCTGGAATTTTACAACGTCAGCCTTCCAAGTTAAGACCAGTTGAAAAAATAAGTATACTCATTATCAACGCTTTAAATAAGCTGGGTTTGTTAATGAAGCAAAAACCCATGCCAGTTGGGTTATTGGCTGAGAAAATGATTTTAGTTGCTAAAAAACAAGATGCTGTTAAAACACAAATACATAATTTAAATACCATATTTTCAATTTAACTTTACTTATAATAAGCTAACATTTACCATTATGAAATTCAATAAAATTTTCTTTTCAGTAATATTTCTTTGCATGTTTTCTTTTGGCTACAGCCAGAAAAATACATCCATTAAGTCAGTTATCAACGCCTACATAGGTCTTAAAGATGCGTTAGTGGCAACCAATAATGAACAAGCTGTTTTAAATGCAACTACTTTAGTGAAAGCTTTGTCAGCTGTGAATACGGCCGATTTAAATACCGCTACAAATAACACATGGGGCAAAATATCCAATGATTTAATCAATTCAGCTAAGTTCATTCAAGCGTCTAATGATATTAGCGTTCAAAGAGATCAATTTGTTACGCTATCATCTAATATGTATCTACTTGTTAAGGAAGCTAAAAATGAAGCTCCTGTTTATTATCAGTTTTGTCCAATGGCCAACAAAGGCAAAGGCGCCAATTGGCTGAGTTTGGAAAATAAGATCAAAAATCCTTATTACGGAAGCAGAATGCTTTCCTGCGGTAAAGTGGTTGAAACCTTATAATGAGTTTGGTCATATAGTGCAGATTTAAAGCCATATGTGTAATAATTAACTATCTTTATCCTTGATGAAAAAACTATTCCTATACTTACTTTTTTTTATTTTTATTATTACCTCTTCGGGTGTAATGGTAAACATGCATTATTGCATGGGAAAGCTTGCAGGAACTAGTATGAGTTTAGTGAGTAATACCACAAAAAAATGCGATAAATGTTGTATGGAAAAATCCAAGAAAAAAGGAAAGGGATGCTGCCATGATTCCAAAAAATTAATTAAGAATGTAGTTGATCAAAATATTGCAAATAGCTTTTTCAATATTGATCATCAAATAGCACTTTTGCCTAATAATTGTAAATTTGAAACAGTTTCTATCGTAGTTTCAAATAATTCAAATCATTCCTATTATAGTCATGCACCACCTGATTTATTGGGTGTGCCCATTTACATTGCAGACTGTAGCTTTCTAATTTAGATATTTTAATCACAGGGCTATGCTCCTTTTTTTATAAAGGAGCTTCATTGATTAAAATTTAAATTAGATAAAATGAATTTCAAATATATTATCGGGTATATCTGCCTATTTTTAAGCAGTTATACATTCGCACAAGCGGATCAAAAATCAAATTTCACAGACACCTCATTTAAAGTGTATGGTGCATGCGAAATGTGTAAAGACAGAATTGAAGATGCCCTAAAATTAAAGGGGATTAGTAAAGCTATATGGGATGTAGATTCTAAATTATTATCTATTCAATTTGACGCCAAACGTATTTCTTTGGATAAAATTGAAAACACCATTGTAGCAGTTGGACATGACTTAGACAATAAAAAAGCCAAAGATTATATTTATCAAGATTTACCAGATTGCTGTCATTACAGAGAATTGGAAACCCATCATGATAATCATCCGAAAGAAAACAGTTACACAGCTCAAATTACGGGTGTTGTTCTGCAAGAAAGTAATAATGGGAAGTTTGAACCCTTCATAAATGCAAGCGTATATTGGGCTGGATCAAATACGGGGGTACGCACGGATAGTTTTGGCGTTTTTAAAATAAGTATCAATCCAATCAAAAAACTAGTTATTAGTTATGTTGGATTTAAATCAGATACGATTACCATCGAAAATATAAATGATATTAAGGTGGTTTTAGCAGCGAAAAATCAGTTAAACGAAGTAACAGTGTTTAGCAGAAATGTGGGCAGTTTTATTCCTTTATCGAGTACCATTCGTACACAAGTAATGACAGGGACAGAATTATTGAAAGCAGCCTGTTGCAACCTAAGTGAAAGTTTTGAAACCAACCCCTCGGTGGATGTTTCCTTTAATGATGCGGTTACTGGTTCTAAGCAAATACAATTATTAGGTTTAAGCGGTGTTTACACACAGTTAACCGTCGAAAATTTACCTGGTCCCAGGGGATTGGGTACCATCTTAGGTTTGAACTCAATAGCAGGTCCTTGGATTGAGAGTATTCAGTTAACCAAGGGAGTAGGCTCAGTTGTGAATGGATATGAAAGTATTGCAGGTCAAATTAATGTGGAATTAAAGAAACCTGAAACCGCCGAAAAATTATTAGCGAATATTTATGTGAATGATTTTGGTAAAACTGATTTGAATTTAAACTTGTCACATAAACTAAATTCAAAATGGGCGACTTCTTTATTATTGCACGATGATTTTTTAAATAATAATAACATCGATTTTAATAAAGACGAATTTAGAGATTTGCCTACGGGGAATCAACTAAGTTTGGTGAACAAATTTAAATATGATAATACAAATGGATTTTTATCAGAAATAGGTTACAAAATATCAAATGACCAAAAAATAGGAGGTCAAACTACTTTTGATCCAAGCAGTCATAAAGGTACAACCCATCATTACGGGCTAGGCATTAATACAGAAAGGTATGAGGTGTTTGGAAAAATAGGATATATATTTCCACAACAAAAATATAAAAGTATTGGTTTGCAGTTAAATGCGATTAGTCATGATCAAGATTCTTATTTTGGTTTAACGAATTATAAAGCAAATCAAAAAAGTATTTATGGAAATTTAATTTACCAGTCCATTATTAATTCCACCATACATAAGTACAGAACCGGGGTCAGTTTTCAACTTGATCAGTATGACGAATTATTTAATTTGAATAGTTATAAAAGAAAAGAAGTGGTTCCGGGTATCTTTTTTGAATATACCTATACCCCAACTGATAAACTGAGTATGATAATGGGTGTAAGAACTGATAATAATAATTTATTCGGAACATTTATAACACCTAGATTTAATTTACGTTACGAACTATTTAAAGGTTCCGCTATCAGATTAAGTGCTGGACGTGGTCAACGCACTGCTAATATATTTGCCGAGAACAATAGTGTATTAGTGAGTGCTAGAGCACTTGAAATTCATCCAACGAATACAGGCCATTCCATGAATATGGGAGGCGCCTATGGACTTTCTCCTGAAATTGCGTGGAATAAGGGTATCAGTTTTGATCAAAAGTTTATACTTTTTGGCAATAGTGCTACGCTGGGACTTGACTTTTTCAGAAATGATTTTGAGAATCAAGTGGTGGTTGATTTGGAAAATCCCCGTAAAGTGATGTTTACAAATTTAGAAGGAAAATCATTTTCAAATAGTTTTCAAACCGAATTGAATGCGAGCCCAATTAAAAGATTGGATGTAAAATTAGCATACAGATATTTTGATGTTAAGCAAACCTATCACGGGGTATTACTGGACCGTCCTTATATTGCTAAGCACCGTTCATTTTTAAGTTTTGATTATGCGACGTTAAATAGCTGGAAATTTAATTATACCATTACTTACAATGGTTCAAAAAGAATACCAAATACTTTTGCTAATCCGAGTGCTTATCAATTACCAAGTTATTCACCTAGTTATATATTAATGAATGCACAAATTTCAAAAACATTTGGAAATAAAAATCCAATGGATTTATATGTAGGATCAGAAAACATATCTAATTTCTTTCAAGCCGATGCTATTTTATCAGCAGATAATCCATTCAATTCCTATTTTGATGCTTCTATGATTTGGGGGCCAACTTCTGGAAGAATGATTTATTTTGGATGGCGATTAAAAATCAAATAGCATTAATGATATAAGTACCGTTTGATAAAAAGTTGCGTTTAATTATTACCCCCACCAATTAAATGCAACTTAGTTTGACGGCCATCGAGGTACCAGAATCCTTTTTCATCAAAATAACCATTTTGTTCTAACATAAATCGAACTTCTTTATTCCATTCCTTTATGAAGGTGGCGGCGTTTAATTCAATAGAATAGGCTGTTTTATAATGCATTGGGTAGTCACCACTACCTGGTGTATCATTTTGATTATCCCACATTCCGATGGTGGGCCCTGCCGCATGTCCATGAAAACCTAAAGGATGTGTGTAAATAACTCCTTTAATATTTTCTTGTTTTGCTTGCGCTAATGCGTCAGATAAAATTTTATTGCCTGTTTTATTTTCTTTGAATTGTTGTGTGAGTATATCTTGTAATCTATTGGCTGTCTTTAGGCCATTGCTTAAGTATAAGGGCGCTTCTTTTTCATCAGGACCAAGCACATAAGCGTGTTCTTGAACATCCGTATTTAATCTTAAGTAAGTAATGCCAAAATCTACATGCAACAAGTCGCCTGTTCTAATGATATTATCCTTGTCTGTATTTGTAAATGCTTTCAGATGATCAAATACGGCATTGTCATTTCTTTGTATTTCCACAGATGGGTGAAACCAAGTTGTTAATCCTAAATCGTTCACTTTTTGTCTAAACCACCATACCATGTCATCGGTAGTCGTGATGCCAGGTGTAATCAATTTACTACTAAATCCTTCCGCAATTATTTTATGTGTTATACTATTCAATTGAGAATAATATTGCATCTCCATAGGTGTTCTTGTTTCAAGCCATGCAACTGCTAAATTTGAAGCAGACACTACCTTAGCTTTGTTGCTAGCAGAAAGCTTTTGTGTGAATTGTTCATATTCTGTATGGTCAATACCATCTGCATGCCTAAAATTTTGTGAGGTATTCAATGCAATTTTATTCGGACGATAAGTTTCAATAATATTATTTAATGCATCCCATTGGTCAGGGAACTTTTTCATATCCCAATTAGCTTCAATATTATCACCAACGCTGTATCTAGCAACAGCAAACTTTTTATATACTTTGGTGGTTGGGTTATTATAAAAAACAAGAATTGTTCTGCGACGTGCACTTAACCAAGTTGCAGGAAGCATCGTTTTAAGCACAGGATCTTCATTATACTCCCTTGATATAACCACCCACATATCAATATTATTTTTTTCCATTAATGTTGGCAATAATTGATTCAGTCTGTTTTCTAAAACAGCATCAATCACTTTTGCTTGTTCCTTTAAGGGCAACACTTGCGCATTGGAGCTTATCGCCAATAATAAAAACAAAATAATTTTTGACATCCTATTTTTCATAAATAATAATATAACTAAGTAAAAGTAATTTACTTCTGCTATATAGGATAAGCCGATTCAAAAAATATTGTATAAATTTCTGATCTTGGACAATAGGCGATTTAGCATAACATATTGTAAATCAATAATATAAGGGGCCATTAAATAGCATTAGGACCATTAAGGGCATATTCATTATTTTTACATTTATGAAGCGATTGTTAGTGTTATTCTTTTTTTTGATGCCTTTTATTTTATCAGCACAACAACAATATAACTGGAATGATAAAGTACAAACCATTTATGAATCAATTACTTCACTAAGAATTCCTGAAGCGCGAAAATTAATTGCGATTGAAAAATTAAAGAACCCCAATAATTTGGCATATGCCTTACTAGATAGTTATGCCGATTTATATCAATTATTTTTTAATGAATCTACCACTGACTACAATACATTATACCCGCAATTTAAAAAAAGAATAAATATATTTAAGCAAGGCCCTAAAAACTCACCATTTTATTTATACAGCTTGGGTTTATTGCATTTACATAAAGCTGTCGCTGCTGTTCGATTTGATCGAAATTGGGAGGCCGCTTTAGATTTTAGAAAAGCTTATTTTAATTTTAAAGATAACAGTAAGCAATATCCTAATTTTAGTCCTAATAATTTATATTTTGGCTTATTAACGACATTAATAGGGTCTGCGCCAACTAATTATCAATGGATGTTAAACTTGTTGGGGTTTAATGGAAATATTAAAAAAGGAAATGAGCTTGTACTTAGTTACATAAATAGTAAGGATGCATACGCAAAAATATGTATTAATGAAGCTTTGCTCGTTTACCCCTATTTAATTATGAATTTTGAAGGGAATGCTAAAAAAACCTTTGACTTTATTGAAAATACGAATTATGATTTCAAAAAAAATCATATTCATGCCTATATGGCAACTAACTTGTATCTAAATAATCAAAATGTAACAAAGGCGCTTGAGTTAGCCAACGGGATTGAAATGACCGCTGCTTATTTGAACATTCCATTTTGGCATTATGAAAAAGGGTTCGCTTATTTTAATCAAATGAAACTCGATTTGGCACAAAAGGAGTTTACCTATTTTACTAGTCAGTTTAGAGGTAATTTTTATATTAAAGATGCCTATGAAAAATTGAGTTGGATTGCCTATTTGCAAAACAATATGAAGCAAGCCGAGTTATATCGAAATGAGTTACTATCCAAAGGCTCGCAAATAACAGATGCTGATAAACTTGCGCAACAAAATGCAAAATCGGGTGTTTGGCCCAACGCGCTTTTGTTGAAAGCGCGTATTTTAAGTGATGGAGGCTTACAAAAGCAAGCTTTATTGATTTTAGCAGATAAAACCACCCTCGATTTTAATACCCCAGCAGATAAAGTCGAGTTCCCCTATCGGTTAGGACGTATTTGTGATATTATGGGTGATCCCGAACAAGCCATTAAGTTTTATAAGTCAACCATACAAAAAGGAGCCCAATTGCCAGCTTACTTTGCATCAAGAGCTGCGTTGCAAATTGGATTAATTTACGAGGCTAATAAGAATTTTAAGGAAGCCATTGAATATTATAATATTTGTATTGCGATGAAGAATCATGCCTTTAAAAATTCAATGGATCAAAAAGCAAAATCTGGCATTTTAAGATGTAACAGTAATTAGCTAAATATTGATTGTTTTATTTATTGCTATTTGATAGCTGAATTTTATTAGTTTGATTATATTTTTAATTTTTTCCATATCCACAATCAAATCTTTTCTTGCATACTCTTTAAACGGCTTTAAGTTATCAGCCTTTCCTTGTAGTTGCTTTAAATTTTCTAATGCAACATAGCCTAATGCAGGAATCAGTGATAATTTAATTTGAAATTTTAATTTTTTTGTATCATCGTAGGCTAACTTTTCAATGCTTAGTTTGTACTTGTGCACTTGTGATACATATTGATCCCTTATTTTTTCGAATTCGTTTTGTGTATTGGCAAATGTATGTATGCCCGCCATGGTATCTTTATATATATCGTATAAGTCGTTTGTCATTTGAATCATCCCACCTAATTGATACAAGCAATTATCAATATTTTCATTGGTAGCCATTTCAATATAATGCCTACACATCAATAAGCTATAACCGCCTTTTCGTTCGGTTATAGATAAAATACTTTCTAATGAAATATCATTTTTTAATTGTTCTAATGAGTCTATTTGTGCCTGATGAATATTATTGAGCACTCTTTGATATGCTTCCTTGTTATAAACACGGCTTAGTAACTTTAGGTGGGTATCAATCAAAACAGTTTCACTAAAACTATTTGGATTTGCTTTTTCAGGATGCAAAAACATTTCATTTAATACTTCCTGACTTACGATATGCTCATCCATTAAGTCATCATATAAACTAGCTAGTATAAAATACAGCTTATTATTTTCTCTTTCTTTTGTATTCGTTGTCCTGTCTTCGAAATTTGCAAAGCTATCATTGATAATAAATTGCTGTATCCCTTGAAATTTTTTAATCTTTTTGAAGGTAGTTGGTGCGAACTTTCCATTAAATTGCAATTCGATAATTTTTAATAATTCATCAGCTTTATTTTCAGATGAAGTCAAGCCAAATAGCATCCTGGCTAATAATCTTACAATATGGTAACTATAAATTATGAAATACATTTGAACTAAGTTAAAATAAAATGTTCATACTTAAAATTGCTTGATATACACTTTAAACTTTTTACTTACCTTAGGGTCTAACTAATTAAAATAGTATGAAAATGGTCGCCATAAAATATTTCAGTTTTGTACTGCCTCTTTTATAGTGAGTATTTTGCAAGCACAGACTAAAAAATCATCGGATTCGACCACTTTTTCCATACAGGTTGATTATTTGAGTAACTACAGCTATGATGGCAGGATTGATTCAATTAAATACCCCTATCAAACAACCACAGCTTCCTTACATTTATCCAATGGCCTTTTTTTCAAATTTTAGTGCTAGTTATTTACTAACCCCAGGAATGAAAGGCTTTGATTTTTTTGAATTGGATTTGGGGTATGAATATAAAATTGGTAAAAAAATATATGGGGAAATATATGGCTCTAAGTATTTTTATTCCGGCGGTTCTAATTTAATCAATGGAAATATTACAAGTGATATTGGCGCAAGTTTCAATTATGATTTTACTTATTTTCAATTTAATAATCTACTAGATGTTTTTTTTACCAATAAATCTGACATTCAATTTACGCCTGGCGTTGAAAAAACAATTTATTTTGGTAATGCTGATAATAGTAGCTGGAGTATAAATCCTTATTTATATTGTAATTTTAGTACAGTTAATTATTATGAATCCAACGTTACTCGTTGTTTAAATGGTCCCAGAGGTCCAAGGGCAGGACAAGCAATCGGCCCCCAACTAACAAGTACCACAGTAGTTCAAAATAAAGGGTTTAAATTATTGAATACAGATTTTTAATGCCCTTGTCTTATGAGAATACGCATTGGCTTGCTACCTTCACGCCCACGTATTCAATACCCTTCAACAAAATTGAAACCATATCTACAAACACAATTACTTCAGCAACTGGCACCACTACAAATAAAGTGAATTCAACACCGTATTCTGAATTACATTTAAATAATCAATTTTTTTTCAAATCGGGATTACTTATAAATTTTAATAATGCGCTTAACTAAAACAATTAAAATATTATTAATAGCATCCAGCTTATGGTATTTTGGTGAAGGTTTATTTGGCCCCCTGTTTGCAATTTACGCTGAAAAAATTGGTGGTGATTTATTAGACATCACATGGGCTTGGGCCTTTTATTTAGTGACAACCGGTGTATTTTATTTTATCATTGGAAAATATTTTAATCATTCAGCCTATAAAAAACATGTAATGATTGCGGGCTATGGTTTAAATGCTTTGCTCACCTTTGGTTATATGTTTGTTTCAAATCCTAAAGAATTGTTTCTTTTACAAATAGGACTGGGTATTGCAGAAGCCTTAAGTGCACCCATTTGGGATTCACTTTTCGCCAGTAATATGGAAGATACTGAGAACACCTTTCACTGGAGTTTGGCAAGTGGGCATAGCCATTGCTATTGGTGGTTTAATTGCTAATTACATCTCTTTTGATGCTTTATTTTTGACCATGGGTATCATTCAAGTTATTGCCACATTTGTGCAAGCCAAGCTTTTGTTTTTGAACAAATCTAATTAATAGGCATAGCTTTAATTTTGTCGTACCTTCGAGGTATACAAGTATTAAATATTTTATTTTGAAGTTTATAGATTTAGGTTTGGACCCACGCATTTTAGAAGGGGTTGACGCAATGGGTTATGAAAATGCGACACCTGTGCAACAACAGGTAATGGTTCCCATTTTGGAAGGGAAGGATATTATAGCTGCTGCGCAAACTGGCACTGGAAAAACAGCTGCTTTTTTATTACCCTTATTACACCGATTACTCACTTCTCCGCATCATGCTGGTGACATTAATGCAATGATTATTGTGCCTACCCGTGAATTAGCCATACAAATAGCGGAAAGTATTGAAGGCCTTTCCTATTTTACCGATGTTAGTTCCATCGCGGTATACGGTGGGGGTGACGGAAATTCATTTGTCACAGAAAAAAAGGCATTAACCAGTGGTGTTGATATTGTGGTTTGTACACCAGGCAGAATGATTGCGCATTTAAATATGGGCTATGTTAAATTAAAGGGGCTTAAATATTTAGTCCTAGATGAGGCTGATCGTATGTTAGATATGGGTTTTAGTGATGACTTATCAAAGATTGTTACCTTTTTACCCGCGGTTCGTCAAAACCTTTTATTTTCAGCTACTATGCCAGCAAAGATGCGTGTGCTAGCAAAAAAATTATTACACGATCCAATTGAAATAAACATTTCAATATCGAAACCGCCGGAGCAAATAGTTCAAAAAGCATTCATTGTATATGAAGCACAAAAAGTGCCCATTATTATTGATATGTTAAGCTCAAAAAAGTTTTCAAAAGTGATTGTGTTCTGTTCCAAAAAATTGAATGTCAAACAATTAACAGTAAAATTAAAAAGCGCAAATTTAGCAGTTGCTGAAATTCATTCTGATTTAGATCAAAAAAGTAGGGAACAATATTTACAAGATTTTAGAAATCAAAAAATTAATATTTTAGTGGCAACCGATGTATTAAGCAGAGGCATTGACATTGATGACATTGATTTAGTAATTAATTATGATGTACCTAACGATGGAGAGGATTATATTCACCGAATAGGACGAACCGCGCGTGCAGCTACTTCAGGTACTGCATTTACACTTGTTAGCGAAAATGAACAAGGCAAATGTGGAGTTATAGAACAACTTTTAGGTGCCCCAATTTTTAAAGGAACGGTACCAACTGAATTTGGACCAAACCCAGCCTACAATCCAAAAGCAATTGTTAAAAAAGGCTTTAATCGTAGGAGATAATTTTTAAGAGAGCATTTTATTATTTATCTTTGAGTAATGATTAATACTTAATAATTTATTTTATGAAATATTTATTCACTTTATTTATTCTTTTAAATATCCTATGTAATAAGGCAGACCAACCTGCAGTTGAATATTTTAAAGGAAAATTAGTTTTACAAGGTATTTGTATGAATTATGTAATACAAATTGTTGAGGGTTCGGTTAATTCAACCTTATATGAACAAAGCTGGGTGAATCCATTCACAAACACTACTTATAAAAACGTATTTGGTTTAGCGAGTATCTGTACTTTTCCATCTAATATTAAAGAAGGAGATGAATTTTATTTCACCATTCCGAAATTTACTGCAGCACAAACCTGTGCACAGTGTAAAGCCTATAGCCCAATCCCTGCTAAAACAATCAGCATCGAAATATATAATAAGTAGGAGTTGCACTGGGCTTTAAGTGCTTATCAAACCAAAGCGGTACATGTGGATAGTAATGGTACTGAATTACAAAATGGGGATACAATTGTATTAACACAAGGGTTAAATGTAAAAGGGGCAAACTTCATGGCACCTTAAGGAACTATTGTGCGTAAAATAAGACTAGTTCCTGATAACCCGGAACAGATTGAAGGAAAAGTGAATGAACAAACCATCGTCATTTTAACCAAGGTTGTTAGAAAATCAGCTTAATTAATTTTTTATTTTTTCATTTATGAAGGGGTTGTTTTAGGAATTGTGTTAATTTACAATTGCCAAAAAACCTATTTCAATGAAAAAACTTTTATTCGAATTTTTTGCTTTTATGTTCCTGTCGGTAAATGCACAAGAACACACTGCAAGTTTAAAGTACACACTTCCCGCCGATAAATTAGTACAAGCGAAATTATCTCAATGGGGCAAAATAAAATTTGGCCTGTTAATGCATTGGGGTACGTATAGTCAATGGGGTGTGGTTGAAAGCTGGAGCTTATGTCCTGAAGATGAGGGCTGGACAGTGCGAAAAGGGCCATACGCTATGGATTGGTTTACCTATAAGCAAGCCTACGAAAATTTACAAACCACTTTTAATCCGGTTAAATTTAATCCAGAGAAATGGGCGCTTGCTGCAAAAAATGCTGGCATGAAATATGTCGTATTTACGACCAAGCATCATGATGGGTTTAATATGTTTGATACCAAACAATCTGATTATAAAATCACTGGCGCTAAATCACCATTTGCAAATAATCCAAAAGCAAATGTTGCCAAAGAAATATTTAATGCATTCCGTGATCAAGGATTTATGACAGGTGCTTATTTTTCAAAACCAGATTGGAATACGCCTGATTATTGGTGGAAATATTTTCCACCTAAAGATCGTAATGTATCCTATGACCCAAAAAAATATCCTGAGAAATGGGAGTCATTTAAAAAGTTTACTTATAACCAAATTGAGGAGTTGATGAGCGATTATGGCAAAATCGATATTCTTTGGTTAGATGGTGGATGGGTTCGTCCATTTAGTTCCGTAGATACCTCTGTAGAGTGGCAACGCACTATTAAACATAATCAAGATATTGATATGGGAAATATTGCGCGGATGGCCAGAACGCATCAACCTGGGCTATTAGTAGTTGACAGAACGGTTCATGGCGAATATGAGAACTATGTTACGCCTGAACAACAAGTCCCTGCTACTTACTTGCCTTATCCTTGGGAAAGTTGTATGACACTTGGTAACTCTTGGTCCTATGTGCCCAATGATGAATATAAAACCGCTCGCAAAGTGATTCACTTATTAACGGAGATTGTTTCCAAAAATGGTAACCTGCTTTTAAACATAGGGCCCGCACCTGATGGCGAGTGGGATCCAAACGCTTATGCACGATTAGAAGATATTGGTAAATGGATACAGATGAATGGGGAAGCTATCTATGATGCAGAAGCTGATGCTTCATTACCAGGTCAAGGTAAGTGGGTATTTACCAAAAAGCAGGATTATATTTATGCAATTTATCAACTTGCAGCCAAAGAAGCAATCAGTGAAATTTATAAACTGAATATTAATACGGCAAGCCCAATTAAAAAGATTCAAATTTTAGGAACCGATAAAAAAATAATCTTTAAACAAGCATCGACCAATTTATCCATTTTTACCCCAGTTAAAAAATTGAATGCAAACACCGAAGCATTGGTATTTAAGATTCAATATTAGTAAAGGGGGACTTTAAAAAGTCTTATTTATGATGCATATTAGTACTACCACTAATATGCATCATTGTTTATAGACTAATTTAAGCTTTCCTTTAATATTAGACGGTACCATAATCACTAAATAATATTTTTTAGAAATAAAAAGATTAATCGTAATTTTACGATTAATATGGGAACTACCAAAACAGCCGAATATTCTATAAAGGAATTGAGTATTGCAAAGTATGCAAAAGCGCTTTCGCATCCAGCCAGAATTGCTATTTTAAATTTATTGTTAAAAAAGCAAACCTGTATTTGTGGTGATATTGTGGATGACCTGCCATTATCACAATCAACGGTATCACAGCATTTAAAGGAATTAAAGGAAGCGGGGTTGATTAAAGGTAATATTGATGGCGCTTCCGTATGTTATTGTATTGATGAAAAAGAATGGATCAAAGCCCAAGTACAATTGAATGTGTTATTTGAAAAAATAGAAGTTAAATCAGCGAAATGCTGCTCCTAATATTATAATAATTAAAAATAAATTTTATGCAAACCGAAGAACAACTCAAAGAAATTGTAAGAAAAAAATATAGTGAAATTGCTTTACAAGACAAGGAAACCAATATGTCATCCTGTTGTGGGGCAGGGGGTTGTTCCACTGAGGTATACAATATCATGTCTGAGGACTATACCACTTTGAATGGTTATAATGCAGACGCAGATTTAGGATTAGGTTGTGGACTGCCAACACAATATGCGCAAATTAAAAAAGGGGATGTAGTCGTTGATTTAGGAAGTGGCGCTGGGAATGATTGTTTTATTTCGCGTCACGAAACAGGGGAAACCGGTAAGGTGATTGGTATTGATTTTACGCCTGCCATGATTGATAAAGCAAGATCAAATGCGGAAGTGAGAGGTTTTATAATGTTGAATTTAGACAAGGTGATATTGAGTCTATGCCAATAACAGCAAATACAGCAGATGTTATTGTAAGTAATTGTGTTTTGAATTTAGTACCCAATAAGGATGCCGTTATTAAAGATATTTATAGGGTATTAAAACCAGGGGGTCATTTTAGTATTTCGGATGTGGTTTTGGTTGGTGCTTTGCCTGAAGGATTAAGAAAAGATGCTGAAATGTATGCGGGTTGTGTTTCAGGGGCCATTCAAAAGGAAGTGTATATGGAATTAATTCATGCGAATGGTTTTGAGCAAGTAAAGATCCAAAAGGAAAAGGCAATCATCATTCCTGATGATATTTTAATTAATTATTTAACTACGGATCAAATTGCTGCATTTAAAAATGGGGCCACTGGTATATTTAGTGTAACCGTATTTGCAAAAAAACCAATGGCGGAAAAATGTGTACCTGGGGGAGGATGTTGTTAATAAAAGATATAATTTAAAATAATATAGGATGAAAAATATATTAGTATTATGTACAGGCAATAGTTGCCGTAGTCAAATAGCTGATGGCTATTTAAAACACTTTGCTAATGGCAAAGCAAATGTATATAGTGCCGGTGTTGAAACACATGGTGTAAATCCAAAAGCGATTGCAACCATGAAAGCCGATGGGATTGATATATCAAGCAATACTTCTAATAATGTTTTAGAATACCAAGAAGTGCTTTTTGACTTTATTATTACTGTTTGTGATAACGCCAAGGAGCGATGTCCCTATTTCCCAAGTAATGCAATTAAATTTCATTATAATTTTCCGGATCCTGCTAAAGCAACAGGGACAGAAGATGAAATCGTTGAAGCCTTTGCTTCAACCAGAGACTTAATCAAAAAGTATTGTGCTGATTTTGTGCAACAGCATCTTTAATTCCATTGTATTGCAAAATACAAACATGGGGTATTGCCAACATTGGTAAGATTGTGCAATATTTTTGATCCATATAATACAACATCTCCTTGATTAGCCTTTTGATGAGTTGTTCCAATTTGGATTTCTGCATTGCCATCTAGCATCAATATAATTTCTTCATTCACATGGGTATGCGGTTCATGGCTTTTAAAACCAAGGTTTAATTGGGTAACATGTATGTCAAATCGATTTAACATGGCAGTAGGGCGATCAAAAAATTGCCTTACCCCACCTCTTTCATGTGGCTTAAATTTGATATTGTCCCAAAGTGTAATAAAGGATTCACCAGCTTTCACACCTCTTTCGATATTTATTTTTTCACCTGCAGAATAACTCATTTCGTATATCTGTAATAAGTTAGTACTGTTATTTTTGATTTGTATTTTATCGCCAGGTAATACACAGACAACTGATCCCCTGTTTAATTGTGGTTTTTGTTCATTAAGTTCAATATCGGCAACACCCGTTTTAATGATGTAAAATTTTTCTATTTTTACAGATACTTTTCCTTCCCATTTTTTTCCTGCAGGAATACTGATTCCTATCATAGCATGCTTAGCTAAAACACCCCCTTCGCCCCCGAAAATGGTTGATTTTTGTACCTTAGAGGAATTGCCGTTATTGTTGATATCCCATTGATATACTTTGGATTGTAAGCTATTTTTTTGCGCTTGCAATAGGCCAATCATAAATATTAAATAAAGTGTAAATCTGAATTTCATACGGAATAGTTTAATGATTTATTAATTTGCTTTTACGCCAATACATAAAGGATGTTGTGTAATTATGCGTAATTTTATCTCTGAAAATACACGATTAGCTATGAAAAAACAAATCTTACTATTAATAACAATGTGTTTTGCATTATTAATAAATGCCCAAGTGATTCCATCACAAATTACTTTACCAAATGGTTGGAAATTATCTCCTGTAGGAAAATCGTTTGCTTTGGGGGATTTACCCTTAAACATAGCTGTGAGTAAATCCGGCAATTTGTTGGCAGTGACGAATAATGGTCAAAGTACGCAAAGCATACAACTCATTGATGCTAAGTCAGAAAATGTAATTGATTCTGTTGCTATAGGAAAATCATTTTATGGCTTGCAGTTTTCAGCGGATGAAAAATATCTATTCGCTTCAGGCGGACATGATAATATCATTATTAAATATGCAATAAAGGACAAGCGTTTATTTAATACAGATACTTTTAAGCTTGGCAAACCTTGGCCTACTGCTATTGGCCCTTCAGGTATTGCATTAGATGAAAAAAGAAACTTATTATATGTAGTTACACGTGAGGACAGACAGCTTTATATTTTTGATTTAAAAACAAAACAATTTGTAAAAAAATTATCTATTGATGGTGAAGCGTATGCTTGTGTAATGAATCCCAATAACAATGAACTTTATGTGAGCTGCTGGGGATGTGATCAAGTTAATACGCTTGATTTAACTACTTTAAGTTGGAAGCCATCCATCAAAGTGGGTGACAATCCAAATGAGATGTTAGTAACGCCCGATGGCAAGTATTTATATGTTTGTAATTCAAATGATAATAGTGTTTCGGTAATCGATTTAAAATCCAAAACAGTTATTGAAACATTAGACGCTGCGCTTTTCCCAAATGCGCCTAGTGGTTCTACGACCAATAGTTTAAGCTTGGATGCTATTAATAAGCGTTTATACATAGCGAATGCAAATAATAACTGTATTGCAGTTTTTGATGTGGAGGAGCCTGGCGAAAGCGTTGCAAAAGGTTTTATTCCAGTGGGTTGGTATCCAACTTCAGTGCGTGTAATCAATAAAAAATTATGGGTTGCTAACGGAAAAGGGTTTTCATCAAAACCAAATGCTTTTGGTCCTTCTCCAGTGCGTCCAAAGGAGGAGGTAATCAGCCATGGCGCCAGTTTTAAACCGGGCGACCAGGTTGAATATATTGGTAGCTTGTTCAAAGGCAGTATGAGTATTATTCCTATTCCTACTGATAAGGATTTAGTAGCTTACTCAAAGGCGGTGTATAAAAATGTGCCTTATTCAATTGCTAAAACAATATTAGCGGATTCAACAGCACCAGGTTTCCCGATACCGATGAAGCAAAATCAAAGTTCGCCCATCAAGTATGTTTTTTATATCATTAAGGAAAACAGAACCTACGATCAGGTATTAGCTGACCTCCCGCAAGGAAATGGAGATACTAGCTTGTTATTATTCGGAAGAAATATAACCCCTAACCAGCATCATATTGCGGAGTCATTTGTTTTACTTGATAATTTTTATGTGGATGCCGAAGTGAGTGCGGATGGTCATAATTGGTCCATGGGTGGATACGCAACTGACTATTTAGAAAAAACATGGCCAAGTCGTTATGGGGGTCATGGCGGCACTTATGGGGGTGAAGGTGAAAGAGAAATTGCCAATAATAAAAATGGCTTTATTTGGAATCAATGCTATCGAAATGGGGTAAGCTATAGAAGCTACGGTGAATTTGTATCTGCAGGTAAACCTAGAATTTCAATTTTAAAAGACCATTATTCTACCAAATATCCAAGTTATAATTTAGCAATTACAGATACATATCGTTATCAAGTATGGAAAAAGGATTTTGATTCCTTATTGGCAATAAATAAAGTGCCACAGTTTAATACCGTTCGATTTGGGAATGACCATACCGAAGGTTTACGATTAGGTAGGCCAACGCCGTATGCGCATGTTGCTGATAATGATTATGCAGTTGGTTTATTTATTGAAGCATTAGCCAAAAGCCCTATTTGGAAGGAGACAGCTGTTTTTATTTTAGAAGATGATGCGCAAAATGGATCTGATCACGTGGATGCGCACCGCAGTCCAGCATATCTTGCAGGAGGTTTTGTGAAACGTAATTATGTTGACCATACACCTTACACCACTTCTTCTATGTTAAGAACCATGGAGCTTATTTTAGGCATGCCTCCAATGACCCAGTATGATGCTGCTGCAACGCCCATGTGGAAGTGTTTTGATTCAACTGCAAAGCCATTTGTATTTTCTGCGATTCCTCCTAAAATAAATACGAAGGAAGTAAACACGGCGCGTAACGAATGGCAACAAAAGTCAGAAAAATTAAATTTTGTTGTTGAGGATAGTAACAATGACTATGAGTTTAATAAAATATTATGGCATGGGTTAAAAGGAAATATTCCTTACCCTGCGCCGCGTCGTGCAGCTTTTGTAACGCCAACCGAAAAAGATTAAGTAATATTTTTGTATTAGTATAGACGCACTTTATGGAAATTAAAATTATTAAAAATAGATCTGATATTGGCGCGGGTACGCGCGGCTCAGATATGGGTATAGATGCAATTGAAATTGCTGCTATTAATCAGAATAATGATTTTTTTCATCGGTATTCATTTGTAGATGTTAAAACACATAATGAATCTATCTATCATAAAAACACCAATAATTTCGCCAAGCGCATTGAGCATGTAAAGGAACAATGCCAGCGTGTTTCTGATGCTGTCAAAGAAACTATTACATCAGGCAATTTCCCTATTGTATTATCTGGAGATCATTCATCGGCGCTAGGTACCATTAGCGGTATTAAGGCATCAAATCCGGATAAAACAATTGGTGTAATTTGGATAGACGCACATGCTGATTTACACTCTCCTTACACTTCACCTTCAGGTAATATTCATGGGATGCCTTTAGCTGCAGCAATGAATTTGGATAATATAGTAGCAAAAATTAATGAACCTGGTGAAATCACAGCGCAACAATGGGATGAATTAAAAAATATAGGTATTCCTGGGCCAAAAATAGTTACTGCACATTTAGTTTATTTTGGTTTACGTGATTTTGAGACTGCAGAAAAACAAATAATTGATCAGCACGAAATTTTATTTTTCGAAGTTGAAGAGACTAGAGCAAAGGGTTTGGAATTTTGTATTCAAAAAGCGCTTAAGCAATTAAATAGTTGCGATCAAATTTATATATCCTTTGATGTGGATTCATTGGATTGTGATCGTGTTTCTTATGGAACTGGTACTCCGGTGCCTATTGGCTTTTCATCTGGTGAAATAAAGGAGCTATTAGCACTATTTATTACAACAAAAAAGGTTTGTTGTGTTGAATTTACCGAGGTGAATCCACTTTTGGATAACAAAGGCAATAAAATGGCCGAAACGACATTTGAAATTTTAGATCAATTAGTCATTGACTTAATGCGCCCCTAATAAATTATTTATTCTTTTTTTAATGGGTAATGTATTATTTTTATCATCTAAATTAAATATATGTCAACTAAAATTACCATTAACAATAACGGTTCATTAAAAGTAGAAGGTGAATTCACCATTGTAGATCGTGCTGGAAATACGTATGATTTAGCAGGTAGGGAAGTAATTGGACTTTGCCGTTGTGGATTAAGTAAAAACAAGCCATTTTGTGATGGCGCGCATAACGGAAATTTCGAACACAAAGCAACTGCTTTCGCGCTTCCTCCTAAAAAAACGGTTTAATTCTTTTTTAGCTTTCCAATTTTTGGATTTTGCAAAATATTAACGGCGGCCCCGATACATCGGGGCCGCCTTAGTTTTGTTCAACCAAATTAAATTTTATTTTTTCTTTTCACAAGTATTCATCCCCAGTAGGGTATACAAGGGACAAAAGCTAAGGACACTTGTTAATAAAAATACACCACCCAATACAAGTAAGGCTATACCTACACTGCCTTCAACAAGTTGAGTGATATACAATCCAGCAAATACAATAGCAAGTACAATTCTAATTGCCTTGTCTGCAAAACCCATGTTTGTTTTCATATGGTTTATTTAAAATTATAAAAAATTCGATCCGTTTCGCTGTTATATTTTATTATCAGCAATTTTTTCTTTTTGAAACATACCAAATAATAAAAATCCCATGAGAGCACCATACAAAGTGCTATTTATGGGTTTTGATGTTATCATACAAGTTCCACTAGCGCAACCTATATAATTCCAATACAAGAAACCACCCAAAGCACCAACGACAACACCAACAAGACTTAATTTATTTTTTTGTATCCAGCTTTTCATATTTTATTATTAAATTTTTGATCTTAGGCCAAACCATGATCCACCATTATATACTTCAATTCCTGCGCTTTTTAAAATTCCTTTGGCCATTCCACTTCGTGCACCGCTTTGGCAAACGGTGATTACGGGCTTACCCATTTTTTTAATACCTGCCACTTCGCGTTGGATCATATTTACAGGAATGTTTTTGGATCCTTTAATATGTCCACCATCATATTCCTGCGGGCTTCTTACATCAATAATTATAGCACCTGCTTGAACCAGCGCTTTGTAATCTGTTCCAGGGCCAAATAACTTTTTTAAAAAAGAGAACATATTAATTGTAATTTAAAATACTTAATAAATTATAAATACCACCGCCATTGTAAGTTTCGGATACGCCGTTTTGTTGTAAAATACTTGTAGCAACGCCACTTCTTCCGCCGCTTAAGCAATACACTAATATTGGCTTAGGTAAGCTTGCAATATTTTTTAAATTACTTTCGATTGTGTCTAGTGGAAAATTGACGGCGCCTGGCATATGTTCTGTCTCAAATTCCATTGGACTGCGAACATCTAATAAAGTTCCTTCCTTTTGCTTGATTTTTTCAATTACATTTTGCATATTTGATTGTTTTATCTATAGCAAAACTCAATGAATCTTTACTTTTAAACGGTGATATTTATCACACCAACCTAATATTTTTAAAAAATAATTTTATTATATATACTTTTTACACGCTTGAGCTTTACTTCTTGATCCAATCAAAGGCATTTCGATTCATTTTTATCCAGCCATTTTGCTCCATTTTTTTTAATAAACGACTAATTACTTCACGAGAAGTATTAAGGTCGTTTGCGATATCTTGATGGGTGAGCTTTACAGTTATGCCAAATTGATCCACCTGCTTCTTAATATAAAATTCCAAGCGTTCGTCCATATTTTTAAAAGCTACTTCGTGAATTGTTTTAAGCAGCTCTTCATATCTACTTCTGTATGTTTTAATTACAAAGTGATGCCAGCTTTTAAACTCATTCAGCCACTTTTCCATATAGGTAACGGGGATCGCTAAAAACTTGATATCTGTAATTGCCTTTGCTAAAACCTGGCTTTGCTCATGATGGTAATTGCATACTAAGGTTACCGCACAAGCTTCACCGGGGTTTAAATGATACATAAAGTATTCTCCGCCATCCTCATCCTCCTGATATAGCTTTATAGTGCCTTCCACCACCAACATCGCTGATTTGATATTTTGTCCCTTTTTCAATAATATTTTACCGGCATTCGCCTCTTTTAATTCTGCATGTTCCAATACAGCTTCGTATAATCCGGCCTCCCAATCAGGGAATAAATGTTTTAATTGTTCAATTGATAACATGGTGAATAAATTCTATATTGAAGATACGATTTTAGTAAGAAATTTAACCAACGGTGAGCCATGCTGTGTAATAAATGTCACATTTATGCTTAAAAAGGTAGCTTAAATTTGTATAAATATATATCATGCAAAAATTGTTAAGCAAATTGGATTTAATTTTAGTTTTTAGGTTGATTATGACAGGCGTTGTGGCTTTAGTTGGCTATCAAAATTCAGACAATGTAGCGATGCTATTTGCCTTATTTTTTGCTATTTATTCCATAGTTGGCGCTAAATATAAAATTGGGTGCGGTTATAATAATTGCGGGTACACGCCAAGTAGTTCAGCTAAACACAAAACAAACGAAATAGATTTTACCGAGATAAAGTAGCATTAAAAAAATTATTATGGCAACTACAGAAACTTTTGGCTCAATTATAAATGGTGATACACCCGTACTTGTTGATTTTTTTGCAGAATGGTGTGGTCCTTGTAAAATGATGCCACCGATATTACAACAAGTGCATGCACAATTAGGTGATAAAGTGCGCATTATTAAAATTGATGTTGATCGTAACCAACAATTGGCTTCAGAATTGAATGTGTCAAGTGTCCCAACAATAGCATTATTTCATAAAGGTGAAATAAAGTGGCGACAACCTGGCGTTCAACCGGCCAATGTTTTAGTTGAAATCATTAAAAAGCACACTCCTTGAATTAGTTGACCTTCGGTGTTGCCATGATTGTAAAAATAGTAGTGATTAAATTTATACAATTTAATTTATTAATATTCCCTTCATACAATTGTGATTTTTAATCCTAATTTTTGATTATTTTTAATGACAAATAAGTCATTATGTCAGAAAATAACAATTCAGGTACTTCCCGTAGACAATTTATTAAAAATATTTCCTTTGCCTCTGCATTTTTCATCACTGGTAGAGTTACTCCGTTAAGTGCCAATGATGTTGTAGGCTTGAGAAGTAAAGTTAAACTTCGATTTGCAGTGGCTTCGGATGTGCATTATGGTCAGCCTAATACGCTTTACGAACAAATGATGGAAACGGTGGTTAATCAAATAAATTTATTTCATCAACAAAGCCCATTGGATTTTTCTGTAGTAAATGGTGATTTGATTCACAACGAAAAAGAATTTTTGCCATTAGTAAAAGGGAAATTAGATGCATTAAAAATGCCTTATTATGTTACTAGAGGCAATCATGATATGGTGACACCCGAATATTGGAATAGTGTATGGGGTATCCCTACAAATCATGATGTTGTTGTTAAAGGCAATGGAATTTTGTTGGGAGACACTTCCAATGAAAAAGGAGTTTATTTATCTCCGGATTTATCTTGGCTGAACAAAACCTTGGAAACCCATAAGGACAAGAAGCAGGTTTTTATCTTTTTACATATACCACAAGCAAAGTGGACAAAGAATGGCATAAGCACACCTGAAGTATTTGATACCATCAAAAAATATCCAAATGTGAAAGCGGTTTTCCATGGTCATGAGCATGATCAAGATAGCTTTAAAATGGTTGAAAAAGTGCCCTATATTTTTGATGCCCATGTAGGTGGTAATTGGGGAACCCCTTATAAAGGATTTAGGGTAGTGGAATTATTGAAAGATAATTCAATGATTACTTACATGATGAATCCTACGGATAAATTGAATGAGCTTAGTTTTTGATCATCCTAATATACAGTTGCTCCACTTTAGTGCGTGCCCAAGGGGTTTTGCGTAAAAAAGTTAAACTTGATTTGATGCTGGGGTTGCTATTAAAGCAATTAATAGGAATATGCTGACCTAAATCCTCCCAACCAAAATAGTT
>JANREK010000010.1:48857-196143 GCA_030726065.1 Sediminibacterium sp. | reverse complement strand
TGGTAAAATTAGTCAACAAGCCCACTAATTTATTTGAAGTAGGAAAGCCTTTACACGAAAATGTTAAAATAAGTTGGTTGCAAATCACTTTAACCGAAGGCAAGTTTCATCAGGTTCGAAAAATGGTAGCCGCTGTAAATCATAAGTGTATTCGCCTCATTAGAACTGAAATTGAAAATATTCGTATTGGGAATATGCGGCCTGGGGAAGTCATTGAAATGGACGAGCCTACCTTTTTTTCATTACTAAAATTATAAATTTATTATTTGTATATTTAAGTGTCATGAATGGTATTGCGCTTTTTATTATTTTTAACTAACTTAATAATATGAAAAAATTATTCAGGGTATACATTACAATTGCTTTTGTATTTTGTTTTAGCACTGTTTTTTCACAGCGTATTAATTACGGGAAAGTGGATAGCATAATAAGCAACCTGGTTTCCAATAATAAATTTAGTGGGGTAGTGGTTATAGCAGAAGATGGCAAAGTGAAATATAATAAAGCAGTAGGTTATATCAATTATGCCAATGGAAAGGCTTTAAATAAAAATAGCATCTTTGAATTAGCCTCAGTCAGTAAGCAGTTTACTTCCATGACCATAATGATGGTTAAAGAAAAAGGTTTATTAAATTATGATGACTTAGTTGAAAAGTACATCAACATTCCTTACAAGGGAATTACCATACGTCAGCTACTTACGCATACTAGCGGACTTTCCGATTACCAAGCAATTATGGATGCTTATTGGGATAAATCAAAAGTGGCCGGCAATGATGATATTATTAACTATTTAAATAAATATGCACCATCCAAATTATTTGAACCGGGTGAAAAATATTTATATAGTAATACGGGCTATGTACTATTAGCCAGCATCGTTGAAAAAGTAAGCGGTAGGGATTTTATTGAATTTTGCAATACTGAAATATTCAATAAGTTAAAAATGAATCATACTGCCATTCGTAGTTTAGCTGAAAAGGCAGCCATTAAAAATTTTGCTTTAGGACATGTGTATGTTCCAGAAAAGAGCGCCTATATAAGAGCTGATTCATTTCCTTCATCAAATTATACCATTTGGTTAGGGAATAGAAAAGGACCAGGAAGGATAAGTTCAACCGTAGCTGATCTTTTAAAATGGGATCAGGCCCTATATTCCAACATTTTAATCAATCAAACTACCCTGACAGAAGCCTTTACGCCCATGCATTTAAATAATGGGACTATTTCCAATTATGGATTTGGGTGGGATTTAAAGCTTGGTGAAAATATAGTATGGCACAATGGTGATAACCCAGGTTATAAAACCATCATTATCAGGTTTTTAAAAACAAATAAAACATTAATCATTCTCTGCAATAATGCAACGGATGCGTTTGAGGATTTGACGACTATATTAAAAAATTGTATTCAGCCTGCCAAGGAAAGTTAATTAACCTAATTAGTCATATATAACCATATCATATAAATGGTGGATAAGCCCATCGGCTAGTCCTATTTTCGGTACATGGATTTCAGAAATATTACTCCATTTGCATATCGCATTATAAATAGTCAATGCAGGTACAATAACTTCAGCCCGATCTTCTTTGATCGTGTATTTTTTCATTCTTTCATCTATAGCGAGCGGCTCCATTTCCTTATAAATATCTTTCAAAGTTTCATATGAAATTGATTTTCCTGCTTTTGCTCCGCTAATTGAAAATAGTTTATTGATATTACCTCCCGATCCAATCCCAATGGTATTTTCGTATTTTTTTGAAAGTTCCTTTAAGGCTTCTTTCATTTCATCCCAAGTTTCGTCCTTGACCTTTTTTGTAAGTATACGAACAGTACCAATATTAAATGATTTTTGCAGTATTATATTGGATTTATGATATAAAGTAAGCTCGGTACTTCCACCACCCACATCAATATACAGATAGCTTTTATCGCTATCTAATAGTTCTGCAATATGATTTTCGTAAATTATTTCTGCCTCTAATTCACCAGTGATTACCTCAATTTCAATACTGGTTTCGAATTTAATTTCTTTTATTATTTCTTTGGCATTTTCAGCATCACGCATGGCACTTGTTGCACAAGCCATATAGTGATCAACTTCGTAAACCTTCATTAAATTGTTAAATGCCTTGATGGTATTAATAAGCATCTTCTTTTTTTGTCCACCAATATGCCCTTTTTCAAAAACGTCAAACCCTAATCGAACTGGGATTCTTAAAAGATTCAATTTATTAAATTCTGTGGCTTTCCCTTTTTTTATTACTTCACAAATGAGTAATCTGACCGCGTTACTACCAATATCTATTGCTGCAAGTATCAAAGTATTTTATTTTTTACCAATTAAGTAGTTGTAAGTAGCTACCTGTGATTTGCAATGTTTTTTACCAACGAAAGATACATAATTATTGCCTAAATTTTCATCCAAAATTCTGGCTTTTTGATTGTCTTTCAATTGAATATTGGTGATCTCAACCAATTCTTTTTTTAATTTTACATCTAAAATAGGTGCAGCAACTTCAATTCGATGATCTAGGTTACGAACCATCCAATCGGCACTTGAAATGTATACTTTTTCATTTCCTTTATTATGAAAAATCATCACTCTGGCATGCTCTAAATATTGATCTACAATACTTATAGCGTTTAATTTATTTTTCAATTTTTCACTTCCCTTTTTCAATGTCAATATTCCACGAATAATTAAATGTACTTCCACATCCGCTTTGGTTGCCTTGTATAAATGATCAATGAGTGTGTGGTCACTGATTGAATTTGATTTGATAATTATTTTAGCAACCCTTCCTTGTTTCGCATGCTTTATCTCATTTTCAATTAATTGGATAATTGAATTGCGCATATTGATCGGCGAAATAAGTAGGTTTCTGGTTTTGCCAATGGGCTTATCACCCATTTGCCATGTTTCTAGGTAAGTGAAAACTTTATTCACTTCCGTTAATAAGGGCCTAGAGGCTGTCAATAAACAATGATCAGCATAAACCCTAGCAGTTTTTTCATTTAAATTTCCAGTGCTTATGAATCCATATTGTAGTAGCTTTTTTTCCACTCTTTTTTGTATGATACAAATTTTAGCGTGCACTTTTGCATTAGGAATACCCACTAAAACTTTTACGCCTTCTTCTTCCATCAATGTTTTCCACTCCAAGTTGGCTTCTTCATCAAACCTTGCTTTTAATTCTAAAAACACCGTTACTTTTTTCCCATTACGTGCCGCATTGATTAAGGCGTTGATCACTTTTGAATTGCTAGCCAATCGGTAAGCAGTTATTTTGATGGATTCTACCGCATCATCCATAGCGGCCTCCCTTAACATATCAATTACAGGATCAAAACTGTGGTAAGGAAAATGTAACAAAACATCTTTCTGTAATATCACTTCTGAAACCTGATTCTTATTTCTAAAGGAAGGGTGGATGAAGGGCTTAGGTCGTTCCACTTTTTCCACTAAAACATCTGGAAAATCCATAAAATGTCTAAAATTATGAATATGCCCTCCTGGTATGATACTGCTTTTTCGAGTTAAATGTAGCTTTTGAATTAAAAAATCAAGTAGTTCAGCATTCATCTCTTTGTCGTATACAAAACGCACAGGCTTTCCTTTTCGTCTGTTTTTAATTCCTTTTGAAATTTTTTCTACAAAATTTAATCCAACTTCTTGGTCTAAATCAATTTCAGCATCCTTGGTTATTTTAAATACATGCGCTTCAAATTTATTGAACTTGAAATGTGAAAATATAATCGGTAAATTATACTTCACAATATCTTCTAATAAAATGATTGATTTTGTAGCACCTTTAGATGGTAAAATAACGAATCTGCCTATGGATTTTGAGGGAATTTCAATTAATGAAAATTTTTCATGATAAGCATCCATCTTATTTTTCATCACAATTGCCAAATACAAACTCTTATCTCTTAAATAGGGAAGCTCTGGTAAATTTTCAATCATTAAAGGAATAATGTATGGGCGCACTACATTGTCAAAATAATCTCTAACAAATTCCTTTTGTACGGCATTTAATTTTCGCTCATTAATTATTAATACTTTTCTTTTTATTAATTCTTTATTAATGTTCCCCCAAATGCGTGTAAATTCACTTTGTTGTTTTAAAACGACTCTTTGAATTTCATCGAGTATTAATTGTGGTGATTCAAGAATATCTATATTGGTATTCTTCTTTTTATCAACAAATTCAACCATTCTTTTTAAGGTAGCTACCCGTACCCTGAAAAATTCGTCTAAATTATTTGAAAAAATACCTAAAAAGCGGATTCTATCCTTTAAAGTAACTGTTGGATCATTGGCTTCCTGTAAAACCCTTGCATTAAAGCTAAGCCAGCTAATATCTCTAGGTATAAACTCATGCTTCATAATGTATACAAATTTGTAGTACAAATTTAGTTAATTCAAGATTAAGTAATATTCTGTTCACTATTTCTTAATACTATGGTAACATGCTGGAAACATTAAAGTTACAGCGTATTGCGTTATTTACATAAAATACAACCCATGGACAAGCGACCAATGGAAATATGTATCGTAAGTGACCTGCATTTAGGCACATTTGGATGTCAAGCTAAGGAAGTACTTAATTATTTAAAAAGTATAAAACCTAAAACTTTGATTTTGAATGGCGACATTATTGACATTTGGCAATTCAATAAGCGTTATTTCCCTAAAAGTCATATGGCAGTGATCAAACAAATATTTAGTATGGCGAGTAAGGACACAAAAGTGATATATATCACCGGTAATCATGATGAAGCTTTACGGAAATATGCCGACTTTGAGATGGGTAATATTCAATTGACTGACAAAATTGTTTTTGAAATCAATGGAGAAAAAAACTGGGTTTTTCATGGTGACGTATTTGATAGAACAACCAAGGGAAGCGCTAAGCTATTAGCGAAATTGGGTGGGTATGGGTATGATTTATTAATTCTTATTAATAGCCTTTTAAACTGGAGTTTAAAAATAATGGGTAAGGAAAAAATGAGTTTAAGTAAGAGTGTTAAGAATGGGGTAAAAAAAGCAGTATCCTGGATCAATAATTTTGAACAAACTGCAGCTGAATTAGCCATCGAGAATAATTACCAATATGTTATTTGCGGTCATATTCATCAGCCACAACAACGTATCGTAACCACCGAAAAGGGGTCCGTTACTTATTTAAATAGCGGTGATTGGATTGAAAATTTAACATCATTAGAATATTTTGATAATGCTTGGCGCTTATACCAATATGATCCTAAAAAATTTGAAGAAACTAATACAAAAAGTAAAATCAGACAACTGCAAGAGGAATTAAGTGTCATTACGCAGGAAGTTGCCTTTCAGGTATCTATGTAAAAGCTGATCCTATGAAAATATTTTACGCAATTCAAGGGACAGGGAATGGTCATTTAAGTAGGGCTGAACAATTGTATCCTTACTTACAAAAATACGGGGAGGTGGACTTTTTTTTAAGTGGATCAACTTCTCAATTAAATACGCGTATCCCAATTAAGTACAAAAGTCAAGGACTAAGTTTGCATTACAAACATACAGGTGGGTTGGATTATACCAATATTGCAAAATCTATTTCTTTTAAACTATACAAAGATGCCAAGTCTTTGCCTATTGATCATTATGACTTAATCATCAATGATTTTGAATTTATTACTTCGCTCGCTTGTGGTATTAAACGAAAAAAAAGTATCCAATTTGGACACCAAGCAAGTTTTCAGAGTAAATTAACCCCTAGGGCGAAATCAATCAACCCCATTGGTAATTTGGTTTTAGCCCATTTTGTAAAAAGCACCTCCTATCTTGGTCTTCATTTTGAAGCCTATGATGATCATATATTTAACCCAATCATTAAAGATGAAATTGTAAGTGCTAATAAAGTAAATGATGGACATATTTCTGTGTATTTACCTCAATATGCGATTGCATACATTACTCCTTTTTTACACGCACAATCACAATTTCATTTTGAGGTGTTTACAAAGGAAGTAACGCAGATAACTAATTCAAAAAACATTACCTTGTTCCCAATTAGTAACGCTTCATTTACGAATAGCTTAATAAGATGCCATGCCATAATCACTGCTGGTGGCTTTGAAACACCTGCGGAGGCAATGTATTTGAATAAAAAGCTGTTGAGTATTCCTATTGTAAAACATTTTGAACAAGAATGTAATGCGGAGGCTTTAAAAAAAATGGGTGTAAAAGTTTTAAAAAAATTAGACCAACATTTTGGAGAACATTTCAAAAGTTGGATTAATCAAGATAATTCCGTAAAAATTTCCTTAACCCATTCTACCAAGGATATTGTGGAGGTTTTAATGAACAATACATTAGCAAAAGCATAAAATACCTGACCTCAAATACCTATTAAACAATTTTATTTCAAATCATTAACACCATCATTATGTATTTAATACAAGATCAAAAAAAAGAAACTATCGCATATATCGAAAACATGATGATTTTAGACACCAATCATGAACATGTCATTGGTATTTTAATTGGAGATTGCTTTTTTGGTCACAATAAAAAAGTAGTAGGTAAAATTATCAATCAGACTGTGTATTTATTAAACGGAGAAATTGTAGGTAAGGTAGAATTAAATCAAACTTATAAAAGTACCAACATTAAAAAAAGCCTAATGGTGGAAGCCTGGGATTTTTTAATGAACATTAATGAGCATACAGGCGCATGGATTGAAATAACAAAAAAATGGAGTAAAACCCCATTCTTAAGTCATTTAAATTAATAGTGGAATTAGTTTATTCTGCTACCGTAAATAATTCTTTCGATAATGCCACTAAGTTCACCATGTGAATTTGGATCATGCTGTGTCATGATTAGTACGACCATTTTATCTTTTGGATCAGCCCAATAACTAGTGCCATAATAACCTCCCCAGGAAAAGGACCCCTTGTTTCTAAAATTTAAATTGGCTGATTTTTCAGAAGTAAC
This sequence comes from Sediminibacterium sp., assembly GCA_030726065.1. Taxonomy (GTDB): domain Bacteria; phylum Bacteroidota; class Bacteroidia; order Chitinophagales; family Chitinophagaceae; genus Sediminibacterium. The sequence continues at coordinate 189,158 of JANREK010000010.1, read as the reverse complement.
AGAAAAACCCAAACTAAAATCATCCTGCCCATTAAATTTAAAATCTAACTGTGGGCTTGTCATAATTTCAGCAGTTCTTGGTGCAATAATTTGTTTGCCATTGTACTTGCCACCATTCAAAATCATTTGTAAAAATATGGCATAGTCATACGCGGTTGAAGATAAACCTGCGCCACCTGAGAAATAAGTTTTAGGGATGATTGGATAATTGGGATTGATATCTCTAAAGGTGGGCGACCATTCAATAATTTTATTGGAATCATCTTCCGTATAAACTGTCGGCATTCTTTCCGCTTTTGACATAGGAACATTGAAATAAGTATCCTTCATTCCTAATGGATCAAAAATATTTTTTTGACAATAAGCTTCTAAGGATAAGCCACTCACCACTTCAACAATACAGCCAAGCAGATCAGTATTCAATCCATAGGTAAATTTTTCACCTGGCTGATGTTTTAAAGGTAAAGTTCCAAGTATTTTCATTCTATCTAATAAACTCGCATTAAAATCACCTAAACCTGATGGGATGCCAGCTTTGCTATAAATTACTTTCATTTTAGGGGTACCAATGGCTGTATAATCAATACCAGAGGTATGCGTTAACAAATCACGTATTGTTAATTCTCTTTTTGCGGGCACTGTGGTGTAGCTACTGTCCTTTTCATTAAAATCCTTCAATACAGTAGGATTTTTAAAACTGGATATAATGGTTGAAACGTTTTGGTCAAGGCTTATTTTACCTTGTTCATATAATTGCATAATTGCTAAGCTGGTAATAGCTTTGGTTTGACTCATGATGCGGTAAATTGCATTGTTTGGCATTACTTTTTTACTTGCTTCGTTGGCGTATCCAAAACCTTTGTGGTAAACCACCTGATTGTCTTTAATAATTATTACGGTTGAACCGATTAACCATCGATTACTTACATATTTATTTACAAGCGTATCTATTTGTGCAAGTTTGGAATAATCAAACTTATTACTTTTCACAGTTTCAAATGAAAGTACTTGGCTATTACCTTTAATTGTAATCGCAAAAGCAAATACCATAATACTACCTACTATAAGTAGTTGATTTATTTTTAAAGATGCATTTTTCATATGCTAACGAATTCAAATTTTACTATTTTATTTTGCTGGGAACCAAGTTCCAAATTTAGTTAAATCCACATTACCACCTGTTAAAATAATACCCACTTTTTTTCCTTTAAATATATTTGCATTGCGCATGGCTGCCGCAAATGGCACTACACAACTAGGTTCAACAATTATTTTCATTCTTTCATACACCAATCGAAGTGCATTTATGATTTCTGCTTCGGATACTAATAAAATATCGGATACATGTTCTTTTATAATCCCTAAGGTTTGTTTACTTAAGGTAGTCAGTAATCCGTCAGCGATGGTTTCAATAAATGGTGCTTTTTCTACCTTGCCTGATTGTAAACTTAAAACCGCATCGGCCGCTCCTTCTGGCTCTCCGCCATATACTTTCACACCCGGTTTAAAATAAGATGCACCTAAACAGGTGCCTGATAATAAACCACCGCCACCCACTGGTGTAATTACGACATCTAGATCAGGCACTTCTTCCAATAATTCTTTAACGCAAGTAGCTTGACCGGTAATGACGCGATAGTCGTCGTAGGGGTGAATAAATTCTGCGTCTGTTTCTGCTACTACTTTATTTAAAGCTTCCTCTCTTGCTGCCTGATTTGCTTCACATATTATTACAGTAGCACCATAACCTTTCACGGCATCCACTTTTACCTGCGGGGAGGATTTAGGCATAACGATGTATGCTTTGATACCCAATGTTTTTGCAGCATATGCCAAGGCTTGCGCGTGATTACCTGAGGAATGTGTTGCAATTCCATTTTTTAATTGATCTGCACTCAGCGTGAGCGTCGCATTCATGCCACCTCTTATTTTAAAAGCCCCAATTTTTTGAAAGTTCTCGCACTTAAAATAAAAATCAATGCCAGTCATTTCATTAATACTCTGGTTGGTCATTACCGGCGTGCGATGTATATAGGGTTTAATACGGTCATGTGCACTTAAGATATCTTCTTTAGATATTTTCATTTTGCGCTCTCATTTATTTGCTTTCAAAAAGCTAATTTAATATATAAAATGGTTTGTTTCCTTGTATGAATTTAATGAATAATTCACCAATTTAGTTGTAACAATATACATTTAGCAGTGCTGATTTTATTAATTCTAAATTAATAATTATATTTAGTAACCATTGTAAAACAATAACTATGTCAACGACTACTTTAACCCCGCAACAAATTGCATCCTTTCATAAAGATGGATATGTGATTGTTAAAAACTTTTTAGCACCAAAAGCGGTTGAAAAGCTTTACAGTACTGCAATAGGGGACAATGCGATGGAAAATAATGCCATTAATGTAACGGATCAAAACGGTAAAAATTCAAAATTATCACTTTGGTTTACACCAGGTAATGATGTTTTTGGTTATTTAACACGTAGTGAACGAATCGTGAATAGTATAGCTGCATTATTAGATAGTGATGCACCTGTTTGTCATTTTCATTCCAAATTGATGCAAAAGGAACCAAAAGTAGGAGGTGCCTGGGAATGGCACCAAGATTATGGTTATTGGTACAAAAATCAATTCATGTTTCCTGATCAATTAATCAGTGTGATGGTTGCATTAACGCCAGCGAATAAACAAAATGGCTGTTTACAAGTGATTAAAGGTTCGCATAAATTAGGTCGTATTAATCATGGTTTTGCAGGTGAACAAGTGGGTGCTGATATGGTTATGGTAAACAATGCACTTAAAACAATGGATTTAGTTTATGTGGAAATAGAACCAGGAGATGCTTTGTTTTTTCATAGTAATATTTTACATCGCTCCGAAGCCAACTTATCAGATCACCCAAGATGGTCCATTATTTCTTGTTATGCTTCTCAATCCAATTTGGCATATAATGAAAGCTCCACTTCTTGGAAAACACCTATAGCATTGGTGCCCGATAATGCCATAACTAACTGGGAATCAATTAGTTTGTCCAATGCTGATTTCTTGAAAAAGGAGAATGATCCCGCATTAAAAGAGACGGGTTGGGAAAAATAAATCCATTTTAGGTTGGGCGAAGCAACATTAATTAAGGCAGTAAAAATGATTGCCATAACGCTGTCCTATATCTTACTTAAAATGTCATATTAGTTCCTTAATACTATTATTTATTTCTTATTTTTAGAGATAACAATCTCCCCCAAATATTGGGGTTAATAAGTTTAATTTTTATGTATTTATTAGGCATAGATATAGGCACTTCATCCATCAAGGTGTCGGTCGTAGAAGCAAGTACAAGTCAATGTATCGCATCAGCACAATTTCCTGAAACCGAATCAGCAATTACCTCCCTTGAAAAAGGTTGGGCAGAGCAGTCTCCTGAAATGTGGTGGGCGCATATTCAACAAGCCATTTTAAAATTAAATAACACCAAAAAATTTGCACCTGCTGATATTAGCGCGATTGGAATATCCTATCAAATGCATGGATTGGTTTTAGTTGACCAAAATAAGCAAGTACTAAGAGATAGTATTATTTGGTGTGATAGTAGGTCAGTAAGTATTGGTGATGCTGCGTTTAATGCCATTGGCCCTGAAAAATGTTTAAGTCATTTGTTAAACTCACCTGGGAATTTTACTGCATCAAAATTAGCATGGGTGAAACAAAATGAACCTGCTATTTATGATAAGATCGCGCATGTGATGCTGCCTGGTGATTTTGTTTCAATGAAATTTACGGGGAATATTACCACGAGTATCTCTTCTTTATCAGAAGGTATTTTTTGGGATTTCAAGAACAATGAATTGTCAAAAAATATTTTGAATTTTTACGGATTTGATCAATCAGTATTACCAAATATTCAACCTGTATTTAGTAATCATGGTGAATTACTTCCTGAAATTGCTGCTAAATTAAATTTGAAACCAGGCATCCCAATTACGTATAAAGCAGGAGATCAACCCAACAATGCATTATCCTTAAATGTTTTGGAGCCCGGCGAAGTTGCAGCAACAGCAGGCACTTCGGGGGTGATTTATGGGGTTACAGATAAAATTACCTATGATCCACAATCAAGGGTAAATACTTTTGCGCATGTCAATCACACGGATCAATTAAACAGATTGGGGGTTTTACTTTGTATTAATGGCACCGGTATTTTAAATAGTTGGGTGAAAAAATTGGTAGGCGCTGGTAATGATTATCCGCAAATGAATCAAGCGGCTAGTCACATTCAACCCGGAAGCGATGGCTTACAAATTATGCCTTTTGGTAATGGGGCCGAGCGTATTTTTAATAATAAAATGATTGGCGCACAATTTGTAAATATCGATTTCAATAAACACAGTGAAGCACATATTTATAGAGCAGCACAGGAAGGCATTGCTTTTACGTTTAGATATGGCCTTGATATTATGCGTGGAAATGGCATGAATCCAAGTATTATTCGTGCAGGGTATTCAAATATGTTTTTAAGTGATGTATTTACAGACGCTTTTGTAAATGCCACCAATGTGCCAGTGGCATTATACCACACGGATGGCAGTGTAGGCGCAGCGATTGGTGCAGGAATTGGTTCTGGTACGTATAAAAATGCCACCGAAGCATTTAGTAATTTTAAACCTATTAAAGTAGTGGAGCCATCCAACGCAACAGGATTTAATGAATTATATTTGGATTGGCACAAATCATTAGAAAAGTATTTATAAACAAAAAATAATTTTAGTAAATTTTTTAAAAATTAAGTTATGTCAGTTGTATTAGGTGAAAAAGAATTTTTCAAAGGAATTGAAAAAGTAAAATTTGAAGGACAAGGAAGTGATAACCCTTTAGCATATCGTTGGTATGATGAATCCAAAGTGGTGGCAGGTAAACCAATGAAAGAATGGTTGCGATTCGCAGTTGCTTATTGGCATAGCTTTGTTGGCAATGGTGCTGACCCATTTGGGGAACCCACTTTAATATATCCATGGAATAATAATGCAGATGCAGTTGGACGTGCAAAGGATAAAGCAGACGCTGCTTTTGAATTTATTACCAAATTAGGTTTGCCTTATTATTGTTTTCATGATGTGGATGTGGTTGATTTTACCAATGATGTTCATGACAATGAAAAAAGATTAGCTGCATTAACTGCTTATCTTAAACAAAAGCAAGATGCGAGTGGTGTGAAACTATTGTGGGGCACTGCGAACGTGTTTAGCAACAAGCGTTATATGAATGGTGCATCCACCAATCCTGATTTTCATGTATTAACACATGCGGCTACACAAGTAAAAGGGGCATTAGATGCAACCATCGCTTTGGGTGGCGAGAACTATGTATTCTGGGGTGGTCGTGAAGGATATATGTCCTTGTTAAACACCAACATGAAAAGAGAAAAAGAACATTTGGCGAAATTTTTACATACAGCAAAAGATTATGCGCGTAAAAATGGTTTCAAGGGTACTTTCTTTATCGAGCCAAAACCATGTGAGCCAACTAAGCATCAATATGATTATGATTCAGAAACCGTAATTGGTTTTTTAAGACAATATGATTTACTAAATGATTTTAAATTGAATATTGAAGTGAACCATGCAACATTAGCGGGTCATACTTTCCAACATGAATTACAAGTTGCAGCAGATGCAGGCATGTTAGGAAGTATGGATGCAAATCGCGGGGATTATCAAAATGGATGGGATACCGATCAGTTCCCTACAAATATTAATGAGTTGGTTGAATCTATGTTGATCATTGTTGAAGCGGGTGGCTTCCAAGGTGGGGGCATTAATTTTGATGCAAAACGCAGAAGAAATTCAACGGATGCTGCTGATTTATTCCATGCACATATTGGCGGTATTGATACTTTCGCCCGCGCATTAATCACAGCAGATGCCATTTTACAAAAATCTGAGTACAAAAAAATCCGTGCAAACAGATATGCTTCTTTTGATTCAGGTAAGGGTAAGGAATTTGAGCAAGGAAAATTAAGCTTGGAAGATTTACGCAACTTTGCTATTGAAAATGGAGAACCAGCATCCATAAGCGGACAGCAAGAATTAATAGAGAACATTATTAATAGGTATATTTAGGCAATGCAAACAGCCGACAAAAAACTGGGTCTATGGACTAGTACTTCTTTAGTAGTAGGCAATATGATAGGTGCGGGTGTTTTTTTAATGCCCGCTACATTAGCTAGTTTTGGAAGCATTAGTTTACTAGGTTGGGTTTGTTCGGCCATTGGCGCTTTTTTACTTTCAAAAGTATTTGCGCATTTAAGTTGGTTATTACCAGCGGCCAATGGTGGTCCTTACGCCTATTCTCAAAAAGGCCTCGGTGATTTTGCCGGCTTTTTAGTTGCATGGGGTTATTTGGTTTCGGTATGGTGTACCAATGCAGCTATAACTGTTTCTTTTATCAGTGCATTAAGTACTTTCATACCAGCATTAGCAACTAATGCAATACTAGCCATCATCACAGGTTTAGCAACCATTTGGTTTTTAACTTGGGTAAATTCCTTGGGTATATTTACATCTGGTGTAGTACAATTAATTTCGACAATTTTAAAAATTGTACCCATTATATTAATTGGTGTTGTGGGATTATTTTATATTCAATGGGAAAATTTCTTGCCCTTTAATACAAGTGGTACAAGTAATATTGCAGCAATAACAGCTACAACCACCTTAACTTTTTTTGCTTTTTTAGGTATTGAATGTGCTACGATTCCTTCGGGCAGTGTTACTAATTCTGCTGCTACTGTGGCCAAGGCTACGACACTTGGAACGCTGATTGCCACTGTGGTATATATTTTAAGTACAGTGAGCATTATGGGTATGATTCCTGCCGCGCAATTAAAAACAAGTGTAACACCCTTTGCAGATGCTGCTGTATTAATATGGGGTCATGGTGCAGCCTATTGGGTAAGTGCAGGAGTTGCCATTGCAGCTTTTGGGGCCCTGAATGGCTATATATTAATTCAAGGGCAATTGCCATTTGCGATTGCGAAGGACAAATTATTCCCCACCGTTTTTATGCAAGTGAATTCAAAAGGGATACCGGTTTTAGGCATGGTCATTTCAAGTGTATTTGTTTCGGTGTTAATGTGTATGAATTATACCAAAGGGTTGGTTGACCAATTTAAATTTTTAATACTAATGACTACTTCTACTATTTTAATACCCTATATTTTTTGTACTGCCTCTTATTTGATTCTGCGTTTCAAATTACCTTTTCAATCAAATAAATATTTAGCACTTGCTATTTTATTGGCTGCCCTTACTTTTATTTTTTGCTTATGGTTGATGATTGGCTTAGGACAAGAAACGGTTTTCTGGGGGTTTTTCCTAACAATGTCATCAGTGCCCATCTATGTTTTTGCTGTTTGGAAGAGAGAAAAATCGGAAAGTAATTCAACTTTTCCCAAATCATAATATTTTTTACATGAGTCATTTAGCGCATTCAGAATTTGGTAAATTAAAAACCGTATTTATAAAAAAAGCAAGCGCTGCTTTTATAAATGAAGAACATATACAACAGCATTGGGAATCATTAAATTATTTAGGCAAACCTGATATTAAAAAAGTGCTAGGGGAGTATGATGCATTTGAGAATATTTTAAAAGAGCATGGTGCTGAAGTTTTATATTTTCCGGAAGATGCTTCTGTGAATATGGATTCCATTTATTGCAGAGATGCTGCTATTGCAACTAGTCATGGCATGATTATTTGTAACATGGGAAAGGAAGGACGTAAAAATGAACCTGCTGCACAAGCGCGCGCTTATGCAGCACAAGGCATATCTGTTTTAGGAAGCATTGTTGCGCCAGGAACTATTGAAGGGGGTGATGTAGCTTGGTTAGATGCAACTACACTAGCAGTTGGTAATACTTATCGTACGAATGAAGCGGGTATTCAACAACTCAAAGAATTATTAAATTCAATAGGGGTGAAAGTGATTACTGCGGATATGCCCCATTATAAAGGGCCGTCGGATGTATTTCATTTAATGTCGGTATTAAGTCCAGTTGATAATAATCTAGCAGTAGTGTATTCTCCTTTAATGCCTATTGCATTTCGAAATTTATTAATTGCGCGCGGTTTTGAATTAGTGGAAGTGCCTGATCAGGAATTTGACAGTATGGGTTGTAATGTATTGGCATTAGCGCCAAGGGTTTGCTTGATGGTCAAGGGCAATCCTATTACCAAATCTCGTCTCGAAGTGGCAGGCTGTAAAGTAATTGAATATGAAGGTGCAGAAATCAGCGTGAAAGGCGGTGGCGGGCCTACTTGTTTAACGCGTCCTGTAATGAGGTCATAATTTCGCAATTTTCTTAAAATAGTTATACGCAATATATTTCGCTCCTGATTTATATTTAGCACTATATATTCCATTTGGGCCTGAGGTAAAATAAGCAGCTACACTTGCAAGGCCAACATATACACCTGCTTGCATTCCGAATAATTCTAACCCCAGCGCAATAGACGCAAAAACACAATTGGTCGCACCGCTAAAAACGGCAACAAATCCCATGCCTGCCAAAAGCGCCATGGGTAAAGGGATAAACCAGATTAATATATTACCTAAAGTGGCACCTATAAAAAATAAGGGAGTCACCTCGCCACCTTTAAAACCCGCACTTAAAGTGAAGCTGGTTAAAATTAATTTGATGGCGAAGTCAAATCGACCTGCATTGTTTATAAATGCATCTTGGATAGATGGAATACCCAATCCAATGAACTTTGTACTATTAAACAAAACAATAAATAAGGCAATAATAATACCGCCAATAAAAGGGCGCAAGGGGGCAAGCTTTATTTTGTTAAATATATTTTCAAATAATTTTCCAGTGGAAGTAAATGCAAGTGCAGTTAATCCAAAAAGTATACCAGCAATAATTGCCCAAGCTAAAGTTGTTAGGGATATTGTTGGTATACTGGGTATACTATAAATGGTATGTTTTACTTGCCAAGCCAAGCAGGAGTAATGTGCGATATAGGCAACCAATAAACTTGCCGCTAATTGATTTTTATTTGTGTAGGTAATACTTAAAATTTCTATTGCAAAAAAGGCGCCAGCCAAGGGTGTTCCAAACACTGCAGCAAATCCACTACTAATACCAATGATTAATAATATTTTTCGATCTGCTGTATTTAACTTAAATAATCTAGTAAACTGATCTGCAATGGCACCGCCCATTTGAACAGCAGTGCCTTCCCTGCCAGCAGATCCGCCAGCTATATGGGTTAGCAGCGTACTCAAAAAAACCATTGGCGCCATTTTAAAAGGGATTGGTTTTGGAGTTTCCTCATTCTCTAAAGAATGGTGCGTTTCAATGATTAAGTTATTTCCTTTATTCGCTGATTCTCCATAGTAATAATACAATAGGCCAATCACTAAACCTGCAATAGGTAAAAAATATACGACCCAAACATGTTCCTCACGAAACTGGGTAACATCATCTAAGGTTTGTAAAAAAAATGCGGTAGCCGTCCCTACGATACTACCAATGAGTATATAGATGGCGAGCCATTTTAGCCAACTTGTGATCGTGGTATTGAATTTATTTAAGGACATCTATGATTAATATTTTAAGCAATCGGAATTGCGTTTGCACAACAAAAATATCCCTAGTCAATTTTGGCATTATTATTTTTCTTCTTGCTGATCATATAAATGGCAATAATTACCCAAATCACATTCACGAACATGGAAGGATAGGCTTGGTGATAATAAGTATTCACCACAAAAAATATACCTCCAATAATATTCGCTAAAACATAGGTTTTACTTGAGGCAGACAACTTGCCAGTAATATTTAAGGCATAGGAGCCAACAATTAATATAGAGGCAATCCAGCCCATGATTTCAATAATTATGTTCATGTAATAAAAATAAGTTAAATAGCATTAATGCATCCGTAAATGATAATTTAAACTTTAATAATAATCCAAAATAATGACTAATTTTAATAACGAATGGAAAAATCATACAAGCAACTTCTAGAAAACAACAAGCAATGGGTAGCAGATCAATTAGCCCAAGATCCTGTTTATTTTGAAAAATTAGCCAATAGTCAAAATCCTGAATACTTATGGATAGGCTGTTCAGACAGCCGTGTTCCTGCAAATCAAATTACGGGCACTTCGCCAGGAGATATTTTTGTACATCGTAATATTGCCAATATGGTCATTCATAGCGATATGAATATGTTGAGTGTATTATCCTATGCGGTGGAAGTATTAAAAGTAAAACACATTATTGTTTGCGGTCACTATGGTTGTGGCGGGGTATTGGCGGCGATGGAAAATAAACAGTTAGGTTTAATTGATAACTGGCTTAGACATATCAAAGATGTTTACCGCTTACATTTTAAAGAATTAGATGCAATTTCAAATAAAAAGGATAGATCCGACCGATTGGTTGAATTAAATGTAATTGAGCAGGTGCAAGATTTAGGCAAAACATCCATCGTTCAAAATGCATGGAAACGTGAGCAGCCTTTACATTTACATGGTTGGGTATATGATGTCAAGGATGGCATCATCAAAGATTTGGGAATGAACTTTAAAGGAACCAATGATTTACACAGTGTTTTCCATTTAGATTAAGCTTATTTAAAGTATCAAGTATAAAGGGCGCTCCGATTTATCGGAGCGCCCTTTTGATTTATTTTTTACGCTATCCCTTATATAACAAAATTATTTTAACGAAAAAAAATGCTTTTATAACGGTTAAATTAATTTTTTAATTAATTGATTTCCAAATAGTTATAAATTTTCGGGTCCAATTTCAAATAGTTAATATTAAGTTCACTTTGCGTTAACATTCCGGTAACATTGAAATGTAATATTTGCTGAATAAATAATTACATCGTGAAAAGGTTATTACTCTTAATTTGTTTCGTAGGATTTGCAATAATTTCTCAAGCACAAAAAGCTAAAATCACTGGTAAAATTACTAGTGTAAAAAATGAAGCTTTAATTGGAGTTTCGTTAATCTTAAAATCCGATAAAACTCAGGTTTCTAAAACGGATATAGAAGGGAGATACAGTTTTACGATAGATGTAGCAAAAGCATATACCTTGGATTTAACTTATGTAGGGTACAAAAACAAGACGGTTAATGATATAAAGGCGACGGTTGTTGGTGAAGATGTTGTTATTGATGTTTTATTAGAAGAAGCAAATTCTAAATTAACAGATGTAGTCGTTTCTGCTAGCAGATCAACTAATAAAGGGGCTACTGACAATGCATTAATTGCATTTCAAAAAAACACCAACACGGTAGCTTCTGTTATTTCTGCTGAATCTATTAAAAGAAGTCCAGATAGAAACACTGCAGAAATTTTAAAAAGAACACCAGGTGCTTCCATTCAGGAAGGTAAATATATTATTGTAAGAGGTTTGGCGGATCGTTATAACCAAGCAATGTTAAATGGAATATTATTAACGAGTACTGAAGCGGATCGTAAAACATTCTCATTTGATTTATTTCCTTCTCAAATCATTGACAATATCATCATCAACAAAGCTTTCGTTCCTGAATTACCAGGTGAGTGGGCGGGTGGTTTAATTCAAGTAAATACTAAAGATATTCCAACAAAAAATTTCTTTAATGTTCAATTAGGGACAAGCTTCAATAGCTTAATCACTGGCAAAGACTTTTTTAAAGATAAGGGAGGCAAAACAGATTGGTTAGGATTAGATGATGGCACAAGGGCTTTACCTACTGGCTATACAACTAAATCTAATTTTGATACATCAAGCCTAGCTGCTAAAACCGCATTAGGAAAAACGATGTCTAATAACTGGGCGCCAGTTTTAACTACTGCTAAACCTAATATCAGTGCACAAATGAATGGCGGTTTTGCTGGTACTTTATGGGGTAAAAAAATTGGAGGTATGTTTGGTGTGAGTTATGCCAATTCATATCGCTTTCAAGACAATACCAATAACCAAAATGGAATTACAGACGAAAAATTTAATCCTATTACTGAATTAAAGGACAGTAAATATTTTCAGGACATAAATATGGGAGCCATTGCAGGATTATCTATGTTTCTAAACCCATTGAATAAAATTAGTTACAAGGCGATTGTCAACGTTAAAACTGCAAATGTATTTAACTCAAGAATAGGTACTGACTATTCAAGACAGGATTTGGTTAAAGGAAACGAATTTGTATTTGGTCAAAATACTTTTTTTACCAATCAATTGAATGGCGAACATAGTTTAAGCAAAAATTTAAAGTTCAATTGGTTTGGTGCGTTTAATATTTTAGATGCCTATACACCGGACCAGCGAAGAATTATGTATACAAAAGACATCACTGGAACTAATCCATATGTTTTAAATATTTCTAACACTTTATCACAACAGTCAGGTAGCAGAATTTTTCAAACCTTATCTGATTATATATACACAGGTGGCGGTGATTTAACATTAAAAGTAAAACAACAAACAATTAAGGCGGGTTACATGATTCAAATAAAGGATCGTTTGTACGACGCACAATTATTTGCCATCACTATGCCAGTAGATAATCCAGCTTTGAGATTATTACCTGCAGAATCTGCATTTGTTTCTAGTAATTTTGGAAATGGTACTGATAATAAATTTGCTTTCAACTCAATTCAAAATAGAAATTTTAGATACTTAGCGAACACAATTTTAAATGCTGGCTTTTTACAATTTGATAATAAATTATCAGATGGTTTAAGGGTGGTTTGGGGTTTAAGGGTGGAAAATTTTGACCAATTAGTAGGTTCCGTTAAAAAATGGGATCCTAGACATACTTACTCAAAGGTTACGGATTACTTACCTGGTGTAAATGCAACGATTAAATTATCTCAAAAGGCTAATTTAAGAATTACAGGATCGCAAACGGTAATCAGACCAGAATTAAGAGAGCTTTCAGCCCTCAATATTTATGACTTTGAATTAAACGCATCTGTTTCAGGTAATCCGTCCTTAAAAAGAACTAAGATTACAAATACCGATTTAAGGTATGAATTATATCCAGCTGCAGGTGAAATGTTCACTGTTGGTGTTTTTTATAAGAATTTTGAAAATCCAATTGAAAGTATTTTCCAAGAAGGTGCTGGTGGATCTAGTTTATTCTCTTTCCAAAACGTCTCTAAAGCAACTGCTTTTGGTTTTGAGATTGAAGGTAGAAAAAAATTAAATAAGCGTTTTACATTACAAGCAAATGGTTCTTATATTAATTCAAAAATTGATGACGCTGCTTTAAACATTAGTAGATCATTGCAAGGGCAATCACCTTACATCGTTAACACCGGTTTATTATATGATGTGGTTGAAAAAGGATTTAATGCTACCGTATTATTTAACCAAGTTGGTAAGCGTATTTATTTAGTGGGTGATATACAAGCAGGTGCTGGAACGCCAGACGTATATGAAAATCCAAGGTCCTTGATTGATTTCCAAGTAAGTAAGAAATTTGCCAAGAACAAGGCGGAAATAAAATTAACAATTTCGGATTTATTGAATCAACGTCAAATTTTTTATCAAAACAACAATTCTAATACTGATTATAATACGACAACAGATGCAATTAGATTGTCAAGAAAATTCGGAACTACATACGGCGTAACAATTAATTACTCTTTATAATAATAAACAAAATCATAAAATTTTTTTAAATACAAAACAATGAAACAATTATTTTATTTATCCCTAGCTTTTTTAGCCATTACTGGTTGTAGAAAGATTGAAATGGATGGCGAAAAAGAAATCTTCGTAGTAACCAAGGAAGTAACTCCAGTGGGTGTTGTAAGCAACATAATCACTTTGTCTGGAAAAATCACCAAAGACACAACCTTGTATGCTAAAGATGTAAACTACCTTTCTGGTCTAGTTTATATCACAAAAGGAGTAACATTAACAATACAAGAAGGTGCTAAAGTTCAAGGAAAATCTGGTTTAGATGTGGCATCATTAATTATTTGCCGTGGTGCAAAATTAATTGCAAAAGGAACTGCTGATAAACCTATCGTGTTTACTTCTGCTTCGCAAAATCCACAGTCAGGAGATTGGGGAGGGATTGTTTTGTTAGGAACCGCAAAAGTAAACCAAGCTTTAACTTGGAAAGGTGCTGCAGTTACTGGTTTAACTTCAGTTGAGGGTGGCGTAAATGATACAGAAATTGGCTATGGTTTGGCTGGATCAGGCGATGCTGCTTTCCCTACTGGCAATGATGCAGATAACAGTGGTATTTTACAATATGTTAGAATTGAATATGCAGGATATGCTTACCAACCAGATAATGAGTTGAACAGTTTAACAATGGCTGGTGTTGGTAATGGTACCACTATTGATCACATTCAAGTTACTTATGCAAAAGATGATGCTTACGAGTGGTTTGGTGGTACAGTGAATTGCAAATACTTGATTGCTTATAAAACACAGGATGATGATTTTGATACAGATTTCGGATATGCTGGAAATGTACAATTTGGAATCGTATTAAGAGATTCAGCAATTGCGGATATTTCAAAATCTGAGGCTTTCGAATCTGACAATGATGGTAAAGGTTCAACCTTATCTCCAAAAACAACAGCTGTATTCTCAAATATCACTGCGATTGGACCAAGAATTGATCCAACTTATGGTAAAGGAAATACTTTGTTCTTAGCAGGTGCTCAAATCAGAAGAAACTCTGGTATTTCAATCATGAACTCAATATTTGCTGGATGGCCTACTGGTTTATTAATTGACGCTTCTACTGGAACTGCTGTTGATAAAAACATTAATGATAGTACCATCAGAGTTAGAAACTGTACTTTCGCTGGAAACACAGTGGATGTTAAATATGTAGTTAATGGTACACCTACTGGTGCTACTGATGCAAGTATATTAACTTGGTTTTCAAATGCATATCACGGCAACACTATTTTAAAAACTGCTGCTCCTGACGTGTTAAAATTAATCCAACCATTTAATTATACGAACCCAGACTTTACTCCTTATGCTAGTTCTGGTAGTTTTTCTTCATCTATTGGTTCATTGGGTGTTGCAGGACATTTAGATTATAAAAGAAACGGAAGTTTTACAGATTCTAAATTGCAAAATGCTTTCTTTGAAAAAGTAACTTTCAGAGGAGGTGTTGCAACATCAGGTACTAACCAAACATGGTGGAAAGGTTGGACAGTTTGGAAATAAGATGTTTATTTAAAAAGTTTATGTTCTATAAAAAACGCCCCGATTTATCGGGGCGTTTTTGTTGCGGGAAGTCGTCAATTAAAAATATCTTTTATTGAAACTAAATGCTGTTTAAACCTTTATTTGTTATTACACATTAAACGCATCCGCTACCCCTTTATGTAATATTTTTCCTGCTTTAATATTTAATCCTTTTGCAAGTGCTGCATTTTCAACACATGCTTTTTCCCATCCTTTATTTGCAATCGCAATTGCATAAGGAAGTGTAGCTTGTGTTAACGCGCGTGTTGATGTTTGCGGAACTGCCCCTGGCATATTTGCAACGCAATAGTGTAAAATATTTTGTTCTGTATATACAGGATTTTCATGCGTAGTTGGTTTACATGTTTCTATACAACCGCCTTGATCTACTGCAACATCTACCACCACGGTACCTGCTTCCATTAATGCCAAGTCCGCTTTTTTAATTAAGTGAGGCGCTTTAGCACCGTGTAATAAAACAGCACCAACCACTAAGTCAACTGTTGGTAATTTTTCTTGTATCGCCATTAAAGTAGAATATTGTGTAACCACATTCGCTGGCATTACATCCGATAAATATCTTAGTCTTGTTAAGTTGGTATCCATAATAGTCACATTCGCGCCTAAGCCCGCCGCCATCTTAGCTGCTTGTGTTCCTACAATGCCACCACCTATAATTAATACTTCCGCTGGTTTTACACCAGGTACACCACCTAATAATTTTCCTTTTCCGCCGAATGGTTTTCCTAAATAATACGCACCTACATTTATGGCCATTCTTCCTGCAACTTCCGACATAGGTACTAATAATGGTAAGGAACCATCTGGTAATTCCACTGTTTCATAAGCAATACATACTGCATGCGATTTCATCATCGCATCCGTTAATTCTTTGGATGCTGCAAAATGGAAATAAGTAAATAATATTTGGCCTGCTTTTATTAATGGAAATTCCACCGCTAAAGGTTCCTTTACTTTTATGATCATTTCAGCAATAGCATATACTTCGCTTGCAGTTGCTAATATAGCAGCGCCCGCTTTAATATAAGCCTCATCTGAAAATCCCGAACCTGCACCTGCTTTTGTTTCTACATAAACTGTATGGCCTTGTCTTACTAAAGCATCTGCACCTTCAGGGGTTAAACCTACTCTGTACTCCTGAATTTTAATTTCTTTTGGGCATCCGATAATCATAATATTTGTTTTAATTACTGCATAAATATCATCAAAAAGGAAATATTATCATATAATGTCAAATATTCAGTAAAATATACTTTAAAAAATAGTATTTTAAGAAATTGTCGGTAATTTTGACTGCTGTTTTGCCCTTGGGCAGAATTTATTCCTTCACCTTGAATTTGAGCAAATATGAGTTTAGATGCTATTGATATTGCCATTTTGAAAATTTTGCAAAAAAATGCTTTGGCAAAAATTAAAGAGATCAGCGCGCAAGTAAACCTTTCCATGAGCCCAACACATGATCGCATTAAACGTTTGGAATTGGAAGGATACATTCAAGGGTATGTGGGCATATTAGATAGAAAAAAAATTGACCTTGGTTTAATCGTCCATTGTCATGTGACTTTAGATAAACAAACCACCAATAATTTTTCCGAATTCGAACAAATTATTTCACAGTACCCTGAAGTTATTTCCTGTAGTTTGGTATCAGGTAATTTTGATTATTTTTTAAAACTAGTCACCAAAGATGTGGAATCATACAACAAATTTTATCAAGAAAAATTAGCAGTGCTTCCCATGGTAGCCCATATCAATAGTTTGTTTGTGATGGATGAAATAAAAACAACTACCGAACTACCGCTTTAATTATAAATAGTCAATTTGTAAATTGATGTAAACGCAATTATTTAAATAACTAAAATAAAAAGTTTATAATGTATAATATACCTTATTACAAAGCCAAAGATCATCAAGAAGTTGTTGACTTTATGCACGCCAATCCTTTTGTTACTATTTGTGGCGTTGATGCGAATGGCTTTCCAGTAGCAACGCAAGTGCCTGTATTATTAAAAATAGAAGCTGATAAAATAATTATTAGCGGTCATGTGATGCGAAAGCAGGATCATACGAATGCGTTTGAATTAAATAACAATGAACTAGTCATTTTTTCTGGTCCTTCTGCTTTTGTAAGTGCAAGCTGGTATTCAGTTAAGGAGGTTGCAAGTACTTGGAATTATCAATCAGTACACGCAGTTGGAAAAATGGAAATGAAGGGCGAAGATCATCTTTACGCCTTGCTTTCCGAGCTTACCGCACATTTCGAAAAAGATCCAAATGCGCCAACACAGGTGAAAAATTTAGATCCTTTATATATGAAAGAAAATATGAAAGCAATTATTTCTTTTGAAATTGAAGTGACCGAACTTAAACATGTTTTTAAATTAAGTCAAAATAGAGACGATGTATCTCATGAAAATATAAAAAAAGAATTAAGCAACGGAACACCTGCATGCAAACATATAGCTGCTGCGATGAAACGATAAATTTATAATTCACTTAACTTTGTTCAAATTACAACTATGGCCGCTACAAAAAATTTAATCTTCGACTTAGGAAATGTTTTATACGATATTGATTTTAAAAAAATGAATGAAGGCTTTACATCCATCGGAATAAAAGATATCGAGACCCATTTTACTTTAAATCAATCACACCGATTATTTCTTGATCTTGAAATGGGTTTTGTCAATGAACAAACATTTTTTGATGGGTTTCGTGCATTATCAAATTTGCCTTTAACCAATGATCAAATTACTATTGCATGGAATTCATTGTTAGTTGGTTTTAGAAAATCTAGCATTCAATGGGTTAAGGAAAATAATAAAACATATCCCACTTTTTTATATTCCAATACGAATCAAATTCATTGTGATCATTTCATCCCAGAATTTGAAAGAGAGGTGGCTAATTATCCATTTGAGTCCTTATTTCAAACGCCCTATTATTCTCATAAAATGGGGATGCGCAAACCCGATCCAGTTTCTTTTACTTATATATTGGAGAAAGAGGGTTTGGTGGCAGGAGAAACCTTATTTGTAGATGATAATGAACCCAATATAATCGCTGCAGCTTCCGTAGGGTTGAAAGTGCTTCACCTAAAACCCGGTATGATGCTAGAAAATGAAATTCAAGCTTACTTGTAGGTAATACTAAGCCTCAAAAGGGTCCAACTAACCAAGGAGACCAACATGGCAAGCGCTGTATAAGTGAGGGGATTATTTCTTCTTAACTTCTTCAAATTCAATGTATTCTGCTTCTATTGGAGGACTAGCAGGCTTGGGATTGCTGTTAAAAGTACTATTCGAACTTGCATTTGCATTGGCTTGTTGCTTGGCTGCGGCATCCCTAGCTTGTGCCATCGTTTGCCTCACTGTTCTAACCCCTTTACTAACTGGCACAACCACATTGAAAATTAATTTGTAAAGGAAATAGATCATTATCCCGTATAAAATCAGCTTACTCATACTGCAAAAATAAGGGGTCTCTTAATATTTTTGGGTTATTTCATCACGTTTTATTACCTTTATTCTAGTGTAAAAGCTATCGAAGGGAACGAAATCGTTCCCTTCTTCTTTTTTAATTATGGAAGCAAGTGTATTAATTGATAAGGTAAAAGCAGTGATTGACCCTTTGTTAGCAGAGGATCAAAGCTACTTTTGCGTTCAAATAAGTGTGAAGCCGACCAATAATATTAAAGTGTTTCTGGATGGCGATAATGGCTTACCCATTGAAAGATGTACTTTTTTTAATCGAAAATTGTACAAAGCCATCGAGGAAGAAGCATGGTTCCCGGAAGGTGATTTTTCGTTAGAAGTTTCATCACCTGGAGTAGATGAACCATTATTATTACAACGACAATATCAAAAAAATAAAGGTCGTAAGGTGTTGGTCACGATGAATGATGGCTTGGAAAAGGAAGGACAGTTATTAGAAGTGGGTGAACAGGAAATTACTTTGGAGTGGACAGAAGGAAAAGGAAAAAAAGCATTGCAACAGCAAATGCAAATACCATATGAAAATATTAAATCAACAATAGTTCAAGTTCAATTTTAACAAATCATCAAGCTAGACGCTTGAAAAAAAATTATGTTATGGCAAGTATAAATTTAATCGAAGCTTTTCAGGAATTTAAAGATGCTGAAAATATAGATCGCCCAACGATGATGAAAGTGGTTGAAGATGTTTTTAAAACTTTGATCAGAAAAAAGTATGGTAGTGACGAAAATTTTGATGTAATCGTGAATGCCGAAAAAGGAGATTTGGAAATTATTCGTCGTCGTCAAATTAGACCCGATGATGATGTGGACAATCCTTTAGAGGAAGTACCTTATTCTTACGCAATCAAGATAGAGCCTGACTTTGAGATAGGTGAGGACTTATATGAGGAAGTAGATATTTTAGATTTTGGTCGTAGAGCAATTTTGGCTGCGAAACAAACCTTAGCTTCTCGTATTAATGATTTGAAGAAGAATGTATTAGTAAAAAAATATTCAGATCTTATTGGTGAAATTATCAATGCAGAGATTTATCAGGTTTGGAAAAAAGAAGTTTTGTTACTAGATGAAGAAGGTAATGAATTGATTCTACCAAAAACAGAACAAATTCCACAGGACTTTTTTAAGAAAGGCGAAAACATTCGTGCCGTAGTTGCAAGAGTAGACATGAAAAATAATTCACCTGTTATTATTTTATCAAGAACAAGTCCATTGTTCCTTGCTAAATTATTAGAAATTGAAGTACCAGAAATTTTTGATGGTTTAATTACCATTAAAAAAATTGTGCGTGAACCAGGGGAGCGTGCAAAAGTTGCCGTTGAATCATTTGATGATAGAATTGATCCAGTAGGTGCTTGTGTGGGTATGAAAGGAAGTCGTATTCATGGTATCGTTAGAGAGTTAAAAAATGAAAATATCGATGTCATTAATTTTACAACCAATACACAATTATTAATTCAACGTTCTTTGACGCCTGCCAAAATCAGCTACATGAATATAGACAACGACACCAAGCGTGTTGAAGTTTATTTGCCAGCAGATCAGGTTTCATTAGCCATTGGTCGTCGTGGGGTAAATATCAAATTGGCCGCCGAATTAACGGGCTATGAATTAGATGTTTATCGTGAGGACGAGGAGATTGTGGATGAGTTTGATATTGATTTAGATGAATTTAGCGATGAGATTGAAACCTGGATTATTGATGAATTTAAGCGTGTGGGTTGTGATACAGCCCGTAGCGTTATTAAATTAAGTGCGGATGAGCTAGAAAGAAGAACAGATTTGGAAAAAGAGACCATCGCGGATGTTCGTCGAATTTTACAAGAAGAGTTTGATAAAGGTGAATAACCTTGATTTTTGAAAGTATATTTGTATTAGGTTACTCGTTCCTAAAAAAAAGGGGCAAAAAACAACAGAATGTCAGAATTGAAATTACCAAGATTGTTAGCAGCTGCTAAGGAATTTAACATCGGTCAAGATACCTTGATTGAATTCCTTTCAAAAAAAGGTTTCCCGAAGGATGACCTTAAGCCAGCGGCTAAATTAACTGAGGAGCAGTATTATGCTTTGCAAGCTGAATTCCAGGGCGACAAGGTTGCTAGGGATAAAGCAGATCATGTCGAATTACCTAAAAATACAATTACAGATAAAGCAAAAAAACCAGAAGAAGTAGTTGCTAAAAAAGCAGTGGTAACAGAAGTCCCTCCAGCCCCGAAAGCCGAAGAAGCCGTTGCTGAAAAAGAAGCAAAGCCTAAAGCAGCAAAAGCTAAAAAGGAAGAAGCCACTACTACAAACATAAAAGCCCCAGAAGTTGAAGCACCTGAGGTGAACAATAAAATAGATTTATCTCAAATAGATTCTTCAACAAGACCTAAGAAATCTTCAAAAAAAGCAGAGGAACCAAAAGCCCCAGAAGAGAAGGCAGTAGCCCCTACAAAAGCACCTGCAAAAAAAGAAGCAGTAGCTCCGAAAAAAGAGGCACCGGTGGATCATTCCATTTCACCAGAAAACGTGCATGGGAAAATTGAAAATATTATAGCTGATAAATTAGAAGGTCCAAAAGTGATGGGTAAAATTGATTTACCTGTAAATAGCGATACAAGACCTAAACCAATGAATCAGGAGGAAAAGCGTGTTCGTAAGCGTATTCCTAAACCAACAGGTCGTCCGCAACAAGGTGGAGGACAACAAGGTGGAGGACAACAAGGTGTTGGCCAACAAGGCGGCAATCGACCAGGTGGCGGCTATCAAGGACAAGGTGGAAACCGTCCAGGTGGTGGCGCAAGACCCGGTGGTGGTGCAAGACCAGGTGGAAATCGTAATGCACCTCAAACTGCAGAGCAAAAAGAAATTGGTCAAAAAGCAATACAAGATAAGATCAAGGAAACGCAAGCTAAATTATCAGGCCAAGGTGGTCGCGGTAAAAGTTTGAAATCTAAATATCGTCGTGCGAAAAGAGAAGAAGCTGCAGAAAATGAACAAAATGAAGTAAGTGATAATAAATTACAAGTAACAGAATTTGTTACGGTGAGTGAATTGTCAAGTTTAATGGATGTAAGCTTTGCTGATATCATTAGCAAGTGCATGAACTTGGGTATCATGGTTTCTATTAACCAACGTTTAGATGCGGAGGTGATTGAACTAGTCGCAAGTGAATTTGGATTTGAAGTTGAATTTGTTGGATTGGAAGATGTGGAAGAATTAGATGAGGAAGAAGAAGCAGAAGATCTTGCGAATTTAGTAGAGCGTCCGCCGATTGTTACCATCATGGGACACGTCGATCATGGTAAAACATCTTTACTGGATTATATACGTAATGCAAATGTAGTTGCTGGTGAGGCAGGAGGAATTACACAACATATTGGTGCGTATGAAGTAACCTTACCAAATGGTAAAGCAATTACTTTCTTGGATACGCCTGGTCACGAAGCCTTTACAGCAATGCGTGCGCGTGGTGCGAAAGTTACTGATATTGCGATTATTGTTGTTGCTGCGGATGATGCAGTGATGCCACAAACTAAGGAAGCAATTAGTCACTCACAAGCGGCAAGTGTACCAATGATTTTTGCGGTTAATAAAATTGATAAAGATGGTGCAAACCCGCAAAAGATTTATGAGCAATTATCTCAAATGAATATTTTAGTGGAAGCTTGGGGTGGTAAATTCCAAAACCAAGAATTGTCTGCTAAACAAGGTTTAAATGTAGACACCTTATTAGAGAAAATTATTTTAGAATCTGATTTATTAGATCTGAAAGCAAATCCAAATAAGGAAGCAACAGGAACAATTATTGAAGCATCTTTAGATAAAGGACGTGGCTATGTGGCTACTATATTAGTTCAAAATGGCACTTTGAAGCAAGGTGATTTAATTTTATCAGGACAATATTACGGTCGTGTAAAAGCAATGTTTAATGAGCGTAACCATCGTATCGAAGTCGCGCCTCCTTCAACACCATTAGTTATATTAGGTTTGAATGGTGCGCCTCAGGCGGGTGAGAAATTTAAAGTATTTGATGACGAGTCTGAAGCAAAAGAATTAGCAACTAAGCGATCTCAATTATTAAGAGAGCAAGGTTTAAGAACTAGAAAACATATTACGTTGGATGAAATTGGTCGTCGTTTGGCTTTGGGAAATTTCAAGGAATTGAATATTATCATTAAAGGTGACGTGGATGGATCCGTGGAAGCCTTGAGTGATTCCTTGCAAAAATTATCTACTACCGAAATTGCTATTCGCGTGGTATTAAAAGGAGTAGGTCAAATTTCCGAGTCGGATGTTTTATTGTCAGCAGCATCGGATGCAATTATTATTGGATTTAATGTACGTCCAAGTATGCAAGCCAATAAATTGGCAGAAGCAGAGGGCGTAGAGATTAAATTATACTCTATTATCTACAACGCTATTGATGAAATTAAGAGCGCCATGGAAGGTATGTTGGAGCCTAAGATTCAAGAAAAAATTATCGCCAACGTGGAAGTACGTGAAGTGTACAAGTTTGATAAAGCGACCGTGGCAGGATGTTTTGTATTGGACGGAAAATTAAGCAGAAATAGTAAAATAAGAATCATTCGTGATGGTATTGTTGAGTATCCTAAAGGAGAAGGACAAGCTGCTGAATTAGGAAGCTTAAAGCGTTTCAAAGATGATGTGAAAGATGTTGTTTCCAACATGGAATGCGGATTGACCATCAAAAACTTTATCGACTTAAAAGTAGGTGATATTGTAGAAGCGTTTGAGGAAGAAGAAGTGAAGCGTACTTTATAAAATAATTAAGATTTGATTTTTGGGAAAACCGACCATGAATCAGACCTTTACACATTAATATTATTTAGATGAAAATAGTCAGTATTGTTTTTTGTTTCTTTTTTTTATCCATGTCGGTTCATGTTAATGCGCAAGTAAAAAAAGTATTAGCCGATAAAATTATTGGGACTGTCGGCGATAAATTTATTCTAAAATCTGATATTGAGAATACAATGCTTGATATGAAAAGGCAAGCACAGGGCGAGGAAAATATAATTTTACCAAATGCATGTCAAATTGTTGAACAGCAATTGATTCGTAAAGCATTGGTATTACAAGCTGAAAAGGATTCACTTATCGTAACGGAAGAGGAAGTTGAATATGATATTGATATGCGCATTAGACAATTCTTGCAACAATTTGGGTCAAAGGAAGTGTTAGAGGAAGTTGCAGGCAGAAGCATCATTCAATTAAAAGAGGACTTTAGAATTCAAATTAAGGAGCAGAAGTTGTCTGAAAACATGCAAGAAAAGATTGTTGACAAAATTAAAATCACCCCGTTTGAAGTAAGGGCTTTTTATAATAAAATTCCAGTGGATAGTTTACCCTTATATGAGAGTGAGGTGAGTATTGCAGAAATTATAGTGCACCCTAAAGCAAATCGTGATATTGAAGAATATATCATCAAGCAATTATCCGATTATAGACGTCAAATTGAATCTGGCATTAATAAGTTTGACCAATTGGTTAAATTATATTCTGATGATCCAAGTTCTAAAGAAAACCTAGGCCAATTTAATATCAATAGAAACGAAAAAACTTGGGATCCCGCATTTATGGCAGGTTCATTTCGTTTAAAAGAAGGTCAAATTTCAGCACCTTTTAAATCAAAATCTGGATATCATATCATCCAACTTATTTCACGTTCAGGAGATGATGCTGTTGTTAAACATATTCTTAGAATTCCACCTATTACCAAAGATGAAATTAACATTACCAAAAACTTATTGGATAGTGTGAAAAAGGAAATTCTTGCAAATAAAATGAGTTTTGGTGAGGCAGTTAACAAGTACAGTGATGATGACGGAAGTAAATTTAGCGGTGGTGCAGTCACAGGCGGTGACGGATCTTCTTACGTAAATATTGATCAATTAGATAAGGATATGGTGGTCATGCTACAATCATTAAAGCCAGGAGATATCTCAGATCCACAAGTATACCAGGATGATCGTGGAAGACAAACCGTACGATTGATTTATTTTAGAGAAGGAACATCGCCACATAAAGAAAACCTAAGAGAAGATTATAACCGTGTATCCCAGCGTGCGTTAGAGCTGAAAAAAGTCAAACAAATGGAAAGCTGGTTTAAAGAGCACATATCCAATTATTACATTTATGTAGATGCAGAATACCACGGATGTCCTGAATTAACTGATTGGGCAAAAGTGGCGGATGCAATTATAACAGAAAAAGTGTATTAATATTTATACATCATGAGTGATGAGATCAAACACGAATGTGGCCTTGCTTACATTCGTTTAAGAAAGCCCTTTTCTTATTATCTTCAACAAAGAGGATCGGTAACCTACGGCTTAAATAAGCTGTATCTTTTGATGGAAAAGCAACATAATCGAGGGCAGGATGGGGCAGGATTAGCCACTTTAAAATTAAATATTGAACCAGGAAATCCTTTTTTATACCGTTTGCGCAGCAACGCACAACAGCCCATTGCTGATTTATTTTACAAAATTGGTTTAGAAATTCAAGAGCTCGAAAATTTTCAACCAGACATTACCAAACATCCAGGATTAATGAAAGGGCATTTGCCTTTTATGGGTGAAATATTATTGGGACATCTAAGGTATGGTACACAAGGAAAAAACAATATTGAATTTTGTCATCCGTTTATAAAAAGAAATTTGGTCCCTGCAAAAAATTTAGTACTTGCGGGGAATTTTAATTTAGTCAATACAGAGGAGTTATACCAACACATCAATGCAACGCCGGGCACTTCTGAAAAAGAAAGTGATTTGGCAGCGATGATGGAAGTAGTACATCATTTTTTAGAAAAGGAAGAACATATCAATCCGAACAATCCCAATATTGTGAATGTATTAAAAAATGCAGTTCCTTTATTTGATGGTGGATTTACCGTTGGCGGTTTGTTGGGGAATGGCTATAGTTTTATAATTCGGGATGCGCATGGCATACGACCTGCCTATTATTATGTTGATGATGAAGTTATTGTAGCTGCAAGTGAGCGTGCTGCTATCCGAACTACTTTTAATGTTGCTGAAAATGAAGTATTAGAGTTAATGCCAGGTATGGCATTGATTGTGGATGATCATGGAAAATATTCCATTGAACAAATAGTTGCACCAAAGGAAAGAAGGGCTTGCTCATTTGAGCGTATCTATTTTTCAAGAGGAAGCGATGAAAAAATTTATCGCGAAAGAATTGCTTTGGGCAATCATTTAAGTGTTAGAGTATTAGATCGCATTGAAAAGGATTTGAAAAACACCATTTTCTCCTATATACCCAATACCGCCGAAGTAGCTTTTTATGGTTTGGTAAAAGGCATGGAGGAATACTTAAATAAAATTAAGGTAGAGCGTATTTTGAGTTGGGGAAATGAGGTAGATCCAGAAAAACTGGAAGCCATGGTAAATCGGAAAATAAGACAGGAAAAAATTGCGATCAAGGATGTTAAATTAAGAACCTTCATTACAGATGATACCAACAGAAACGAAATGGTACAGCATGTATATGATATTACTTATGGCACCGTTCGTAAAGATGAAGATACATTGGTAGTCATTGATGATAGTATCGTTCGTGGTACTACACTAAAGGAAAGTATTATCAAAATGCTCGCGCGTTTATCCCCTAAAAAAATTATTGTGGTTTCGTCTGCGCCACAAATCAGGTACCCTGATTGTTATGGAATTGATATGAGTAAAATGGTCGATTTCATTGCATTTAGAGCGGTTATCGCTTTGCTCAATGAAACAGGTAAGTCAAATGTAATTGCTGATGTATTACAGAAAATAAAAGCCCTTGAAGCTAAAGGGGAGTTGCATACTGAAAATGTGGTACGTCAATTATACAAGCCATTTACACCCGAGGAAATTTCAGATAAAATTGCACAGTTGATTACCCCTGAAAATTTTAATATTCCAGTAGAAGTGATCTATCAAACGATTGAGGATTTGCATTTATGTTGCCCAACCAATACGGGTGATTGGTATTTTACAGGTAACTATCCTACACCAGGCGGTAACAAAGTTTGTAACAAAGCTTTTGTTAACTATATGGAAGGTAAAAATGTAAGAGGGTATTAGCGCTTAATTAAACGCGGTAGCAAATAGCATTGATATTCATACCTGCACCCACGGATGCAAAAATGACAATATCACCTTTATGTAACTGGTGTTCCTTGTATTTACCTCTTTTAACTAAGTCATATAAGGTGGGGATGGTGGCTACTGAACTATTTCCCAAATCATGAATACTCATGGGCATTACATTTTCTGGAACTATTCCTATGTCATATAATTTATACAAAGCCTTGATAAACCCTTCATCCATTTTTTCATTGGCTTGATGTAAAAAGAATTTTTTTACATCAAGTATATCTACGCCCGCTTTCTCAACACATTCCTTCATCGCTGAGGGCACATTTTTGATTGCATACTCATACACTTTTCTGCCTTTCATTTTAATATATCTTGTAGCCTCGTCCCCTTCTGGATGGTAGGATTTACCTAAGTATAAAAAATAGGCTTCATCTACACAATGGCTTTGCACACTCGATGCTAAAATACCACTGTTGGTATTTGCATCCTCTTCTACAATACATGCGCCAGCGCCATCGCTAAATATCATGCTATCTCTGTCATGACTATCTACCACTCTGCTTAAAGTTTCCGCACCAATCACCAAACAACGCTTAGCCATACCAGACTTAATAAATGAATCCGCTTGTATGACTCCTTGTATCCATCCTGGGCAACCAAATAAAATATCATAAGCCACACAATTCGGATTTTTAATACCTAGTTGGTGTTTTACCCTAGATGCTAGTGCAGGAATCGTATCAGTTTGAATAGTCCCTGGTAACACATCTCCAAAATTGTGCGCTACAATAATTTGATCAATGGTCTCCCGATCAATGCCAGCATCTTGAATCGCTAATTCGGCCGCTTTACTTGCCATTTCAGAGGTATTCATGTTTTCTTCTGCATACCTGCGCTCGTAAATCCCAGTGATATCTTTAAATTTTTCTACTATTTCTGCATTGGGTGTTTTAATTAACACGCCATCCTCACCATAAAAGGTATTTTCAGTAAAATCTAGGTTTGTTTTTACGATGCTCGGTATGTAACTGCCTGTTCCGCTGATGATGGTTGCCATGGGGGTACTTTTAATGAAGCAATTTTGTGTTTAGCTAAGGTAGGTTTAAAATAATTGGTTAAATATACTTATCCCCTTTATGTCTTTTTACTTCAGCTACATATTCTTTAATGGATTGTTCTTTTTCTTTACTGCAAATGAGCAATACATCTTTGGTATCTACAATAATAAAATCATCCAAACCCTGCACCACCACCAATTTATCCTTGGGTGCGTTAATCATACATTTGGTGGCATCAATCACAATCACATTATCCGAAGCTACCGCATTACCAAAATAGTCTTTTTCAATATTATCATAGGCGCTATTCCAGGTACCTAAATCGCTCCAGCCAAAACTAGATGGAATCACAAACACACTATCTGCCTTTTCCATGATCGCGATATCAATGGAGATATTGGTGCACTGCGGATATATTTTTTGAATGGCCTTTGCTTCCTTAGGTGTATTAAAATGCTGTTTTTCTTGATCAAACAATTCATACATCTCTGTTTGATTTTTTTCAAAAGCACTTAGTATCGTAGTTACCTTCCAAGCAAAAATACCCGCGTTCCATAAAAAGTCGCCACTTGCTAAAAAGGATTCGGCGATTTCCAAATCAGGTTTTTCCGTGAATGTTTTAACCTTGTAAATTCCTTGGGCTACTTCAAGTCCTTCATATTGTATATAGCCGTAACCCGTATTTGGGTGGGTTGGTTTTATACCCAGTGTAGCTAAGACTTTTTTATTGGCTACAAAGTCAAGTGCCTGCAAACTAATTTTTTCAAAATTATCTTGCTCTAAAATTAAGTGGTCACTAGGGGCCACAATAAAACAAGCTTCTGGATCAATTTGCGCCACCTTAAATGAAATATAGGCAATACAAGGTGCTGTATTTTTTTTGCTTGGCTCCGCTAAAATATTTTCAACAGGTAGGTTGGGTAATTGCTTTTTTACAATGTCGACATATTCCTCTGATGTTACGATGAAAATATTTTCTTCCGGGATGAATTTTGTATAGCGATCATAGGTCCGTTGAATTAATGTTTTACCTGTATTCAACACATCTAAAAATTGCTTTGGATATGAGGTCCTACTCATAGGCCAAAATCTGCTTCCAATTCCCCCAGCCATGATTGCAACATAATGATGTTTGTTCTTCATATCTAATTTAATTATTTGATTAGTGTGCGATTAAACACTGAATGGCTAGTTAATTTTATGAAATTCCTTCTTTCATTAAGTCATGAATATGAATCATGCCTATATATTGATGATTATCAGCAACGATTAATTGGCTGATATCCTTTTGTTCCATAATTGCTAAAGCTTCTACTGCTAAAGCATTAGGTGCAATAGTAGCAGGGTTGGTGTGATAAATATCTTCTGCGGTTAAGTTTTGAATATTATCATGTTGCTCTAACATACGGCGAATATCACCATCAGTAATAATACCTAATACCTTATTGTTTTCATCTGTAATCACCGTTGCACCCATTCTGTTTTTTGATATATCAATGATGACTTCTTTTATTTTTGTCTCTTTTCTGACAGCAGGCTTACTATTGGAGTCTGCTAAATTTTGGGTAGTTAAGGTAAGTTTCTTTCCCAAGTTGCCACCAGGATGAAATTGCGCAAATTGTGAAACGCTAAATTTTTTTATTTCTATTAGGCAAACTGCAATAATATCACCCATCACCATTTGTGCAGTGGTGGAGGAGGTAGGCGCTAGGTTGTTGATGCAGGCCTCTTTTGTTACAGTCGTATCTACAAATAAATCCGCATTGGTGGCCAAATAACTTTGCTTGTTACCAACCATACCAATAATAGTATTCCCAAATTGTTTTACTAACTGTACTAAATTTTTAATTTCGGGGCTTTCTCCACTTTTGCTAATGATTAAAACAATATCATTGGCTTGTATCATTCCTGAATCTCCATGTATCGCTTCGGCCGCATGTAAGTATAATGAAGGTGTACCCGTTGAGTTAAAAGTCGCAACCATTTTTTGTGCGATGATGGCACTTTTTCCAATACCACTGATCACCAACCTTCCTTTACTATTTAAAATGGCAGTGACCGCCTTTTCAAAAGAGGAGTCGATATATTTATTTAATTCAACCAAAGCTTCAGATTCTATAGCTAATGCTTTTTTTGCAATGGTTATAATGTTTTCTTTCATATTTGATTTTAGCTACTGAAATGCACCGCCTTCATTAGGGCAGGATTTAAGGCTTTATTCCTTATCAGTTCCAGCCGTACAAAGTTAACGTTTCAATTAGTTTACACCTCAATTTTTAATAAAATGCTAAAATGGAACCTTTTAAAAAAAATGACCACCATTTGAACTTTTCTTGCTTTATTTTCGTTAACTTAAATGTACTGTAGTTTATACAAAAGATTGATTTTAAGATAATTATAATGGCGATCACTAAAAAAACGATATCCAAGACCTCTAAAGCAATAAAAAATGACCGATCCATTGATAAAGCTGCCCTTTTAACCGCCTTATCCGACAATTTTGGGTTCTCTGATTTTAAAGGCACACAGGAAGCTGCAATCATGTCCTTAATGAGTGGCCGCGATACTTTTGTGATCATGCCAACAGGCGGCGGCAAAAGTTTATGTTATCAGTTACCTGCATTGGTACTTCTTGGTTGTGCAATTGTGGTTTCTCCATTGATTGCCCTAATGAAAAATCAAGTGGATTTGGTTCGTGGTTATAGTGAAAACGAAGAGGTTGCCCATTTTTTAAATTCTTCTTTAAATAAAGGACAAATTAAAACAGTTAAAGAAGATTTGTTAAGTGGAAAAACAAAGTTATTATATGTCGCACCTGAAACTTTAACCAAACAAGAAAACCTAGATTTTTTTAGTGATTTGAATATTTCCTTTTTCGCCGTGGATGAAGCGCATTGTATCTCGGAATGGGGTCATGATTTTAGACCAGAATACAGACGTTTAAAGGAGATGATGGAGGAAATAAATGCAACTATTCCTATTATTGCACTCACTGCAACGGCCACCCCTAAAGTGCAAAGCGACATTGTTAAAAATTTAGCATTGCGTGATCCTGAAGTGCTTATCTCTTCATTTAATCGTGCTAATTTATATTATGAAGTGCAGCCTAAAACAAAAAAGGAAGTTACTGTAAAAAGTATCGTAAAATATATTTCTGGTCACAAAGGGAAAAGTGGTATTATCTATACTTTAAATCGAAAGACGACTGAAGAGTTGGCTGATTTATTATTAGCAAACAATATTAAAGCAGTTGCGTATCATGCAGGGCTGGATCAAAAATTAAGGGCGTCAAGACAGGACCAATTCTTAAATGAAGATGTGCAGGTGATTGTCGCTACTATTGCATTTGGTATGGGTATTGACAAACCAGATATTCGATTTGTGATACATTACAATATACCCAAATCCATTGAAAATTATTATCAAGAAACGGGTCGTGCAGGTCGAGATGGCTTAGAGGGAAATTGTATTTTATATTATTCACATAAAGATGTTTCCAAACTAGAACACTTTTTAAAGGATAAGCCTTTAAGTGAGCGAGAAGCGGGTTCACAACTCATTGACGAAACTGTTGCTTTTGCGGAAAGTGGTGTTTGTAGGCGCCGTAGTTTGCTGCATTATTTTGGAGAAGATTGGCCGGAAAAATATTGTGGCAATTGCGATAATTGTTTACATCCAAAGGCAAAAATTGCAGCAAAAGAACACTTGGTGAATTTGTTACAAGTGATACAAGCTTTAGATGAAAGGTTTGCCGCTGATTATGTGGTGAAAATTGTTTCTGGAGAATATATTCCGCAAATTGGTTTGTATCGACATGAAAAATTGCCGGTATTTGGCATTGGAAAAGACTACGATAATTTATTTTGGAATAGTATGATTCGTCAAGCAATGCTAGAGCAAATGATTGAAAAAGATATCGAAGAATATGGTTTATTAAAAGTGACGGCGAAAGGAAAAAAATATTTAAAAAAGCCAACTGCATTCAACATTACCTTGAATAATGTGTTTGATGAAAATGCGGAGGATGATGATAGTGAAAGTGAAGCCACTGTTGGCGCTGCAGCGGATGACCGATTATTTGAAATGCTCAAAGGTTTACGACAAACCGAAGCTAAAAAAATTGCCTTACCTCCTTTTGTAATTTTTTTAGAAAACTCCTTACAGGATATGGCTACATTATATCCGACTACTTTAGAAGAATTGGAAAGATGTCAAGGTGTGAGTAAAGGAAAGGCCATCAAGTATGGCAAACCTTTTATTCAAATGATCGCTCAATATGTAACGAAAAATAATATCGAAAAACCGGATGACTTTATTATGCGTTCCGTGGCTAATAAATCGAATAATAAAATTTATATCATTCAGAATGTCGACAAAAAAATTCCTTTAGAAACCATCGCAAAAAATAAAGATTTAAAGTTGGGAGCTTTATTAGAGGAAATGGAAACGATTGCGGCTAGCGGTACAAAATTAAATTTAGATTACGCTATTGATGAATGGTTAGACGAGTATGACCAAGCAGAAATTTTAGAATATTTTAAAAACTGCGATACTTCCTCTTTGCAAATTGCACAAGAAGAATTAAGTGAAAATGATTATAGTTGGGAGCAGCTTAAAATTATGCGCATTAAGTTTTTAAGCGTAGTTGGAAACTAGTTGATCAACTTTTTGAAAATGCTCAACTAATTATACTAATCAAAAATAAATAGGACGTTTTATTTATTGCTATAATTTTCGCCAATACTTAAATAGGTATTTACTCTTTCAGCGACATTATTACGAACACTTAAATAAAATAAATTATAATCTGCAAAGTGGTAGTTAGGGGTATTGTATAAGAAATTTCCGAAAAATTTAGGCTTTTTTGTCCATAAAACACCCCCATGGTTATAAGCCCCAGCCACCTTAGTGGTGATGGCCTTGAAATTATACAATACAGATCCAGTATTATCAATTCTATCAACTTGTGTTAATTTTTCATTCCAGCTTAATGGGTTTGTTACGATAGAAACATATTTTTCTTTCATTATCCATTCAGGCGTATATCCTTCTTTATAGGTTCTCCATGCACAAATGCAGCCTAATGATGTGGGTGTAGCACAGGGCTTCAATTGCACATAATCAGCTGGGTTAATCGCCATTCCTACCACATAAGCTGCAATTAATTTTTTAGCGAGTGGTTTATCATCAAAATATTCTTTTAATAATCTCATGGCATGGGTTGAGCCCTGACTATGAGATGCGATGATAATGGGTCTGCCATTATTTTCATTTTTCATGTAATAGTCAAATGCCGATTTTATATCTTGATAGGCTAATTCAAAAGCAGCAATTGCTTTAAGCGTATCCGCATGACCAACAGGCGAGTAACTTTTAATATGTGCTTGACGATATCTTGGGGCAAAAATACGACCTGCAATATTAAATACACTTGCTTGATTTAAAATGGCAGTATAATCAGTTTGAATATTGGTTTTTATATCTTTAAATGATCCATTCCATCCATAGGGCTTTGTTGTATCCAAGTAGGTGGTGGGATGTAAGAAAAATACATCTACTTTATCACTGGGTTGGTATTGTTTCGCTAAAACAATAGGTAAGCTATCGGATGGATCCTTTTTATTAGGATGTGCCGCCCAGTATATTAAGTCACTATAATTAGGTTGGTCATTGTAAGCTTCCTTTTCATAGATCGGAGCATACTTGACATAATTATTTTGCGCACAACTGCTGAACAGGAGCAGTAGAATGAAATAAATGGGGAAACGCATAATAGGAAGGATTAATGGGTGATTGCTGCGCGCAAAGTTAATTATAAAAATGGCAATCACATCAACTAGTCCGGGGCGTGGGTATTTTTTGTAGGGCTTATCTATAAAATCAATTAATTTTAAGTAAAATCAGGCCTTTGTATTTATTGCGACATATCCCCTTTTTACGCGCTGTATTTAACTATAGCATTACGGCATTTGGCGGCCCACAGGTAGCTGTTGCGCTCATGCAAAACCGATTTGTTCAAAAGCGTAAAGATGTTACTTCGGAGGAATTACTAGAATACAATGCATTTTGCCAATTATTACCTGGCGCTTCCTCCACACAAACAATTACATTAATCGCTTATAAAAGAGGGGGTGCCTCCCTTGCCTTTTTAGCATTATTGGTATGGATTTTACCTGCTACTATTTTAATGACTTCCTTAGCTATTATTACAACGCATTTTGAATTAACGAATGGTTTAAAAAGTTTGGTATTACTTCAGCCCATGGCCATTGGTTTTTTAGCCAGCGCAGGTTTATTATTATATAAAAAAGTCATAAAAAGTAAAATTACATTTTTAATTTTTTTAGCGACCGCCATCCTTACGTATGTCGGTTTTAAAACGCCTTGGACCATTCCAATTATTATTGTTTTGGCAGGAATCGTAACCAATTTTAGTGGCAAAAGAATTCCAAATGATGGACCTCCACCTAAAAAAGTAAAATGGAGCGGCTTATTTATTTTTCTTTCATTATTTATTTGTGCTGGATTTTTATCTGAACAAGCAACACGTCAAAATTGGGAATATCGAAAAGCATTTAATTTATTTGAAAATAATTATCGATTTGGAAGTTTTGTTTTTGGTGGCGGCGATGTGTTGATACCTATGATGTATGAGCAATATGTTACAAGACCAAAATCGAATGTGGTTAAAAAAAATAAACGAGATGTCATAAAATTAACAAGTACCGAATTTTTAACGGGCTCCGGCTTTGTTAGAGCTATTCCTGGTCCCATTTTTTCAATCGCAAGTTATACGGGTGCTGTTGCTTTAAAGGAAATGGGAATCCCAGGGCAGGTTTTGGGTGCAGTGATCGCTAGTATGGGCGTATTTTTACCTAGCTTTTTTATTGTGCTTTTTCTTTTTCCATTGTGGCAAAAATTAAAAAAGTATGCGGTTTTTTATCGCTCTTTGGAAGGTATTTATGCAAGTATTGTGGGCATCATGATTGGATCTACTTTTTATTTATTGAAGGATGTAGTCATGCAATTACAAGTGGGTGATGCCATACATTGGATTACTTTTCCCCTTGTTTTTTTGGCAAGTACCTATTTACTGTATTATCAAAAGCTAGCACCGCAATGGATCGCCTTGAGTTGTGTTTGTATGGGGACGCTATTATATATAATATCTTAAATTAAAAGGTAAAAACCTGTTAATTATAATCCTGCTTTTACTATTATTATAAATCCTTTCATAAGTTTGTAGTTCATATGCAAAAGAGGACCGCGGCATTTATTTTTTTTATTTTCATTTTTATTGCCAATTTAAATGCCCAATCGGTATCTATTAGTGGAAACGTATATGATATTTCGGGGAGGCGTCCCATTGAGTCTGTGATCGTTTATAGTTCTGCAAATAGAGCCATCACGGATTCTTTAGGTCATTATCAAATTCTTGTTAAGGCGAAAGACTCGCTTTGGTTTTCCTTATTTGGAAAACATACACAAAAGTATACCATTGATACTATTGAGGATTTGCAACATTTTAATATCATGATTCATGTGACAGGGTATGATTTGCCAGAAGTGCGTGTTCGGAATTCTTATTATAAATTAGATTCAATGCAAAACCGAGCAGACTATGCGAAATTTTTTAATTATTCCGCACCTGGTTTAAAATTAAGCAATAATCAAAATTTGTTGGGTCCGAATGGTTTAACGATTGGCTTTGACTTAGATGAAATTATTAATATGTTCCGTGTGAAGCGTAATCGCAATCTGCAATTTTTACAAAACAGGTTAATATCGCAGGAGCAGGATAAATACATCAACTACCGTTTTACCAAAAGATTCGTACAAAAATTGACCCAATTAGAAGGGGCCGAACTTGCTAGATTCATGGAATATTGTAGGCCAGATTACGCAGTGTTGGCCTTGCTTAATGACTTAGAATTAGGGTTATTCATCCAAAAAAGGTTTGCTATTTATAAAAAAGGGGGATAAACAACTGCCATTCATCTATTTAGTTCAAATAAAAAGTGTTTTTTAGCTATCTTTAATAGCTAAAATTGTTTTGTTTTGAGAAAATTACAACTACTTGCGATATGTACCACTTTCTTAGCGGTTGCATGTTCTAAAAAGCCGAAGTCGGTAGATAAATTTAATCCAAATACGCCTGTCTCTGTTGACATTGCAGTTATCGAGAATCAAACTATCGATAAGCAGATTGAAGTGAATGGTTCAGTGTTGGCCAATGATTATATTGATCTTCAACCAGAAACCAATGGTCGTGTTGTTTTCCTGCAGATACCTGAAGGTAAAATGGTACAAGCGGGCACTATTTTAGCAAAATTAAATGATGCTGATTTGCAAGCACAACTTGAAAAAATCAAGGTGCAATTAGAATTGGCTAATATAAATGAACAACGCAATAAGCAATTGTTAAATGTGAAAGGCATCAATCAAAGTGATTATGATATTTCTTTACAACAAGTAAAAAGTTTAAAGGCAGATATTACATTCGTTCAATCTCAAATTGAAAAAACAATTATCAAAGCACCATTTACAGGTTTGTTGGGTTTAAGACAAATTAGTTTAGGGGCTTTCATTAATAATGCAACGACTATTGCTTCGCTTCAAAAAGTGGATCAATTAAAAGTTGACTTTACTTTACCTGAAGTTTATCAAGGCTTTATTAAAGTAGGTAAAAAAGTAAAAATTGAAAGTATTGGCGTTGGTGATGCAAAATTAACTGCTACTGTTATTGCCATAGAGCCTCAAATTATTGCGTCTACACGTAATATCAAAGTACGCGCTGTATTACAAGGAAAATTATTGCCAGGCTCCTATGTCAAAGTAATGCTTGGAGAAAATACACAAAAGCCAACCATCTTAGTGCCTGCCAATGTGGTGATCCCGGATTCTCGCAGTAAGCAAATAACAATTATAGAAGGGGGTATCGCAAAACTTATTGATGTTGAAACAGGTTATCGAACTACTTCCTCTGTTGAAATTACCAAAGGATTAAAAGTGGGTGACAGTATTATAATTTCAGGAATGTTATTTGTACGTCAAGGAAGTAATGTTAAAGTAATCAAAACAGTGAAACTTGCTGATATCACTAAGTAGTGAATTAAAATAAATTTTATATTAAGGTATACTAGATGAATATATCTGAACTTTCCTTAAAACGACCCGTACTTGCTACTGTAATGAATATTGCCATCGTACTTTTTGGTATTGTTGGTTTTTCTTTTTTAGCATTAAGGGAGTATCCTGCTATTGATCCACCCATCATCAATGTACAAACCAATTATTCTGGTGCAAATTCCCAAGTAATACAAAGTCAAATAACGGAACCACTTGAAAAATCAATCAATGGTATTCCTGGAATTAAAACAATCAATTCATCCAGTTCTGTAGGATCATCTAATATCACCGTTGAATTTAATTTAGGGGTAAATTTAGAGACTGCGGCCAATGATGTTCGTGATAAAGTGAGTCAGGCTTCTCGAAGTTTGCCTGAGGATATTAGTAGTCCGCCCGTAGTTTCCAAATCCGATGCAAGTTCAGATTTCATTGTATTAATGACTGTAAAAAGTAAATCAAAAAGTATTTATGAATTAACGGAGTATGCGGAGAATGTTTTACAACAACGTTTTCAAACGATCGACGAGGTTAGTAGTGTGAGTGTTTGGGGGAAGCGTTATTCAATGCGTATATTCCCCAATTCAGATTTATTGAATGCATTTGGCATTGCTTTCAATGATATTCAAGTGGCGTTAAACAAAGAAAATGTGGAATTACCCGCTGGAAAAATTAATGGCACTAAAGCAGAATACATCATTCGAACATTAGGTCGATTATCCACCGAGGCTGAATTTAATAATATCATATTAAAGCAGGATGCTTCAGGAATTATTCGATTAGGGGATGTTGCTAAAGTAGAATTAGGTCCTGAGCAAGAGGATCGAGCTGTTTATTTTAATGGTGCGCAATCAATAACGGTATCACTTTCCCCACAACCTGGCGCGAACTACATTAAAATTGCCGATGAATTTTATAAGCGATTGGAAGAAATTAAAAGATCAAATAAAACGGATATTGAATTTGATGTGCCTATTGATAATACTAAAAATGTACGTAGGGCTTTAGAAGAAGTGAAGGAGACAATTTTTATTTCATTTGCACTTGTGGTATTGGTGATATTTTTCTTTTTTAGAAATTGGCTCATTGCAATCAGGCCTCTAGTAGATATACCTATCTCCTTGATTGCTACTTTCTTTATCATGTATTTAGCAGGGTTTTCCATCAATATACTTACTTTACTAGCCATTGTATTAGCAACAGGCTTAGTAGTGGATGATGGAATTGTGGTCACCGAAAATATATTTAGAAAATTAGAGGAAGGACTAAATTTAAAGGATGCGGCAAGAGAAGGAAGTAAAGAAATTTTCTTTGCGGTTATTTCCACATCAATCACACTTGCAGTGGTATTTATGCCAGTGATTTTTTTACAAGGATTTATTGGCTCCTTATTTAAAGAATTTGGAGTGGTAGTGGCAGGGGCCGTTTTAGTATCCGCATTTGTATCATTAACAATCACGCCAGTGTTGAATGTGTACTTGAATCGTAAAGATGGCAAACAAGGAAAGTTTTATGAGCAGACTGAACCGTTTTTTAAAGGTATGGAAAATGGCTATAAAAATTTATTGGCCAAATTTTTAAAAGTGCGTTGGATGGCATGGGTAATTGTTGTTGCATGTGTGGGTATTATTATTTTAATTGGAACCACTATTCAATCCGAGTTAGCACCCATGGAGGACAAGGGTACCGTGCGCGTTACCATGACAGGACAGGAGGGTACTAGCTTTGATGATATGCGTGGTAATTTACTAAGAACCATTCGTTTGATGCAGGACTCTGTTCCTGAACATGCATTTACATGGGGAAGTGTGCCAGGATATGGTGGTTCAAGTGGAAGTAGTAGTGCTTCTGGAAGGATTGGATTTGTGCCTTTATCAGAGCGAAAAAGAAGCCAAACAGAAATCTTAAACGATTTAAATAAAAAGTTAAAAAAATTCAAAGACGTAAGAGTGTTTGTGGTGGAAGAGCAAACTATTTCAGTAGGTATTTCCTCGAGAGGCTCTTTACCAGTTCAGTTTATAATACAGAATTTAGATTTCCAAAAAATACGCAACGTCATTCCTGAATTTTTAGATGCTGCTCGAAAAGATAAAACTTTCCAAAATGTGGATGTGAATTTAAAATTCAACAAACCTGAATTTGATTTAAATATTGATCGTATGCGCGCGCGCGATTTAGGTTTAACCACTGCTGATATTTCTCAAGCATTGCAATCCGCATTCAGTGGTGCCAGATCCGCCTATTTTATTATGAACGATCGTCAATATGAAGTAATTACGCAAGTGCCAAGATCGGATCGTAACTCGCCTGCAGATATTAATAAATTATATTTACGTAATAACCGTGGGGAGAGTATTCCAATTTCAAGTGTATTGACTGTTACAGAAAATAGTAATCCGCCAAGTTTATATCATTACAACAGATTTAATTCAGCCACTATTTCTGCATCATTAGCCGAAGGAAAAACGATTGGAGATGGGGTAGCTGCGATGGAACGAATTTCAAAAGAAAAATTAGATGAAAGTTTCCAAACAGCTTTAAGTGGTCCATCAAGAGATTATAAAGAGAGCTCCTCCAATATTGCGTATGCATTAATTTTAGCGCTTATTTTAATTTATTTAGTGCTTGCTGCGCAGTTTGAAAGTTTCAAAGATCCAATTATTATCATGATTACAGTTCCTTTGGCGATTGCAGGCGCATTAATATTTCTATGGCTATTTGGACAAACATTAAACATTTTTTCAGAAATTGGAATTATTATGTTGATTGGACTAGTGACCAAGAATGGAATTTTAATTGTTGAATTTACTAATAAAAAAAGAGCTGCAGGCTTGGAATTAAAGGAAGCAGTGCTTGTAGCTGCATCACAAAGATTCCGTCCTATATTAATGACAAGTTTGGCTACCGCATTAGGGGCGCTTCCTATTGCAATAAGCATTGGGGCTGCTGCAACTAGTCGTAAACCACTTGGTACCGTTATTGTTGGTGGATTGATGTTTTCATTGGTACTTACCTTGTTTGTGATTCCTGCAGTATACACTTATGTTTCAAGCAAGCACAAGCGAAAAATTGATTAATTTAGCCAATATGGGTGGAAATTAAATTTGAATACGATTCAAGTTTAATTTTGTGTATCTTAAATTGCCAAACGGAAACTTATGCCAAATCAACGATTTTTATCCTTGGATGTTTTTAGAGGAATGACCATTTGTTTAATGATCATTGTAAATACACCTGGTGATCCTTCGCTCACGTTTGCTCCCTTTTTACATGCGAGTTGGCATGGGTTTACGCCCACTGATTTAGTATTTCCTTCCTTTTTATTTGCCGTTGGAAATTCATTAAGTTTTATTGAACCCACCTGGGCTAAATTAAATAATAGTACTGTTTTATTAAAAATTGGTAAGCGAACCGCTTTGTTATTTTTAATTGGCTATTTAATGTATTGGCTCCCTTTCACAGGGAGTGTTGCAAACACGCGTATTATGGGTGTTTTACAACGCATTGCACTTTGTTATGGATTTGCTTCCTTAATTGCTTATTATATGCATGAGCGCGTGGTAATGATTTTGTCTGGGTTATTATTATTACTTTATTGGTATGTTTCATTTAAGTTTGGAGATGTAGGTGATCCCTATAGTATTCTTGGTAATGCGGGTTTAAAATTAGATACTTGGTTAATGGGGGAATCGCATTTATACCATGGCGAAGGATTTGGGTTTGACCCTGAGGGTTGGTTAAGCACCATTCCGTCCATAGTGAATGTATTAATTGGGTATCGTGTAGGTAAGTTTATTCAAGAACAAGGAAAGACTTATGAGGGCTTGGCTTTATTATTTATGTGGGGTGCAGGGTTTATATTTTTAGCCTTTATGTGGAATTACCAATTCCCGATCAATAAAAAGCTTTGGACAAGCTCCTTTGTAATGTTAACGGTGGGTATTGATATGGTCATTATTGCCACCATCATCTATCGTGTCGAATTACAAAGGCAATTACAGTTTTCCAGCTTTTTTACTGTTTTTGGACAAAATCCATTGGTGATTTATCTTTTTTCACAGTTACTCATTGGTATCTTGTATCTGATTCATGGGCCTAATGGCATCCCATTATATACCTGGATTTATCAAAATACCTTTGCCAATTTAGCGCCCTATTGGGGTTCGATGGGATTTGCCTTTACTGCGATGTTGACATGCTGGCTATTGGGTTATATATTAAATAAATATAAAATATATATCAGGGTGTAAATCTTATTACTCCATTTTTCTCCATTTGTTTTTTTAGGAGCCTTAAACCTTGTACCTTTGCAGCCTCAAAACAGTACATGGAAATAAGAAACATCGCTATTATCGCCCACGTTGATCATGGTAAAACTACCTTGGTGGACAAAATTTTACACGCAACAAAAGTATTCAGAGATAACCAGGAGACCGGGGACTTGATTATGGATAGCAATGAATTAGAACGTGAAAGAGGAATTACCATTTTAAGTAAAAATGCTTCAGTAACTTATAAAGACGTTAAGATTAACGTAATTGACACACCAGGTCACAGTGACTTTGGTGGTGAGGTGGAGCGTGTATTAAAAATGGCCGATGGTGTTTGTTTGTTAGTAGATGCTTTTGAAGGGCCAATGCCGCAAACGCGTTTCGTATTACAAAAAGCATTACAGTTGAATTTAAAACCAATTGTAATTATTAATAAAGTGGACAAAGAAAACTGTCGCCCAGACGAAGTGCATGATGCAGTATTCGAATTATTTTTCAATTTAGATGCGACTGAAGACCAATTAAATTTCCCTACTTTTTATGGTAGTGGTAAAAAT
Source organism: Sediminibacterium sp. (assembly GCA_030726065.1). Taxonomy (GTDB): domain Bacteria; phylum Bacteroidota; class Bacteroidia; order Chitinophagales; family Chitinophagaceae; genus Sediminibacterium. Next base: position 147,294 of record JANREK010000010.1, on the reverse strand, counting down.
GGTTGGTTCAATGATAGCCTTACCCCTTGCACAGATATCTTCCCTTTAATGGATGGTATTTTGAAATATGTACCAGGCCCTGATGTTAAGGAAGGGCATACACAAATGCAAATCACTTCATTGGATTATTCTTCTTTCTTAGGTCGTATTGCGATTGGTAAAGTAGAAAGAGGTACCATTAAAGAAGGTCAAAATATTGTATTGGTAAAAGCGGATGGTAGCGTAAAGAAAAATAAAGTAAAAGAATTATACGTATTTGAAGGAATGGGTAAACGTAAGGTAACAGAAGTTGTTTCTGGTGACTTATGTGCTGTGGTAGGTTTAGAAGATTTTAGTATTGGTGATACCATTGCTGATCCTGAAAATCCAGAGGCATTACCAGTAATTAGTGTTGACGAGCCTACGATGAGTATGACTTTTAGTATTAACAACTCACCTTTCTTTGGTAAGGAAGGTAAGTTTGTAACTTCTCGTCACATCCGTGATCGTTTAATGAAAGAGACTGAAAAGAATTTGGCATTGCGTGTGGAAGAAACAGATAGTGCTGATAGCTTCTTGGTATTTGGTCGCGGTATCTTGCATTTAGGGGTATTGGTGGAAACCATGCGTCGTGAGGGATATGAGTTAACAGTCGGCAATCCACAAGTATTGGTTAAAGAAATAGATGGCAAAAAACATGAGCCGTTTGAGATATTAGTCGTAGATGTACCTGCTGATTTTAGTGGTAAAGTAATTGACTTAGTTACCCAAAAGAAAGGCGAAATGTTGATCATGGAATCAAAAGGAACTATGCAACATTTAGAGTTTGATATTCCTTCAAGAGGATTAATTGGACTTCGTTCTCAAATGTTGACACAAACCGCAGGTGAAGCTGTTATGGCGCATCGTTTTAATGAATATAAGCCTTGGAAAGGACCAATTCCTGGAAGAAGCAATGGTGTATTGGTAGCAAAATTTGCTGGATTAACTACCGCTTACTCTATTGATAAATTACAAGACAGAGGTCGTTTCTTTATTGAACCAGGTGAGGAAATTTATGCAGGTCAAGTATTGGCAGAGCATATTAAGCCGGGTGATTTAAATATCAACGCGGTCGAGATGAAAAAACTAACCAACCACCGTGCGAGTGGATCTGATGATAGCGTAAGAATTACCCCTAAAGTACAATATACTTTAGAGGAGTGTATGGAATATATTCAATCTGATGAGTGTATTGAAGTAACGCCTAAATCAGTTCGTATGCGTAAATCTATCTTAGACGAAAATAATAGAAGCAAGGCGACGAAAGCAGCATCTAATTAATCATTATTGCCAATTTTCCTTGAAAAATAAAAAAAGAGTCCCGATTTCGGGACTCTTTTTTTGGGAGTACTATTTTGAATGCGGAATTACTTTTTTTAGATAGGCTTATTCAATGCTTTCCAAAGTAAATCTTTCAATTCTACTAAGTTCTTTTGTGTAGCTGATGATATAAATATATGTGGAATATTTTTTGGAAGTTCTTTTACAATGGCATCCGTTAATTCTTGGTCTAATAAATCCGACTTACTAATGGCGATGATGAATTCCTTTTGTAAAAGTTCTGGATTGAATTCCGCTAGTTCATTTTTAAGAATTTCAAATTCTTTTTTATGGTCATTGCTGTCGGAAGGAATAATAAAAAGTAAAACAGCGTTTCTTTCGATATGTCTTAAAAAGCGATGTCCTAAACCTTTGCCTTCAGCAGCACCTTCAATAATACCCGGTAAATCCGCAATACAAAATGATCGGTTATCACGATATGCCACCATACCTAATTGCGGCGTTAAAGTAGTGAAAGCATAGTTGGCTATTTTAGGTTTTGCTGCAGTAATCACTGAAAGTAGTGTTGATTTTCCTGCATTTGGAAATCCCACCAAGCCCACATCAGCCAATACCTTTAACTCAATTTGTTTCCAACCTTCAATACCATCTTCTCCTGGTTGTGCATGTTCAGGAACTTGATTGGTAGGTGTTGCAAAATTAGAATTACCTAAACCACCACGTCCCCCTTTGGCTAATATAATTTCTTGTCCATCGGTTAATATTTCCGCTTCTACTTTACCAGTTTCTTCGTCTCTTGCGATGGTTCCTAATGGCACTTCAATGATAATATCCTTACCATCCCTTCCGGTACAATTATTTTTACTACCACCTTCGCCATCCTCTGCGATTACATTTTTATAATAGCGTAAGTGTAATAAGGTCCACAATTGCGCATTGCCCTTTAAAATGATATGCCCGCCACGACCACCATCGCCGCCATCTGGGCCACCTTTTGCGGTTAGCTTGTTGCGCATTAAATGTCGCGCACCTGCGCCACCATGCCCACTATGACAAAATATACGGATGTAATCAATGAAATTATTTCTTTCAGACACGGGAAACTATTTGGCGCAAAGTTAACATAATCCTAACTGAGGTGGCCTTTTATTAAATGAAACCTTTTGCGTTAGTTTATTTGGTAAGTTTTAATCCATCTATCAAGATAGTGACCATATTTTGTTCTAATTCGGTCGCAGTAATTTTTTTGGTAGAACGATGCCAGCTTTCAATACCACTCACAGCGTGTAAAAAAATTAATACCACCGTTGGTGCATCAATAGTTTTGATTTCTTTGTTTCTAATTCCTTCTTCAATGATGGCTGCAATCCTTTTGCGGTATACTCTTCGTTGATTTTGATAATTGGATAAATAAGGATCAGATAAGTGTTTCCACTCTCGATCACTTACATACACTTCCTCATAATTATGGATCATTTCTGTAATATGGAATCGTAGTAATTTTTCCATTTTTTCAAGGGAGGAAATATTTTCAGATTCTATTTCATCCATTTTCAACACAAATTTATTCGCTACACTGAATACCAATTCATGTAATAACTCGCTCTTCGATCTTATGTGATTGTACAAACTTGCAGCTTCCACACCAACCGCCTCAGCTAAATCACGCATGCTTGCCGCTTTGTATCCTTTTTCTCTAAATAAGGTGGCAGCTTTACGCACTATGACATCCTTTCTAGATCCGTTTTTTTCTGTTTTGATTCTAGCCATTTTCTAATTTTTTGATCAATTTGTTAGTACAAAATTATAGATTTAATTCTTTAAATTAGGTATCTTTTTAAAATAAAACTCCATTTTTGTTAGTTTTATGATAATCAAGGGATTACAAATTGGCTTGGCCCTTTTGGCATATCGTAATTTACTTAACAGTAAAAATCGTAGTTTAGCAGCTGAAAATAAAACAATACACATGTCATTAGTTGTAGTAGGATCCATGGCCTTTGATGCCATTGAAACGCCCTTTGGTAAAAGTGATAAAATCATTGGCGGAGCAGCAACTTACATTGCTTGGTGCGCTTCCAATTTTACCACTGTAAAGCAAATTTCAGTAGTGGGTGGCGATTTTCCGCAATCCGAGTTAGACGCCTTAGCAAATAGAGGGGTGATTTTGGAAGGGGTACAAATTAAAAAAGACGAAAAAACATTTTTTTGGAGCGGTAAGTATCATTTAGATATGAATACGCGTGATACCATCGAAACACAATTAAATGTGTTAGAGAATTTTGAACCTGTGGTTCCGGATAGTTATCAGGATTGTGAAATTTTAATGTTGGGTAATTTAGTGCCGGGTGTTCAAAGTAGCGTGATCAAACAAATGAAAAAGCGTCCTAAGTTAATTGTAATGGACACTATGAACTTTTGGATGGAAATTATGATGGATGATTTATTACATACTATAAGTTTGGTGGATGTATTGATGGTGAATGATAGTGAAGTGCGTCAATTAAGTGGAGAATATAGTTTGGTTAAGGCGGCTAAAAAAATAATGGCCATGGGTCCAAAATACTTAATCATTAAGAAAGGAGAACACGGGGCATTGTTGTTCCATGAGAATGAAGTATTTTTCGCTCCAGCTTTACCTTTAGAAGAAGTATTTGATCCAACGGGTGCTGGTGACACTTTCGCTGGTGGATTTGTAGCACATTTGGCTAAAACCAAAGATTTTTCTTTTAACAATATGAAGTCTGCAATTATTTTAGGTAGTGCTTTAGCGAGCTTCTGCGTAGAAAAATTTGGTACACAAAGATTAACTGAAATAAACGAGTCGGATATCAAAACGCGCGTACAATCGTTCGTTCAGTTGGTCAACTTTGATATTGAATTAGTTTAAATTTGGTAAAATCAATTCATCCAATTAATTTTGTTGAACAATGATGAAAAATAAACATACAAAACAAATTAAGAAACCCCTGTAATAGGAAGGTGCTGATTGTTAGTATGCGAATAAATATACTCAGAAGCCTTCCAATAAAATGGAAGGCTTTTTACTTTTGCTAAGTCTTTGTAAAACATAAGACTTGAAATTTTCGACATGAATAATAATAACGTAAAAAATTAAAAAAATGAAAGTTGCAGTTGTAGGAGCCACAGGACTAGTAGGAACAAAAATGTTGCAAGTATTAGCGGAACGAAATTTTCCAGTAACAGAATTAATTCCTGTTGCATCGGCGCGTTCGGCAGGTAAGGAAATAATATTTAAGGGCAAACCTTATAAGGTGGTAACCATGGATGAAGGGATTGCTGCAAAACCAGCCGTTGCTTTATTTTCGGCAGGAGGTAGCACCTCATTGGAGTGGGCGCCAAAATTTGCAGAAGCAGGTATTCGTGTGATTGATAATTCCTCTGCTTGGAGAATGGACCCAACAAAAAAATTAGTAATACCTGAAGTAAATGCATCTGTATTAACCGCTAATGATTTAATTATTGCGAATCCAAATTGCTCTACCATTCAAATGGTAGTTGCTTTGCAACCATTGCATGATAAATATAAAATTAAAAGAGTGGTGGTAAGTACTTATCAAAGTGTAACAGGAACTGGTAAAAAAGCAGTGGATCAGTTAATGGAGGAAAGAAAAGGAAATCAAATGGCTGCCGCTGACATGGCATATAAGTATACGATTGATTTAAATGCCATTCCGCAGATTGATGTTTTTTTAGAGAATGGTTATACCAAAGAGGAAATGAAGATGGTCAAGGAAACTTGCAAGATTATGCAAGATGATAATATTAAAGTAACAGCGACTACCGTTCGTATTCCAGTAATGGGTGGTCATAGTGAAAGTGTAAATGTAGAATTTGAAAACGAATTTGACTTAAATGAATTAATCGCATTGCTTGCTACTGCACCTGGAGTAGTTGTGCAACAAAATGATGGCGACCAATTTTATCCAATGCCTTTATGGGCACATGAAAAGGATGAAGTATTTGTAGGCCGTTTGCGCAGAGATGAAACACAACCGAAAACATTAAATATGTGGATTGTAAGTGACAACTTGCGCAAAGGCGCCGCTACCAATGCCATTCAAATTGCAGAATACCTTGCCGCAAAAGGGATTATTTAGTTTTTTACAAGGTCTATAAAATCCGCCTCGGTAATTATTTTTATCGAGGCTATTTTTTTGGCTTTCTCTAATTTACTTCCAGCATCTTCGCCAACGACTAAGTAATTTAATTTACTACTCACGCCGCCTAAGATATGCCCGCCTCTTGCTTCCACCATTGCTTCAGCATCAGCGCGTTTCAATTGTGTGAGGGTCCCTGTAAATAAAAAATTTAATCCTGCTAAGTTTCCGTCAACAGCAGTGGTATTGGTTTGAATCATATTTAAACCCAATGATTCAAGTTCTCGAATCATTGCAATATTATTTTCCTCATGAAAGTATTGATAAATACTTTTTGCCACTTTTACACCAACATCTTCAAAGGATTGTAATTGTTCTTCCGTAAGATTCGTTAAATCTAAAATATGTTGAATTTGTGAAGCCACCGTTTTAGCCGTTGTTTCTCCGACAAAACGAATTCCCAAGCCATAGATAAGTCGATACAGTGGTTGATTTTTGGAATGAGCAATCGCAGCTTGTAAATTTTCATTACTCTTTTTTCCAAAGCCTTCTAGTTGGGTCACTTTATTAAAATCCAAGGTATATATTGCAGGAACATTTGGAAGAATTCCTAAATCATAAAATTTACGGATATTGGCTTCCCCGAAACTTTTGATGTCCATGGCATCCTTGCTAACGAAGTGAATGATTCGTTCCACTATCTGTGCTTTACACAATGGACTTATGCATCGCCAAACTGCTTCGGCTTCTTCTTTTTCCAATGTTGCATTACATGCTGGACAGGTAGTAGGGAAGGTGATAATTTTTTCAGTGCCCTTACGCAATGAACTTATAGATTGTACAATTTGTGGGATAACATCACCTGCACGTTCAATAATAACCGTATCTCCTAGTCGAATATCTTTTTCTTTGATGTACTCCTCGTTGTGCATGGAAATGCTGGAAACGGTAACGCCGCCTAATGCTAAGGGTTGTAGTTTGGCTACCGGGGTTACTGCACCTGTGCGTCCTACTTGAAATTCTACGTTTTCAATAATGGTGGTTGCTTGGCGTGCTTTAAACTTATACGCAATGGCCCATCTTGGATGATGGGAAGTCATTCCTAATTTTTCCTGCAAGGGAACGTCATCTATTTTAATTACAAGTCCATCAATGTCATATGGTAATTGATCGCGTCCAATTTCAAAAGAGGTACAATAATCAATTACGTTATTTATGCCTTCTGAAATTTTTCTTTCTTTTTGAGGTGATCTGAATCCCATATTCCATAACAAGGATAAGGTGCCACTATGGGTTTGTAAAAGCGGAGTAAGTTTTGCTCCAGGAATTGGAAGCACATAACTAATATGATAAATAAATGCATCTAAATTTCGTTCTCCTACTTCTTTTGGATCCTTCATGCGTAAACTACCAGCAGCGGCATTGCGGGGGTTGGCAAGGGGTGCTTGTTGCTTTAGTTTTAATTTTTCATTAAATGCAGCAAAAGAATTTTTGCTCATGATTACTTCACCTCTTATTTCAATTTGTTTTATGCCATAATCTGATAAAGGAATACTTAAAGGAATGGATTTGATCTGTTTGATATTTTGTGTAATATCTTCTCCTGCAACGCCATCTCCTCTGGTGCATGCCCTAACAAGTAGATCATTTTCATACACCAATGAAATACTCGCGCCATCAAATTTTGGTTCAACACAATAAGTTAATTTTTCATTCCCAGCGCCTTCTATTGCCTTTCGATCAAAATCAATTAAGTCAGCTGCATTATAACTATTTTCCAAACTTAACATGGGTACCAAATGCGGTATGGTAACAAAGCTCGCATTTAAACTATTTCCCACTCTTTGACTTGGGGAATCGGGCGTAATTAATGAAGTATTTGCGGATTCGATGGAAATTAACTGCTGGTATAATTGATCATACTCATAATCACTTATTAAAGGTTCATTCAAAACATAATATTGGTATTCATTGAATTTTAATAGTTTTTTTAAACTATCCAATTCAATCGTATGCGGATTTGTTAAGTATGCTTTGGCCAAGGCCTGATATGCGATAATTTGATCTTTGGGGTACATGAGGTAAAATGTCTGCTAAAATACAAATAGTTTTAATCTTTTATTTCGTATTTTGGGACTATAATTCCAATTTGTGAAACGGGCCGTTGTTGGGCAATAAAAAATGATCACTTCTAGTATGAATTTGAACAAAAAAGATGCCATAAAGCTGGTACAAACCTATCCAACTGTTCCTTTAACCGTGGATTGTGTCATTTTCGGGTTTGACGATAATTCATTAAAGGTACTTACCATTAAAAGTGATTTACCACAATACGATGAAAAGCTATCCTTACTAGGAGACACTATTTTATCAGCGGAGTATTTAGATGATGCAGCAAATCGTGTTTTATTGGAACGAACAGGTATGCAAGACGTTTATTTGGAGCAAGTGCATACATTTAGTAAGCCTGATCGGCATCCTGGGGGAAGGGTAGTGACTGCAGTTTATGCATCCTTACTTAATATCAAACACCATGAATTGAAAATTTTGGAGAATGAATTAAGTTGGCATGTGGTTAAAGATATTCAAGAGATGGCTTTTGATCATAAGGAAATTTTGGACTTGTGCCATACCTGGTTACAAAAGCGAATTCAAGAACACCCATTGGCCTTTAATTTATTGCCTGTGAAATTTTCATTAAGGCAGTTGCAAAATGTATATGAGGCAATTTTAAATACGTCGTTGGACAGACGAAATTTTAGAAAGAAGTTTGCGAGTATGGGCTTCTTAATTGACATTAATGAAATGGAAACACAGGTGACACATCGGCCAGGTAAATTGTATTCCTTTGACTTTAAAGCATACCAATTGCGGAAGAAAAATTGGTTTGGCATAGATTTTTAAAAAAGGTGTAGGCTTGCCTATAATTTGATACCTTTATGCACTAATTAAACGAGGCTTTATTATGTTATATTCAATGACAGGGTACGGAAGGGCAGAGGCGATATTAAAGGACAAGACATGCTTAATTGAAGTGAAGTCCTTGAACGGAAAACAATTTGATGTTCGTTTAAATTGCCCCTCTTTGTTAAAACCTTACGAAGTTGAAATCAGAAACAAATTGAATGAGGCCTTGTTTAGAGGAAGTGTGGAATGTTCTATCTCCATTAAATCAAATGGGGTTAATAAGCCAGTAAGTGTCAATAAAGAATTAGCCAAATCCTATTATCAACCCATCATGGAATTGGCCAATGAATTAGGCATTGGTACTGAAAATATTTTAAGTACCATTTTGAAAATGCCTGATGTGGTTTCTTCTTCTAATGAAGTATTGACGGAAGAAGAGTGGAAATTTATTTTCGATTTATTACATCAAGCAATTCAGTATTTAATTAAACATAGAGCAGAGGAAGGAAAATCTATTGAAAAAGATTTACTAGAAAAAATTATTGCCATTGAAGCACAACAAGCGGTCGTTGAAATTCATGAACCGAATCGTCGTGAAAAAATCAAGGACGGTATGGTGAAGTTGTTGGAACAACATGTGGGTGCCGATAAATATGATCAAAACAGATTAGAGCAAGAATTGATTTATTATATTGAAAAGATAGATATTTCAGAGGAGCGCGTTCGTTTAAAAAATCATTGTGATTATTTTAAAGCGATGCTCAATGATGGGGATCCATGTAAGGGTAAAAAATTGTCTTTTATATTGCAAGAAATAGGAAGGGAAATAAATACCACTGGATCAAAAGCCAATGATGTGGATATTCAAAAGGCGGTGATCATGATGAAGGATGAACTTGAAAAAGCAAAAGAGCAAATATTAAATGTGTTGTAAGATGACATTCGTTAAATCCTATATTTACATTTTACTTGTTTTATTTATAGCAAGTTGTGAGCCTATTCAGTTATATGAACAAACGACTATTTATCCTGCACATGAATGGTCTAGCAAGCAGGTAAATAATTATCAATTTAATATTACGGATACCAATGACTTATATAAAATTTATTTTGTGATCAGACATCATAATGCGTATCATTATAAAAATATTTGGTTGCAGGTAAACACGAAGTCCCCTTCAGATACAGCAGTAAATCAGACGCTAAATTTGCAATTAGCCGATGATCAAAAAGGTTGGTTAGGTGCTGGCATGGATGATATTTTTGACCAACGTATTCCTATCAATGCAACACCCACTAAATTAAAGCTAGGTCTGTATCATTTTAGTATGCAACATACCATGAGAGAGGATCCGCTGTTAGGCATACTGGCGACTGGCTTGCGAGTTGAAAAAGTGCATTTATGAAAATGAGATGGTTTAATATCAGCAAATTAAAGTTTGTCAACTTTATTTATTGGGTTTTTCTTACCTATATGATTGCTGCATTTGTTTGGTGGTATGTTTCTCTGGAAAAACAAAATAGTGAAATTGCAACAGTTAAATTCCAATCTATTCGAACAGACGACCCTGCTTTATATGAAAAAGTAAAAGCTATTGAATCATTTGAGGTAAGAAAAACAAAACAATATATTTACGAAGGGGTCACTTTTCTTTTTTTATTTTTATTAGGAGCGATCTATGTTTACAGGTCGTTATTAAAGCAGCTAAGATATTCTAATCAGCAACAAAATTTCATGATGGCGGTAACACATGAATTAAAAACGCCTATTGCCATTACGCAGTTGAATATTGAAACTTTACTTAAAAGAGAATTAGCCCCAGCGCAGAAAAAAATGCTGATTGAAAATACATTAAAGGAAACACACCGATTAGATGCCCTTTGTAATAATATTTTATTAGCCTCGCAGTTAGATATGGGTAAATATGAATCTAATATGCAAGACGTAGATTTGTCTGACATTGTTCAAAAGTTAGTTGATTCCTTTCAAGAGCGATTTGAACAACGCGTATTAATTACAACCGTTACTCCGTCGGTTTTTATACAAGCAGAACCATTGCTGATTCAGCTATTGGTTAATAATTTATTGGATAATGCCCATAAATATTCAACCCTATCTAGCCCGATTACGGTGTTACTTACTACCCAAGAAAATCAAATACAATTAATAGTTAAAGATGAAGGAGTAGGCATTCCAATGGAAGAACGCGATAAAATATTTGAAAAATTTTACCGCATTGGAGATGAATCCACCCGAACAACAAAGGGTACTGGTCTAGGATTGTATCTATGTAAAAAGATCAGCGAATTTCATCAGGCAACGATTACTGTAGATGCGAATACACCCAACGGCAGCATTTTCAAAATAAACTTTCCAATATAATGAGTACTCAAAAGAATACCATTTTACTGGTGGAAGATGAGCAGCATTTACATGAGGCGCTCAAGTTAAATTTAACATTGGAAGGATATGAGGTTAGCTCTGCTTATGATGGACCCAAGGCGTTGCAACAAATTCAAGGGTCTATTTTTGATTTGATTATTTTAGACATCATGCTGCCAGGCATTGATGGATACTCCATTATTGAAACTGTTCGGATACATAACAATAACACCCCTATCTTAATATTAAGCGCAAAAAACACCAGCGCAAATAGGGTGCAAGGTTTAAAGATTGGCGCAGATGACTACATGACCAAGCCTTTTAATTTGGAAGAACTTTTATTAAGGGTATCTAAATTGATACAAAAATCAAGCGTAAATAGCGCAGTTCCAAACAATTTGGAACTGTATTCTTTTATGGGTAATACAGTTCACTTTACATTACTTGAAGCCAGATTGTATAACGGCGAAAAAATAAATTTAACCAAAAAGGAAGCAATGCTCTTAAAGTTATTGATTGAAAATAAACATACCATCATTACAAGGGAGCGGATCCTGCAAAGTGTATGGGGGTATAATGTATTTCCAAATACACGTACCATTGATAATTTTATTCTAAATTTTAGGAAGTATTTCGAATTAGATCCCAAATCACCCTTACATTTTATCTCCATCCGGGGGGTAGGCTATAAATTTCAAGATTAATCAGTAGGGATGCAATCTGTGGCCCTTTTTTTCGTTAATACTGGTAGTTAAACTACGCGTATGTCATTGTCCTCCATTCAAGTTTTTTTAGAACCTATTAATATCGCTCATATATCCAATGATGAGGGGTATCGCGATACGCAGCTAGGAAAGCATATTAAAGTAAATGAGGGGAACCTGCCTGATATAGTAGAAGCAGATATTGTCATTATTGGTGCTGGAGAATGCAGGGGTGCGGGCCATGCTTTACATGGTCATACTGCCGCCAATGCGATTCGGACTGCTTTGTATGATTTGTACTATTGGCATGCACAGGTCAATGTAGTGGATATTGGAAATGTTAAAATTGGGCAAAGTATACAAGATAGCTACGCGGCTCTTCGGACAGTGATATCTGAATTGCTATTGCAGAATAAAAAAGTTGTCATTATTGGCGGTGCACATGATTTAACCCTTGCACAATATCATGCCTATACTTCTATACCCACTTTAGTAAACGCAGTTGTGGTGGATGCAAAAATTGATTTGGACTTGGAAGCGCGCTTACCCAGGGATCATTTTTTAGAAGAATTATTTACTGGCTTGCCTAATCATTTGAATCATTATAGTCATATAGGTTTTCAAAGTTATTTCATGCATCCGCATATGTTGGAAACGATTGATAAACTCAGATTTGATTGTTTTAGATTAGGGAAGGTTCGGGAAGGTATTGAGGAAATGGAACCAGTGATCAGAGACAGTCACATGCTAAGTTTTGATATTAGTGCAATACAAAATGCGCAAGCGCCTGCAAATTTAATTACACCAAATGGTTTTAATGGCGAAGAGTCCTGTACCTTAATGCAGTATGCGGGGATGAGTTGGAAAACAAGTACTATTGGTTTGTTTGGATATCAAGCTGAACTCGATGTAAACAATATGACAGCCATTCAAATTGCGCAAATGTTTTGGTACATTATGGATGGTTTACAAAAAGGTAAAAAAGAAGCGCCATTAACGGAATCAGATAAGTTCAAAGAATTTCATATTGCATTTTCGGATATCGAAACCAATTTTTTACAAAGCAAGAGCACGGGCAGATGGTGGATGCAAGTGCACAATAATGAATGGGCGCCTTGTAGTTACAAAGATTATTTAGTAGCTTCCAATAACGAAATTCCAGAAAGATGGTTAAGGGCCTTAGAAAGGGAGTAGTCACTCCTTTACATTTATTATCAATTGTATTTATTGTTGTGTTAAGTGCGTGTAGTATACAAAAAGCGCAAAAAACATTATTACAAACCACTGCGCTCAAGGGCGCGCATGTCGGTATTGCAGTATACAATGATACCAAGCAATCTTGGATTGATCAATACCAAAGTGATCATTATTTTACACCCGCTAGCAACACTAAAATTTTGGCTACTTATGTAGGTTTGAAATACTTGGGCGATTTCTTGCCAGGATTTAGTATGGCCGAAAATGCAGACACCTTATTTTTAACCCCGTTGGGGGATCCAAGTTTTTTACATCCCGATTTTAACTACCAGCCTGTCGTTGCACTTATTAAAAACACCAACAAGCAAGTAGTGATTCAACCAACAAAAGCTAATGACCAATTTGGACATATGGGCAATGGCTGGGCTTGGAACGATTATGGCGAGGACTATCAGCCAGAACGAAGCAGAATGCCTATTTATGGGAATGTGGTGCATTTTTATCAAGGCAATGGAAAATTAGCCATCAAGCCGTTTACATTTTTTAAGGACATCACTGATATAAGCACGGTTTATCAAAAAAACTGGACGCGGAAATTAGTAGGGAATCAGTTTTATACCGATGGTCAAAAAAATGCTGCTCCTTATTTTCAGGTTCCTTTTGATTCCTATTTTGAACCCAATTTGCCTGTGTATTTACTTCAAGATACTTTAAAAGTAAAACTAAATATTGGGGATGATTTTTCGAAATTGCCACAACAGCTTGTTAAAACTGTTCCTACAGATTCGCTTTTAAAAATAATGATGCGTCGAAGTGATAACTTTTTCGCAGAACAGGTTTTATTAATGGGATCTCAGCAATTGTTGGGTAGGATGGATGATGCTGCTTTTATTGACAGCCTGCTTAAAAATGATTTTGCAGGGCTGCCACAAAAAATGCGTTGGGTAGATGGCAGTGGTTTAAGTAGGTATAATTTAAATACACCTGAAAATTATGTTGCCATATTGAAAAAGATGCAAGATGAATTCGGACAAAAGCGGGTAACACATATATTTGAAACTGGCGGAGAAGGGACTTTGTCTGCTTATTACAAAAACTTTCCAGGCGAAATACATGCTAAAACAGGCAGCTTAGGCGGTCAAATTGCTTTAAGTGGATTTATTTACACGCAGAAAAATCAAAAATTATATTTTTCAATTTTGGTATCAAATCACATGAGTCCGAACAGTACGGGCGTAAGAAAAGCAGTGGAAGCTTATTTGATATCAGTAGCGAAAAAAAATTAAAGCTGCTTATCTAGAAAACAATCCATCCAAGTAGGATTCCTTAAATTCAATGTAGGTAGGCGCACCAGATGCGGTTACGTTGGGTATATCACAATCACTTAGTGATTGAATTATTGTATGCATTTCTTTTTGGGATAAACTTTGTCCAGCTTTAATAGCCATCTGTCTGGACATACAACGGATTAATTTTTCTCTTTTACTATATTTTACTTCACCAGTAAAATGTTTAAACTGCTCTAATAATAATTCAATAGCATTTTTTTCATTGCCTGATAATACATCAGCAGGTATGCCTTGAATGATAAAACTATTATTCCCAAAAGATTCTATCTCATATCCAATAATGGAAAGGTCTTCCAACATTTCATCTAATAGTATCGCATCACTTGGACTCAGTTCCAACACCACTGGAAATAAACTTTTTTGTGTGGCATGGGGATGTGAACTTGCTTTTTGGTATTTTTCATACAAAACACGCTCATGTGCCAATTGCTGATGTAATATGATGCAGCCACTTTGGGTAGGGGCGATAATATAGGTATTATGTAATTGCAATAAAAGTGCATCTTCAAGTACGCTTAAACCTTCGTCCTCCTTATACAATCCCATGGAGGATGGCTTTACAATATAAGATTCGTTAGGGGGTGTATCTTCTGATATTTCACTAGATTCATTAGACGTACCGGGAATATTGGTGAAAAAACTTTTCCAATCCGTATCGTTAGTACTACTCGATTTAGGTATAAAATGCGCTTGATTTTTTTGTGTAAATCCTGCGTATAATGAATTGCTCGTGGCCGTTTGAATTTTATCAGTAGTGAATGGCTTTTGTATTGCATCCAATTGTTGGATATCGGCATCTAATGAAAAATCTAAGGAAGGTGCTATGCTAAATTGTGCCAATGCATGTTTCACTGCAGCTTGCACAAAGGCGTATATTATTTTATCGTCTTCGAATTTAATTTCTTGTTTAGTGGGATGTACATTGATGTCAATTTGTGAAGGGTCCACATCAATGTATAATATATAGCTGGGGTAACTGTCCTTGGAAAGTAATCCTTCAAATGCATTGGCAACTGCATGATGTAAATAGGCGCTTTTTATAAAACGACGATTTACAAAAAAGTATTGGTCGCTTCTTGTTTTACGTGCAGTTTCGGGTTTGCCCACAAAACCGGATACTGTTAAGTAATCTGTTTGTTCACCTACAGTTACTAGTTTTGTTTGATAATTATTTCCCAGCACTTGAATGGCTCTTTGTTTAAAGCTGCCGCCCTCCCAATGATACACATCCTGTCCGTTACTTGTTAAACTAAAAAATATTTCAGGAAAGGAAAGCGCGACTCTTGTAAACTCTTCAATGATATGTTTTAATTCTGCTGCGTTGCTCTTTAAAAAATTGCGACGCGCAGGCACATTGAAAAATAAATTTTTCATCGAGATACTGGTGCCGGTGTCATGTGCAATTGAAGTAAACTCCGTTACTTTACTATTTTCAATTTCAACCAAGGTCCCCAATTCATCTTCGGATCTTTTGGTTTTTAAACTTACTTGCGCAACGGCTGCGATGGAGGCGAGGGCTTCCCCACGAAATCCCATAGTTCTTATTTGAAATAGATCCTCAATCGTACTTATTTTACTGGTGGCATGTCGGGCAAATGCATTTTGGGCATCCGCAACGCTCATGCCTTTCCCATTATCAATGACTTGAATTAAGGCCTTTCCCGCATCATTGACAATTAATTTTATCTGAGTAGCACCTGCATCTACCGCATTTTCCATTAATTCCTTTACGGCACTAGCTGGCCTTTGAATCACCTCGCCTGCAGCAATTTGATTAGCAATGTGGTCCGGAAGTAAATGAATGGTATCAGGCAAGTTTTAATGTTTTGTAGTGTGTAAAAGTAGTAAATTTGCCACTTAAAATTTCATCTAATGCACAGAACTGCGGACATTCAAAAGCGACCCCATCAATTTTTACCTGCGAATTTTGAACTTACCCAATGGGAAAGCCTGGAGCCTTATTTCAAGGCCTTATTGGATAGGGAAATTACCAATAAATTGACCCTAGAATCATGGATGCAGGACTTAAGTGAACTGGAGGCTTTTGTAAGTGAAGATGCCTGTTGGAGACAGATTAAAATGACTTGTGATACCACAGATAAAAGCTTGGAGGCGGCATTTACTTTTTTCTGTATGGAAATTCAACCCAAAATTCAACCTTATGCAGATGCCTTAAATAAAAAATTAATTCAATGTCCATTTACCAATGAGTTGGATGAAAAGGAATATTTTACTTATTTAAGATCCGTTAAAAAAAGCATTGAATTATTTAGAGAAGAAAATATAAAGTTGCAGGCGGAGTTAAGCGTTTTGCAACAACAGTATGGCACCATTGCCGGAAGAATGACCATTACGGTGGATGATAAAGAATATACTTTACAACAAGCTGCCCAATATTTAGAAAGTGAGGATCGTGCAAAAAGAGAAGAAGTGTATTTAAAAATTCAAGAGCGTCGTTTACAAGACCAACAAGAAATGCATGATTTGTTTACTTCACTCATTCAAAAAAGACATCAGGTTGCTTTGAATGCAGGATTTGAAAATTATCGGGATTATAAATTTGCAGAATTAGGCAGGTTTGATTACACGAAGGAAGATTGTTTTAAATTTCATGAGGCCATCAAAACACATGTGCTTCCAATTATTGATAAAATTTACGAACGTAAAAAAAATAAATTAGGATTAGTAACTTTAAAGCCATGGGACACGGAAGCGGAACCAATTGGCACAAAGCCTTTGCGCCCATTTACGGACGGGCAAGATTTATATAATAAATCGGTTTCCTGCTTTGAACAAATCAATCCATTTTTTGCGGACTGTTTGAAAAAAATGGATTCCTTAAAACATTTTGATTTAGAAAGTAGGCAAGGAAAAGCGCCAGGAGGATATAATTGTCCATTA
Organism: Sediminibacterium sp.; assembly: GCA_030726065.1. Classification (GTDB taxonomy): domain Bacteria; phylum Bacteroidota; class Bacteroidia; order Chitinophagales; family Chitinophagaceae; genus Sediminibacterium. The sequence goes on along the minus strand of JANREK010000010.1, from coordinate 130,430 downwards.
GCGGAATCGGGTGCCCCTTTCATTTTTATGAATGCCGCTGGTCAAATGAGCGATGTTACCACCATGGTACACGAAGTGGGACATGCGATACATTCATTTTTAGCACACCCCTTGTCCTTATCTGCATTTAAAGAATATCCTATGGAAATTGCGGAAGTAGCAAGCATGTCTATGGAACTATTTACCATGAATCATTGGCAAGCATTTTTTGATAATGTCCATGATTTAAATCGCGCACAAGAGCACCAATTGGAACGTACCATTACTATTTTTCCATGGATTGCTATCATTGATAAATTTCAACATTGGGTGTATGAAAATCCGAATCATTCTATTGAGGAACGTACCCAAGCATGGATAACTATTGCAAAGGAATTTTCAACCAATAGCATTGACTATAGTGGATTAGATCAGTATCGTGCAATTGGATGGCAAAGACAATTGCATTTATTTGAAGTACCCTTTTATTACATTGAATATGGCATCGCGCAATTAGGGGCCATTGGGATGTGGATGCAGTATCAAAAAAATCCAACACTTGCGTTGGAAAATTATATGAACGCTTTAAGTTTAGGAGGTACAAAAACACTACCTGAACTTTATCAGACTGCAGGTATCTCCTTTGACTTTTCACCCAGTTATGTAAAAACTTTAATGGATTTTACAAGGGATGAATTGGAAAAATTATACCAATAGTTGCCTTACTAAATGCATTTAAGTCAAATAGGGGTAGTAAAAAGACACTGCAAATTTTAATTTGCAGAAGGCGGATTACTTGGTGGGGTGCTTGGTCCGTTGGATGGCCCATTGCTTGGTCCGTTATTAGGGCGATTCATGGGTGGACGATTATTATTCATCGGTCTTCCACCTGCAGAATTTCCTGGTTGCCATTCTGGACGATTAGGTCCTGGACGATCATTGTATGGTCTGTCGTTATTCGGTCTATCGTTATTCGGACGACGATCGTTATTATTGAATCTTTGTTGATCGCGACGACGACGATCATTTTTCTCTAAACTTTTTAAACTAATCTGACCAACTACATCTACGAAGTCAGGTTCTACCTCTTTAGGCTTACCGCTTGTCACCTCCACTGCTTGTAATTCTTCAACTGCGATCCCTTGTTTGTTTAAATCTTTTATTTCCTTCACTCTTTCAATAGTTAAAGGGAAATGCTTTGTGTTATTAGGCAAAGTATACCACATTAAATTTTTGAAAATATCTTTTTTAATTAAAAACGCCTGCCCCATGACTGTTTGCAAATTATCCGCATAATCAGGGAACGCTTGTAATGCATCCAAGTAAGTATCTAATTCAAAATTCAAACAACATTTAAGGCGACCACATTGGCCACTCAACTTCGTTTGATTAATGGATAAGTTTTGATAACGTGCGGCAGTGGTGTTGACGCTTTTAAAGTCATGTAACCAAGTACTACAACAAAGTTCACGACCACAACTTCCAATACCTCCCACTTTTGCAGCTTCTTGTCGGATGCCTATTTGACGCATCTCCACTTTTACTTTAAACTCGGTTGCGAATATTCTAATTAGTTCTCTAAAATCAATACGATCATCGGCGGTATAAAAGAAAGTTCCTTTTTTACCATCTGCCTGAATTTCTACCTCGCTTAATTTCATTTGCAATCTAAAGTATCTTGCATGCGCACGACTTTTTGCAAGTATATCTGCCTCCCTGCTTTTACTAATTTTAAAAGCTTCAATATCTCTTTCGTTACTTGGTCTAAGAATTTTTTTGATTTCAACGCTAGTTTCTTCTATGCCTCTTTTTTTAAGTTGCAACCTTACCAGTTCACCTGTCAAACTAACTTCACCTAAGTCAAAGCCATTTACGCCTTCGACAGTGACATAATCGCCCTTTTCAAAAATTTGGCTACTTAAATTTTTAAAGAAATCTTTACGACTACCTTTGTTAAAACTAACCTCAACTACCTTACATTGACTATTCATATCGTCAATAGGTAAATCGCTTAACCAATCATGCACATTTAAACGGTTACATCCACCTGTGCTACAACCACCGTTGCTTTTGCAACCGCCTGGTTTACCAGTTCCACATGATCCACATCCCATATATCGTTAATTCAAACTGTTAATAATTAAAATACCCTTGCATAGCTTCAACGCATTCATCCACTTTTCCTGTTATGCTTCTGTCAAAATTAAGGTTTTGTTCTGAATGATATGATACAACTTAATACTAAGTGCCATAAATAGCATTTTAGGATTTGCGTTACGTTCAATATGATAAATGGACTTATCTAGTTCATTTACAATGGATTCCATCTGACTTACCCCAGCAATTTTGTTGATTCTAAGGGCAAAATCCTTTAAATCACTATGCAATGGCAGGTCCGAACCCATCGTTTTTAGTCGAATACTATGTTCTAACAGATGGTTGAAATACTTTAAAAACTGTTTTTGCTGCTCTCTGCCCAACTTACTCATCTCTTCCACCCATTTTAATTGAGCCACCGGGCCCATTTTTAATATGGCGTTCAGCCAATCCTTAATCATACTAATATAATCTTGGTCACTATGTTGGATTAAATGAAGTGCTTCTCTGTAGTTGCCCTCCGCTAAAATTGCCACTTGTTTTGCTTTTTCAGGGGCTAGTTTAGCACGACCCATTAAGGCAGACTCAATTTCATGGGTCGTCAGCCTTGGCACTTTTACAAATTGGCACCTACTTAAAATGGTTGGTAATATATTTTCCTCTGAAGTGGCGACTAAAATAAATATGGTATTGTCAGGCGGCTCCTCAATTAATTTTAAAAGTTTATTGCCTTCTTTTCCCAAATATTCGGGCATCCATAAAACCAACACTTTATAGGCACTCTCGAAACTTTTAAATGATAACTTTTTGATGATTTCATTACATTCGTCTGCACTAATATTTCCTTGCTTGTTTTCGGCTTTAATAAATTGAAGCCAATCAAAAGCATTGCCACAAGGATAGCCATTTATAAATTCACGCCATTGCTCAATAAAATTCGCACTGATATTTTTTTGTCCTGGCTTTTCTATGATGGTTGGAAATGAAAAATGCAAATCAGGATGCATCAATTGACTGGCTCTATGATAAGCTGGCAAATCTGCAATTTGTTCTGGAGTATAAAATGGTTGCGCAATTGGCTCGGCCGGTGCGCCAAATAAATCAGCAGTAGGAGTAGCTTGACTGGGGATACTTACAATGTATTGTGCAAAGGCAACAGCTAAAGGTAAAGCGCCTGATCCTTCAGGGCCCACCAACAATAATGCATGGGGCAACCTCTGTTGCTGGACCATGTCCACCAATTGTTTTTTTAGTTTTTCCTGGCCAATTACTTCGCTTAATAACATGAAACGAAGATAACGCTTACTTTATAAAACTGCTTAAAATTACTAGCTGGCCCTTATTTTAAATAAGCAGTTATAGCCTCACTCTCTGGTTTTACATTACTTGGGAAGTAAGCGATCATTTTACCATTTTCGTCCAACAAAAATTTATTAAAGTTCCAGCTAATATTCGCATCCAAAACACCATTTTTTGCTTTTTGCGTAAGCCATTGGTAAATAGGTGCACTGTTAGCGCCTTTGACATCAACTTTGTCAGCTAATGGAAAATTGACACCATAATTTGCTTTACAAAAAGCTGCAATTTCTTCATTAGTACCAGGTTCCTGTCCACCAAATTGGTTACAAGGAAATCCAAGAATAACTAATTTGTTTTTGTATTGATCATACACTTTTTGTAGTGATTCATATTGGGGGGTATAACCACATTTGGATGCGGTATTCACAATTAATATCTTTTTTCCTTTGTAGGCTGCTAGGTTGATTTGCTTGCCGTCAATGCCAGCGACTTTAAAAGTATGGATGCTTTGTGCGTTTAAAACAAAAGTGGTCATCATTAGTATAAAACTTAAAATGGTTTTCATGAGTAGCTATTTTTCAGTTAAAGAATTTAATTGTTGCATAAATATAACAAGAATAAAACAAAAAAGTTTAAGATAAGGTATAAGCGGCTGCCGCAAATTGAACGGAGCTTGGATTTGCTTGAAGTAAACAGCGGCCTGCTGATTCGGCAGTGGCGCCGGTGGTAATAATATCGTCCACCAAAAGGAGGTGCTTTTCCCTAATTTGGTCGGCGTTTTTGAGACCAAAAAGGTGGTCGGTATTTTGGCCTCGTTCAATGCGATCCTTGCGTGTTTGGGTATTTGTTTTTTTATTTTTAAATAGCACTGCATTTAAAATGGGTATGGGCATTACCTGTGCGATGCCTTCGCATATGAGTAGGGACTGATTATAGCCCCTAGTCCTTTCCGTAATTTTTCGAATCGGGATTGGGATTAAGTAATCAATTTCATTAAATCGGTTTGCTTTTTTAAAAGCCCAACCAATCATATTACCTAACAGCCAACCCGCCCTTTTATTTTGTTTGTATTTTAATTCAAAAAGTAATAATTGAACAATACTGTTTTTTGTAAAAAACAAAGCTGCCCCGCTCGGGCCTAAAGCCAATCTCCCCCAAAATATTTTGTCGACATTATTATTTTCAATTTCAAAAAAATCAGGGAAGGGAAGTTGTGCGTAGCAATTGGGGCACAATACTTGAAACTTTATTAGATCCGTACTTCCACAATGCAAACAAATTTTTGGATACACTAAATGTAAAAATGCAATCAAGTATTTTTTTACATGGGATACAAGAAACTTGATGAAGTTCATGGGGGGCATTAAAAATGAATCTACAACTACTAAAAAAATAATCGGTACGCTTCATCCACTCTTTCCACTGCAATAATTTGAATGCCGTGTTTTTTTTGTTCGATGCCTTTTTTGTTAAACTCGGAAATATAAATTTTTTCGAATCCTAATTTTTCTGCTTCTGCAATACGTTGTTGAATTCTATTCACGGCCCTAATTTCTCCATTCAATCCAACCTCTCCTGCAAAACAAATTCCTTGCGGCAATGGCACATCTTCATAGGAAGAAAGTAAGGAAAGTATAATGGCTAAATCTAAGGAGGGGTCTTCAATTTTTAATCCCCCAGCAATATTGACAAAAACATCTTTCATGCCAAAGGCAAAGCCGCCTCGCTTTTCCAAAACGGCTAATAAAAGTTGAAGTCTTCTTAAGTCAAACCCAGTCACAGTGCGCTGTGGCGTACCATACACACTTTGTGTAACCAATGCTTGTACTTCAATTAATAAAGGGCGCATGCCTTCCATGGAGGCTGCAATGGTACTGCCACTTAGGGATTCATTTCGTTGGGCAATTAAAAATGCAGAAGGGTTGTTGACTACTTTCATTCCCTCACTGGTCATTTCATAAATACCTAATTCACTTGTCCCGCCAAATCTGTTTTTTAAAGTGCGCAACATACGATATGCATAATGGCGATCCCCTTCAAATTGTAAAACAGTATCCACCATATGTTCTAAAATTTTGGGTCCAGCGATGGATCCTTCCTTGGTGATATGTCCAATTAAAAAAACAGGGGTACCAGTTTCTTTCGCAAATTTTTGAAATTCTGCAGCGGTTTGTTTTATTTGAGATACACTTCCAGCAGCAGAGTCAATCAAGTTGGATTCTAAAGTCTGAATTGAATCCACAATCACCACTGTCGGCTTTAATTTTTTAATTGCTTTAAAAATTTGAGCAGTATGTGTTTCCGTAAGTAAATAAAAATTTTCATTTTGCAAGTTCAATCGGTCGGCACGCATTTTTATTTGTTGAATGCTTTCTTCCCCACTGATGTATAAAACAGTTTGATCCTTCATCATTAAGCCTTGCTGCAAAAACAAAGTACTCTTTCCGATGCCTGGTTCCCCTGCAACTAATATTATGGAGCCCAAAACAATGCCACCGCCTAACACTCTGTTCAATTCCACATCGGAACTATCAATTCTTTTTTCAGATTGACTATCCACCTCGTTTAAGGAGATGGCTTGATTCCCTTTTTGGTTGGTATGGTAGCCTTCCCAATCTGAATTGGTCTCCTTAGTTTTTTCAACTAATTCTTCGGTAAAAGTGTTCCACTCATTACAAGCAGGGCATTTTCCGGCCCATTTAGCAGCTTCATAACCACAATTATTACAGAAAAATGCCGATTTTGACTTACTCATGTTGTAAAGATAATCGCTTGCTTAAATATATTTCAGTATTTACCGCAATAGGTTGGCTTTTTGAATAGTTTTTATTATATTAAATAATTTTAATATACATTATATTATTTCAAAAATAAGTTATCCAAGTATTAAATATTTCCAAAAATTTTGTTAATAAAATGTCCACTAAGGTCTGACTAGTTTACACTTAAAAAATTTTAATTTCCTCCAAATTTTCATCTAAGAATTTATATTCTACTAAGTGGCTTGAATTATCTGCTTGTGACTTCAATTTAATTTTATATTTATTTTTCCAACGCTTGATGATATTGTTAAATATACCTTTGGTCAAATGCGAATGAATGATTGGGTGTACCAATAAAATCAGTGATTTGTGACCATGGGTGGCCAAATATGACATTTTCTTTTCAATCTCATCCTCCAATAACAAAGTGGAAGTTATTTTACCTGTGCCATTACATGCAGGGCAATCTTCTGAGGTATTAATGTTTACTTCAGGGCGAATACGTTGTCGCGTTGCTTGTAATAGTCCAAATTTTGAAATAGGTAATACAGAATGTCTGGCACGATCGGTTTTCATGAAATCTTCTAATGACTCTTGCACCTTGCGTCTGTTTTCAGGTAACTTCATGTCAATAAAGTCAATCACAATAATGCCACCAATATCTCTTAATCTTAATTGTCGCGCTATTTCTTCCGCCGCTTCCATATTGGTTTGCAAAGCATTTTCTTCCTGGTTATTGGAAACACTTTTAAAACCACTGTTCACATCAATGACATGCAATGCCTCGGTGTGTTCAATAATTAAGTAAGCGCCACTAGGCAGGTTCACCGTTTTTCCAAATGAGGATTTCACTTGTTTGGTAATACCATATTGATCAAATATGGGCTGATCACCATCGTATAAGCTTAATATATTACTTTTGGCAGGGGCTATTCTTTGCAAATAGCTTAAAGTGATATCAAATATTTTTTTATCGTTGACCACAATTTTATTAAAGTCTTCATTTAATAAATCTCTTAATATACTCGTGGTTTTGCTTTCCTCGTTCATGATGCGTGCAGGAGGTAATGCACCCTTTAAATTTGATTGAATATTATTCCAATTCGCTTCAAGGGTCAATAAATCTTCATGTAGTTCGGCCGTTGTTTTACCTTCAGCTGCAGTTCGCACAATCACACCGAAATTTTTAGGACGCACCGCTTCGATTATTTTTTGTAACCTTTTGCGTTCCTCATTTGAATGTATTTTTTTAGATACGGCAACTATTTCATTAAAGGGGGTAAGTACCACGAATCTGCCTGCTAATGAAATTTCGCAGGTTAATCTAGGACCTTTGGCTGCAATAGGTTCTTTTAAAATTTGAACCAATACATTGGGTTTCCCATTAAGGACTTCACTTATTTTTCCTGTTTTAAAAATTTCAGGTGCTGCTTGAAAACCGGCAAAATCAAAGCTTTTATCATGGTCGTTCATCGCCAATTGCGTAAACTTAATGATCGACTTTGCGTAAGGGCTTAAATCGGTATAGTGTAAAAAGGCATCCTTTTCAAAACCAACATCAACGAATGCTGCATTAAGTCCAGGTATGATCTTTTTTACTTTACCTAAATACAAATCTCCTACAGACCAGCGAGCATCTATTTTTTCGTTATGTATTTCAACCAACTTTTTTTCCTCCAGCAAGGCGATTTCAACACCCTCTGGGGAGCTATTAATTATTAAATCTTTATTCACGTATAGCAACTTTTTTAAAGCACGCATAGCGCAGTTAAACGCAAATACTGCTTTATAATTTTTTGAAACACATCCACTTTACAAAGGAAGGTAAAGGTAAAGGTAAAGTTGCTGAGTAGATAAGTGGTGTGCAATTTGGAAATATACAAGCGTATTTCATAGGAAATACGCTTGTATAGAAGAAGAACTATTTGTTCTTTTTCTTATGTCTATTTTTTCTTAAACGTTTTTTTCTTTTGTGTGTCGCAATTTTATGACGCTTTCTTTTTTTACCACAAGGCATGTCCGATATTTTTTTTGTTATATAATATTATTTCTTTAATTGTTGTATTCTCTTATCAATTGCATCGTTAAAAGCCTTTGATTTTATTTTATTGGATAGCTTTACTTTTTGATAGCTTTCCAATGCCAAAGGTTTTTGGTTGGTTAATTCATAACATTCAGCCAAATGAACCAAAGCTTCAATATTTGAAGGTTCGTCCTGAAGTATCAATAAAAATCGTTCAATTGCTTTTTCATTTTGACCAGATTTTTTCCCACCCAAGGCCAGAATCATTTGTCCATAAATGTTATGTGGATTTTTGTCCACTACTTCTTTGATCTTTAAAATGCCCTGCATCGGGTTGTCTGAAATATTGCCAAACAAGTAACAGGCACCTAAATTAATTTTCGCAGAATCATTATTCGGATTAATAACCAATGCTTTATCTAAAAGACCTTTCGCATTACCTGCCATCCATTTTAAGAAGGCGGGCGGTGCTTCAGGGTCGGTCAAGTTATCAACCAGCTGCTGGGCTGCAAAAGTGAGGCTTTTTTCAGAACTTTCCAACAAAGCAGCACTGTAAGTATAATATAAATAGGGTCCCAATTTTTGTGCTGAATCGGCCCAAAAACGGGAAAGTGCCTTATAAATTTTAACGCTATCAATCGTCGATTTACTTGTATTTAATTGATTTTCAATACTTAAGAGGGTCAATTTTTGTTCGGCGGCCAAATTCATCTTTGCGCCTTCTAATACAGATTTTGAAGTAACATCTTGATTTTCAGTAGTTTGGCTAGCTGCAGCCAAATCGGCTTGTTTATATCTTGGGGCAAAAAAATACAGGGTGCTCAATATAGCAATGGCTAGGAGAACAACAATAAATTGTGGCTTTTTCAATGTAAAACAATTTAAGGCAAAGGTAGCTTACTTCCGTTTGCTTTTCACATCGTTTACAAATTCTTTTGCAGGCTTAAAGGCGGGAATAAAATGTTCAGGTATTTCAACCGCAATATTCTTTTTGATATTACGACCAATTTTTGCTGCTCTTTTTTTAGTAATAAAGCTGCCAAATCCACGTATGTAGATGTTTTCACCATTGGACAAGCTTTCTTTTACTTCCTTAAACATCGTTTCTAATGTAACAAGTACATCCACTTTTGGAATGCCAGTTTTTTCAGAAATTTGATTAATGAGATCAGATTTTCTCATGAAGTTGGTTTTAGGTTCAGTACTAAAAATAAATCAATTTTTTCCTAATTACAACTATATCCTAATATATTTTATAATTTTTTAGACAAATTTAGAGCCCTGTACGCATATGTATTATTTATATATATAAAAATAATAATACATAATGTATCTAGTGATTTAAAAAACTAACTTTTATTAGGTTTATTTTTATCACTTTTGCTTTTAATGACGCAAGCCTTTACCCAACTTTTATTAAAATGGAATATCTCTTCCAATCATCGACCCATGCCATGGAAAGGAGAAAGGGATCCCTATAAAATTTGGTTGAGTGAAATCATCCTGCAACAAACCAGGGTGGAGCAAGGCTGGGCCTATTATGAAAAATTCGTAACTAATTATCCAACAGTACATGATTTGGCCAATGCCAAGGACGAGAAGGTTTTAAAATTATGGGAGGGTTTGGGCTACTATAATCGCTGCAAAAATTTAATTTTTACAGCCCGCTATATCAGTAAAAAATTAAATGGCGTTTTCCCCAATAATTACGAATCACTTTTAAGTTTAAAAGGAGTAGGTCCTTATACTGCAGCAGCTATTGCTTCCTTTGCATATAATTTACCTTATGCGGTAGTTGATGGAAATGTATTTCGGGTATTAGCGCGATTTTATGGCATACATACACCAACGGATACGCAAGAAGGTATTCATTTGTTTAATAAAATAGCGGATGAGAATTTGTCAAAAAAACAAGCAGGCATTTATAATCAAGCATTGATGGATTTCGGAGCAACTGTTTGCAAACCAAGTACCCCCTATTGTGCTGATTGCGTCATGAAAAAAAAATGTGTAGCATTTTTAAACAATCAAGTAAATCAATTACCCATTAAGATAAAAAGTATTGAACGAAAAAATAGGCATTTTGATTTTTTCTGTTTTTATATTAAGGGCAAATGGTTAGTGCAAAAACGATTGGAAGGGGATATTTGGGGTGGCTTATATCAATTTTATTTAAATGAAAATAAAAGTGTTACACCTGTTACCTTGGGGTACTTACATGAAGTTTTAGTGAATCAATTGGGCATTAGTTTAAAGGAGATAAGTATTTCACTTAAACAGTTGAAGCAGAACTATGAACCCGTTTCTACCAACTACAACCAAGCATTAACCCATCAGCTTTTACAGGCACGTTTCATATTTGTCAAATTTGATACGATCCCCGCTGTTTTTTCTAAGGCATTGTGGGTCAATCAAAAGCAACTTAAACAGTTACCCTTTCCAAAAATAATTAACCAATTTTTAGGGCAGGAGTTTATAAATTGGTGTAAAACTTAAAAAATTGGTAACTTTCCAAAAATTAAAACACTCAAAACTTGGAAGCGCATTCGGGTAATTCCCTTTATTTGACCGTTTCATTTATAGCTTCACTCCAACAGGATACGGGATTCATCTTTTTAATCAGTTTTTTACTTTTCCTTTCCTTTGTCATTTCTGGATCTGAAGTCGCTTTTTTTTCTTTATCCTATAAGGACATACAAGTATTAAAAACAAAAAGACATATTCCTTTACAACGAATTGTAAAACTTTTAGAAGATCCTAAAAAGCTATTGACATCCATGTTGATCGCAAATAGTTTTATCAATATCTGTATCATTTTAATTGCTAATATTTTAATTGACGATTTATTCGTATTTGATCAAATAACTATTCCTGGATTAGAGTTTATTATTAAAATAGTTGCGGTGACTTTATTATTATTATTTTTTGGTGAGATTTTACCAAAGGTGATGGCTACCCAAAATAATGTTCGATTTGCGCAGGATTTTGGATTTATTATACAAGCAATTTATTTTATTTTTTCTGGACTAAGCGGGCTCATGGTCAAGTATACCAACTTGATGGAAAAAAAATTAGCACAAAAAGGAACTGGTGCCTCTTATAGTATGGAGGAATTAGATCATGCCATTGAATTAACCAGCTCAGCGCATCACAAAGAAAATGAAAAAAATATTTTAAAGGGAATTGTGAAATTTGGCAACATTACTGTGAAGCAAATCATGAAAACGAGGTTAGACGTGCATGGTATAGAAGAGGATGTTGATTTTCCAACTTTATTAAAAAATATTAATGAATTTAGTTATAGCCGTTTCCCCATATTTAAGGACGACTTAGATACGATTGTGGGCATGATTCACACCAAAGATATTATTCCGCATTTAAAAGAGTCTGATGAATTTAAATGGCAAACCTTGATTCGACCTGCATATTTCGTACATGAACAAAAAATGATTGAGGACTTATTGCAAGAATTTCAATTAAAGCGCGTCCATTTTGGGATTGTAGTGGACGAATTTGGTGGTACCAGCGGTATCATTACATTGGAAGATATTTTAGAAGAAATTGTGGGTGAAATTAAGGATGAATTTGATGAAGAGGAATCCACCATAAAAAAAATTGATGAGTATCATTATGTTATAGAAGGCAAAACAGCCATTACTGATTTGTGTAATTTCATTGACATTTCATCTACTTCTTTTGATACTGTCAAAGGAGAGAGTGATACCATGGCGGGTTTGTTTTTAGAATTGGCGGGTGAATTTCCAGTATTACAACAAGTCATTAAATTTCAGCAGTATAGTTTTACGGTTTTAGAAATACAAAAAAATAGAATTCATAAAATACAAATGATCATCACACCAGTTATTCCTACTAATTTAGATCATGGATAATTTTTTTATTTTTATATCTTCCGTTTGCGTTTTGTTAGTAACAGCTTGCAATAGCCCATTCCTTCCTAAGGAAAAAGGGTATGCTAATTTTATATTTCCAGAAAAAACATATCAATCTTTTAACGTACCTAATATTCCGTATACCTTTGAATATCCTACCTATGCTTTTGTGGATAATCAAATAAATTATTTTGGCGAAAATAAATCTAAAGATGCCTGGATCAATATTCAGTTCCCTAGCTTAAATGGCACCATATACATAAGTTATAAAAAAATGAAGCCACAGCAACTAGATACCTTAATTAATGATGCTTATAAATTTGCAAGTAATCATTCCAATAAAGCGACTTATATCGCAGATTCAGTTTTCACAACCAGTGAAGGAGTACATGGTGTTTTTTTTAATATTGGGGGAGATGTGGCAACAGCATATCAGTTTTTTTTGACCGATTCAAGTACCCGTTTTTTTAGAGGAGCTTTGTATTTTAATACGACATCCAATGCAGATTCTTTATCCATTTACAATGATTTTTTATATAAGGACGTGCAGCATTTGGTGAATACATTTCAATGGAAATAATGATACCTTTACGCCACAAATAATATTATGATAGCGATTGATTCTGTTTTAGTCAGTGACCAAGTAATTGAAGAACAATTTGTATGCGACTTGACAAAGTGCAAGGGTGGGTGTTGCGAGGATGGGGATGCGGGCGCGCCTTTAGAAAACAAAGAAAAAGATTTCATAAAGAAATATTATGATATTGTAGAACCCTATATGACCAAAGAAGGCATTCAAGAAGTAAAACAAGTAGGACAGTTTTTATATGATCGTGAGTTTGGCTGGGTCACACCCACCTTAAATGGTCAAATTTGCGCCTATGGATACAAGGAAAAAGGCATCATTAAGTGTGCCTTTGAACAAGCTTATAATGATGGTAAGATACCTTGGAAAAAGCCCATTAGTTGCCATTTATTTCCCATTAAAGTTCAAAAAAGCAAGCAGGATCCCGATATTGAATATATGAATTATGAGCCTCGTGAAGATCTTTGTCAGGCGGCCTGTTCCTTAGGCGTTAAATTAAAGGTGCCTGCCTATGTGTTTTTAAAGGAATCCATTATTCGCAAATATGGGGAAAAATTTTATGAAGCCTTGGATGCTTCTGCGCAACATCTAAAGGATAAATAACTATCTTTGTAATAATCATTATGCAAAGTATTTACGCCTCCTCATTTGACAACAAAAGCAGCGAAAAAGTAGTTGATCTGGAACACAGACGCAAACTGAATTTTAATATTTCTAAATACAATGCAGTTGTTCCAAAAGGTAAAGCCCAATTTCCAGATTTAACTAGAGTTCGCGAATTAGCAAAAAATAAAAAATGGGAAGCTATTGAGCATTTGGATTTGTACCTAACGCAATTCGAAGATCAAATCACCAAAAGAGGTGCCAAAGTTTTTTGGGCCGAGGATAGCGAACAAGCACTAAATTTTATTGGAGATCTATGCAAGGAAAAAGAATGTAAATCCGTTGTTAAGAGTAAAAGCATGGTGACAGAAGAAATCCATTTGAATGATTATTTAACATCGATAGGCGTGGAAAGTGTAGAGACAGATTTGGGTGAATACATACAACAAATGGATGGCGAAGCGCCGTATCATATTGTTACTCCAGCCATGCATAAGAGCAAGGAAGATGTGGCTCAATTATTTAATAAACATTTAGGTACCGATATATCACTAACGCCCGAGCAATTAACATTGGTCGCAAGAAAAAATTTACGGGATAAATATGTGCAAGCTGAAATTGGAATTACGGGTGCAAATTTTATATTATCAGATATTGGTGGCATTGCTTTAACAGAAAACGAAGGTAATGCGCGATTGTCTGTGGCTTGGCCAAAAACACATGTGGTTATTGTAGGTATTGAAAAAACGATTCCTTCCATGAATGATTTGGGATTGTTTTGGCCTTTATTAGCTACCTATGGGACTGGTCAGCAAATCACAGTGTATAATAGTATCATTACTGGTCCTCGTCAACCCGGTGAAGTGGATGGTCCGGAGGAGATGTATGTAATTTTACTTGACAATGGGCGTACGGATTTATTATCGAATGCAAAAGCAAGGGAGGCCTTGTATTGTATCCGTTGTGGCGCTTGTTTAAATGCATGTCCTGTGTACAAAAATATTGGTGGCCATGCGTATGATACCACCTACAGTGGCCCAATTGGGAGTGTGATTACGCCCCATTTAAGAGGAATGCATAATTATAAGCATTTAAGTTATGCTTCAAGTTTGTGTGGTAATTGCACGGAGGTTTGTCCAGTGAAAATTAACATTCATGAATTGTTATTGGAAAACAGAAGAGAATCAGTCGTCGCTGGCGAAAGTGATTTTGCAGAAAAATTTGCTTGGAAAATGTGGAAGAATGCATCCTTGAGTCGTTTGTTGATGAATCAAGGAAACGCGACTATAAAAAACTGGGTCATCAATAAAATGTTTAAGGGTTGGTCCAATCAAAGAGCCCCGTTAGAATTTCCTAAAAAAACATTTAACCAACTTTGGAACGAATCTAAAAAAAGGTAGTTCAAAAAATACAATCCCCCAAAAGATAATTGGGTAATATCTCTTCTACATGCCATCAGCGTCGGCAACTGCTTTCACAGGATCTTTTTGTTTCTTTAAACTATTGTTGACTACATAAACGCCAACCAAAGTACAGAGGGTTCCTATAATACTGGTTACCGACATTTTTTCATCTAATAGTAAGGATCCCACCCAAATAGCAACTATCGGATTTATATAAGCATATAAGGAAGCAATCGCAGGTTGCAAATGTTTCATACTATATATAAAAGAAATAAATGCAAAAACGGAGCCGCCCAAAACCATATACACGAGTACGCCCCAGGTGCGCCCAGGAATACTTTGTAATGGAATATAATTATTGGTATACAAAGCAACCATTGCCATAATAGCAGACGAAATCAACATTTGCCATCCAATGGAATAATAAGCGTTGATATCGATTTTATTTCTTGAAATGATGACCGATCCAACACTCCATGTTACCGTAGCAAATAAGGACAATGCAACACCTAACGGATAATTAGTGCCATGCATTTGTAAACTATCCTTGTAAAAAATAAAAACAATGCCCAACAAGCCTAACATTAAACCAATAAAAGTACAAAGGGTTATTTTAATGGCTTTAAAATAAAACGTTCAATCAATACCACTGATAAAGGATAAAGTGCGGCAATTAATGCAGCAAGGCCACTGGTGATAAATTGAAGTCCGTAAGTCGGAATCCCATTGGAGGAAACAAACATTAAAAAGGACATGGGGATCAGCCACAAAAACTGTTTTTTTGTTGGCAATCCTGCCCCCTTCATTAAAAAGAAACAAACATAGATGCTACCGCCTAAAAATTGGCGCATACTCGCAAATTGAAATGCAGGCACATAGGAAATTCCCATTTTGCTTGCTACCCAAGTGGTGTCCCAAACGATACTTGTAACCGCAACGGCAAAGTATACTTTTTTATTATTGGACATAGGTGTGACTTATATATACAAGGGGAAGTGAAGTACTTGCCAGTTGCTTAATGTTTAAAATGCCTTAATTGTGTCATCACCATGGCTAAGCCCTGCTCCTTACAATAGGCAATACTGTCTTTATCTCTTACAGATCCACCTGGTTGAATATAAGCTTCAATCCCTTCTGCATGAGCAATACGAATACAATCATCAAAAGGGAAAAAAGCATCCGAGGCGAGCGTCGCTCCTTTCAAATCAAATTTAAATTGTTTTGCTTTTTCAATAGCGTGTCTTAAAGCGTCAACGCGACTTGTTTGACCACAACCTTTGCCTACAAGTTGCTTGTCCTTGATTAAGGCAATCGCATTGCTCTTTAAATGCTTGCAAATGATATTCCCAAAAGTTAAATCTTCTTTTTCTTTATCGCTACATGGCCTTGCACCTGCTTCCTCCCATTGGTTAAAGTTGCCAGTATCCAATCCTTGCTCCAAGTTTCCGTTGAGGATTGATTTTTTTTGAACTGCATTAAAAGTAACGCCTGGTTTACTTTGTAATATAACCCTATTTTTCTTAGCAGACAAAATGGTCAATGCATCCGTGTCAAATGCGGGTGCAATTAATACTTCAAAAAATATTTCTTGAATTGCTTCTGCAGTGGCGGTATCAATTTTACCATTGGTCACCAATACGCCACCAAAGGCGCTTTCTGGATCCCCCGCTAAAGCTGCTTGCCAACTTTCAAATACGTTAGTGCGATTCGCCACGCCACAAACATTGGTATGCTTGATGATCGCAAAGCTAATCGTAGGTAATTCAGCGATTAATGTAATGGCTGCATCTACATCCACTAGATTATTGTAAGATAATTCCTTGCCATGCAATTGTGTAAACCATTGATCAAGGTCCCCATAAAAAGTAGCCACCTGGTGTGGGTTTTCGCCATAGCGTAATACTTTGCCTAACGGCGGGTTGAAATAATTACTGATGGCAATATCATAATTCATCACCACTTCAAAAGCCTTTGCAGCGAATGCTTTTCGTTGTTCTAAATTAGTTTGTCCTTCTTGACGAATTAAAATTTGATTTAATTTTTCATAATCATCCTTTGCTGACAAAACCACCAAATCCCTGAAATTTTTTCCTGCTGCGCGAATCATAGAAGGTCCTCCAATATCTATTTTTTCAATGATTGCTTTTTCTTCATTGGTGTTTTTGAGTGTTTCCTCGAAAGGGTATAAATCAACGATGACAAGGTCAAGTTCAGGTATTTTATATTGGGCCATTTCGATTAAGTCCTGCTCCTCGTATCTGCGACCTAATATTCCACCAAATACGGATGGATGTAATGTTTTTACTCGTCCGCCTAAAATGGAGGGATAACCTGTAACAGATTCAACCGAAACACAAGGAATGCCTAAATCTTCTAAAAATTTTTGCGTGCCACCTGTAGAATAAATGGTAATATTTAATTTTTGTAGGGTTTTTGCTAATGGCTCTAAACCATCTTTGTAAAAAACTGAAATGAGGGCTGATTTTATTTTCTTTTCCATACCCAAAGGTACGCGGTTTCCATTTTTTATTTTTTGCTGATTTTCCACAAATGCTAATGCATTTAGGGGAATAACTTTATTAAGGAAATTAGGGTGATGATGAACAAGCTATAAAATAGGTATTTGGCTTTTCGCTTATACAGCCATATATAAACAAGCAATAGCCAAAAGTAATAGCCTACCACCATTCGCCCTGACATTTGAATAAGCAAAGGGGTGCCGATGGGATTTTGATGAAAGTTTAAAACCATTCGATTTAAGAAATTGATATAGGATTGAATTAGGCCACCTAGGTGCATACTAAAGCTGACTGGGTTAGGCAAAATCACTAATCCAATTAAAGCATATAACAAAAGTGTACTTAACGGTACCATAATAAAATTACTAATAATGACCAAGGTGGAAGTTTGATGAAAGTGATACAATAAAATGGGTAATGTAGTTAATTGCGCTGACAGGGTGATGCATAAGTTACGCCACATCCAATTCAAAATTGGATTGTCCATGGGCAACATTTTATTAAATACTGGATAAAATAAATGAATTCCAATGACGGCTGCATAGGAAAGTTGTAAGCCAATATGATAAATGGAACGAATGTCAAAAAATATAATCACGAGGATGCCTCCTGCGATACAATTAAGGGTGTACTTAGGTTGGTTTAAAAATGTTCCTATAAAAAATAAGCTAAAAAAAATGCTTGCTCTTATCACCGAAGGGCTTGCAAATGCAATAAATGTATATATCCAAACTGTTATTAGTACAATGGCAAGTTCAATAATACGCCAAAATAGGTTACGTGGAAAATGACCTGTAATAAAAACCAGGTTTTTAAATATAATATCTAAGTGCATTCCACTGATGGCAATGATATGTATAATACCTAATTGGGTGTATGCTTTAATTATATTTTTATCTACATCTGATTTTACGCCTAACAATAATGCTTTTGCAAAACCACTAGCTTCATTATCTATGATATGCCTGTCAATTTTTTGAATCATCCATATACGTATATGACTAATGATCTCATTGGGATAGGGTAACCACATTAAGTTTTGCTCATGGGTAGATAAATAGATAACACATCTCCAGCTTACTAATATGAATAGGATGATTATTCCTTCATGCCATTTTTTTAATGGGAATAGGGGTAAGCATAATAAAGCGCCCATACTTATTCCTATGATGCCAAACGCAATTGTATAATTTAAACTTGGGTAATGATAGCCAAAGTAGTGAGCTATTAAATAACCAATACATATTGAAATGGAGACAAATAAAAGGGGATGTTCGGCTTTCCAATGCGACAGGGATTTTTCCATCCTGGATAGTAGGGAAATAAAAAAAATAATCAACTGCGGGAAATACGTTTATGCGCCTAATAAAAAAACAACTAATTTTTTATGAAGTTCTGGTTTGCTGTTTTTCCAGTTGGCGACCGACTGTGTTTTTATCCATTCATTGGGCCCTGTTAATTCCATGGCCACGCAAAGTTTGGTGTTAGGATGAC
Source organism: Sediminibacterium sp. (assembly GCA_030726065.1). GTDB lineage: Bacteria > Bacteroidota > Bacteroidia > Chitinophagales > Chitinophagaceae > Sediminibacterium. The sequence continues at coordinate 111,775 of JANREK010000010.1, read as the reverse complement.
AGTTTTGCGTGATTGCTTCAAATAACTGATTATTTCGATAGGGGGTTTCAATAAAAAGTTGGGTAACTCCTGTTTGTTTAATGTCAGCTTCAAGTGCTTGAATTTTTTTCTTTCTTTCTAGTGCATCAATAGGTAAATAGCCATGAAAATGAAAATTTTGGCCATTCATACCACTTCCCATTAAGGCTAATAATAAGGAAGAAGGTCCAGTGTAGGGTTTTACTATTGCACCTAATTCCTGTGCAGCTGCGACTAATATTTGACCTGGATCCGCAATACCTGCGCATCCTGCCTCAGATAAAATACCAATATTTTTTCCTTGCTTTAAAAGTTGTGTAAATGCATGTATTTGTTCATTTTCAACTTTGTGAATGGCGTGCCAGGTATAATCGTCAATGACCATCTCCTTCCATAATTTTTTAAAATACCTTCTGGCCGTTTTTTCATTCTCAACAAAAAAAGCGTCACACTGTTGTATCCAAGTCAATACATCACTGGGCATACTATCAAATCCTTCTTCATGAAGTAGCATGGGTAATAAATATACTTTTCCTAAGGTCATTATTGATTGTCTTTAACTTGTTGTGTGTTAAGGTGTGCTGCTATTAAAGCATAAAAGGGCGCAACCATCCAACCAATAATAGGAACTAAGTGAAGCATGTAAAATAAAATACCATTTCCTATAGGAAGCCCTTTGTGATTAGATATATAGTCGGCGGAAGCAATTTTATTTTTTTTCTCCGTGGCTAAGCCATAATCAAGCATGCTATAACCTAAAAAATAACATTCCATCAAAATGGTAAAGATGGGGGTAAACCAACCAATTAAAGGAACGGAACATACAATTACAATGGGAATTAAATAAACTGTTTGCCATAATAAGTTGGTAAGATTAAGTAGCACTGCGCGCGTAATTAATTTTTTATAAACGGTTTTATCTAAAACAAAAGGAATTTCTTTTTGTGCCGCGTCTATTCTTAAATGCAAATAGGACAACATAGGGGAAAAAAGCATTAAAAAAAGGTATTTAAATAAGGCAAAGTAAAAAAGTAATAATGTAAACCACAGCCAGAAACTTCCCATGGTTATAAAAAATCCTAACCAATCACTACTGATACTATCTAACCAATTTTTTAATCCAGTTCTTAAAATAATCCACTCAATAAAAATACTTGAGGTATCTCCAAAATAGGTCATACCAATGATAAAGATGACAGTGTATAGTATGCCCGGCAATATCATCCATTTCCACAATTTATGTTGTAGTATGAATTGATGTGCTAAAAAATAGGCACGAACCGATAAAATGAGTTCTTTGAGCAAGTAGCTGAATTTGCACTAAAGATACGAACTAGTACTTTAGAATGATGCTATGATTGCATTTTGGTTCCGTAAGCTAGGTCACCTGCGTCACCTAAGCCTGGTACGATATAGCTTTTATCATTTAAAACATCGTCAATATCACCACACCAAATTGGGGTATCCATACCCAATGCAGCTTGTACAGTCTCAATTCCTTTTTTACTTGCAATAGCTACAGCAATATGAATTTCCTTTGGCTTTTGTGTTTTTGTAATTGCTTGTATGGTTTCAACCAAGGAGGCACCTGTGGCTAACATGGGGTCGGCTATAATTAAAATTCGATTATTTAAATCAGGACAACTCAAGTATTCAACACTTATTTCAAAACTACCATCTGGATGATGTTTTCGATACGCCGAAATAAACGCATTGTCTGCTTTATCAAAATAGTTTAACATGCCTTGATGCATGGGTAATCCTGCTCTTAAAACAGTCGCTATCACAGGTTGTTCCATTAAAACTTTGGAAGCGTGGGTGCCTAATGGTGTTGTTGTGTTTACCACTTTGTGCGCCATGTGTTTGCTCATTTCATAGGCAATTACTTCACCAATGCGTTCAATATTACGTCTAAAGCGCATGCGATCTTTTTGTATTTGCACATCTCTTAACTCCGCAATCCAATTACTTAATAAACTATGTTTTTCACTTAAATGGTGCACCATGGCTAGTTATTTTTTTCAAATCTAGGTTTCTTAAGGACAATTTTAAAATAATTTAAATTGATCCCCATTAAATAAGCCTTGATCGCTTAATTTAAGATGTGGAATAACTAGCAAAGCCATGAAGCTTAGGGTCATAAATGGAGAACCTAATGCACTGCCTAAGTCTTTTGACATGGCATCAATGATAGTGTATTTTTCTGCTACTTCATAAGGATCAGCGTTGCTCATAAGGCCAGCAACCGGGAGGGGGAGTATTTTTATTTCCGTTTTATTTACACAACTCACTCCACCTTTTTCTTGTATGACACTATTAATAGCGGTGGTAATACTTTCATCGTCAACACCAACAGCAATAATATTATGACTATCATGCGCCACAGTAGATGCAATGGCGCCATGCGTAAATCCGAAATTTTTTATGAATGCAATACTTGGGGCTGCTGTTTTATAACGATTGTACACAACCATTTTTAAAACATCGCTTTCGGTATTTGTTACTAAACAATGCTCTTTTTCAGTGGGAGACATCCAAATACAGTTAGTAATAAGTTGTCCATCTATGGCTTCAATCACAGGGATGCGTCCATTCTGATTGGGGTAATCCTTGGCATAAATTTTCAATTGTGTAGCTGAAATGAATGCGGCATCAAATTGGTTGATGGCTGTTTCTTGTATGGGTGCGATATAGGAGTTTCCTTGATCAGCCACCAATAATCCGTTAATATAGGTTGATATTACTTCAAATGAAATCAGATCATGAACAACAATGAAATTAGCAGGATCGCCCACTTTCATTTTACCAGTGGGTAATTTATAATGCTCAACTGGATTGATACATGCTGCTTGCAGTACATTGAATTTATCTATACCTTTTGCAACTGCTCTTGCACATAATTGATTGATATGTCCTTCGAGTAAACTATCAGGATGCTTATCATCGCTACATAGCATTATATTATTTGTATGCGTATCAATTAGTGGGTATAGTACTTCAAAATTTTTAGCGGCACTTCCTTCTCTAATTAAAATTTTCATGCCTAACCCTAATTTGTCTAGGGCCTCATCTATCGTAAAGCATTCGTGATCGGTGCTGATACCTGCTGCAATATATTTTTTTGCGTCCTCCCCTCTTAATCCTGGTGCATGTCCATCTACTGGCTTTCCTGCTTTATGCGCTGCACTAATTTTTTTAATTACTTCTGGATCATTGTACAAAACACCCGGAAAGTTCATCATCTCACTCAAATAATAAATATCATTGGATGCTAATAATTCGGTTATTTGATTGCTATCAATCATCGCACCTGCTGTTTCAAAAGTGGTGGCAGGCACACAGCTTGGTGCACCAAAGAAAAAATGAAATGGAACTTTTTTTCCATTGTCAATCATATAATGTACGCCATCCACCCCGCAAACATTGGCTATTTCATGCGGGTCACTGATGGTGCCAATGGTGCCATGCAAAACAGCCAACCTAGCAAAGGAGCTTGGGATAAGCATACTGCTTTCAATATGCACGTGGCTGTCAATAAAGCCGGGTAATATATATTGTAAGGGGGCATTTTCGCAAGGATTGATAGAAACAATGATACCGTTTTCCACCTGAATACTTGCAGGATAAATTTGCTTACCTACAATGTCAACATATTGGCCAGTAACGGAAAAGGTAGCATTCATTTTATAATTAGTTTACATATTAAACCAATAACTAAATTTAAATATAAGGGCCCTACTTTTATTTTTAAATAATGGATCTGTAAAATAATTGTCGGTGTATACTAAAAAAAAGTCGCTCATTGGTTGGTACCTATATTGCAAACGACTATTAATATTAAAGTTATTGCTTTGGGTATTGTACTGTATAAAAGTAGTCCAAAATAATTGGGTATTAAAATTGTATTCAACACGAGGTGCAATTAATAATAATTTGGTGCTGCCATATTTTCCAGGCAAATTAATATTGTTTAGTTCTGCCCTCAATCGAATATTCAAATTTGGCTGATTACGCCATTGAATACCGGCACTAATTCCTCTAATCGTCCCGTTATAAAAATGACCAATTCTAGCATCACCAAACCAACCTAATTCCTTACGTGTATCAGACATGAAGCTGATTAAAAATTGGCTATACTGGTATCTTTGCGCAGGTAAAGGGGTGCCGCCTGTGAATGAGGTGGGAAATATTAAATCCACTACATTGTTTTCTAATTTCGCTTTTAAATTGGAGGAGTTCTTAAAGTCGGTCTGTATGCCAAATTCGGTTGTACTTTCATTTAAGGTATTATCGGGATTCAGTACAGTATAGTTTTCTAATTGCACTTCAAACTTTCCAATTTTCCCATTGGGCGGTTGTGTTAAATAAGTTAATTGCGCGTAGCTATTTTTATAACCCATTCTTATAACTGTATCTCTTAGGGCATCGTAATTATTAATGCGTTCTACAAAACCCATATCGGTATAATAGTTTTTACCTAAATTCCCAATTTCAAGCACGGTGTTCCAATGCTTTTTATTTTTAGCTATTCCTACGTCAACATAGGAATTCAGGTCCGTGATATTTGGCTTCATGGATTGATGATAGGTAGCCCATGAACTAAAACTTCCTGGAGCATTGGAATATTCAAATGTAATACCTGCATTACGACCATATCTGTCCAATGGATTTTTTATTGCTTCTTCTTTTGAAATGTAATTTTCACGATTTAAAAAGTAGCCTTTAATTTCAGACCTTTTTAATATTCTTTTATGTAAGGTGAAGGCAGAAAAATTTTCAGGACTATAATCTCCTTGTCTTCCAGTTTGCATATTCATGACACCAATTCTTATTCCAGGTGCTAAATTGCCAGACAATCTGGCGCCAAATAAAATAGGAATTCGATTTCCTTGCTTATCTAATCCAATCGTCCTTGAATAAAAAGGGCGTACAGGTGGAATGCCAAAATTGGCGAAGAGATCAGAGTTTTCAATGAAAAAATTTCTTCTTTCAGGAAGAAAAATATTAAAGCGGGTTAAGTTAGTTACTTGCTGATCCACTTCCACTTGTGAAAAGTCGGGATTGACCGTGACGTCTAAGTTTAGTGAAGTATTTAATGCTACTTTTGCATCAAAACCTGCGTTGCCATTGGCATTTAAGCTTTTATTATTTAGCTTATCTTCATTAGCAGTTCCAGTGATATAGGGTTGGATAATTAAATTATTTGAATTGATGGGGGGTGGAGTAGGCCAATATATCACGCCTGTATAACCTAAATCATAGGACCTAAATGTAGGGGGGACTTTGGCCGAGGTATTGTACTGCACATTTTTTGCATCAATACGAATAAAATTGATACCCCAATATTTTTGATTCGGATCATACCTTAATGATTTTAAAGGAATCATTATTTCTGCCACCCAAAAATTACCATAGTCCTTGGTTGCCGAAAACCATTTAGTATCCCAACTCCAATCGCTCATGCGTTCTGTGGAACTACTTAACTGATCTTCGGATTGCACATTTAAAGCACTTAAAACAAAAAAGAAGCCATTTGTTTTTTGATTCAATGGGTCAAGCACAATACTAATGCCGTCATTACCATCGTGTCCCACATCTCTTTTTAAACTTTTGATAATTGCAGTACCGCTGTCTTATACCTTAAAGGCAAAGTAAATATTTTTATCATCAAAGGTGAATCGTACTTCTGTTTTTCTTTTTGCTTCGCCTATATTATTGGGAAATTTTTTATTATCAGCATGGGTAAAATTTGCACTAGCCCAAATCGCTTCATCTAAAATACCATCAATTTTTATGATATCATTTGCTTTAATTAAATCAAGTTGATAGTCTTTTTGAAATTCAGTGATTTTTTGTGCTTGACATTTTGTTTCAAAAGCAATGGAAAGACAATAAAAAACAAGGTTTCTGATCAAGCGCATTTGTCTAAATAATTTAAAGCAAATATCAGATATGTATATTAATTATCCTTATTAGATGCGCGCTTATATGAAAATAAAAGTATGAGCGGTCTATTATTGGTCTAGAATGTCAGGACGGCGTTTTTGGGTTCGTTCAAGTGCTTGTGCTTGTCTCCAAGCTTCAATTTTTTTAGGATCACCCGACAATAAAATAGGAGGCACTTGTAATCCTCTAAATTCAACTGGTCTTGAAAATACAGGCGGTGCCAGTAAGTTATCTTGAAAGGAGTCGGTCAATGCGGAAGTTTCATCATTTAATACCCCAGGTATTATACGACCTATCGCATCCACCAACACGGCGGCGGCTAATTCACCACCACTTAACACATAATCTCCAATGGAAATTTCGCGCGTCACATACAAATTTCGAATGCGTTGGTCAATGCCTTTATAGTGACCACAGATAATTAATATTCTATTTTTAAGTGAAAGTGTATTGGCATCTCTTTGCTCCAATGTTTTACCATCGGGGGTCATAAAAATGATTTCGTCAAATTTGCTTTCTGCTTGTAATTCGTCAATTGCGTTTGCTAAGGGTTCGCACATCATCACCATGCCAGCGCCTCCGCCATATTGGTAATCATCCACCTGTCCATGTTTATTGATTGCCCACTTTCTGAGTGTATGTAATTTAATGGTAAGCAGTCCTTTCTCCTGCGCACGCTTCATCATGCTATGCTCAAAAGGGCTTGTTAATAATTCTGGTAAAACGGTTAAAATTTCAATGGTCATAGTGTAAAGATAAAAGAAACAAAATAGACACCTATTTTTTTCTATTCATTCTGTGTGTGTTTAGCCTAAAAGATCGCCTAAATCGCGTCGGTCTTTTTTTGTAGGGCGGCCTATTTTACTTAATCGCTTTCCAGTATGAAAGCTAGATGCCACTTGATGAACACGTTCCAATTCCTCAATGGGCGTAATGTCGGCGTAATATTTTATGGCTTCTATATAGGCCATTCTTGTTTCCAGTAACTCAGTTACTTTAATGACCCAGTTTTTATGCTCCGTTCTGGCTTCATATTCATCGCCCACCACTACAGCGCGTGACGCTTTTACGGCTTCTCCTTTAATTTTTACGCGACCTTTATCAATGGCTTCTGTTGCCTGACTTCTGGTTTTAAAAATACGGATACACCACAAGTATTTGTCTAATCTAACTTTTTGTTTCTCTGCTTTTTTTATAGTTTCTTGCCCCCGCATGTGTTAGGATTTATTTTCTGCAAAAAACTGATGAAAGTAAGGAATGGTTTCAATGCCTTTGTAAAAATTGACAATATCATATTTTTCATTTGGGCTATGCAAGTTATCACTATCTAAACCAAAACCCATAAATACAATTTTTACATTTAATTCCTTTTCAAATAATGCACAAATAGGAATACTACCACCACCACGCACTGGAATTGGATCCTTTCCAAAAGTTGCAGCAATGGCTTTGGCTGCACTTTGATATTCGTGGGAATCAATGGGTGTAATATAGGGTTCTCCACCATGATGTTCAAATGCATTCACGGTAACAAATGCAGGGGCTATTTTTTTAAAATGCGCTAATATCATACTGGTTATTTTTTCAGAAGATTGGTTAGGTACTAATCTGCATGAGATTTTTGCAAATGCTTTTGATGGTAAAACTGTTTTTGCACCTTCTCCGGTATAGCCACCCCATATTCCATTTACTTCAAGTGTGGGCCTAATACCTGTTCTTTCATTAGTGCTGTATCCTTTTTCACCCCAAAGATGTTGAATGCCTAAATCTGTTTTGAATTCAGTTTCATCAAAAGGCGCTTCGGCCATTTTTTTTCTTTCCGCGTCGGTGGAAGATAATACATCATCATAAAAACCTGGAATAGTGATATGGTTATTTTCATCATGACAGGATGTAATCATTTTTGATAAAATGGTGATAGGGTTGGCAACTGCACCCCCATATACACCACTATGCAAATCACGATTAGGTCCTGTAACTTCAATTTCAATATAGCTTAATCCACGTACCCCAATATCGATAGAGGGTGTATCCATACTTATCATTGCAGTATCACTGATTAATATAACATCTGCCTTTAACAATTCCGTATGTGCTTTTACAAACTGCGCTAAATTTGGACTTCCAATTTCCTCTTCTCCTTCGATGATGAATTTTATATTCGTACAAAGTGATTTTGTTTGCGTCATTATTTCTAATGCCTTTACATGCATGTAAAATTGCCCTTTATCATCGCATGCGCCACGTGCATATATTTTACCATCTTTAATTGTTGGATCAAATGGACTGCTATGCCATAATTCCAATGGATCAGCAGGTTGTACATCATAATGACCGTAAACAAGCACAGTAGGGAAGCTAGGGTCGGTTATAATTTCACCATAAACAATGGGATGTCCTGCAGTTTCATAAATTTTAGTCACTGGCGCACCTGCTTGTTTTAACGCTTCTTCCACCGCTTTTGCGCAAGTGAGCATATCTCCATTGTTTTCCGACTTCGCACTGATGCTGGGTATGCGTAATAAGGCTAAAAGTTCTGCTAAGAATCTTTCTTTGTTTTGGTCTTGGTATTGTTTCCAGGGATTCATTTTGAATTAATTTTAATTAAGTATTTTATTTATTTCAATTCATATTTTTTTACAAATGTTTATTTGATCAATGTTTGTCATTGATCAAATTTTCCCCAAGAATTATACTAATTGATGTTTCAAGTCTGATAATATATTCTCTCTATTCCATGCTAGTTTCTGTTTGAAAGGGGTATTTCGTTTTTCGCAATTTTCAATCGTGCAAATTTCACAACTAAAAGGCATACAACCATCGGTATGCACAAAAAATTCAACACTATCTCCAAATTTATTTTTTATCAATTTAGTAAACTCATCAACCGCAGCATGTGCTTCATTCACATTAAAATACCAAGGCACTGTTAAGTGACAATCAACGTGCATTAATGCGCCATATTTAATTACCCTTAAATTATGTAAATCAATCCAGTGAGTATGTCGAGATAAATTTAATTCTTGTATAACTGCATCCAATAAAGCCATATCTGCTTCATCCATAATACCCGCAAGTGATTCTCTAATAATTTTATAGCCATTATAGATAATCCATATACCCATACCAACAGCTATGCTAGTATCAATACCATTATACCCTGTATATAATACAAGCCCAATGCCAATAACCACTGCATAAGTCGTGTAACTATCTATCAATAAGTGTTGTCCGCTAGAAGTGAGTGCCAATGAATTATTTTTTTTACCTATTGCTTTTGCAATTAATCCAGCAGCCATGTTTAAAACCGCAGTGGATAGTAATACCCAAATCCCATTGTCTAGGTTGTGTAATGTACTTGGTTCAAAAAAAGTAATAATGGACTCATACAAAATAATCCCACCTGCAATTATAATTAAACTGCCTTCAAAAGCGGCCGATATAAACTCTGCTTTACCATGACCATAGGGATGGTCTTTGTCTTTGGGTTTTGAAGCTACATATAAGCTGTATAATCCAATCAACCCTGCCATTACATTTACAATACTTTCCAAAGCATCCGACAACACGGATAAGTAATGGGTCATATAGTAAGCAACAAATTTAAGTACAAACAATACGATACTTAAACTTGTAACAAAAAATTGAATCTTTAAATTTTGTTTTGACTTTTGCACTTAAGGGAAATTGATAAAAATGTAATTAAACAAATGTAGGGTTGCGCTTACAAACGAATTAATGATTTGCCTCGTCGTATCTTTTTTGTACAAATTCCCAATTCACCAAATTCCACCAATTATTGATATAGTCAGGACGTTTGTTTTGATATTTTAAATAATAAGCATGTTCCCAAACATCCAATCCTAGTATTGGGAAACCTTTTACTTCAGCGATATCCATCAATGGATTATCTTGATTAGGCGTAGTACTTATGGCTAAGCCGCCTTCTTTCTTAATAATCAACCAAGCCCAGCCACTTCCAAATCTTGTTTTTGCTGCGTCACCAAAAGCAGTTTTGAATGCGTCAAAGGAGCCAAAGGTTTTTGTAATTGCGTCAGCTAAAGTGCCGGAAGGCGCAGCTGCTGGTGCCGGCTTCATTAATTGCCAGAATAGTTCATGGTTATAATGACCACCTGCATTATTGCGCATTTTAGGGCTATAGCGTGAAATATTTTTTATCAAATCGGTGAATGCCAATTGCGTAGTGTCTACTTTTTCAGCCACACAAGCATCTTTCAAATTGGTCGCATAAGTTGCTGCATGTTTTGTGTAATGAATTTCCATGGTCATCGCATCAATAAATGGTTCTAATGCATTATATGCATATGGCAACGGGTGTTGCTGATAGGCCGTTATATCAAAATTATTGGTTGCTATGGTTGAAAACATTGGCATAGCCGCAATAGCTATACCCGCTTTACCAGATGTTTTAATAAACTGGCGACGATTTTGGGTTGAATTTGACATGATTTTATTTTTTAAAGTACTTCTGTAAAGTTACCTTAATTGGCTGTAAAATTCGGTAGTAAAATTCCTGGTTAAATAACTGGGAATCACGCATGGCCTTATAAATTAAAAATAAACCAATGGGGACTAAAATCATGGAGGACAACCACATCCCATTGAATACAGACCACTGTCCCGATTTGGCCAATTTTTCGCCAAAATTGTTGAATAAGAAAAAGAATACAAAAAATATAATCGCTGAAATCATGGGGGTACCCAATCCTCCTTTTCGAATGATGGATCCAAGCGGCGCACCAATTAAAAATAAAACCAAACAAGCAATCGACAGGGTGAATTTTCGATGCCATTCAATACTATGTATGGCTACTGAATTTTTATTATCAGTATAAATTTGTCCCAGCATTTTAAAATTATTATCAATGGAGGACAACTGATAGCCCGCTGCTTCACTCACACCCAAAGCAACGGAATCAGGTATCATTTGGGCCAATTTTTTTATGGGCGTTTTCAATTTTTTTTTACCAAATAATTGGGTGCTATCTTTGTATAACAAAAAACGTAAGTAGGGGGTCAACTCTTGTTCCGTTCTTTTTACAAAAAAACTATCCATATTGGAAATAGAATCAATTGCTTTTCCCAATTGTCTAACACTTAACATTTTAGGATCGTATAAAATATCGTTTGATTTATTGAGTTGAAAACTTTTTAAATCAAAAACTTTTTTATATTCTTTAAAATATAGTCTGGTAAATTCAGTATTGGTCGTGGATCTAAGTCCCCTTTCTTGGTATCGCCATCCATTGTACATAATAAATTCTAAAAACTTTTTATTGGAGGAAACACGCATTACACCTGATTCCGCAATTAAATAGTTGTCTTGCAGTCCATATTTTTTCTCAAAAATTACAATATTGTGTATAATACTATCGTTCGCTTCTTTTTTCCCTAATTTAATAACATAGCCATCTATCTTATCATAAAAAACACCTTCTTTTAAATCAATAGCAGGCTTGGCAATAATAATTTCATATTTTAAATTGGTGAGCTTCATTTGCGTTACCGGAATGATATTGTTCGCAAATAAAAAAGCAAGTCCAGCTAATAAAATGGCAAATAAAAATAAGGGGCGCATAAATCGCGTTAATGGAATACCTGCGGCTTTTATGGCAACCAGTTCAAAGCTTTCTCCTAAATTACCGAAAGTCATTATAGATGAAAATAACAATGCCAAAGGAAGTGCAGTGGTGAAAGTACTTACAGACACTAGTCCAATTAATTCAATAATGGTAATAAAGTCAAGTCCTTTCCCTACTAAATCATCAATGTATAACCAAAAGAACTGCATCGTTAACACAAATATACAAATGGCCAATGCAGCCAAAAACGGCGCAATGAATGCGCGCAGAATTAGTATGTCTAATTTTTTAAACAAGGTGTAAAGTAAAAGCTAGCTACCACCCACGCGATGAAATAGCTCTTTAATTTGATATTCCCAAAGTCGGCTTTGGTCTTTAATTTCATTTTTTTCAGCAAAATCTTTAATAATCAAAATAGTTTGATTTGAGATTTCAGTTTTCTCAATGCTGAATTCAAAATATTCATTTTTTTCACTGTGCAGCCATTTGAATCTGATGAATTTATCTGCTTCTAGGTCCAATAATTCTGCCTTATCTGGTACACCACCGTTCCAGGAGAAACTGAAAACGTTTTCCCATTCGTCCACTTTATCCGCAAACCATTCTTGTAATCCAGATGCAGTGGATAAAAACTCAAATAATATTTTTGGAGAGCATCTCACAGGAAATTCAAGTGAAAATAATTGTTTCTTACTCATATAAAATCGAATGCCGCTTTAATTTGGGCTCGTTCGTTGCAATGATATTAAATAATTGGTAGGTTCCAAGTATTTTTTTTGTTAATTCATTCACAGCTTTTTAAGGTGCCTATGAACATTTCTTAAATAGTGCCTTTGAATATTTACTAAATATGGTATAACTATTTATAAATCAATATTTTAAGAAAACTTAAAATATACTTAAAATTCATAAAATAATCGGCACTTGTACCGATTAACTTAAATAAGACTCAAAGTGATGGCCTATATTTGCACCCCATAATGATTTGAGTATGTTTAATAGTTTGAGTGAAAAATTAGAATCGGCGTTTAAGCACCTAAAAGGGCAGGCACGAATTAATGATTTAAATGTGGCGAATACCTTAAAGGATATTCGTAAGGCATTGTTAGATGCGGATGTCAATTTTAAAATTGCAAAGGAATTTACAGATAAGATTAAAGAGAAGGCCATTGGCGAAAAGGTGATTAATGCGATTAGCCCTGGTCAATTAATGGTTAAGATTGTACAGGATGAATTAACCACATTGATGGGATCATCTGCCTCTTTATTGGATTTATCTAAAAGCCCCACCATTATATTAGTGGCTGGTTTACAAGGAAGTGGAAAAACTACTTTTTCAGGAAAATTAGCGACTTATTTAAAAGCGCAAAAAAAATCGCCCTTATTAGTTGCAGCAGATATTTATCGTCCAGCTGCAATGGATCAATTAACCGTATTAGCAGAACAAGTTGGCGTAGATATATTTGTTGAAAGAGAAAATAAAAATGCAGTATCTATTGTTCAGAATGCATTGGTATATGCAAAAGCAAATAATAAAAATATAATCATTGTTGATACTGCGGGTCGCTTGGCAGTGGATGAAGTCATGATGAATGAAGTGGCTGATATTAAAGCGGCTATTAATCCACAGGAAATTTTATTTGTCGTAGATGCAATGACAGGGCAGGATGCAGTCAATACTGCCAAAGTGTTTAATGAGCGATTAGATTTCACAGGTGTGGTATTAACGAAGTTAGATGGCGATACAAGAGGGGGTGCGGCATTATCTATCAAGTATACTGTTGATAAGCCAATCAAGTTTATGAGCAGCGGTGAAAAAATGGAAACCTTAGATATTTTTTATCCCGATAGGATGGCGCAAAGAATTTTGGGGATGGGAGATATTAGTTCATTGGTTGAAAAAGCACAGGCACAATTTGATGAAGCAGAAGCAAAAAAATTAGAGAAAAAAATTAGAAAAAATCAGTTTGATTTTGAAGATTTTTTAACCCAGATACAGCAGATAAAAAAGATGGGTAATATCAAAGATTTAATGGGGATGATTCCAGGTATGGGAAAAAGTTTGAAAGATGTAGATATTAATGATAATTCATTTAAGGGTGTAGAAGCCATCATTCAATCCATGACGGTATTGGAACGTCGGAATCCAGATTTACTTTCACCTAGTAGAAAGCAAAGAATTGCCAAAGGTTCGGGCAAGGATATTGGAGAAATCAATGCTTTCATAAAGCAGTTTGACCAAATGAAACAGATGATGAAGCAAATGTCTGGCGGAATGGTGCCAGGTAAAATGCCTGGTTTAAGGAGATAACTACTTGATTGTTAGTATAATTAATGATTTATTTTAGGAATAAGCACCATTTTCCATCATTTTATATTATCTTCGCGTCCTATTAACCCTATTTGTTAACGCCAATAAATATTTATTTAATATGGCAGTAAAAATGAGACTACAGCGTCATGGTAGTAAAAAAAGGCCTTTCTACTTTATAGTAGTAGCCGACGGACGCGCACCAAGAGATGGTAAATTCATCCAAAAAATTGGTACTTACAATCCTTTAACAGTTCCTGCGACTATCCAATTGGATCGTCAAAAAGCTTTAGAGTGGTTAAACAAAGGTGCACAACCTACAGACACGGTTCACCGTATTTTATCTTTCAAAGGAGTTCTTTATTTAAAACACTTATTACGTGGTGTTAAATTAAACTTATTTGATGAGGCAACTGCGATGGCTAAGTTTCAAACTTGGTTCGCTGAGCATGAAGCTAATATAGCGAGCAAGAATGATGATCACAAAAAAGCACAAGCTGCTAAAAAAGTGTATGTTCCAGTTGTGAAGAAAGTAGCTGAACCAATTGCAGAAGCGCCTGTTGCAGAAGCACCAGTTGCGGAAGCTGAACCAGTAGTTGCTGATGAAGCACCTGCTGCAGAAGAAACACCAGCTGCAGAATAATTTAAAATTAATTTAGCTTTAATAAAGCCCCTGGTTCCGTTTATCGGTATCGGGGGTTTTTTGTAATGAATACTTATTAAAAAAATCAGGTATAATCCAATTGTTCTGTTTCGAATAATTAGTTTTGTGTATGCAACATTTTAAAAAAATACGATGAGCGAATATATACATATCGGAAAAATTGTGGCTGCGCATGGTATTGGTGGGCAAATTATCATTGAACATGCATTAGGCAAACCCATTAATTTTAAAGGTATTGACGCCATCTTTGTTGAAAAAAATACAGCCAGCTTTATACCTTATTTTATTACATCCGCTGTTGCCAAAACGGATACGTTAACCCATTTACAGATAGAGGGTATTCAAAATAGGGAAGCCACTCAAATTTTAATCAGCAAAAAAGTGTGGTTGCCACAAGCAGAGTTCCAGCAGCTGGTGGATAAAAGTTCCCCTTTGGCATTACTAGGTTATATGGTTCAGGAAAATGGTATTGATTTAGGTCTGGTACTTGAAGTCATTGAGCAACCGCACCAGTTAATGTTAACCATTTTATACCAAGGTCAGGAAGCCTATATCCCTTTACATGAAGAAAGCTTAAAAGGAGTAGATCATGTAAAAAAAACAGTGACAGTTTCACTTCCGGATGGCTTGTTGGATTTATATAGCACCGCATCGGAGTAGCCACAAAATAAATTTAAAATTTTTTTACACAAAAGTCTACTAAATTAGTAGGAAATACATATCTTTGTATTCTTACAATAAAAAATACAGTATTATGAGTTTAAGATTAGGGGATATTGCACCGGATTTCAAAGCAAAAACAAGTATTGGCGATATTAGCTTTCATGAATATCTTGGTGATAGTTGGGGAATTTTATTTTCACACCCAGCGGACTTTACACCTGTATGTACCACTGAATTAGGCCGTACTGCAGCATTGCAAGAAGAATTTGCGAAACGTAATGTAAAAGTTTTAGCGCTTAGTGTGGATGGCGTTGAAAGCCATCATAAATGGATTAGTGATATCAATGAAACACAACAGGTGCATGTGGATTTTCCAATCATCGCAGATGATGATAAAGCGGTTGCTAATGCCTATGATATGATTCATCCAAATGCTTCAGAAACTTACACAGTTCGTTCCTTATTCATTATTGGACCAGATAAAAAAGTAAAATTATTTATTACCTATCCAGCTTCCACTGGGCGAAATTTTGTGGAAGTGTTAAGGGTGATTGATTCTTTGCAGTTGACAGCCAATTATAGTGTGGCTACGCCTGCGAATTGGAAAGATGGAGAAGATGTGATTGTGGTACCAGCCATAAAAACAGAAGATGCTTTAGTTAAATTCCCCAAAGGCTTGAATATAGTAAAACCTTATTTGCGTTATACGCCACAACCGAATAAATAAGATGTAATTACTAAATGTATGTAAGGTAATGAACGCCTCAGTAAAGCGTTGTTATTTTGTTCATCAAAATGAATAACGCTTACAGTGTGTCACTGTTGTTGCGAGTCAGCTACCTTTCTGTTAAGATCCCTTTCTCTGAACATTCAGCGAAGGGGATTTTTATTTTTCGCTATTCCATTTATCTAACTGCTTTAATGTGGCAGTAAGATCCTTTGGGAGTGGCGCTTCAAATTGGTAGTTCGTTCCATTTAGTTCAAAGCGCAAAGTATGTGCATGTAAAGCTTGTCTCGCTAGTAATGGGCGTTCTTCTTCCTCCGCTTTACTTAATTTAAAATTTTTCTTTTTTATGGAAGATAATAATAGCTTTTCACCATCACCATAAATATCATCTGCGACAATAGGATTGCCCAAATGTTGTGCATGAATTCTAATTTGATGTGTACGCCCTGTATGAATTTGAAAGGATACCCAGGCATATCTTTTATAATATTTGAGCACCTCATAACTTGTTTGTGCAGCTTTACCTTTGGCATGGGTCACCATTTGTCCTTTTTTGCCAGGGTGTTCCATGATGGCCTGATCAATGGTGCCATTTTGTGGCGGACGACCCATCACTAAGCCGAGGTATTTTTTTTCAATAGTGCGTCCTTCAAACAAAGTACTTAATTCTTGGTGTGCCTCGGCATTTTTTGCGAATAAAATTAAACCACTCGTGTGTTGGTCTAATCGATGCACCGTAAATATAGCAGGATATTTTTCCTGTAACAATGATTTAAGAGAAGCCTCTTTGCCAAAACGATCAGGGATACTAAATAAACCTGCGGGCTTATTGAGTACAATCATGTCATCATTTTCAAATAATATATCTATCATTAAAGTGCGTTCAATTAAATAGGAAGTAGTAAGATTAATTTTCCTTGGCAGATTTTCTTGTAAATGATTTATTCATAAATTTTAAAAGGCGTACTTCTTTTTCTGCTAAAAAACGCCATTTACCCCGGTCTACATTTTTCTTAGTAAGGTTTGCGAACATAACGCGGTCCAAATGTCTTACATCATATCCTAAGTGTTCAAATATGCGTCTTACAATTCTATTACGTCCACTATGAATTTCAATACCAATGACATTTTTGGAAGTATTGGACAAATAACTTACTGCATCAGCTGCAATAAATCCATCTTCCAAATCAACCCCTTTTGCAATGGCTTCCATATCTGCCTTAGTAACTGGCTTATCCAAGGTTACTTCATAAATCTTTTTAATCTCATAGGAAGGATGGGTTAATTTCTGTGCCAAATCCCCGTCATTCGTTAGAATCAAAACTCCAGTCGTGTTTCTATCAAGTCGGCCCACTGGAAACATACGTTGTGTGGTTGCATTTTTGATAATATCCAACACGGTTTTTCTGCCTTCAGGATCATTCGCGGTACATATATAATCCTTCGGTTTATTTAATAATATATAAACAGGGGTTACTTGTAATTGTAACACTTTACCTTTTAATCTAACGACATCCTTGTATTGTACTTTATAACCTGGCTCTAAAATAGTATCTCCATTGATAGTTACATGTCCCGATTTTACCATGGCTGCGGCTTCACGGCGACCAGAAATGCCCGCATGTGCAATGTATTTATTCAATGGCATTTGTTCATAAGGGGTATCAGCCGCCGCATTTACTTTACCAATGGAAGCGGTTCTTTTTTCATCCGCTTTGTCCATGGATGCGGGTGTTCTTTTATTTGTTGTTGGACGCGCTGTTGTTGGACGTTTTGTATGAGAAGGCGTTAGTTCACCATATTTTGGTGGGGCGTCTTGAAAACTTTTTCGAGTGCTTGGTTTTTTTTCATAACCACTTGTTTTTTTGGCATTGGGGCCCTTGCTATACTTTTCTTTCGGCGGATCCGTTACAATACCTCTCGCTTTATCAATTTTTCTTTGTCGTGCAGCTTCACCCATGGCCCTTGATTCGGCTTTGGCTTTTTTCTTATCCTGTCTTATATTTTCTTTGACAGCACTCCCCTTTTTTTTAAGAGAAAATTTATCAAAATTATCAGTTCTATTTTTTTTCATTGTGCCGTACTATTAAAAATTATCCTTGTTAGCAAGCTGTCCGCAAGCGGCATCAATATCCTTACCACGGCTTCTTCTTACCCTAACATTTACCCTATTTTTTTGTAATGCGGTTACAAAATTTTCAAATCCATCTTCATCGGGTTTGTCAAATGGAAATTTATCAATCGGATTGTATTCAATGACATTAATTAAGTCTGCAGGAACTTGACGGTATATTTTTGTTAATTCAACAACATCTCTTTCACTGTCATTAAAGTCTTTAAACAAAATGTATTCAAATGTAATTTCGCTACCCGTTTTTTTATAAAAATAATTAAGGGCTTGAATTAATGCTTCAATATTATTGCTTTCATTGATGGGCATAATTTCATTGCGTTTTTTATCATTCGCGGCATGTAAGGACAAGGCTAATTTGAAGCGTACTTGATCATCGCCTAATTGTCTAATTCCTTTGGCAACACCAGCTGTTGAAACGGTGATTCTTCTTTGACTCATGCCCAAACCATCCTTTGCTGAAATTCTTTCTACTGCTTTTAAAACATTCTTATAATTCAATAAAGGTTCACCCATGCCCATAAATACAATATTCGATAATGATTTTTCATGGAGTTTTTCACTTTGTTGATTAATCATCACCACCTGATCATAAATTTCATCATAGCTTAAATTTCTTTTGCGTTCCATATATCCTGTCGCGCAAAACTTACAACTTAAACTACAACCAATTTGAGAGGAAACGCATGCGGTCTTGCGCTCACTGGTTGGAATTAACACGCCTTCAATCATATGATGATCAAAAGTTTCAAATCTGGTTTTTAAAGTACCATCCTCACTTAATTGCGTCGTATTTAAGGTTAGGGCTGGAAGTGTAAAACTAGCTTCCAACTGCTGGCGAAGGTCCTTGCTTAGGTTGGTCATTTCATCAAAGCTATGCGCATGCTTTTGCCACAGCCATTCGTGAATCTGTTTTACACGAAATGATTTTTCTCCTATTTGCCCTATAAATCGTTCAATATCAGCGATTTCGAGTTGTCTGATATTAACTTTAGTATGCTCCATAATTCAAAGATACTTGATCGTTTTTGTATCTTTTTATTTCTTTTTTGAAGCTTTTTTAGCCGAAAAATTCCCCAATTTCCGCAGCGCCAATTTTTCGTGAATTAATTTTGGATTACTTAACATCATTTTACATAAATGCATCCTATTTATCCTAAATTTGGAGTTCAATTTATTGATTTAATAAAAAAATGACCAACTATGAAAAAGATGTTATTGATGGGTATTGTGTTTTTAGGAATATTTGTTACGGTGCAAGCACAGGATAGCCCTCTTAAAGAGTACTTAGGTAAATATACATTTCCTGAAGGAAGTCCAGTGACAGAAGTGGTGTTGACTATTCAGGATTCAGTTTTGGTTTCCTCCTCTTCTGTGGGTTCATTTCCATTAGAGAAAAAAGGAGTGGATACTTTTTATTTAGCTGCGTATGATGCGTTAGTGATTTTTAAAAGAGATGGCAATAGTGTTGTTGAAGGAGTGGGTATCAATGTGCAAGGCATGGAGTTGATTGGCAAAAAAGAAGCTGCATCAAGTGCATTAAATGTTACGGTGCAAGCACAGGATAGCCCTCTTAAAGAGTACTTAGGTAAATATACATTTCCTGAAGGAAGTCCAGTGACAGAAGTGGTGTTGACTATTCAGGATTCAGTTTTGGTTTCCTCCTCTTCTGTGGGTTCATTTCCATTAGAGAAAAAAGGAGTGGATACTTTTTATTTAGCTGCGTATGATGCGTTAGTGATTTTTAAAAGAGATGGCAATAGTGTTGTTGAAGGAGTGGGTATCAATGTGCAAGGCATGGAGTTGATTGGCAAAAAAGAAGCTGCATCAAGTGCATTAAAAAAGACTTTTATTTTGAAGACCAAATTTGGGCAGATAAATTATACAACTAAAATTGGTAACCCATTAGGGCTTCAAATGTAATTGTATCTTGTTGACCTGAATTTAAATTTTTAACAGTACATTTTTTAGCGGCCAATTCATCACTACCAATAATAACAATGGTAGGAATATTTTTTTTCTCAGCATATTTAAATTGCTTGTCAAACTTACTTTTCTCAGGGTAAATTTCGCAAGCAATTTTTTTATTTCTAAGCGCCATCATCAATTCATAAGATTGCATTGCCTCATTTTCACCCAAATTAAAAAACAATATTTGTGTCCCTTGTTCAACGGATGCTGGGAATAAATTTTTCTCCTCCATCACATCATAAATGCGATCAACCCCAAAGCTAATACCAACGCCAGGAATATTAGGAACGCCGAACAAACTAGTTAAATCATTGTAGCGCCCACCACCGCCAATACTGCCCATTTGCGCATCTTTGGCTTTCACTTCAAAAATAAGACCCGTATAATAATTTAAGCCGCGCGCCAAAGTAAAGTCGGCGACCAAATGCTTGGCCATACCCGTGTTGTTATGATAATTTAAAACATAATTCAATGCTGCAATACCAGTTTGTCCGGCAGCGTTGCCACCCAATAACGTTGTTAATTTTTTTAATTTTTCTTCATTACTTCCTTTAATATTCAAATAGGTTTGAATGGTATCTTGTTGCGCTGGTGTAAATCCTTTGGTACTTAATTCTACTTGTACTTTTTCCCAGCCTATTTTATCCAATTTGTCAATAGCAATAGTTAGGTCAATCAATTTTTCGCTACCGCCACAAATTTCAGCAAGTGCTAATAAAATTTGTCGATTATTTATTTTTATTTCAACAGGTAATTTTAATTTTTCAAATGCGGTAACATATAACGCCACCAAATCAACTTCATTTAATAAACTTTCACTTCCTACAATATCAGCGTCGCACTGATAAAATTCACGGTACCTACCTTTTTGTGGACGATCAGCACGCCATACTGGCTGAATTTGATAACGTTTAAACGGGAAAGTTAAAGCGCCATGATTCATGGCTACATATCTTGCAAACGGAATCGTTAAATCATATCGTAATGCGCGTTCCGTAATGTTAGGGGTGCTTTTGCCTGCTAAAATTTTATCAAAGCCTTCCAGTGTTTGTTCTTTTTTTTGCAGGTTATCTAATCCGTTATTTAAGATTTTAAAAATGAGCTTGTCCCCTTCTTCTCCATATTTACCCATTAAGGTGTCTAAATTTTCCATCGCGGGCGTTTCCAACGGCGTAAACCCAAATGATTCAAATACGCTACGGATTGTTTGAAAAATATATTGGCGTTTTTGTACCGTTATGGCATTAAAATCACGGGTTCCTTGTGGCAAAGATGGCTTGCTCATGCTGTCATATTTATAGGTAAAGATAAATTTTTAAATTCATCCTATATTAATTGTTTAAATTGTGGTTTTAAATTAAAAATATGGAAGACTTTAACCATTCTAGTAATAATTCCAGGAATAATTCAAGAGATAAATCAGAAAGGGCCTACCGACTTTTTAAAAGTATCTATGATTTTAGTATGGCGGCGCTCATTTTAGGCTGCGCCGTACTCATGTTAGGCGCCAAATGGTTCAAACTAGAACAGGTGTTGAATGTAGATGCCGATTTTCGGACCATTTTCGGGGGAATGTGTTTATTGTATGGTGGATTTAGGTTGTATCGGGGCTTTCAAAAGGATTAATAATCTGTCTGTTTTTTAAACTTATGAATTTCAATTATGCGTAAAATATTTACTTTTTTTGGCGGCTTCATTTTGCTCGTCGCATGTAATAGTTCGACTACCAATGCACCTATTGAAACTACCAGTGAAGGGGAAATTAATATTTCAGTGGAAGAAAGCTTTAAACCTATTATTGAAGAACAATTAAAAGTGTTTAATTCAAGTTATCCCAAGGCAAAAATTCATGTGTATTATAAGTCTGAAATTGAGTGTTTAAAGGACTTT
Organism: Sediminibacterium sp.; assembly: GCA_030726065.1. GTDB lineage: Bacteria > Bacteroidota > Bacteroidia > Chitinophagales > Chitinophagaceae > Sediminibacterium. The sequence goes on along the minus strand of JANREK010000010.1, from coordinate 89,851 downwards.
ACGAATGATAGTACGCGAATGATTATTATCACAAGGGGGTTGGAAAAATCAGAACAAGCAGGATTTGAAAACCAATTAGGGTATGCGCCTACTTTTGGTATTCTGGCTTATAATGCTATAGCAGTATTGGTGCATAAATCAGCCAAGGATACGCTATTTACATTAAAGCAATTAGGGGATAAATTAAAGGGAGTTGATCCACAAGAAGTGGTCATGGATGGCAATAATTTAACCGGAATAAATCGTTTTTTAAAAGATAGTTTATTAAAGCAAACTGCGTTTGGCAAAAATGTGCATGGGGCCAATGGATCCGCTGATGTAATCACCTATATTAAAAATCATCCAAATGCCATTGGATTTCTTGGATTGAATTGGGTGGGGGATAAATACGATCCAACGCAGGTTGAAAATCAAAAGCAGGTAAAAACGGCTATGCTGGAATGCACTTTGTGCGAGGAAAATGGAATGTATGCCCAACCTTCTCAAGCGACCATTGGTCGCGGGCAATATTCCTTATCATTACCAATTTATTATATTTTAAAGGAAAATGCACCAGGGTTGGGGTCGGGTTTTTTAAATTTTTTAAGTCTAGAACGAGGCCAGTTAATATTTAGAAGGGCCTTTTTGGTACCCGCTAAAATGGGGTTTAAAAAAAGAAACGGGCTACTGAATTAGTACCGCTTATAAAAACTAACAATTTGTAGTAGAATTATCCATTAATTTAGGTTGAATTTCAGGTAAAATTTTATATTTTCACCTTTCGAATTTATAATTTGAACTAAATTTAAGGTCAAGGATTTTTAAAAAGTAAAGTGATGAAAAAATTGGTTTTATTATCAGTAAGTGTGGTTTTAGCATTGTCAAGTATGCATGCACAAAAGGTTCCGGTTTCTCCGTTTGCGGAGGGGGTGAAGTTGTTGAATTATGAAAAAAACAAGTCTGCCTTGGCCTTCTTTAAAGAAGCGCTAGATAAAAATCCAACCAATACGGAAAATATTTTTTGGTATGGAGAAGCCGTTTTAGCAGAACAAGGATCTGGCATGCCTAGTGATACTACTATCAAAAAAGCAAAAGCTATTTATCAACAAGCATTGCAAGCAGCAGGAAATGATCCTTGGCTATTAGTAGGTATGTCACACGTGCAATTATTAGAAGGAGCAGATGTAAATGCAGTGAAGCAAAATTTAGAAGTTGCATTGACGACCACTTTGCTGACTAAAGGTAAGTTTAAAGGGAAACCAAATAAAGATATTGTAAATGCCATTGGTTATATACACGCTGAAATGCCTATCAACATAGGAGATCACAGATATGCGATTGATAAATTAAAGGAAACAATTTCGGCATATGAATCAAAGGTAAACCCTAATTTATTTATTAATTTAGGTATTAACTATTTGAAAGTGGGTGGTGAAAATGGAGGCGAAGCGGTGACTGCATTTCAAGAAGCAATAACACGAGATCCAAATAATGCTTTTCCTTATTATAGAATTGGAAGGGTGTATCAAACACAAAGTAACAGGGAGTCATTTGATGAATATTATAGCAAAGCGATTGCTGCAGATCCAACTTTTCCTCCAGTTTATTTCGCTTTGTATTCCTACTATGCAGATCTAAATACACAGTCAGCAACAGAAACTGCAAAAGTAAATTTGGATTTGTTTTTAAAATATGCGGATAAGGATCCTTCCTTAGACATTTTTAATGCAGATTATCTTTTCCGTGCTGGACAATATGATGCATCATTAGAAAAAGCAAAAGCTTTAGAAGCATCCATTGGAATTGCTGCTTTACCCAGATTAGGGGTATTATTAGCTTACAACTATGATCGTAAAGGCGACTCAGTGCAAGCAAAAACATATATTGAAAATTTCATGAGTAAAAGTACTGCTGATAAGATAGTTACTAGTGATTACGAATTAGCGGTTAGGATTATATCTGGTTTTAGTGGCAACCAAGTAGCATTAGCTGCTTTATTAGAAAAGGCAATTGCAGCTGACACCGCTAGGGTAAATAAGCTTAAATATTATAAGTTAGGGTATGAAATGTTAGAAAAAGCTAATATGTATTCCGATGAATTAAAATGGTATGCGAATTATTCAACCCTTAGAGGCATTAAGGATGAAGTATATTATTATAAAACAGCAAGTATTGCGGTAAATGCAAAAGAGGGCGCTACTGCAAAAGAAATATCAATGGAATATATCACGGCCTTTCCTGATAAACTAAATGGGTATTCATTTAATGTGAAAGCAGCTAAATTATTGGATACGGCAAATAATTTAGGGGTGCTTTTTGAAGCAGTTACCTTACAAAATCAGTTTTTGTCCAAGGATATGACTAAATATAAGCAGGCGATGGTTAACAACTTCTATACCATGATGGGGTATTATAATGAAACCAAAGCATATGAGCAAGCAATTGCCATGTGTGATAAGGTTTTAGAGCTTATTCCGGGAGAGCCCCAAACCTTAAAAATCAAGGAAAGCCTCACTAAAAATTGGGGAATCATTAAAAAAATGCAATCTGACAGTAGCCAAAAAGCAGCCACAGATACGACGCAAATTAAAAAATCATAATTCCTGGATTTAGAACTTTTCAGTCCAGATAAAAAATAATTGAAAATTACTCCCCATTTATGGGGAGTTTTTCGTTATATGAGCTATCCTTTGTGTATTTTTGCAAATCCAAAACATAGTGTATGAATTTGCCACTGTATTTGATGTCGGCTAATGAAATAAACAGCGCTACTACTTACTTACCTATTGCCTTACAATTATTGTTCGCGGCTAGCTTTGTCGGCTTCATGATTTTAGTTTCAAGTTGGGTAGGGCCTTCTCGAAAAACAACGGATAAATTAGCAAATTTCGCTAGTGGCATTGAATCGCATGGTGATGCAAGATCGCCCATGGCTGTGAAGTATTTTTTAATTGCGATACTTTTTGTTTTATTTGATGTGGAGGTAATCTTTTTTTATCCCTACGCTGTAAATTTTAAAGAGTTGGGTTGGAAAGGTTTCTTTGAAATTGTATTATTTGTTACTTTCTTTTTAGTTGGGTTTATATATATTATTAAGAAAGGAGCATTAAAGTGGGAAGACTAAAAATTATAAATATTTAATCAATAATATGCGTCCAGTTCGATTTAATTTAAATCCAAAAGAAGCTGAAATTGCAGATGCTATTTCAATGGGAAAGGCACCAGATGGTGTTCCTGGTGATGGTTTTTTCGCAACACAATTAAGTTCGGTCGTAGGATTGGCTCGAAAAAATTCTTTATGGCCATTGCCATTTGCCACTTCTTGTTGTGGGATAGAATTTATGGCAACTATGGCATCCCATTATGATTTATCTCGTTTTGGTTCAGAGCGAGTTGGATTTTCACCACGTCAGTGTGATTTACTCATGGTGATGGGCACTATTGCAAAAAAAATGGCACCAGTATTAAGACAGGTGTATTTGCAAATGGCTGAGCCAAGATGGGTAATTGCAGTGGGTGCTTGTGCTTCCAGTGGTGGTATATTTGACACATACAGTGTTTTGCAAGGAATTGATCAAGTAATACCTGTGGATGTTTATGTACCTGGTTGCCCTCCGCGTCCTGAAGCGATCATTGATGGTTTTATGAAAATACAAGATTTAGTAGGTCAAGAAAGTATACGCCGTAGAAATAGTGAAAAGTACAGGGATTTATTAAATAGCTATGGTATACAATAAAATAAATTAAAATAGTACCGCATTTATAATGGCTTTAACCAACACCTATATACAAGAAAAATTAGTTGAGAAATTCAACGACCAAGTATTTCAATTTTCTACTGATTCGGGAATACTGTCTTTTGAGTCGGCTGCGGAAAATAATTTAAAAGTATTACAATTTTTAAACGAGGAGCCTAGCTTAGGTTTTACTTTTTTAACGGATTTGTGTGGCGTAAATTATCCTGATAACAATGGTGCTGAATTAGTGGTGGTGTATCATTTGCATAATTTTATTGAGAATATTCGTATTCGATTCTCCATTGCAGTGCCAGTAGCCAAGCCTGATGTGTTTACTGCAACCAAATTGTTTGAAAGTGCCAATTGGATGGAGCGAGAAACCTATGATTTTTTTGGAATCAATTTTATTGGGCATCCTAATTTGAAACGCATTTTAAATGTGGATGAAATGGATTACTTCCCGTTGAGAAAGGAATTTCCTTTAGAAGATCAAACACGAATTGATAAGGATGATGAGATGTTTGGAAGAGGATAGATAAAAAATAAATTAAGAACAGAGAATAAATATATTAATGGAACAACATAGTCATATCACCTTACCAAAAGGGTCAATTGAAAAAACAACGACCACGTTAAATATTGGGCCAACCCATCCGGCTACGCATGGGGTGTTTCAAAATATTATGGAAGTGGATGGAGAACGTGTGGTTTCGACGGAACAAACGGTGGGGTATATTCATCGTGCTTTTGAAAAATTAGCAGAGCGCAGACCTTTGTATCAAATTACGCCAATTACGGATCGTTTAAATTATTGTAGCAGCCCGATTAACAATATGGGTTGGCATATTACTTGCGAGCGTTTTTTAAAAATTGATTTACCTAAGCGTGTCGATTACTTACGTGTCATCATTATGGAATTGTCGCGTATCTCAGATCATTTAATTTGTAATTCGATTGTTGGCGTTGATACAGGAGCGTATACTGGATTTTTGTACGTGATGCAATACCGTGAATTGATTTATGAAATTTATGAAGAAGTTTGCGGCTCTCGACTTACGACCAATATTGGACGCATTGGTGGTTTTGAAAGAAATTTCACCAATACGGCATTTACAAAATTGGAGAAATTTTTAAATGAATACCCTGGGGTGTTACGTGAGTTTGAAAAACTATTTACACGCAACCGTATTTTTATGGAACGTACCCAAGGTACTGGAGGAATAAGTGCAGCGCGTGCAATGAACTATGGATTTACAGGTCCTAATTTACGTGCAGCAGGGGTTGATTATGATGTACGTGTGCAACAACCTTACAGCAGTTATCAAGATTTTGATTTTAAAGTTCCAGTTGGAACCACCGGTGATAATTACGATCGCTTTTTAGTCCGTAATGCAGAAATGTGGGAAAGCATTTCAATTATCAAACAAGCTTACCAAAAAATACAAGAATTCAAAGGTGCCGATGCTGAAATATATCATGCAGATGTACCAGAATATTATTTGCCGAAAAAGGAAGATGTATATACAAAGATGGAAGCCTTGATTTGGCATTTTAAAATTATCATGGGTGAAATAGATTTACCGAAAGGACAAATTTATAGTGCAGTTGAAGGCGGAAATGGGGAGTTAGGTTTTTATTTAATCAGTGATGGTGGACGAACGCCTTTCAGATTACATTTTAGAAGGCCTTGTTTTATTTATTACCAAGCATTTGAGGAATTGATTAAAGGCGGAATGTTGAGTGATGCGGTAGTGACCTTGAGTAGTTTGAATTTGATCGCAGGTGAGCTGGATGCTTAGCGGTTGGCATGTATAGTTTTAAAAATAGTAAGAAAAAGGAATTTTTATATGAGTCTTCAATTTAATAACGAACAAATGACTGAGTTTAAACGCTTGGTGGCTCGTTATCCAGAAGGGAAACAAAAAAGTGCACTTTTACCAGTATTGCATTTAGCGCAGGATAGTTTTGGCGGATGGTTGCCAACAGAAGCGATGGATTATGTAGCTGTTTTATTAAACATTGAACCTATTGAAGTATACGAAGTGGCTACTTTCTATAGTATGTATAATTTAAAGCCGGTAGGAAAATTTGTTTTTGAGGTTTGTCAAACGGGTCCTTGCATGATTAGTGGTTCTGAAAATATTATTACTTATATACAACAGCAATTAGGCATTCAACCAGGGGAAACAACAAAGGATTGCCTATTTACTTTAAAGTTGGTAGAGTGTTTGGGCGCATGTGGTTATGCGCCGATGATGCAGGTAGGTAAAATATACAGAGAGCATTTAACAAAAGAAAAAGTAGACGCAATAATTGCAGAATATAGAACGCAGGTAGCTGCACAAAATTAGAAAAGATAAAGAAGCAACAATGGGTTTAAAATTATTATTAGAAAAAGCAAATGTGCCAGGAATTCGTACTTATGATGTTTATCGTCGTGAGGGGGGTTATTCGGCAGCAGAGAAAGCGTTGAAGGAAATGACCATTGAATCCATTGTTGAGGAAGTAAAGAAGAGCGGATTGAGAGGAAGAGGTGGTGCAGGTTTCCCTGCTGGAATGAAATGGAGTTTTATTGCAAAGCCGGAGGGTGTGCCTCGTCACTTGGTTTGTAATGCAGATGAAAGTGAGCCTGGTACTTTTAAGGATCGTTATTTAATGGAATTTTTACCACACTTATTATTAGAAGGATTACTTATATCCTCCTTTGCTTTAGGGTCTAGCGACACTTATATTTATATCCGAGGAGAGTATGCTTGGGTGGCAGATATTTTAGAGGAAGCGATTGGGGAAGCAACAAAAAATGGATGGCTAGGAAAAAATATTTTAGGAACTGGATTTGATTGTATGATTCATGTGCATCGTGGTGCGGGTGCTTATATCTGTGGGGAGGAAACAGCCTTGATTGAATCCTTAGAAGGTAAAAGAGGAAATCCGCGTATCAAACCACCCTTCCCCGCAATTCAAGGATTATGGATGCGACCAACCGTGGTGAATAATGTAGAAACATTAGCAGCAGTGGTGCCAATTATAAAAATGGGTGGAGATGAATACGCAAAAATTGGAGTGGGACGTTCAACAGGTACAAAATTAATTTCAGCTTGTGGAAATATTAATAAACCAGGCGTATATGAAATTGACATGACCATTTCGGTAGAAGATTTTATTTACAGTGATGAATATTGTGGTGGTATTGCGAATGGTAAAAAATTGAAGGCTTGCATTCCAGGTGGATCAAGTGTGCCTATCTTACCTGCTAACTTATTATTAAAAACAGCGAAGGGTGAAACACGCTATATGAACTATGAAAGTTTAAGTGATGGTGGTTTTGCAACAGGTTCCATGATGGGTTCTGGTGGATTTATCATTTTAGATGAAGACCAATGTATTGTAAAAAACACTTTAACCTTAGCACGCTTTTACAGACATGAAAGTTGCGGACAATGTTCGCCATGTAGAGAGGGTACAGGCTGGATGGAAAAAATATTACAAAAAATAGAATCAGGAAAAGGAGAAGTGAGCGATATAGATTTATTATGGGATATTCAAAGAAAGATTGAAGGCAATACGATTTGCCCATTAGGAGATGCAGCAGCATGGCCAGTAGCAGCAGCCATCAGACATTTCCGCGATGAATTTGAATGGCATATCAATAATAGAGAATTATCCCAAACAAGTAATTTTGGTTTACAACACTACGCAGATCCAATTCATGTACCTGCATAACATTGCTTAAAACTATGAGTGAACAAATATTATTTAAAGTAACAGTCGACAACATTACCATTGAAGTGCCAGCGGGCACTACCATATTGCAAGCAGCGCGACAAATTGGGGGTGCGGTTGCACCACCAGCGATGTGTTATTATAGTAAATTACAAGGTAGTGGTGGGAAGTGTCGTACTTGTTTAGTGGAAGTTTCCAAGGGTTCTGAAAAAGATCCACGCCCAATGCCAAAACTGGTTGCTTCTTGTAGAACGACAGTGATGGATGGTATGGAAGTAAAAAATATTACTAGCGAAAAAGTAGTGGATGCAAGAGCAGGCGTGGTTGAATTTTTATTATTGAATCATCCTTTAGATTGCCCAATATGTGATCAGGCAGGTGAATGTCATTTGCAAGATTTGAGTTTTGAACATGGCAAGTCAGGAACACGCTATGAATTTCAAAGACGCACATTTAAAAAACACGATTTAGGAAAACATATTCAATTACATATGACGCGTTGCATTTTATGTTACCGTTGTGTTTTCACTGCTGATCAATTAACCAATAAAAGGGAACATGGTATCTTAGATAGAGGGGATCATGCTGAAATTGCTACACATATTGAAAAAAGTTTGCACAATGAGTTTATCGGTAATGTCATTGATGTTTGTCCAGTAGGTGCTTTGACAGATAAAACTTTCCGCTTTAAAAATAGGGTATGGTTTTTAAAACCAATGGATGCGCACCGTGACTGTCCAACATGTTCGGGCCGTGTTACTTTATGGAATAGAGGAGATGAAGTGTATAGAGTCACTGCAAGAAAGGATGAGTGGGGTGAAATTGAAGATACGCCCGACGGAAAGCCAGGATGGATTTGTAACACTTGTCGTTTTGATAAAAAGCAAACAACGGATTGGGTCATTGAAGGTCCGCGTGAAATAAGCAGACACTCCGTGATTGCACAAGGACATTATGCGGGTAATATAGGTACGACAAAACCAACAGAAACTTTTGCAGCAATTAACGATGGTAGGTCGCCACATTTGTTAATGGACATTCATAGTGAGAGTGAAGTGAATCAACCCAATGTACACTTAGGTGAAAACGAAGGGCCATCCAATGGAGCCACTTTTAACAATAATATTAAAAACGCCTAATTAAAATAGTATGACACTTATTTCATTTGATTGGGCTTTGGTTATTGAAAAATTAATATTAATTGTAATTATTGTATTGACGACTTTGTTGATTACTTTATACACCACTTTTGGTGAGCGTAAAGTTGCGGCTATATTACAAGATAGGCCAGGTCCCAATAGGGCGGGTCCTTTTGGTTTATTACAACCTTTAGCAGATGGATTGAAATTAATCATGAAGGAGGAAATTATTCCAACTAGCGCAAGTAAGTGGTTATTTATTTTAGGTCCAGGTTTGGCGATGACGGCAAGTTTGATGACATCAGCTGTAATACCTTGGGGTACGGATGTGCATTTATTTGGACGTACTATTGCATTACAAGTAGCGGATATAAACATTGGTATCTTATACGTTTTTGCAGTAGTAAGTATGGGCGTTTATGGCATCATGATTGGTGGATGGGCATCGAACAATAAATTTTCATTGATGTCCGCATTACGAGCGGCTTCGCAAGCTATCAGTTATGAAATTGCCATGGGATTAGCGTTGATTGCTTTATTAATGACTACTGGTAGTTTAAGTTTAAAAACAATTGTGGCGGATCAAGCAGCAGGCAATTGGTGGAATGTGGTATACCAACCTCTCGGCTTTATTATATTTTTTATTTGTGCAATGGCCGAGTGTAATCGTACCCCATTTGATCTGCCTGAAGCTGAAAATGAATTAAATTTTGGATACCATCAGGAATATTCATCTATGAAATTAGGCTTTTACTTATTTGCTGAATATGTAAACATGATTATGAGTAGTGCAATTATGGCATCCCTGTATTTTGGCGGTTATGATTTGCCATTTTTTGATGAGACAACAGTAGCGCCAAATATCGCAGCCATGATTGGTGTGGGTACCTTACTTATTAAAATAGTACTCTTTGTATTTTTATTCATGTGGATTCGTTGGACCATTCCAAGATTCAGGTATGATCAATTAATGAATTTAGGCTGGAAGACGATGATTCCATTGGCCTTATTTAATATGTTGTTAACCGGGACTTTAATATTAGCGAAACTTTAATTTAAAAAATTGTACGAATATTTAACATGCAAACATTAACAAACAAAGCACTAGCCGTTCAAAGACAACCCATGACTTTTTGGGAGCGCTTGTACTTGATTAATATTATAAAGGGCATGATGATTACATTTAGTCATATGTTCAAAAAGCAACCGACCATCAGGTATCCTGAACAAAAAAGGGAATTTAGTCCGGTGTTTAGAGGGTTGCATGTTTTAAATAGAGACGAGGAAGGTCGTGAAAGATGTACTGCATGTGGATTATGTGCAGTGGCTTGTCCAGCAGAGGCAATTACCATGGAAGCGGCAGAAAGAATGGAAGGGGAAGAAAATATATATAGGGAAGAAAAATACGCTGCTAAATATGAAATAAACATGTTGCGTTGTATTTTTTGCGGACTATGTGAAGAAGCATGTCCAAAAGACGCTATTTATTTAAGTGAAACTTTTGCACCAGCGAATTACACACGTAAAGGTTTTATCTATGACAAAAATGATTTATTAATTCCAAATCCACTGACCAACGCAGCCGATTATGCGAAGGCGAAAGGAGTATAAGCATAAATAATTATGAGCATCATTCAAATTTTATTTTTTGCTTTATCAGCTTTTGCTATTCTGAGCGCTATAATGGTGTTGGTTAGTAAAAATCCAATCCACAGCGTGCTCTGGTTAATATTGGTATTTTTTGCGATCTCAGGGCATTACATTTTATTAAATGCACAATTTTTAGCCATCGTTAATATTATCGTGTATGCGGGGGCGATCATGGTTTTGTTTTTGTTTGTGATTATGTTGATCAATGTAAAAAAAGACAGCGAGCCGCAAAAGCAATTTTTAGTAAAATTGTTGGGGGTTGTTGCAGGGGGTAGCTTTTTAACTTTATTGGTGGCTTTAGTAAAACAAACTGCACAAATACAAGGAAGAACTTTACTCATGAAGGATGGGGTGATTGGGCTTATTCATCCCTTAGGAAAAGCATTATTCAATGACTATGTTGTTCCATTTGAAATAAGCAGTGTTTTGTTTTTAAGTGCCATGGTGGGCGCAGTAATTATTGGAAAAAAATAAATTTATTCGGTATGCCTATACAATATTATATCTATTTGTGTTTAGCGCTTTTTAGCATCGGCGTTATAGGGGTATTAACACGTCGCAATGCCATTGTGGTTTTTATGTGTATTGAGCTTATGTTGAATGCGGTAAACTTATTATTGGTTGCCTTCTCTAAAATGTTTCATGGATATGCGTTGGCTCAAAATGCAACTTCAACGACAGGCATTGATGCGCAAATATTTGTATTTTTTATTATGGTAGTGGCAGCTGCGGAAGTAAGTGTGGGATTGGCAATTATTGTAATGATGTATCGCAATACACATTCAGTAGATATCAATTTTTTAAATAGATTAAAAAATTAATGCAATGGGAATAATGAAAGTGTTGGTAGGATTTATCATATTATGGCCACTTGCTGGATTTTTATTCAATGGCTTGGGGCGTAACTATTGGAGTAAAAAGGTAATTGCATATAAGGCAACAGGATATATCATTGCTTCATTCATCGCGAGCATCTTTGCTTTTTTACATGTACAAGAACATGGTGCTACAAGTGTTCATTATTTTGATTTCATCAATACGGCAACCCTTAAAATACCTTTTGATTTTAAAGTAGACGCCTTATCTAGCCTTTTCCTATTGGTCATTACAGGTGTGGGCTCCTTGATACATTTATATTCCACTGCGTATATGAAGGAGGAATCTTCGGCGCACTATGCAAGGTATTTTGCTTATCTGAATTTGTTTATTTTCTTCATGTTGCTTTTAGTATTAGGAGATAATTATATTATTATGTTTATAGGATGGGAAGGCGTTGGTTTATGCTCCTATTTATTAATTGGTTATTGGTTTACGAATGGAGATTTTAATTATGCAGCTAAGAAGGCTTTTATTATGAATCGCATTGGTGATTTGGGTTTTTTATTAGCCATATTTTGGATGATTTTCAAGTTGGGTTCAGTAAGCTATAGTGAGGTACTCACTGCCGAAAGTTTGGCTAAATTATCAAGTGCAGATATCACTGGTATTACTTTATTATTATTTTTGGGCGCCATGGGTAAGAGTGCGCAAATTCCTTTGTTCACTTGGCTACCAGATGCAATGGCAGGTCCAACACCTGTTTCGGCTTTGATACATGCTGCAACCATGGTTACTGCAGGTATTTATATGATTACCCGTAGCAATATTTTATTTAGTCATAGTGAAATTACACAAACTGTCATTGCAGTCATAGGTATTAGTACTGCGTTGTTAGCAGCGACTATTGCAATCAAACAAAATGATATCAAAAAAGTATTGGCTTACTCAACTGTAAGTCAATTGGGCTATATGTTTTTAGGATTAGGCGTGGGTGCTTATTCAGGTGCAGTGTTTCATGTAATAACACATGCATTCTTCAAAGCTTTATTATTCTTAGGTGCAGGTTCGGTTATTCATGCAATGCATCTCGAGCAAGACATTCGTAAAATGGGGGGATTAAAATCAAAATTGCCTATTACACATATTACTTTCTTAATAGGTTGTATCGCCATTGCTGGGGTGCCTCCATTTAGTGGCTTCTTTTCAAAAGATGAAATACTTGCAGCTGCCTTTGCAAAAAGTCCGGTGTATTGGGTGTTAGGTGTTATTGGTGCTGCAATGACTGCTTTTTATATGTTCCGATTATATGCCACTACTTTTTTAGGTAAATTTAGAGGGACGCCCAATCAAGAAGCCCATTTACATGAATCACCGATGGCGATGACTTTCCCTTTAATCTTATTAGCAGTGGCTAGTGCAATAGCAGGCGCAATTGGTATTCCTGAATTAATGGGAGGACATCATTGGTTATCACATCAGTTAAGCACCATTGTAGGGGAACCTACTGAAATTGGTTTATCACATGCAACTGAGTGGCTATTAATGGCAGTATCAGTGACGATTGCTTTGATTGCATTATTGTTGGCTGTGATTATATACAAAAAGAAAACAGACGAAGTGCCTAATAGTTTCATTGGAAAATTTTTCTATAATAAATGGCATATTGATGAATTATACAATACAGTAATTGTAAATCCCTTAAATCGTATAGCTGGATTTTTGAAAAATAGTATTGAAAAACAAGTGATTGATGGTGCAGTCAATGGTACGGGTAAATTAGTACAGTATAGTGCAAGACAATTAAGATTGATACAAAATGGACAAGTAGGGTATTATATTTTATTTATGGTTTTAGCAATTATATTATTGTTTTTACTTTGGTTTAATGACACTTTACTATTGCGTTTATTTCACAATTCGATTAAATAATTATTTTAATAAGCCATATGTTACTATCATTTATATTAATTCCTTTTGTTACCGCCTTATTATTACTTTTTATTAAAAATGGTAAATCGGCCAATACGATAGCAATTGTTTCTACATTGGGGACTTTGGTGGCCGCAATAGTATTAGCAGGTAACGGGGCCGTTGATTTTAATGCACCATGGATTCCGGTGTTGCATGCGCAGTTTTTTTTACATGCAGATGGCTTAGCAAAAATTTTAGTATTGTTAACTGCCATTAGTTTTCCGGCCATCATTATTGCGACTTCACAAAATCAACCCAAGCAAAAAAATATTTTTCTTTCCTTATTACTTTTTGCACAAAATGGATTGATGGGGGTGTTTTTAGCGGGGGATGCTTTATTGTTTTATTTTTTTTGGGAATTAGCTTTGATACCGGTTTATTTTTTAAGTTCTATCTGGGGTGGTGAAAAAAGAATTGCAGTTACTTTTAAATTTTTCATTTATACATTTTTAGGTTCCTTGATGATGCTTATTGGAATTGTATTTGTTTACATGCACACGAGTGATCAAAGCTTTTTGATAACATCCTTTGCAAAGGCCAACTTAACGGCTGGGCTACAAGTCACAGCTTTTGCCTTATTTTTTATTGCATTTGCTATCAAAATGCCCATCTTTCCTTTACATACTTGGCAGCCTGATGCCTACGAGCAATCACCAACTGCAGTAACTATGGTCATGAGTGCGGTGATGGTTAAAATGGGTTTGTATGGAATTCTTAGATGGTTGTTGCCTTTGTTTCCAACAGCATTTGTGGCGCATATCAATGTGGTGGTTATTTTATCGGTGATCGGTATTTTATATGCTTCTTTTATTGCGATTCGTCAAGATGACATTAAACGTTTGATTGCTTATTCATCTATTGCACATATTGGTTTAATGAATGCGGCTATATTTTCACATCTTCAAATTGGTATACAAGGAGCAATGATTCAATTATTTTCACATGGCATTAATGTTCTGGGATTATGGATTGTCGCAGATATTATTGAACAACAAACAGGCACTAGATCTATGCAACAAATGGGGGGGCTAGCAAAAAAACAACCCACCCTGGCAATTTTATTGGTTGGTTTTGCTTTAGCCAATATCGCACTACCATTAACCAATGCTTTTGTGGGTGAATTTTTAATGTTTAATAGTTTGTTCCAGTATAATATTTGGGTTGGGGCTGCCGCTGGTGTAAGTATTATATTGGCAGCGATCTATACCTTGAATATGGTCCAAAAGGTTGCCTACGGTGAAGTGAGTACACAGATCAATCAAATGCAAACGATCAATAAACCTGCACAAATCGTGTTAATCGTTTTATTGATTATTGTTTTTGTTACAGGGGTATTTCCACAGCCTTTATTCGATTTGACAGCCGATAGTTTACAACAAATATTCGTTAAATAAATTAAACACATTAATAATGAATGCAATTATAGTTTCTGCTTTTTTAGGCGTTGTAATGATGTTTGCTTCCTGGAGTATTAAGGGAGAAAATAAGCAAAAAAATATTGCTTTGTTTGGTTTGATTTTTTTGATTTTAGCAAATCTGGCGCAATTGAATGGTTGGTTTGTAGCGGAAGTGGATACCAATAATATGTTGTCGTTTACAAGATTCGGTTTATATACCAATACCTTATTTTATTGTTTAACCTTAATTTATATCTGGATCAATGGGGAAGAGATTTCAAAAATTGGAAATCATGCGGCTGATTTTTATGCCTTGTTCTTTTTTATACTTTGTGGTGCAAGTATTTTAACTTCTTTTAATAATTTACTCATGTTGTTTATTGGGATTGAAATTTTATCTATCCCATTATATATTTTAACTGGCTCCGATAAAAAAAGTTTGTTTAGTAATGAGGCGGCGATTAAATACTTTTTAATGGGCTCGTTTTCAACAGGCATCCTATTATTAGGCATCACTTTTATTTATGGTGCCACTGGTAGCTTTAATTTAATCCCACCAGATCCAAGTGTACTTAATGAGCAGTTTATGTTTTCGGCGGGACTCATTTTAATTTTTGCTGCAATGAATTTTAAAGTTTCTGCAGCGCCATTTCATTTTTGGACGCCAGATGTTTATGATGGCGCCCCCACTGTATTTACTTCCTTCATGGCAACCATTGCTAAGTCGGCTGGGTTTATCGCATTCATCAATATATACCTAGTTCAATATAAACCGTTTGAAAAAACCTGGGGTATTATATTGCCATTGGTTATTATAAGTACATTGATGGTGGGTAACGTGACTGCTGTATTTCAAAGAAGCGTAAAAAGAATGTTGACGTATTCTAGTATTGCACAAGCAGGTTTCATGTTATTCGCATTGTATGGTACTTCTAGTTTTGCCAACGAAGGCATCCTATTATATATAGTCGTTTATTCATTAGCCAGCGTCGGTATTTTTGCTGTGTTGGTTAAAATGAAAGAAAATAGTTTTGAAGCTTTTCACGGTTTGGCTAAGACCCATCCATTATTAGCCTTTTTAACGACCGTGTTTTTATGTTCTTTAGCAGGTATCCCAATTACGGGCGGTTTTTTTGCGAAATATTATATGATCAATGCAGTTTTAATAGCGGGTGCAGGAATATGGTTAGTGGTGGTGGCAATGATTTTTGCTAGTATCAGTGTGTATTATTATTTCAAATTGATTCAAGCAATGTACTTTATACCAGGGACACCTGCCATTGGGGAATTAGATAAATCCTATACGTACAAGTTGGCAGTCCTTGCCATTTTGATTCTGGTGCTAGGTGTTTTCCCTAATTTGCTGTTCAATTATCTCTACTTTTAACCGCTCTTCAAATAGTAGGGGTAACATTGCATAATTCTGTACTACCTTTATTGTTCAATAATTATAATTAGCATGACGCTTCAGGATTCCTTTATTTTAGCTTGGCGCACGGTAAAAAGCAATAAACTACGCACGGGTATTACGGTGGCCATTATTGCTTTTGGTATCATGGCGTTGATTGGTATTATTACCGCAATATCAGCTATGAACCAAAGCTTAAAGGAAAACTTCTCTTTTATGGGGGCAAATGCATTCAGCATAAGGTATAAGGAAATGAATGTAAGAAAGATGGGTGGAAGAAATCAACAAGAATTTTCAAAACAGAAGAAAGGACAAAAGGAAAAAAAATCAAATTTAGATAAGCCTATTCGATTAGAGGAGTCTGTTTATTTTAAGGAAAATTATGGTTTTAACAGGGCACAAGTAAGTGTGTATCGTCGTGGGAATGGCAACAATGAACTTCGTTATAAAAATTATAAAACCAACCCGCAGGTTTCTATGTGGGGAGGCGATGAAAATTATTTAGGGGTCAATGGGTATCAATTAAGCTTAGGACGCAATTTAAATAATGTAGATTTACAAAGTGGTCGTAATGTTTGTTTGATTGGAAGTAATGTGGCCACTAGATTATTTCCAAATAATCCCGAAAAAAGTATTGACAAAGTTATTTTAGTGAGAGGCAAACCGTATCGAGTTATTGGCTTATTAAAATCGAAGGGTTTAAGTGCAATGATGCGCCAGGATGATGTGATTATAACTTCACTAAAAAACATCAGACAATATCAAAACATAAGTTCTTCTTATCAAATAGGGGTGATGGTTAATAATGTAACCGAGTTAGATCCTGCCATCGGGGAATCCATGGAGCAAATGAGAAAGGCGCGTAGACTCATTCCAAGTGAGTCAGATAATTTTGTAATAGATAAGAGTGATAAGTTTGCTGATATATTTATAGGGTTATTGGCTGGAATTAGTGGTGCTGCGGGTGCGATTGGTTTAATCACTTTAATTGGCGCAGCCATTGGATTAATGAATATTATGTTAGTGGCTGTAAATGAGCGCACCAGAGAAGTTGGATTGATTAAAGCCCTTGGAGGAAAAAAGAAAGATGTACGTCGTCAATTTTTATTTGAAAGTATTTTGATTAGTATTTTAGGAGCCATCTTTGGTATTGTTTTAGGGGTGCTAGTGGGAAATATATTTAGTATTATTTTAAAAACAGGGTTCATTGTCCCTTGGTTATGGGTGGGTATTGGCATTGCCATTTGTACCTTGGTTGGGCTGGTTGCAGGCATTTATCCAGCAATGAAAGCAGCAGCGTTGAATCCGATTGATGCCCTTCGATACGAGTAGCTATTTTAATAAAGTATTCCATTCATTTATCGCTACAAAATAGACTTGTTCTGAAATGCTACAAACGCATTTCTTAGCCAAGCTATTTTTTCGCTTTTATAATTAGCAAAATACAATTCGCAATTTAACACTTGAATAAAAAAGCCCCGCACCGATTTATCGGGCGGGGCTTTTTCGTATTTGAAAAGCAGTTTCTATTTACTTAGGATCTAATGCTTTTTTAATTCTGTCTTGTAAATCAGCATAGTGGCTTGTAGTAGCTGCATCACTTGAACTAGCTGCTCTTAAGGAAGCTGCTAATTTCTTTAATTGTGATTTAGCTTCAGAATATACATCTGAATTTTCAACATCCACTGGTGCGCCAATTCTAAATCCTCCAATTTTAGGAGCTGCAGGGCTTGCACTAGGATTAATTAAGTTGTTTAATTGACTTACATAAGTTTTTTGTAAGTTACGACGGAATACATCCGTTGCTTTTTGAGTAGCTAATTCGCTAAATAATCCTTTTCTTACATCATCCATCATGTCGGTTAATGCATAGCTTGCATTGCTGAAACGAGTGCTACTGGTTGTTAATCTTAATAAGCGGCCTTTATCAAGCAAGCTTTTTAATACACTTGTTTGAATTCCTTGTACACGCTCATTAGCAACAGGGTTAGAAATTTTATTCAAAATTGTATTATCCAATAACCATTTCGGCGTACTGAATAATTGATTTTGTAAAAATGCCATCGCACTTTTTTGTATCGCTACTGGGGTAGGTGTATAAACATCACCTGGCTCTTCGACACTCTTAATGTTCTCATAAACACCACCAATATTTTTAGCAACATGGTTCATGTATCTGTTGAATTGGCCAGCCAGTTGCATATAAATATCATTTAAGTTTTCATATTTATCTGCTTCTTCTTTTGTCCATTCTGGTAATTTAACTAGGATGCGTTTTAAGTTTTTAATACCATATGCACTTGCTAAAACTGAATTGTCCCCTAAGTCTTCCGTTTGTGCACGTGGATCAGAACCATATCCTTCGCCACCAAACCAAACTCTTGGATTATTTTTTAAATTAGCAATAATCCATTTGTTATTTTCTTTTTTATCTTCATTGACATCTGATTGCCCTGTGTAAGTATAACCCCATTGAATAGCCCACTTATCGTAATCTCCAATACGTGGGAATAAACCAGATTCATTAATATTATCTTCCGGTTGTGCAACATAGTTAAAACGTGCATAATCCATAATAGATGCGGTATGTCCATTTGCTTCCACCCATTTTTTATCTCTTAATTTTTCAACAGGTGTTTTACTACTGCTTCCCATATTATGTCTCAAACCTAATGTGTGTCCAACTTCGTGTGAGGATACAAAGCGAATCAATTGCCCCATTAACGCATCATCAAATTTCATTTTACGCGCGTTGCTATCTACTGCTGCAGTTTGAATCATAAACCAATCATGCACTAAATTCATCACATTGTGGTACCAGCCAATATGACTTTCTAAAATTTCACCGCTTCTTGGATCATGCACTTGCGGGCCATAGGCATTTTGAATATCAGATGCGAAATAGCGAATCACTGAATAACGTGCATCTTCCAAACTCATGGTACTATCATTCGGCCATTCTTTTCCACTGATGGCGTTTTTCCAACCTGCTTTTTCAAATGCTACATTCCAGTCATTCACCCCAGCAATTAAATAAGGCACCCATTTTTTTGGTGTCGCTGGGTCGATATAATAGACAATCGGTTTTGCCGGCTCCACCAACATGCCTTTTTTATAATTCTCCATATCTGCAGGTTTTGGCTCTAATCTATAACGCACAGCGAAGGTTTGGCTTTCTACCTTGTGTTGGTCATCTGAATATTCTACAAAATTATCTGCGAAATAACCCACCCTTGGATCAAATAAACGGCGATTCATGGGTACCTCAGGTAATAATAATACCGAGGTATTTAATTCAAAAGTAACTGCCCCAGCATTGCTTATAGCTGGAATGGTGCTACTACCACCCAATGGACTACCTAAACCCCCACCAGCAGATGCGGAATAGGTTTTAACGGTCCTAATTTCAATATTCTTAGGGTAGGACTTGATACTTTGTATAAAAGAACGGTCTGATGCTAATGCACTTAGTTTAAAAGAGCGCTTTTCATTGCTACTCAAGCTCACCGCTTGGTTGTCCCCTTTAAAAAAGTCAGTTACATCAATAATTGAGCTATTTGAATCCTTACCAATGGCTTTAATGTCGAAAGAAGCCACAATCGGGTCTAAATAGGAATTTTTCACTGCTTTAGCGATAGTTTGTGTGGAGTCAGCCTTACTAATAAGGGTAACTACACGCATAAATATGCGCTGATTGGGTCCTTTTTCAAATGTAATGGTTTGTTCATTTATTTGCTCGCCACCATATTTACGGGCGCCACCTGGAACCTTAACAAAACGAGTTACTGCTAAAAGTTCCCTTCCTAAAAGTTGATCTGGTATATCAAAATAGAATTTATTATTTAAAAAGTGAACGGTAAATACGCCCTTTTGGCTAACGGCTTTTTTGGTGATGACTTCCCCATATGCTTTTGGGCCTGACTTTATCGGTGGAATATCTTTTTTTACGCCACTTGTATCGGGGCGTTGGCCTGGCATTTGATCGGGTCTAGGACCACCTGGACGTTGACTTTGAACCTGATTTTGCATGATCATAAAAAGGCCAAAAACGAGCATGATTTTTTTCATGTTAAACATTATTAGTTTATAAAATAGAATGGTAAATATACAAGTTTCGGAACAAGGAAGGTTTTTTGTAAAACTTTATTAAAAAAAATACTTGGAAATTTGTTTGGACCAATAAATTACCTATTTTGTAAGCTCTTAATAACTATTAATTTACATTTTTTAGAGAAAATGGGGTTCGTAATTATTAAGGGGAATTTAAAAAAATAATTTTAAACTAAAATCAATTGAATCATGGCTGATCTTTCAAAATCAACTGCAACAGCTAAGAGCGCTGCACAGCCTCAAGAAGGCGGAAACTTGATTGCTACACTAGCACCCATCGCGTGTATCCTAGCAGGTTATGTTATTTGGCGTTTTGTGCTAGGTAACGCTAGTAATTTTACAAATCCAGATCCAAGTGGTGGATTTTGGCCTTCGCACCAAGGACCAGTAGGAACATTTACTAAAATGTACGAGGGTGGTATTGTGGTTCCAGTTTTAATTGGTACTTTTTTAATTGTTATAACTTTTGTTATTGAAAGATTATTGACGATCAAAAAAGCAGGTGGAAAAGGAAACATTGCACAATTTGTTCGTAAAGTACAATTTCATTTAGCGAATAAAGAAGTGGATAAAGCTTTAGCTGAGTGTGATAAGCAAAAAGGATCTGTAGGTAATGTAATGAAATCAGGTTTGAAAAAATACAAAGAAATGATTACAAATACTGAATTAGATACAGACCAAAAAGTATTGAATATTCAAAAAGAAATTGAAGAAGCTACTGCACTGGAATTGCCAATGTTGGAGAAGAATTTAGTTTTCTTATCTACTATTGCTTCTGTTGCAACCTTATTAGGTTTGTTCGGAACGGTATTAGGTATGATTCGTTCTTTCTCTAAATTAGGTGAAGAAGGTGGTGGTGAAGCAGCACGTGAATTATCGCAAGGTATTTCTGAGGCATTGTACAATACTGCATTAGGTATTGGTACATCTGCTGTTGCAATCATTATGTATAATGTGTTCACAACAAGAATTGACGGTATCACTTATGGTATCGATGAGTCTGGTTTCACATTAACTCAAAGCTTCGCAGCAAACTACAAATAGTAGAAAACAACGTAATTTAATTTAGGTGTAAACACCTAATAATTTTTAAAAGACTATACAATGGGTAGAGCCAAATTACCTCGTAAGAGTACCTTTATCGACATGACAGCCATGTGCGATATAGCTTTCCTTTTATTGTCTTTCTTCATCTTAACGACAAAATTTAAGCCAGCGGAAGCTATTGCTGTGACCACACCAAGTTCGGTCGCTTCAAAAATTGCGCCAGGTAAGGACTTTGTTTTGATAACGATTGATAAAGATGGTAAAGTTTTTCTGACAATTGATGATGAGCAAAAAAGAGAAGTTGTAGCGAATACATTAAATACAACACGCAATTTAGGTATCAATGTTCCTGCATTTAAAAAAGCAGGTTTTATAGGAGCATCATTTAGCGGTTTAAATTCTTTTTTAGCCATTGCTGAAGAAAACAGAAAAGGAGACCAATTACCAGGTATACCATGTAAGGATAGTACCAATAATGAGTTAATCACTTGGATGCAAGTAGTGAAAGAAGCCCATGCGGGCGCTAAAATGGACCTTTTATTAAAAGGGGACAATGTGTCTAAATATCCTTCATTCAAAAATGTAATAGTTGCATTTAAGAAAAACGATTTATTGAAATTCCAGATGGTAACCAATCCTGAAAATGCCCCTGTTGGATCTGAACTTTACAAAAAGTCAATGGCTGGGGATGGTGAGGATAATTAAATTTAATAACTAATAAAAAGTTACTGATATGGCAGAATTAGATAC
Source organism: Sediminibacterium sp. (assembly GCA_030726065.1). Lineage (GTDB taxonomy): Bacteria > Bacteroidota > Bacteroidia > Chitinophagales > Chitinophagaceae > Sediminibacterium. The sequence goes on along the minus strand of JANREK010000010.1, from coordinate 68,121 downwards.
CTCGGGCGGTGGCCATAAAAAAGGACCAGGAGTCAAAAAAGGAAAAAAACTATCAACGCGTGTAGATTTAACACCGATGGTGGATTTAGGATTTTTGTTGATTACTTTTTTTATATTCACTACTACAATGAGTCAGCCAACAGCATTTAAACTGTTTTTGCCTGATGACAAAGTAATCCCAGAGGACCAAAACAAGGCGAAGGAATCAGGCGTACTTACTATTATGATGGGTGCGGATAATCATATCTATTATTATGAGGGGCAACTAAAACCAGATGGTTCAAATTTTTTGTCAGCTTCCTATAATGGAGAAAACTCAATTCGTGAAATCATATTAAAAAAGAAGGCGGATGTAAGAAGCCGTTCTAGAGACGCTGAAAATCCAGAAAAAGATTTCGTAGTAGTTATCAAACCAAGTGCCAACTGCAATTATCAAAATGTAGTGGATATTTTGGATGAGATGGCTATTAATGTAGTTAAAAAATATGCATTAGTAGATATTTCAGAAGGCGAGGCGCAACTAGTTTCTGTTTCTGATAAGAGTTCACAATCTCCTACAAGCAATTAAAAGCATTAAAAATGGATATAAATAAAATATTAACCGCTGATTTCCTTGACCTGGTTTTTGAAGGCAGAAATAAAGAATACGGTGCTTACGAACTACGCAAAACATATAATCACCGTATCAAAAGAGGGTTGGTTGCAATGTTCGTTGTTACCTTGGGGCTTTCTTTAAGTGCAATAATATCAAACTCTAGCAATGAAAAACAAGTAGAAGTGGTTGCGGTGGATATTTCATTAGAAAATGTTCAGGAAGATAAAATACCACCACCACCACCACCACCACCACCTCCTAAACAAGAACCTCCTAAAGTGGAAGTCACTAAATTTACGCCACCTAAGATTGTAGAAGACGAGGAAGTAAAGGAAGAAGACGAAATTAAGGAAGTCGAAAAATTAGAGGACACTAAAATTGGCACATTTAACCAAGAGGGAATAAAGGATGATGGCTTGGTTGCTCCAGTTGAAAGCACAGCTATCGTGGAAGCGCCAAAGGATGACGATGAAAATAAAATTTTCACCGTAGTTCAAATACCTGCTGAATTTCCAGGTGGGCTAAAAGGTTGGATTCGTTATTTGGAAAGAACCTTAAATAGGGATTTGCCAGTTGAAAATGGCGCCCCTACTGGAAAATATAGTGTGGTTATATCTTTTATAGTAGCAAAAGATGGTACAATTTCTGATGTAAAAGCAGAAAATGATCCAGGATATGGTACAAAAGAGGAAGCCGTTCGTGTTATTCGAAGAGGTCCAAAATGGAAACCAGCTGTACAAAATGGTCGTAATGTAATTTACCGCCATCGTCAAGCCATTGTTTTCATGGTTTCAGAAGACTACTAATTCAAACGAATAAAAAATATAAAATCCTTCTCGAGCTGATCGAGAAGGATTTTTTTGCCCCGTAATAAATTAATTACAGGTCGCTATTATTTGCCTGACAAATAAACTGCAAAAAGTTACCTTTGTGTATGCGCGAAAATATGAGTAATTGGAATGACACCATTGTTGCCTTGGCTACTGCGCCAGGTATTGGCGCTATTGCAGTAATTAGATTAAGTGGCGCAAGTGCCATTGACATTGTTAATGGTGTTTTCCCAAAAAAAAATTTACTGGTACAAAAAACACATACCGTTCATTTTGGTAAAATTGAATTTGACAATATTGTGATTGATGAAGTAGTTATCACCTTATATCGCGCACCAAAATCATATACAGGTGAGGAGGTGGTTGAAATTTCATGTCATGGTTCTCCTTTTATTCAGGATAGTTTATTGCAATTAATGATACAGGAGGGAGCACGACTTGCAAAACCTGGTGAATTTACGCAAAGGGCTTTTTTGAATGCTAAATTGGATTTAACACAAGCCGAAGCGGTTGCAGATTTAATCGCAAGCAATACAGAAGCATCCCGTCAAGCAGCATTGTATAATTTAAAGGGCGGATTTTCGGATGATTTAAAATTAATGCGTGAAAAATTAATTAAATTTTCTGCGTTGATTGAATTAGAATTAGATTTTTCACAGGAAGATGTTGCTTTTGCAAATAAAAAGGAGTTAGAAATTTTAGTGCAACAATTACAATTGAAAACAAATATTTTATTAGAATCCTTTAAGTTAGGAAACGTAATAAAGAATGGGGTACAAGTAGCCATTGTCGGCAAACCCAATGCAGGAAAATCCACCTTATTAAATACCTTATTAAATGAGCAAAGAGCCTTAGTGAGTGAAATTCCAGGAACCACCAGGGATACTGTGGAAGAGCTATTAAATATAGATGGCGTATTGTATAAGTTAATTGATACAGCTGGTATCAGGCAGCAAACTAGCGATGTGATTGAACAGATGGGTATTGATAAAAGTAAGGAAAAAATAATACAAGCAGATATTGTGATTGCATTGTTTGATGTAAACACAACAACTCCTGAGCAAATAAATACATGGGGAAAAGAGATTGGCTTAGATAAAATTATATTGGTGGGGAATAAAATGGATTTGACTACATCGGATGTTGTAAATAATTATAATAATTTTAAAAATATTGTTTTCATTTCTGCAAAAGATAAAAATAATATTGATGCATTAACACAAGCCATCACGCAAAAAGTGGTAGGGGATCAATTAAAAAAAGAAGGTACGATTGTTACGAATGCGCGACATGTAAGTTCCTTAAAAAAATTATTACTTGCATTGAATGATGTTGAAACTGGTTTAATACAAAATGTTACTGGCGATTTACTCGCATTAGATATTCGACAAGCCCTACATTATTTAGGCACTATTACTGGTGAAATTACCAGCGAAGATCAATTAGATTTTATTTTCTCCAAATTCTGTATCGGAAAGTGATGTGTTTGACTTTACTTGATTTTAACCCTATAAATCAACACTTTGCGTAGAATTGTTTTGATTCTATTTGTTACCATTTGATTCTTTTTTGCATATATTTGTTACCATAATTGTTGAATGGTAACAAAAACACCCTCTTTGGTAACAAATTTGGTGACTTGATGGCTTGTCATATGAATAGCATCAGGTGTCCTTCCCTTAATGGTATGCGATACCCTAATCTCAGGTTGCAAATAGGTGTTCCTGCCAAATACTGCCTCAATTGCTTCCATGGCGGATTCAATGAATTCCTGGTGAGAAATAGTTCTCTCATTGTCTTTAGCAAATACTGGTATTGTGCAGTCTGTTTTTAAGTGCTGAACTGTCCACTTTCTTTGACGACATACACAGTAAATGCCTGGTGTAGTAACTTTGTCTTATTAACAGTAATTATTTACACATGTCTTTTTTAATTAGTTATAATCGAAAGGAGGTGTTGCAAGCACTTCGATATCATTTTATAAAGCAATCAGAAATTAAAGGCTTAATGATTGCAGTCAATATTTATGCGATTGTAACTGCTGTTTTATTATTTCAAAAAAAAATACGACCAGAGCTTTTTTTGTTTGGTTCGGTTTTGTGGTTGATATTAATGTTACTTTTTTGGTACCTGCTTCCAATGATATTTTATAAGAAAACAAAATTATTTAAATCCAATTGGGAATTTAGCTATGACCAACATGGTGCCAACTTGGTTGCAGAAAATGCGGAGGCGCAATGGCAATGGTCCGAGCTGACTTACTACTTTGAAAGTCCTTATTTTTTCCATCTCTATTTTGGGCCTAAATCCTTTTTTCTGGTAAGTAAGGAAACCATCCCCATGGAGCATCAGCATGAACTGAGAGGTATTTTAAAGCAAAAGCATAAAGACAACAAAGCTTGAGGAGGATTTGTATCATCCACGAAGCTTTTCCTAGCTACGAACACTTGTTTGTTCCAATGAATAACTAACTTTTTTCAAGCAGATTAAAGGACTTGAATAGGTCAAATGACCTCGCTTTTGCCTGCTTTTATAGCAAAAACAGCCAAATGAACCCTTTATTTCAAATAAGCGTTAAATTGTGTAAACAAAAAGGCAAATAAAATACTTCGTTTTTGACAAAAAGTATATTTTTGCGCCGTAAACAAAACTTTTTACAATGTCAGACATCGCTACTAGAGTTAAAAAAATGATCGTTGACAAATTAGGTGTGGATGAAGCAGAAGTTACAAACGAGGCTTCCTTTACAAATGATTTGGGCGCTGATTCATTAGACACCGTTGAATTAATTATGGAATTTGAAAAAGAATTTGATATTTCTATTCCTGATGAACAAGCAGAAATTATTACAACCGTAGGTCAAGCAGTTACTTATTTAGAGAAATACGCTAAATAGTAAGTTTACTTAATTGTAAATAAAACTTGATACATCGGAATATTTTAATCCGCCTTTTTGAGCCTTTGCTTTAAAGGCGGATTTAATTTTTAAAAAAGATTTTCATGCAAACCAAACGCATCTTAGTTACAGGTATTGGAGCAATTACTCCTATTGGAAACTCACTAGACGCTTATTGGGATAGCTTAATCAATGGCGTATCAGGTGCGGACATGATTACACAATTTGATGCGGCAAAATTCAAAACAAGATTTGCTTGCGAGATAAAAGGTTTTGATGCAACTGAGTTTATGGATCGTAAGGAAGCAAGAAAATTGGATCGTTTTGCACAAATTGCTTTAGTGGCGAGTGACCAAGCTGTTGCAGATGCAGGTATTACTGAAAACAATGTTGATCATGATCGAGTAGGCGTAATTTTCGCCAGTGGTATTGGTGGTTTAAACACCTTTAGCGAAGAGGTTACTAATTTTGTACAAGGGGATGGAACACCGAGGTTCAACCCTTTCTTTATTCCTAAAATGATTTTGGATATTGCAGCTGGACAAATTTCCATGAAGCATGGATTTCGTGGACCCAATTTTGCGGTGGTAAGTGCTTGTGCTTCAAGTACAAATGCAATGGTCACTGCGATGGATACTTTAAAATTAGGCAAGGCAGATATTATTATTACGGGAGGTGCTGAATCAGTTATTGGCGCCGCTGGTATTGGTGGTTTCAATGCCATGAGGGCGATGAGCGAACGCAATGATGATCCTAAAACAGCAAGTAGACCATATGATAAGGATCGGGATGGTTTTATCATGGGGGAAGCTTCGGGCGTTTTAGTATTAGAGGAATTAGAACACGCCAAAAAACGTGGCGCTAAAATATATTGTGAAGTTGTGGGTGGCGGCGCTACTGCAGATGCTTACCATTTAACAGCACCGCATCCAGAAGGATTGGGCGCAAAAAACGTAATGATTGCAGCTTTAAGGGATGCAAATATGCAACCTGGTGATATTGATTATATCAATACACATGGTACTTCAACGCCATTGGGTGATATTGCTGAAACCAAAGCAATCACAGCTGTATTTGGCGAGCATGCTTATTCTTTAAATATAAGTAGTACAAAGTCAATGACTGGGCATTGTTTAGGTGCAGCAGGGGTTATTGAAGCCATCGCTTGTATACAATCCGTAATTCATGATATTGTACCACCTACCATCAATCATTTTACGGATGATCCTGAATTAGACGGTCGTTTAAATTTCACATTCAATAGAGCACAAAAAAGAACAGTAAATGCGGCCCTAAGTAATACTTTTGGGTTCGGTGGCCATAATGCCTGTGTGATTGTGAAAAAATACAAGGATTAATTTTAGTGAAAAAAATTCAATACTTACTTTCTTTCTTTAAGAAATCTGCTTTTGAAAAAAACCTGGTTTTACTCATTGGTTATTCCACTAATAATATATTACTATTTCAAACAGCCTTAAATCATCGTTCGGTAAAAGAACATTCCTCTGAAAATAATGAGCGTCTTGAGTTTTTAGGGGATGCGATTATTGGTTCGGTGGTAGCGGATTATTTATTTAAAAAGTATCCATATAAAGGCGAAGGTTTTTTAACGGAGATGCGTAGTAAAATGGTAAATCGTCAGCAATTAAATCATATTGCGATTCAAATGGGATTAAAAAGATTTACCAAATTCAATAAGTTAGATGGCGGTTTAAAAACAAGTCAAATATTTGGGAATACCTTGGAAGCCTTGGTAGGCGCCATTTACATTGATAAAAAATACGAGTTTACCAAAAAGTGGATTGTCAATAAAATGATTCAACCCTATTTATTTATGGATGAATTAGAGTTGATTGATATCAACATCAAAAATAAAATTATTGGATGGGCATTAAAGCAAGGCAAGCAGGTTGATTTTGTTTTGGCAGGAGAACAGTTAGAAGGGCGACGTCGTTTATTCACCATCAATGTAGTTTTGGATGGCGAAGTAGTCACTAGTCAAAAGGGCTATACGAAAAAAGATGCTAGTCAATTGGCTGCACAAAAAGCAATTGAAGTTTTGAGCATTTAATTTAAGGTGTTGACTGGCACAATTCTATTAATACCCCGTTGCAATTTTTTGGGTGGATAAAGCAAACCAATTTATTGTCAGCTCCTTTTTTAGGTTGCTCATTTAAAAGGGTAAATCCGGCATTTTTTAGTCGGTCCATTTCAATAATTATATCTGGCACTTCGAATGCAATATGGTGCAGTCCTTCCCCCTTTTTTTCAATAAATTTGGCAATGACCCCTTGTGGATCCGTGCTTGCCACAAGTTCAATTTTAGTATGGTCTTTTAAAAAAAAGGCGGTGTCCACCTGTTCTGAGGCCACAGATTCTGTTTTGTAGCAAGGGCTACCCAATAATTGTTCATACAAGGAAATGCTTGCTTTTAAATCCTTAACTGCTATGCCGATATGTTCTACTTTAAAATTCATGCCTATTTTGTTTTACGAATTGGGAAAATTTTGCATTCAAATTCTAACGAATTCAGTAATATCAAGCCCTAAGCGTTACTTTTGTACTATAGAAAAAACTAAAATTCGAACATGTTAAAATTACCAATTTATCTTGATCATAACTCAACTACGCCCATGGATCCAAGGGTTTTAGAGGTGATGTTACCTTATTTTGTCGAAAATTTCGGAAATGCGGCTAGTCGTAACCATTCATTTGGATGGCAAGCGGAGGAGGCAGTGGATTATGCTAGGGAGCAAATCGCCCAATTAATTGGGGCAGATCCTAAGGAAATCATCATTACTTCAGGTGCTACCGAAGGGGATAATCTTGGAATTAAAGGGGTGTTTGAAATGTATGCAACAAAAGGCAATCACATCATTACTTGTACGACAGAGCATAAAGCGGTGTTAGATACATGTAAGCACCTTGAAAAATTAGGGGCTGAAGTGACGTATTTGGAAGTACAGCCTGATGGTTTGATTGATTTAAAACAATTAGAAGCAGCTATGAGACCAACCACTATTTTGGTGGCAATCATGTATGCAAATAACGAAATAGGGGTGATACAACCAGTGAAAGAAATTAGTGCCATTGCTAAAAAGCATGGTGCATTATTTTTCACAGATGCGGTACAAGCAGTAGGAAAAATTCCAGTGGATGTAAATACAGATGGTATTGATATTATGGCATTCACTGCACATAAAATGTATGGTCCAAAGGGTGTGGGTGCTTTGTATGTGCGACGTAAAAATCCACGTGTAAAAGTAACTGCGCAAATGGATGGCGGTGGCCACGAAAGAGGAATGCGTAGTGGTACTTTAAATGTTCCTGGTATTGTTGGATTTGGCAAAGCTGCAGAAGTAGCAAGGTTAGATATGGCTGCAGATACCGAAAGAATTTCTAAATTGAGAGATAAATTAGAAAATGCATTAAAACAAATAGACGAAACATATGTAAATGGAAATCCAGCACACCGTTTGCCGCATGTGAGCAATATTTCATTTAAATATGTTGAAGGAGAAGGTTTAATGATGGGCTTTAATAAGGACATCGCTTTATCTTCTGGTTCAGCATGTACGTCTGCTTCATTGGAACCAAGTTATGTTTTAAAAGCATTAGGACTTGGGGATGATTTGGCACATAGTTCACTTCGTTTTGGATTAGGAAGAAATACCACAGAAGAGCAAATTGATTTTACGATTAAAGCAGTAACAGATACTGTTTTAAAATTAAGAGAGATGAGCCCACTTTGGGAAATGTTTAAGGATGGCGTTGACATTGATGCAATTCAATGGGCACATCATTAATTTTTAATTCATAGCAATAATTCGAAAAAATATATTTTAAAAAATTTAAAAATACAACCATGGCATATTCAGATAAAGTAATCGATCATTATTCTAATCCTAAAAATGTAGGAACATTAGATAAAGCTTCTAAAAGTGTAGGAACTGGTTTAGTAGGTGCACCAGAATGTGGTGACGTAATGCGTTTACAAATCGAAGTAGATCAAGCAACTGGTCTTATCACAGATGCAAAATTCAAAACTTTCGGTTGTGGTTCAGCTATTGCTTCTTCTTCATTAGCCACTGAGTGGTTAAAAGGAAAAACAATTGATGAGGCTGTGAAAATCGACAATATGGATTTAGTAGAGGAATTAAATTTACCTCCAGTTAAAATACATTGCTCCGTTTTAGCGGAGGATGCAATTAAAGCGGCCATCAATGATTTCCGTTCAAAAAATGGTTTGGAAGAATTAGTGTTTGAACAAAGTCATGTTTAGTTTGCAAAAATTGAATTGCTAAAAATGAGTGAAGTAGCCCAAGAAAATTCCATTTATGTAAGTGCGAAAGCAAAGGAAAAAGTCATGCAGTTAATGCAGGATGCAGGTGTCGTGGGCGACGCCAATTATTTTTTACGTGTGGGTGTGGTAGGTGGTGGCTGTTCAGGTTTAAGCTACAAACTTGATTTTGATAATGAATTAAAGCCAATGGACCAGGTATTTGAGGATAATGGCATCAAAATAGTCACTGATTTAAAAAGCTTTCTTTATTTAGTCAACACCGAGTTGGAGTTTTCAGACGGGCTCAATGGCAAGGGTTTTTATTTTAATAACCCCAATGCAAGTCGAAGTTGTGGCTGTGGCGAAAGTTTCGCAGTATAGATAGTACTATTTAATTCAATAAAAGAAATACAAAATAGTCCCACCTAGTTCCGAGTATTCGGCAAGGGGTCGGGGCTATTTTTTTTGTAGCTTTGGCTTATGTGGTCAATATGTAAAAAAGAGTGGACACAATATTTTAGTAGCCTGACAGGGTATTTAATTATTAGCTTTTACTTAGTAGTGAATGGGCTATTGTTATTTGTGATACCCAACTATAATCTACTTGATTTTGGTTATGCAAGTTTACAAGTTTACTTTGATTTTGCGCCATGGTTTTTATTATTATTAGTGCCCGCCATAACCATGCGAAGTTTTTCAGACGAGTTTAAGCAGGGCACGTATGAAGTGTTGCATAGCTTGCCTTTTTCTTCCCTACAATTGGTGCTTGGAAAGTTATTGGGTAGTTTACTCATTGTTATTGCAGCTATTGCCCCCACCATTTTTTTTGCAGTTGTTTTAGACGCTTTAAGTGCTACTGGGGGAATAGATTGGGGAGCCACTTTTGGAAGCTATATCGGATTAATTTTTTTAGGTGCTGTATATACTGCAGTGGGTGTATTTGCGAGTAGCTTGACAAAAAACAGCGCCATCGCCTTAATAGTTTCTATCATCATTTCAATACTATTATTACAAAGTTTTGATTGGTTAAGTGCCGTCTCTTTTTTTGCGAATGGCTATGATTATTATATAAAGCAACTAGGATTGTCATTGCATTATAACAACATGAGCAAGGGGTTGATCAAGATGACCGACATGATTTACTTTATTTCGATTTTAGTATTATTTATATTGGGCACCATCGAAAATTTAAAAGGGAAAATTAAATATGTATTTTTATTAATTGCGATTATAGGTGCAAACTATCTCAGTAATATATTCCCTTTTCAGTTCGATTTAACCAAGGAAAAAAGGTACACTTTAAGTGCAAGCTCCACTGAGGTGATCAGTCAAATACAAGCACCAGTGACGGTACATTTATATTTAGGCGGGGACTTGCCATCCAATTATAAAACCATATCCAATGCGGCTATTGCATTATTGGATCAGTTGCATCAAATCAACCCAAGCTTAATTAAATGGAATTTAGAAATACCTAATCAGTCAGTCAGCGATACTGCTTTATATGTTTTGTATGACAGTTTATCCAAATTAGGGTTGCCTATTGAAAGAATACAACAAGGAACTGGAGGTGCCGACAAAAGGGTGGATCAGTTAATTATTCCAGGGGCATTGGTGGAAGTGGATGGGCGAAAACCATACGCCATTGATTTACGCAGTTCAAAAAAATATTTTAAACCTTATAATATTGTTAAGGATATACCAGAAGTGGATGAAGAAGCTAGTGCAAATGCAGCGGAAGCATTGTTGGAATATAAATTTATACAAGCCATCTATTTATTAAATCGCAAGACAGTGCCAACCATTGCCTACTTAATTGGAAATGGAGAGCCGGTTAATTTAACAGTGAATGATATCGGAGAAACTTTAAAGGACCAATATGATTTATCGGTATTTGATTTAAGTAAAGGATTCCCAGACGCTACTAAAATAAAAACTTTACTTATTGTAAAACCAACCACCCCATTTAGTGATTTAGATAAATTAAAAATTGACCAATATGTCATGGGTGGGGGAAATATAATATGGGCGATTGATAAATTATTTGCCGAGTATGATAGTTTACAAAAAACAGATGGGTCCTACGTTTCTTTTGATCGCGGACTTGCGTTGGATGATTTATTATTTAAGTATGGAATTCGTATCAACTCAAATTTGATTCAGGATTTAAACTGTACCAAATTGCCGTTGGTGGTGGGTACACAAGGGGACGGATCTCCATTGATTAAAAGAGTGCCGTGGCCCTATTATCCTTTTTTAAATGGGAATGATAATCATCCTATTGTGCAAAATATGGATCGTGTATTGTCTTTGTTTCCTTCCAGTATTGATACCCTTGCGTCCAATGGCGTTAAACATACTATTTTATTAACGACGGATACAAGTTCCCGAAGTTTGCCTTCGCCAGCGCAGGTGTCATTGAATTCAGTGAAAGGGGAGGAGGATATGGTACAATTTAATCAACATCATTTTTCAATAGCAGTATTATCGGAAGGGAGTTTCAATTCTTTTTTTGCAAATAGGTTGTCTCGGGTATTGAAAGATAGTATTCAGCAAAATTCAGGCATTGCTTATTTATCCAAGGGTAAGCCATCGAAACAAATCTTTATTTCAGATGCTGATCTATTTACAAATAAGGTAGATAAGTCCAATGGCCCTTTACCCATGGGTATGATTCCATTTGAATCCTACCAATTTGCTAATCGTGATTTCTTTGTTAATGCAATACAATACTTAAATGAGCCTGTAGGCTTACTTGAAAGTAGAAATAAGGGAATTGTGTTAAGATTATTGGACAAGACCAAGGTGGCTGAGAATCGTCTTTTTTGGCAATGGATGCTTTTAATAGGCCCTGTTGTTATACTTTCCCTTTTTTTTTATTTTTGGACCCAATATCGCCAACGTCGTTTTGGGGCTTCGTAAATCTAGTATTATCTTTACTTTATGACAACAGATCAAACTGTTTACACCGTATTCGGGATTGTAATATTAATTGCATTAACGCTCGATTTAGGATTTTTAAGTAAAAAAAATACCACCATTACTATTCGCCAAGCGATGCGTCAAACCTTTTTATGGGTTTTATTAGCGCTCGGATTTTTTGTGTTTATGTGGGTAGAAGAAGGACAAAAAATTGCATTTGAATATTTGAGCGGCTATTTGATGGAGTGGAGTTTAAGTATTGATAATATTTTTGTTTTTATTTTAATTTTTGACGCCTTCAAGGTGAAAGAAATACATCTGTCGCGTGTGCTTTTAATTGGAATTTTAGCAGCAATTGTATTTAGGGTTTTATTTATAACCTTGGGAGTAGCCCTTGTTGCACAATTTGCATGGGTATTGTATATTTTTGGTGTGTTTTTATTGTATACGGGGTATAAAATGTTTGTGGCTGACGAGGATAGTGCATTTGATCCACATGATTCAAAAATTTATAAATTTTTGAAAAGCTTTTTGCCGCTCACACCCTCTGATGGAGAGGGTAAGTTTATGATTCGCCAAAATGGCAAGCCTGTGTATACCACTTTATTTGTGGTGGTTATTTTACTTGCGGCAATTGACATCGTTTTTGCGCTTGATTCTATTCCAGCAGTCATGGGGATTTCAATGAATAGTTTAGTGATTTATACTTCCAATATTTTTGCAATTTTAGGATTGCGCTCCTTATTCTTTTTATTGCGTGGTGCTGTTAATGAGTTTGAACATTTACAAAAAGGAATTGCCCTTGTTTTAGTATTTATTGGCGTTAAAATGTTAGGGGAACATTATATCAATATGGTGATGAGTAAAAACACACAAGTTTTATTGTCCTTATTAGTGATTTTATTTTCAATCATGGGCTCTATATTGTACTCTATCTTTTCAAATAAGCAAAAAAATCTTCCTAAGGATTTAAAAGATAATTCAATTTAATTAAATCATTTAGTTGTCATATACCATTGAACATATTGCAAGCTGGCTACATACAAATTCTGTTATTAAAACACCAGCGCATATTGCTCATTTACTTACAGACAGCCGTAGACTCGTTTATCCTGATACCAGTTTATTTTTTGCAATTGCTACCGGGCAAAATGATGGCCACTTATATGTTGAAGAATTAATGCAGCGTGGTGTATTTAATTTTGTAGTAAATACAAAATTTGATACAAGTACTTTTCCCGATGTCAATTTTTTAAAAGTAAATGATGTTCTTGGCGCATTACAAATGGTTGCTTCACGACACCGTGCCCAATTTAACTATCCAGTAATAGGAATCACAGGGAGTAATGGCAAAACCATTGTCAAGGAATGGTTAAATCAATTACTTTCGAATCGATATCATATAATTCGAAGTCCTCGTAGTTACAATTCACAAATCGGGGTACCCTTAAGTGTTTGGGAAATGGATGGCAAACACCAATTGGCCATTTTTGAAGCAGGTATTTCACAAAAAGGGGAGATGGATGTATTGGCAAATATCATACAGCCTACCATTGGTATTTTGACCAGTATGGGAACGGCGCATCAAGAAGGTTTTGAAAATGAAACGGAGAAAAGAAATGAAAAATGGAAATTATTTCAAAAAGCACAAATAATTATTGCGCCATTATCGGAATTGGATGATAAGAATGTTGCGCATAATGCAGGTTATCCATCTATCATTACTTGGACAAGAACTGGTGAAGCCACTTTAAAAATTCAAAGCGAAAAAATTATTCAAGGACAAACCCATTTACAGGCCAATTACCTTGGAGCTGATTTGCAATTAGTAATTCCTTTTACCGACTTGATTTCCATAAATAATACAATTACTTGCTTACTCACATTGTTACATCTGAAAGTCCCGCTATCTGAGTTACAGGAAGGAATCATTCAAATAAGGCATTTAGATATGCGGATGCAAATAAAAAAAGGCATTCAACAATGTTATATATTAAATGATAGCTATAGTAATGATATACATTCATTACAATTGGCCTTAACCTATGCAACACAACAAGCGGGGGCATTACCTATCACATTAATATTGTCTGATTTCGCTCATTTAAATCAGAGTGCAGTTCAATATGATGATTTACTTCGGCAGTTAGCTGTTTTTCCAATAAAAAAACTCATCACCATTGGGCCGGAATTAGCTAAGGCACTACAACAAAATAACGAATTACAAAATAAGGGTGTTCATGTGATTAGTTTTGATACCACCCATCAGTTCATTCATCAAATGGATATACATTCCTTTAAAGAGGAATTTATTTTGATCAAAGGTGCGCGCATTTTTGAACTAGAAAAAATAAATGAACTATTACAGCTCCAGGTTCATAAAACCATGGCGGAAATTAATTTAACCACATTGGTGGAGAATTTTAAAAAAATTAAAGCGGTCATTGGACCTAAAGTTAAAATGATGGCCATGGTGAAGGCTTTTGGCTATGGGTCAGGTAGTATTGAAGTAGCACGCATTTTACAATTTCATCATGTTGACTATTTATCTGTCGCATATGCAGATGAAGGTGTCGCATTAAGGCAGGCTGGCATTCATGTGCCCATTATGGTGATGAATGTGGATGAAACTACCTTTGATACTTTGGTCAAGTATCATATGGAACCTGAAATATTTTCCTTTTCCCTATACCAACAATTTAATGATTACATAAAAAATCAAGCGATTTCAAACTTCCCTATTCATATAAAATTAAATACGGGGATGAATCGTTTGGGTTTTGATATGGATACTATTGAAAATTTATGTGACTTATTAAAATCAAATTCGCAACTAAAAGTGCAAACCATATTTAGCCATTTAAGTGGAAGTGGAAATAAGACATTAGAAAATTTCACACATCAGCAATTGGATTTATTTAATAGGGCTGCAGCAAAAATTGAAACAGCTTTGGGGTATATAACCCTAAAACATATTGCAAACTCAGATGCAATATTATTAGACCCCGTTTTTCATTTAGATATGGTACGGTTAGGTATTGGATTGTATGGTACTAGCCAAGGACCTCTTGCGCTAGAACCCGTTATCCAGTTAACCACGACCATCTCACAAATTCGACATTTGAAAAAAGGAGATACGGTAGGATACAATCGCGCCGGCCTGTTATTGCGGGATAGTATTATTGCTACTGTGCGGCTAGGTTATGCGGATGGCTATAGCAGGCAGTTGGGATTAGGGATTGGTGCCATGTGGGTGAATGGTTTATTGGCGCCCATTGTTGGAGATATATGTATGGATATGACCATGATTGACATCACAGATATTCCATCTGTTCATGAAGGAGATTCGGTACAAGTATTTGGCAAAAATTTAGCACTTGCACAAGTTGCAAAATGGGCAGGAACCATCCCCTATGAAATATTAACTTCCATTGGACAAAGAGTAAAAAGAATCTATATTGAAGACTAACTTATCAAAGTATTATCTTTGCACATCATTATAATTTTAAATTGATATGAACGGGAAAAAAATAGTTGCGTTAGTTGCTTTGATTATTTTTATTGATCAAGCGTTAAAGTTTTATATTAAATTAAATTATTTTATTGGAGAGGAGCATGCAATCATCGGAACATGGGCCAGACTTCACTTTGTGGAGAACGAAGGAATGGCATGGGGTTTAAAGTGGGGCGGCAATATTGGAAAAATCGCCTTAACCTTATTTAGATTAGTAGCAGTAATTTGGGGCGTATTTTTAATAAAAGGGTTTATCGAAAAAAAGTACCATAATGGTTTTTTATTTTGTGCAGCACTCATTTTTGCAGGTGCGTTGGGAAATTTAATTGATAGCATTTTTTACGGTGTAATATTTGAAGCAAGTGTTCCTTACACCACCATGGTAGCTCAACTGTTTCCTTTGGGCGGAGGGTATGCGCCTTTATTACAAGGAAAAGTAGTGGACATGTTTTATTTCCCAATTATTCAAAATGCACACTTCCCATCCTGGTTCCCCATTTGGGGCGGGGAGGAGTTTGAGTTTTTTAGACCTGTTTTCAATGTGGCAGATGCGGCAATTAGCACAGGCGTAATTTCTTTGTTTGTTTTTCAAGGTACATTTTTCAAGGATCCCGAAGATACTACTCCCGAAAGCCCATATAAACCTATTTTGTAGAGGTATTGACCCTGTTTTGACCAAAAAATGGCCTTACCTTTTTTACAAGCTTATTCGTACCTTCGTGCCCTAAAAATGAGCTAGGATAAGCGTTTTATGAATAAAAAGTACACTGAATTTAATGGACTCCATTTGCCTACTATTGAGGCAGAAATTTTGGCTGCCTGGAAAGCAGAACAAGCATTTGAGCAATCGGTAACCTTAAGAGAGGGAAAAAACCCTTTTGTATTTTACGAGGGACCCCCAAGTGCCAATGGAATGCCAGGCATTCATCATGTTATTTCAAGGACCTTAAAAGATATGGTTTGTCGCTATAAAACCATGCAAGGATTTCAAGTGAAGCGAAAAGGTGGTTGGGATACCCACGGGTTGCCTGTGGAGTTAGGCGTTGAAAAAGAACTAGGCATTACGAAAGAAGATATCGGAAAAAAAATAACAGTAGAGGAGTACAATCAAAAATGTCGCGAAGCAGTATTGCGTTATAAAAAAGAATGGGATGATATCACAAACAAAATGGGTTATTGGGTTGATTTGAATAATCCCTATATCACTTTTGAAAATAATTACATCGAAACACTTTGGTGGATATTAAGTACCCTTTATAAAAAAGGATACTTGTATCAAAGTGTAAGTATACAACCTTATTCCCCTGCGGCAGGAACAGGATTAAGTTCACATGAATTAAATCAACCAGGTACCTACAAGGATGTAAAAGATACTTCGGTGGTTGCGATGTTCAAGGCAATACAAAGCAGCGAAAGTAAATTTTTGTTTGATGCAGCTGCAACAAATGATAAAAACCATGAAGTGTATTACATGGCATGGACCACTACGCCATGGACATTGCCATCTAATTTAGGTTTAACGGTTGGTCCTAATATTGATTATGCTTTAGTAGCAACTTACAATCCTTATACTGCATTACCTGTGAATGTGGTTTTAGCAAAAGCATTGATTTCAAAATATTTTAAGGAAGAGGGATTGACAATTGAAACATTTGCAGAAGGAGATAAAATTGTTCCATGGAAACTGATTACTGAATTTAAAGGTGCAAAGTTAAATGGGTTACGCTATGAGCAGTTAATGCCATTCGAAGCCAATGATCCTGCAACCTTTGAAGGCGATCCATTTAAAATAGTAGTGGGTGATTTTGTAACCACTGAAGACGGAACTGGTATTGTACATACTTCACCTGCATTTGGTGCGGATGATTACAAAGTAGGACAAAAAAACAACTTAGGCATTATCACATTGGTGGATAGACAAGGAAAATTCATTGAAGGTGTTGGAGAATTTAGTGGGAGGTATGTAAAAAATTATAAGGATGAAAAAGAGTTTCAAGATGTGAATGTAGATATCTCTGTTAAGTTGAAAAAAGAAAACAGGGCATTCAAGGTGGAGAAATACGAACATAATTATCCGCATTGTTGGAGGACAGATAAGCCGATTTTATATTATCCATTAGATGCATGGTTTATAAAAACTACAGCAGTTAAGGATCGCCTAGTTGAATTAAATAAAACAATTAACTGGAAACCAAAGAGTACCGGGGAAGGCCGTTTTGGTAATTGGTTAGAGAATATGGTGGACTGGAACTTATCTCGAAGCAGATATTGGGGCACACCGTTGCCTATCTGGAGAACAGATGATGGTACCGAAGAAATTTGTATTGGATCCATTCAAGAACTAACGACACTTTTTATTGCAGCAAAAGAAAAAGGTTATAACAAAGAAGTGAATTTGCAAATAGTAGATGGCAAATTAGATGTTGATTTACATAAACCATTTGTTGATCAAATAGAATTATTGAGTGCGACCGGTCAACCTATGAAAAGAGTTTCCGATTTAGTGGATGTTTGGTTTGATTCGGGCGCGATGCCTTATGCGCAATGGCATTATCCGTTTGAGAATAAGGATTTAATTGACAAAGGACAAGCATTTCCAGCTGATTTTATTTGTGAAGGCGTGGATCAAACACGCGGATGGTTTTATACATTGCATACACTCGGTGTTTTGTTATTTGATAGCGTTGCCTATAAAGCGGTAATGAGTAATGGGTTGGTGCTAGATAAGAATGGCAATAAAATGAGTAAGCGTTTAGGCAATGTGGTAAATCCATTTGAAACATTACAAACTTATGGTGCGGATGCAACCAGATGGTATTTGGTTACCAATGCCTCACCCTGGGATAATTTAAAGTTTGATTTATCTGGAATTCAGGAAGTTCAAAGAAAATTCTTTGGTACTTTATACAATACCTATCAATTTTTTGTGTTGTATGCAAATGTGGATGGGTTTCGTTTTGAGCAAGATTATATACCCGTAAATAAAAGACCAGAAATTGATCGTTGGATTATTTCTTCCTTAAATAGTTTAGTGCAAACGGTAACTGTTGCCATGGACGATTTTGAGCCAACCATTGCAGGCCGTGCCATAGAAACCTTTGTGGATCAGCATTTGAGTAACTGGTACGTACGTTTATGTCGTCGTCGTTTTTGGAAAGGAACATATACGGAAGATAAAATTTCAGCATACCAAACCTTGCATGAGTGTATTGAAACCATTATTCGTTTAATGGCACCAATAGCACCTTTCTTCTGCGATCAAATATTTAGAAATTTAAATAGTGTTACTACAAAACATACACAAACATCAATTCATCATGTTGATTTCCCTAAAGCGGATACAACAAAAATTGATGCTGCTTTAGAGGAGCGTATGCAAATGGCGCAAGATATTTGTTCTTTGGTATTGTCCATTCGAAAAAAGGTAAACATCAAAGTTCGTCAACCGCTTCAAAAAATATTAATTCCTGTATTAGATCCGAAAATGAAGGATGCGATTAGCTTAATGGAAGAACTTATTTTGGCAGAGGTAAACGTTAAAGAAATTAATTATATAACCGAAACGGAGGGGGTTATTAGCAAAAAGGTAAAACCCAACTTTAAATTATTGGGCGCCAAATTGAGCACCAAGATGAAACAAGCTTCAGCGGTTATTACGGCATTAAGTCAGACACAAATTAGCCAGCTTGAAAAGGACGGTTCCCTCAACTTGGACGTGGAGGGTACAATGATCCCCTTGTTATTGAGCGAGGTAGAAATTATAGCGGAAGATATCCCTGGTTGGAGCGTTGCCGTTAAAAATGCGCTCACAGTGGCCCTTGATATTACTTTAAGTCCGGCTTTATTGAAGGAAGGGAATGCTAGAGAGCTGGTAAATAGGGTTCAAAACATCCGAAAAGAGGCAAATTTCGAGCTAACAGACAAGATTTTACTCCGAATTGTGGATAACACAGATTTGAAGGATGCTATTAATGAATTTTCCGATTATATTTGCCGCGAAATCCTGGCATTGGAAATAGACTGGGTCCCGGCTTTAGAAGACGGGGTGGATGTCGAAATAAATGACCAAAAATTAAGGATTTCAGTATTACAAAAAGGATAATTATGGCTACAAAAAAACCAGCGCCTAAAAAAACAGCTCCTGCGAAAAAATCGGCACCTGCAAAAAAGGCAGTACCTGCAAAAAAAGTGGCACCCGTAAAAAAAGCAGCGCCTGCTAAAAAAG
>JANREK010000010.1:0-48757 GCA_030726065.1 Sediminibacterium sp. | reverse complement strand
GCAAAAAAAGCAATTCCTGCAAAAAAAGCGGTTCCTGTTAAAGCACCTATTAAAAAAGCAACCCCTATCAAAGCCCCAATAAAGAAAGCAGCACCTGCAAAAAAAGTGGTTGTTCCTGTTAAAAAAGCAGTTCCTGTAAAAGCGGCACCAGCAAAACCTGCTGTTGTAGCAAAGCCAGTTGAAAAATATGTTCCGCCTGCAAAGCCGGTTCCAAAAATTCCAACGCCTCCAGTAAAACCAGTACGTAAAGCATTAGAACCAATTAAGGATGTAAAAGTTCCAAAAATAAATAGTAAAAGTAGTGTGCCTTACCAACCAGGATATGTTCCCATGGAGAAGAGAAAAGAAATAGAGAGATCAACAGAAACATTGGTTAAATATTCCGACGCTGAGTTCGCAGAATTTAGAGATTTAATTTCAAAGAAATTAGAAGCAGCTAGAAAGGAACTCGTTTACTTACAAGGTTTAATTACGCGTAAGGATGAATTAGGTGGTGATAATGATGACGCGAGATATATGACTATGGAAGATGGTAGCATTAGCATGGAAAGAGAACAACTTGGTCAAATGGCAAGTCGTCAACTTACTTTCATTGACCATCTTGAGAAAGCATTAATGCGCATTCAAAATAAAACCTATGGTATTTGCAGAGTTACTGGCCGTTTGATTGATAAGGCTCGTTTACGCGCTGTACCTCATGCAACTTTAAGCTTAGAAGCTAAATTAGGCTATGTAAAAAATAGTTCAGAACAATAAGCTAAGTGATTAAAAAAATAGTGAGCCCCTGGTAGCAATATTGGGATTTTTTATTTTACCTCCTGCATCTCGATTAGTTTTTGGTAATAACCATTTTGCGCTAAAAGCGTTTCGTGATTACCTCTTTCCACAATTTTTCCTTTTTGCATTAGGATGATTTCGTCTGCGTGTCGGATGGTGGACAATCGGTGAGCAATAACAATGGAGGTTCTATTTTGCATCATATTGTTGATGGCGTCCTGCACTAACTTTTCACTTTCTGTATCTAATGCCGATGTGGCTTCATCTAAAATTAAAATGGGTGGGTTCTTCAAAACAGCACGTGCAATGGTTAATCGTTGACGTTCGCCACCACTCAGTTTGCTACCTCTATCCCCAATGGTACTATTAAATCCACCTTCTTTTTTGATGATAAAATCATACGCATTTGCAATTTTTGCTGCTGCTATAATTTCATCTTCCGTTGCTTCCGGCTTTCCCAATGCGATATTCGCAGCAATGGTATCATTGAATAAAATAGGTTCTTGTGTAACAATACTAATTTGTTTTCTTAAACTATGTAAGCTATAGTTTTTGATATTAATACCATCGATTAAAAGTTGCCCTTCGCCCACGTCATGAAACCTTGGGACTAAATCAGCTAAAGTACTTTTACCTGCGCCAGAGGAGCCCACCAATGCAACTAACTTTCCTTTTTTTACAGTTAAATTAATATTATGCAAAATGGAATCGTCTTGGTAGGAAAACCCAACATTTTCAAAAGTAATGCTGTCCTTAAATTCATTTAATTGCATTGGGCTCGCAATATCATTCACAGTTACAGGCGCTTCCAAAATTTCATTCAAACGATCCAAGGTAGCTGTTCCTCTATTAACGTTATAAACTGCTTGGGATAAGGCTTTCGCAGGATTAATTATTTGAGAGAACAAAGCAACGTAAGTAATGAAGGAGCCTGGCGATAAAATATCACCGCTTAATACCAAGTTGCCACCAAACCATAATACGCCTGATAAAATGGTCACACCTAAAAATTCTGAGATGGGCGATGCCAAATCACGACGATAGGAAATTCTATTTTTAATTCCAAATATATCATCAATGAGTCCATAAAATTGTTTCTTAACTTTTTGTTCTGCATTAAAACCTTTTATGATTCTCAATCCTGTCAAGGTCTCTTCCATTTGACTTAAAATCTCCCCCCATTTTACTTGCGCTTTATTGGTCTGTTTTTTTAAACTGCGACCAATGCGTCCAACAACAAAGCCGGCAATGGGAAGTAAAACAAAAACAAATAAAGTCAACTTAAAACTGATGAAAAATAAAAATAGTAGAATACCAATAATATTAAGCGGCTCTTTAATCAATCCTTCCAAAGCGCCTACGACTGAATTTTCTAATTCCGCAATATCATTGGAGGACCTACTTAAAATATCTCCTTTTCGTTGTTCGGTAAAGTAACCAATAGGAAGCGCTAATATTTTATTATATAATAATTTTGAATACTTTCTTGTTACCTCGTTTCTGATCGGCGCTAAAAAATAGTAGGATAAATAAAGAAATAAATTCTTTAAGAAAATGGATACGATGATAAATAAGCAAATCCAACCTAAGGCATATGATTTGCCATATTTGGCAATATTATTTTGTAAAAAGCCATAAATGACATCTTTAATACTACTGGCGTTGATGGCGTTCACAGGTAAGCTACTCAAGGAACTCTTTCCAAAAATGAGGTCTAAAAAAGGGGTTAGCATCCCAAGGGAGAAAAGGCTAAATACAATTGAAAGTGTAATAAAGAGGCTATACCAGGCCATTTGTGCCTTGTATTCCTTAATATAACTAATGATGCGAAAAAATTTCTTCATATTAAAACTATTCCACGAAATAATCAGCAAAGTAACTAATTTTACATCGAATCAACGATTTTGATTGTATGGAAGAAGGTAAAAGACAAAAGCAGGTAGCTGGGGCAATACAAACTGCCCTAAACGAGATATTTTTAAAGCTAGGACTCAATTATTTACAAGGGGGGATGATTTCAATCTCATCGGTAAAAGTGACACCGGATTTATTAGAGGCCAGAATATACCTCAGCTTATTTCAGGTTAATGACACAGATGATTGTTTTAAAAAAATTGAGGCAAAAGCTTGGGAAATTAAAAAGCACCTAGCTGACAATATGAAGCACCAATTAAGACGCATTCCTGTTTTACATTTTTATTTAGATGATACCTTGGATTATGTTTTTAAAATGGATGAGATTTTAAAAAATTTATAAGTGCATTCTTTATTTGCTTGGCGATATTTTAGGGGTAAGTATGCTTTCCAGGCAATACAAATTATTGCATGGGTGAGTGTATTTGCAATTGCTTTAGGTACGGCAGCATTAATCACAGTGCTAAGTGTATCTAATGGTTTTACAGAAGTAGTGAAAGGTTTATATTCGGATTTTTATGCTGATATCAGTGTAACACCCAATAATGCGAAGTTTATAAAAATTACAGATGCGCAATACCAGGCTGTAGAAAAAATAACGGGTGTTAAGTCATTAAGTAAAGTGGTGATCAGTAAGGCCTTGCTAGTAAAAGGGAATCAACAATCCGTGGTAACGGTGAAAGGCGTGGCGCCTTCCTATATAAATATCAATAAGGTATCCAACTATTTAAAAAGAGGGGAATTTGATTTAGGTAATATTGCTAGCCCAAAAATTATTATTGGCATTGGCGTAGAGCAAAGACTAGGCTTATTCCAGGACCCATTGGGCGATACGATGCAATTGTATGCGGTGAATCGAAGTGGCAAATCAATTGCGCAATTGGATCAATTAAATACCTTATCTGTAGTGCAATCGGGGGCGTTTTCTATCCAACAGGAATTTGACGAACAATATATTTTCACGAATGATGGCTTTGCGCAATATTTGTTTGATTTAATACCGAACGAAATTTCGGGCATTGAGTTATCCATTGACCTGAAATATGAAAAGCAAATTACTGCAAGTATAAAATCGATATTAGGTAGTGGGGTGCAAGTTCAAAACAAGTATCAGCAGAATATTGATTTATATAAAATCATGCAAACGGAAAAGTGGATCATTTTTTTCATACTCGCACTTATCATGATTGTGGCTAGTTTTAATTTAGTCGGGGCATTAACTATGTTGGTTTTGGAAAAGCAAAAAGACATTCATGTATTGCAGGCAATGGGAGCGCAGTCCTGGGATATTCAAAAAATATTTTTACTCTTGTCCGGTATCATGGCTTTCATTGGCGCACTTATCGGCGGACTGTTGTCCAGTTTATTTTGTTGGCTACAATTAAAATACCACTTAATTAAATTGGAAGGCAATTCATTTGTCATTGACTACTATCCGGTAAAACCAATGTTGATTGATTATATCGCCATTATTAGTTTGGTATTATTTATTTCAATACTAGCAGGTTGGATTCCTGCAAAACGCGCAGCAGACTCCTTTCAAGAAAAGATATAAAAGAGGATTTAATAGCGATTTTATATTTTATAAAAATCTCTTATAACTGATACTATATCTCATTTATGAGATATAGTGATGGTAGGAAGTAAAAAGAATAAAATTAATAATCGCCCAAGGTTTCTTCTAATTGACCTAATGCTTTTGCTAGTTGCTCATCGTTAGGTGCAATTCCATGCCACTCATGGCTACCTTCCATAAAGTCAACACCCTTGCCCATTTCAGTTTTCATTAATATGCAAATTGGTTTGCCTTGTCCAGTTAAAGCTTTCGCTTTATCTAAAGTGGCAACAATTTCTTCCATATTATGACCGTCCATATGTAATAAGGTCCAATTAAATGCTTTGAATTTATCCTCTAAACTATCTAGAGATAATACTTTACTTAATGGGCCATCAATTTGTTGGCCATTCACATCTACAGTTGCAATTAAATTATCTACTTTATTATGTGCAGCAAACATGATCGATTCCCAAATTTGTCCTTCTTGTAATTCACCATCTCCATGTAAACAATAAACAGTGCGATTATCGTTATTATATTTTTTAGATAATGCTGCACCAATGGCAACACTCATGCCTTGTCCTAAAGATCCACTCGCAATACGAATACCTGGTAAATGCTCATGGGTGGTTGGATGACCTTGTAAACGAGAATTTATTTTTCTGAAAGTAGCTAATTCTTTAACATCAAAATAACCAGATCTTGCAAGTACAGAATAAAAAACGGGTGAAATATGACCATTGGATAAAAAGAAAAGATCCTCTCCTTTTCCATCCATTGAAAAACTATGATCATGTTTCAACACCTTAAAATACAAGGCAGTTAAAAAGTCGGTACAGCCTAAAGAACCACCTGGGTGGCCGCTTTGTTGTGCATGAACCATTCTTACAATATCTCTTCTAATTTGAGATGCAATTTTAGTTAAATCGGTCGTTGCCATAATATTTGTATCAGTAGGGCACAAAGATAGAATTCATCCCCTAAATGTTGGCGAAAACTTTTAAAAAATGCTTAAAAAGGGGGATGAACAATACGATGATTTGCGTAGCTTTATTTACTCAAATCATTCTAATATGTTGGACGAATTACAAAAAATTAGTGGGGAAGCGGAATTGGCCATGAAAAAGGCCATTAATCACTTAGAAATTGAATTAACTAAGATTAGGGCTGGAAAGGCAACACCTTCCATTTTAGAAGGAATTAATGTTGACTATTATGGTACACCTACACCGATTAGCCAGGTAGCGAATGTGCAAGTATTGGATTCTAGAACGATCAGTATCCAACCTTGGGAAAAAAATATGTTGCCTTTAATTGAAAGGTCAATTATGGCGGCTAATATTGGAATTACGCCACAAAATGATGGTATCAATATTCGTTTATTTATGCCGCCACTCACAGAAGAACGTAGAAAGGAATTATTTAAAAAGGCAAGTGGTGAAGGAGAAGTTAGCAAAGTAGCAATTCGCAATATTAGAAGAGATCATATTGAACAAGTAAAAAAATTACAGAAGGATGGCATGAGTGAAGATATTTGTAAAGGCGCGGAAGATACCATTCAATCATTGACTGATAAGTATGTTGCGTTGGTTGAAAAACATTTAGAAGCCAAGGAAAAAGAAATGATGACCGTATAGGTTATTTGGCGGTGCTTCTTTTATTTACAATATAAACGCCACAAAGTATAATAGCGAGGCCCAATAGGCGCATTGGATGTATTGCTTCATTGTATAACAAGCCCATGGCTAAGGAAACAAATGGGATTGCATAGGTCACTGTGGAAGCAAATAAAATACCTGCACGTTTTACTAAAACATAAAATAATATGGAGGCAATGGACGTATTAATTACGCCCAAGGTGCCACTTGCTAAAGTTGCATTTAATAAAGCAGGGTTAGTAAAATCATAATTAAAATAACCAGTCCAAAATAAAATTAAAGTGGCTGGTATAATGGAAAATGAAAATGCAAGTGAAGCGATATTGATGGCACTAATATTTTGCATATGCTTGCCTACCATATTTACATTGAAGCCATAGCAAATAGTAGCTAGGATGATAAAAATACTAAAGGAAATATTTTCAAAGTGTAGCGTTTTTCCGGCCACTACCGAAATGCACAATCCAACTAATCCCAATAATATGCCACCAATTTTTTTTGGGTCAATACTGATTTTAAAAACAACCATTCCTACGATAATGGTGAATAATGGCGTAAGTGAATTGAGTATACCAGCCAAAGCACTATCAATTTTTGTTTCAGCGATACAAAATAAGTAAGCAGGTATAAAATTGCCAATAATACCCGATAAAATAACGAGGCCTAATTTATTTTTAGGGATTTGTTTCAAGGCTTTAAACGCGAGAGGCACTAGTACAATACCCGCAAATACCATCCTTAAGGAAGCAACTTGGTAGGGGCTCAATTCCACGGTGCCGGCTTGCATTCCTATCTTCATCAATAAAAAGGAGCTTCCCCAAATAACAGAAAGTAGTATAAAAATGCTCCAATTGATGAACTTTTTGTTCATGAAGTTAAATTTGGGCAAAGATGCTATTAATTTGTTTAAAAGTGGATAAATAATCTATCAATTAACGCTAATTTAAACACGATTCCTTTTCTTTGTAGGTATGAGCCAGCATACTAATTATTCGATCAAAGTGGACCAATTTGAGGGGCCATTTGACTTATTGCTTTTTTTTATTGAGCGTGACGAAATGGATATCTATAATATCCAAATCACTAAAATTATCAATGATTTTTTGGACTTTATCCATCAAGAGGAAAAGTTGAATATTGAATTAAGTAGCGAGTTCATCTTGTTCGTATCTACCCTAATGCGTATCAAGGCAAAATTATTATTACCAAGAAAGGAGTTAGATGCTTCAGGAAACGAAATTGATCCAAGACAAGAATTGATTGATAAAATCCTAGAATACAAAAAGTATAAGGAAGCAGCTGTGCAAATGGCCGATTTGGAATCCCTAAGAATGTTGATGATGAAGCGCGGGAATATCAAACAAGAAATGTCTATTGTAGGGGAGGAAGCTGCGGAAGGAACCGAGTTGCAAACCGTTACTTTATTTAAACTGATGAAGTCATTTGAAAAAGTAATGACCCGTTTGCAAGAACGACAAAATCGTCCGGTACATACTGTTGTTAGTTATAACTATACCATGGAAAGTAGTCGGGAGTATTTATTGAAAACAGTGCAGGAAGGAAAAACAGTGGCATTTGAAAAAGTATTTGATGTTTGTCAGGACCGTGTTCAAGCCTTGTTCTTTTTCTTATCTATCCTTGAATTAGCGCAACAAAAATATATGAAGTTACTGGTGGGGGAAGGACGTAATAATTTCATTATTGAATGGAATGAAAATCGCGAAGAAGATTTAGAACCTGGACATATTGATACCTTTGATTCCTATGAAACCCCTAATTTAGAAGCGTTCAAGGATGAAGCAGTAGATGAGTCAACTTTGGATGAAGGCGATTTTGATCCAAGTTTAAATTAGTAGTGTGCACTTGAATTTCAGCGATATAAATTTATTTTAATTATGTCGATACCCATTATTGATACCCATGTACATATTTGGGACTTGATCAAAGTTCATTATAGTTGGTTGCAAGGAGATGACTCCATTTTAGCCCGCAATTATTTACCTGACGAATTATATCCACAATTATCAAAGGTCAATGTGACGAGTGCCGTTTTAGTGCAAGCTGCAAATAATCTAGCCGATACTGAATTAATGTTAAGCGCAGCAGCGCAAAATGATTGGATCAATGGGGTTGTGGGTTGGGTACCCTTAGAAGATCCATCAAAAACACAGACACTTATTGAAAATTGGAAAGCCACCCAGCCTTATATAAAAGGCATCAGGCACTTAATTCATAACGAAGCCAATGATCATTGGTTGTTGCAAGATAAGGTGATTGAAAGCTTGAAAATTTTAGCACACCATCATATCACCTATGATATTGTGGGCGTGAAGGAAGCGCATTTAAAAGCGGCAATCACCATTGCTGAAAAAATCCCTAGTTTAAATTTAGTACTGGATCATTTGAATAATCCACCAATACCCCATCAATCACAAATGGATATTTGGCGCACCAATATCAAGTTGGCGGCACAGCATAAAAATATACATGCAAAAATTTCAGGGTTAGCTTTGGCTACGGGCAAATTTGAAACTTGGACATCCGCTGATATTCAAGCTAGTATTGAGTATGCGCTGGAACAGTTTGGCACTGACCGTTGTTTTTGTGGGGGCGATTGGCCAGTATCTTTATTGGCGGGCGGGTTTGTTAAATCCATCAATGCCTACCGTGAAATTATTGAAAATTGTTTGCCAGTAATTGATCAGGAGAAAGTGTTTAATAAAAACGCGGCTTTATTTTATCAACTATAATCTTTCTTTCTATAATTTTTTTCTGTAATAAGTTTACATGTACTTACACCTCTGTAAGCAATGTTTTTCCTAATAAGGATTTTACAGTGTCCATAATTGCATTTGTATCGTAATGACATTCGTTTTGTAATTCTTTCAAAGTGCCATGCTCCACAATGGTATCCGGTATTCCTAAAATTTTAATTTTAGCGGTGTAGTTATGTTCGTTCATGAATTCTAAAATAGCTGAACCAAAACCACCCACTACTGTTGCATCTTCAACAGTGATAATCATGGAATAGTTTTGAAATACTTCATGTAATAAATCGGTATCCAAAGGTTTTACAAATCTTATATCATAATGCGCTGGGTCAATACCTTCTGGACGTAAATTGCGAATGGCTGTTTGAACAAAATTACCAGGGTGTCCAAAACTTAAAATCGCGATATCCTTACCATCCTTAAGTTTACGGCCTTTACCAATTTCTATTTTCTCAAAAGGTTTTTGCCAATCCACCATCACGCCTTCTCCTCTTGGGTAACGAATGACAAATGGTAGGTTGGTTTCAGGAAGTTGTGCCGTGTACATCAAATTGCGCAATTCTTGTTCGTTCATGGGTGCGCTAATAATCATATTTGGAATACATCTGAAAAAAGCAATATCATAACAGCCATGATGTGTTGGACCATCTTCGCCTACTAAACCAGCGCGATCCAAACAAAATACAACAGGTAATTTTTGGATAGCAACATCATGAATGACTTGGTCATATGCCCGTTGCATAAAAGAAGAATAAATATTGCAAAAAACTTTGATGCCTTGCGTTGCAAGTCCAGCACTTAAAGTAACTGCATGTTGTTCACAAATGCCTACATCAAATGCACGGTGCGGCATTTCATCCATCATGAATTTTAAAGAAGAGCCACTTGGCATTGCAGGCGTTACGCCCATAATTTGAGGATTCACTTTTGCCAATTCAACAATACTACGTCCAAATACATCCTGGTATTTTGGAGGTTGTGGGGTTTCAATTTTTTTCTTAATTATTTCCCCTGTTAATTTATCAAACAAACCTGGGGCATGCCATTTGGTTTGGTCTTTTTCAGCTAGGGCATAACCCTTTCCTTTCACGGTAATGATATGCAATAGTTTAGGGCCAGGAATTTCCTTGAGGTCATTCAAGGTATCCACCAAATTGGCAATATTATGTCCATCAATTGGGCCAAAATATCTAAGTTGTAAGGCTTCAAAAATATTACTGCTTTTGGAAACAACTCCTTTTACACTTGCTTCCATTTTAGAAGCAATTTCACGGGTAAAGTTTTTACCAATAGGTAATTTACCCATCAGGTTCCAAATTTCATCCCGCACTTTATTATAAGTGGGAGAAGTACTAATATCTGTTAAGTATTCTCTTAAAGCCCCAACATTGGGGTCAATACTCATATTGTTATCATTCAAAATGATCAGCACATCACTATCTGCAATCCCTGCATGGTTCAATGCTTCAAAAGCCATGCCAGCGGTCATGGAGCCATCCCCAATAATTGCCACTGACTTTCTATTTTCGCCCTTGTATTTGGCAGCCATGGCCATTCCGAGCGCTGCTGAGATGGAGGTAGAGGAATGACCCACACCAAAAGTGTCATATTCGCTTTCACTTCTTTTTGGGAAACCACTTAAACCCTTATATTTTCGGTTGGTAACAAATTGTTCGCGACGACCAGTTAAAATTTTGTGTCCATAAGCCTGATGACCTACATCCCAAACCAACTGATCATAAGGGGTATTGTAAACATAATGCAATGCCACGCTAAGTTCAACTACACCAAGGCTTGCAGAAAAGTGGCCTCCATGAATACTAACAACATCAATAATGTATTGTCTTAATTCATCACATACCTGATGCAATTGTTCCCTGCTCACTTTTTTCAAGTCCTGAGGCGTATTGATTGTATTTAAAAGAGGTCCGGCTGTTATTTGCATCAACTATAATTGGAATGTAAAAGTAAGTAAATACCATAAAAATATAGCAAAAGTTTAAAATGACGAAAATCACTTGCCGTGTAACCAATTATACGACCATTAATACTAAAATGGCCCCATTTAAAGCAGGAATTGGAGTAAATTTGAAAAGATGAAAAACAATCAAACTAGGTATTGGATGTGTCAAATTGGAGGATGGCTCAGTTATGGGCTAACCCTTATCTTTTTTTCCTACGTACTAGAAAGGCAATTGAGCCCTGTTTTTTATCCGAGAATGGCTATTAATCTTTTGTTAGGGCTAAGTTTGACGCATTTATTGAGACTACTTATTTTAAGGGCCGGACTTCGTCCACCCATGCCATCTGGCCAATGGTGGAAAATTTTGTTCTTATTTTTTGGGTATACTGTTTTATTTAGCTTTTTAATCAGCAGCATTTTTGAAATTTTTAAGTTGTACGATGCTGGACGAAAAATGGCACAATACACGTTGCCTAGTTTACATATTCAAAGTATAGTTTCAGAATGGGATACGGCTAGGGTAACAAAACGCTTTTTTATAAGTCTTGTGTTTGACACACCCATTTCATTAATTTGGATTTCGGTATACATGCTTTGGCATTTTATAGAGTTCAGTAATTCTGAAGCAATTAATAAAATTAAACTTGAATCCTTAATTAAGGAGTTAGAATTAAAAACAATCAAGTCGCAAATTAATCCCCATTTTATTTTTAATGCATTAAATAGTATTCGTGCATTGGTGGATGAAAATCCAACCAGGGCTAGACAAGCGATTACAGAGCTCAGTAATATTTTAAGAAGCAGTATCCAAGCAGATAAAGTTGAAATCACAACGCTCAATAAGGAGTTAACCATTGTCAAGGATTACTTAGCATTGGAACATATTCGCTTTGAAGATAGATTGCAGGTGATATACGAAGTAGATGCAACGACACTTCAAAACAAAGTGCCGCCAATGATGTTGCAAACACTAGTTGAAAACGCTATTAAACACGGGCTAAGCATGCAGCTAGGGGTTTGTCAAATAAAAATTATATCAAAATTCGAAGACGATAAACATGTGTTGTTCGTTCAAAATACAGGTGTTTTAGAAAAGGTGGAGAAGGATGGTTTTGGATTACAAAGTACCAGAGAGCGATTAAATATTTTATACAAAGGAATGGCTGAGTTTGAGATTTACCAAGATGCACCTAATCAAGTGACAGCCAAATTAAAAATTCCAATTTCAGCTTAAAAAAAAGTATATGCCAATAACAGCCATAATTATTGATGATGAAAGATTAGCGCGCAATGAGCTAAAAAAATTACTAGAACAACATACCGAAATTCAAATAATTGATGAAGCGAGTGGGGTGGATGAAGGCGTAGAAAAAATAGAATTGGCGCGTCCCGATTTAATATTCTTAGATATTCAAATGCCCGGCAAAACCGGTTTTGATTTGTTAGGGGAATTAGAAAAATCACCCAAGGTTATTTTCACTACTGCATTTGATGAATTTGCCTTAAAAGCTTTTGAGGTGAATGCATTGGATTACTTATTAAAGCCCATTGATCTCAATAGATTAAGTGATGCCATTCAAAAATTACAAACCGAATTAACATTAGAACAAGCAAGTTTAATTGAAGGTTCGGTTAGAGGCCCTTTGACGGAAGCCGATCAGGTATTTGTAAAAGATGGAGAACAATGTTGGTTTGTTAAATTAGCGGAAATAAGATTGTTTGAAAGTGTAGGCAACTACGCTAAAGTATATTTTTCCACCCATAAGCCGTTAATATTAAAGTCATTAAATGCACTGGAAGATCGATTGGATGAGCATGTATTTTTTAGGGCCAATCGCAAACATATCATCAATTTACATTGGATTGAAAAAATTGAACCTTACTTTAATGGTGGGTTATTGGTGGAATTAAAGGGCGGAGAAAAAATTGAAATTAGCCGTCGTCAAACGGTGAAATTTAAGGAAATGATGAGTTTCTAATACTGCACCATAAATACATCTGATTTTTAAGGGGTTATAACCGCAGATTTAATTCAAACTATGAATCGCCTCAGCGATGGCTTGAATCAATGCAGGATCTTTTTCAACGGCATTTCCAACCACAATAATATCAGCGCCAGCAATACAGTTTTGTTTTGCTTTCTCAGGTGTGGTAATACCACCACCCACTACTAATGGTATTTGAATATGCGCACTCACTTTTGCAATCATTTCAGTAGGGATGGCTTTTTGAGCACCACTTCCTGCGTCCATATAAATTAACTTTTGGCCAAGCATCTCTCCGGCCATTGCAGTACACAAAGCGATATCATTTTTATTCGCAGGAATCGGGTTGGAATTTGAAATATAGGAAACGGTAGTTGGGGTGCCGCCATCAATAAGCATATATCCAACTGATATAATTTCAAGACCACTTTTTTTCACAAAAGGCGCGCTGATTACATGTTGACCTATGAGCA
The DNA here is from genome assembly GCA_030726065.1 of Sediminibacterium sp. Lineage (GTDB taxonomy): Bacteria > Bacteroidota > Bacteroidia > Chitinophagales > Chitinophagaceae > Sediminibacterium. The sequence goes on along the minus strand of JANREK010000010.1, from coordinate 35,658 downwards.
ATTCTGCGTTGCGCCCAGATATTAAAGACAAATATAATAGGGCATCAGCTTTTGGGGTAATTTGATCAGGGGATCCAGGAAAAAGAATAACAGGAATATTGCATTGTTTTTTGATACTAGCCACTACATTATCCAAAGTATCAGTCACGACCAAACTTCCACCTACAAAAAAATAATCTACTTTGGACTTAACGGCAATGTCGATGGTTTGAGTTAAACTTTGCTCATTTATTTTATCAGGGTCAATTAAAACAGCAAATGCTTTTTTGGCATCTGCTTTCCCCTTGGTAATAATATCGTATAGTTTATTTTTCATTTATAAGCCCGTGTAAGGTGCAATATTTTTTCCAAAAAAACATATATTAAAACGGGTAAAATTATTTTTTAAAGATTTATTTACCTCCAACCCCAATTTGTGCATTGAGGGGTTTCTTGTTTAATGGAATCCCCAAAAATATTGATTTTATTGCAACGGGGGATAGTCCGCCCAAACAAATACTAAAAATTTCAAACATCCAAGGTTTTTTTTTCGCAGAAACTAACATCTCTTGGGGATAAATCACGAAAATCAAGCCGGATAAAGGGTTTAATTTAATCCACAATTCTTTTCCACAGCTGTTGATATTTCAGTTGCTAAAGTCTCAACAGACCACTATATTTTCGTATACCCATCAAGGTTTTTGAAAAACCTAATGGGATAACCCACTAACATCCTTAAATAGAACAAGACCATGGCTACTTCTAAAACAAAAAAAAGCTTACAATTTACACGTCTCTTTACAAAAGAAAATCTTTCTCCATTTGATCAATTCGATTACGACTATCGTGATAGTGTAATTAAAAATCCAAACGGAGAAAAAGTTTTTGAAATGACCAATGTGGAAGTTCCGAAACAGTGGAGTCAAATTGCAACAGATATTCTTGCACAAAAATATTTTAGAAAAGCCGGCGTACCTCAAGCAGATGGTTCCTTAGGTCGTGAAACAACAGTAAAGCAAGTTGCACATCGTATGGCAAATTGCTGGAGAGTGTGGGGTGAGCGTTATGGTTATTTTGCAACTGAACAAGATGCACAAATATTTTATGAGGAGTTAGTGTATAGTATTTTAAATCAAGCATGTGTTCCAAATTCACCGCAATGGTTTAATACAGGGTTACATGAAAGCTATGGTATCACAGGTGGTGCGCAAGGGCACTATTATGTTGATCCAAAGGATAAAAAATTAAAGAGATCAACAAGTGCTTATGAGCGTCCACAACCGCATGCTTGTTTCATATTAAGTGTAAGTGATGATTTAGTGAATGATGGTGGTATCATGGATTTATGGACAAGAGAAGCGAGGATCTTTAAATATGGATCTGGGGTTGGAACCAACTTCTCTCAAATCAGAGGGGCTAACGAGAAATTATCTGGTGGCGGATCATCAAGTGGCTTAATGAGCTTCTTGAAAATTGGTGATCGTGCAGCAGGTGCGATTAAGTCAGGTGGCACTACACGTCGTGCTGCTAAAATGGTTTGTTTGGATTTAGATCATCCAGAAGTAATGGAATTCATTAACTGGAAAGTAAAGGAAGAAGATAAAGTAGCTGCTTTAATAGCGGCTGGTTATGATAATAGTTATGAAGGAGAAGCATACGCAACAGTGTCTGGGCAAAACTCAAACAACTCGGTGCGTATTCCAAATAGCTTCTTCAAAGCATTGTCTGAAAATGGCAATTGGGAATTAAAAGCACGTACCGATGGTCGTGTGATGCAATCAATACCTGCGCGTGAAGTATGGGATCAAATTGCAAATGCTGCATGGCGTTGTGCGGATCCAGGAACACAATATGACACTACTATTAATGAGTGGCATACTTGTCCAAAAGGAGGCAGAATTAATGCTTCTAACCCATGTTCAGAATATATGTTCTTGGACAACACGGCTTGTAACCTAGCTTCTATCAACTTGCGTAAATTCTTCAATGAGTCTGACAATAGTTTTGATGTAACTGGTTTTGAGTATACGACAAGATTATGGGCTACTGTATTAGAAGTGTCAATTTTAATGGCGCAGTTCCCTTCTAAAGAAGTAGCGCAATTATCATATGATTACAGAACTACAGGTTTAGGTTTTGCCAATCTTGGTTCTATGTTAATGGTAAGCGGTATTGCATACGATAGCGAAGAAGCACGTGGTATTGCTGGATCAATCACGGCAATCATGACGGGGGTGGCTTATAAAACATCTGCTGAATTAGCCTCCTTCTTAGGTGCTTTTGATAGATACGAAGAAAATAAAGAAGATATGTTACGTGTAATGCGTAATCACCGCGCTGCTGCCTATGATGCAGAAGGTGCTTATGTAGGTCTTGAAATTAAACCACAAGGAATTAAAGCACAACATACCCCTGATTATTTATTGAAAGCTGCAACGAAGGCTTGGGATGATGCAGTTCAATTAGGTGAAAAATATGGCTATAGAAATGCGCAAACAACTGTAATCGCTCCAACAGGAACGATTGGTTTAGTAATGGATTGCGATACTACAGGTGTTGAACCAGATTTTGCTTTAGTTAAATTTAAAAAATTATCAGGCGGTGGATACTTTAAAATTATCAACCAATCGGTACCACAAGCCTTAAAGAATTTAGGATATACACAAGCTGAAAATGATGCAATTGTAAATTTCGCTGTAGGACATGCAAGTTTCGCAGGTGCACCATTCATTAACAATGAATCATTATTAGCGAAAGGATTTACTGCAGAAGAAATTGCAAAATTAAATGGTGCTGCAAAATCAGCATTTGAAATTGGATTCATCTTTAACCATTTCACATTGGGTGATGCTTGTTTAACAAGATTAGGTTTTAAAGAAGAAGTTTTTGCTGATTGGAGCTTTAGTTTATTAGAAGCTTTAGGATTTACAGAAGATCAAATTGACGCTGCTAACGATTATGTTTGTGGTACCATGACTGTAGAAGGTGCACCAGCATTGAAGGACGAGCATTTGTCCATATTTGATTGTGCGAATAAAAATGGTAAAAAAGGCGAAAGATACATTCACGCGCATGGTCATATTAGAATGATGGCTGCTTGTCAACCTTTCTTATCGGGTGCGATTTCTAAAACCATTAATCTTCCAAACGAAGCAACTGTTGAAGAAATTGCTGATTCTTATTTAATGAGTTGGTCTCTAGGATTAAAAGCGAACGCAATATATCGTGATGGTTCTAAATTAAGCCAGCCATTAAGTACAAAATCAGATAAAAAGAAAAAAGTTGATGCGGCAACTGAAGAAGAAGTAGCAGTAGATGGCGGTTCTCAGTTGGTTGACCTAAGTAAATTAAATGTAGATGAGTTGCTAGAAGAAGTTCAAAAAAGAATGTCTGCTTCAACGGATACTAAATTTAAGCGTCAACTTTCTAGAATCGTTGAGCGTAAATCATTACCGGCTAAGCGTCGTGGCTTTACACAAAAAGCGCGTATTGGTGGACAGGTATTATTCTTAAGAACAGGCGAATACAATGACAATACTTTAGGAGAAATATTTATTGATTTAGCAAAAGAAGGTTCAACACTTCGCAGTTTAATGAACTGTTTTGCGATTTCAATTTCAGTGGGATTACAATATGGTGTTCCATTAGAAGAGTTTGTCGAGAAATTTGTATTTACCAAGTTTGAACCTTCAGGAATGGTGGATCATCCAAATATCAAAACAACCACTTCGATTGTTGACTTTATTTTCCGCTCATTGGCATATGAATATTTAGGCAGAACTGATTTAGTGCATGTGTTAGACAAGCCGACAGTTGAAAATTTAGGGGAGGAGGGCGACATTACACTAGTGGGAAAGCCTGAGTTAAGTAGCATTCGTGTTACAGCGCCAACAGTCGCGAAAGCGAATGTAGCGGTTGCCGTTGAAACAGCTGCTGGTGGATCCATGGACCAAGTACAAGCAGCTGCGAAGAGCATGCAAAGCGATGCGCCAGCTTGTAGCACTTGCGGACATATTACAATCAGAAGCGGTACTTGCTATAAATGCTTGAACTGTGGAACAAGTATGGGCTGCAGTTAGTCCTTCAATGAACAATTTATATAATACCCGCTTTTTATGAGCGGGTATTTTTTGCCTAAACTTTCATGTAAAAATTATGCAACCATTAATAATTTTCTTTAAATTCATAGTTCAATACAACTAGAGAAAAAAATAGCATTATGTCTAATTTTCAAGTAAAAGTTTCGCCTAAAAATTATGACGCAGTCATTGTTGGTTCAGGTGCAGGAGGGGGAATGTCAGCCTATGTTTTAGCAAAGGCTGGTCTTAAAGTTTGTTTGTTAGAAGCGGGTCCTGAATTTGATCCAGCTAAAAACTCATCACAAATGAAAAACCCTTGGGAATCACCGCGTCGTGGGGCAAGTACCAAAATGCGTCCATTTGGCGATTTTGATGCGTCCTATTGGGGTTGGGAAATAGACGGAGAACCTTATACCCAAACGCCAGGCAGTGATAAATTTGAGTGGTGGAGAGCTAGAATGGTAGGTGGTCGTACCAACCATTGGGGTCGTATTTCATTGCGATTCGGACCCAAAGATTTTAAAAGAAGAAGTATTGACGGCTTAGGTGACGATTGGCCAATAGGCTATGAGGATATCAAACCTTATTATGATAAAATTGATAGATTAATTGGGGTATACGGAACGAATGAAGGATTAGCGAATGATCCCGATGGTATTTTCTTACCGCCGCCAAAACCAAGGTTGCATGAGTTGATGTTTAAAAAAGCAGCAACAGGAATTAACATTCCAGTAATTCCTTCCCGTTTATCTATTTTAACTAAAAAAATAAATGATGATCGTGGGGTTTGTTTTTACTGCGGTCAATGTAATCGTTCCTGTAAAGTGTACGGTGATTTTTCCTCATCTTCAGTTTTAGTGCGCCCTGCATTATTAACAGGAAATGTTGATTTAATTACCGGTGCTATGGCGCGTGAAGTAATTACGGATAGAGAAGGAAAAGCAGTAGGTATTTCCTATGTCAATAAAGCCGACAGACAGGAGTATCAAATTAATGCAAAAGTAGTCGTGTTAGGTGCAAGTACTTGTGAAACTGCGCGTTTATTATTAAACTCAAAATCATCCAAACATCCAAATGGTTTGGCAAATAGTTCAGGCGTTGTCGGACATTATTTGCATGATTCAACCGGCGCTGCATTGGGTGGTGTAATTCCAAGTTTGTTTGGACGTAAGCGTTACAACGAAGATGGTGTTGGTGGTATGCACGTATATACACCATGGTGGTTGGATAATAAAAAATTAAATTTTCCTAGAGGATACCATATTGAATATTGGGGTGGTATGAGCCAACCGGGTTACGGATTTGGAATGGGCCAACAAGGATTGAATGGCAAGTTTCAAGTAAATGGTAGAACCAAGGAAGCTGGTGGATATGGAGAATCATTGAAAGAGGATGTACGCTTTTTTTATGGCGCAAGTGTAGGTATGGGCGGAAGAGGGGAAGCAGTGCCTACCTTTGAAAATCATTGTAAGATTGATCCGGATGTAGTGGACAAATATGGTATTCCTGTATTAAAGTTTGATTGTAAAAATTCAGATTACGAAGTACAGCAAGCAAAACATATGAAGGAAACCTTCCGTGAAATTATGCATGAAATGGGCGCAGTAATTACTTGGGGTGATCAAGATGATGCAAGTAATAAATATGGATTATCAAATCCAGGTAATATTATTCATGAAGCTGGAACAGTTCGTATGGGTAGTGATAAAAAAACATCTGCCTTAAATGCATTTGGACAAGCCCATGATTGTAAAAATTTATTCTGTGTGGATGGTTCAGTATTTACCTCACAAGCAGATAAAAATATTACATGGACTATTTTGGCTTTGTCCATGCGTACATCAGAATATATTTTGGATCAGTTACAAAAGAAAAATATATAATATCTAATTAAATAAAAATATTGATCATGGATAGAAGAGATTCCATTAAAGCGTTGGTATTAGGCACTGTTTCCGCAGGTGTATTACTTGAAGCTTGTAAAAACAAGAACACGACTGTTGCAGAAGTGAACATGGACGATCGTATGCAGGAGGAAAAGGATTACTTAGTTAAAGTAGAAGCACAGCCTGATTTTTTTGATGCACAGGAAATGGCTACCATTACTGTACTAGCTGATATCATTATGCCTAAGGATGCAGTAAGTGGCTCAGCGTCGGACGCTAAAGTGCCTGAATTTATTGAGTTTATTGTAAAGGATATGCCCGATCATCAAGTGCCAATGCGTGGTGGCTTAAGATGGTTGGATTTGCATTGTTATAAGAAACATGAAAAAGCGTTTGTTGATTTAACAAAGCCGCAGCAATTAGAAATTGTAGATGAAATTGCCTATCCAAATAAGGCGAAACCAGAAGTAGCACAAGGCGTTAGCTTTTTTAATAAAATTCGCGACTTGGTCACTACAGGATTTTATACTTCTGAAATTGGGGTGAAGGATTTAGGTTATATGGGAAATGTACCAAACCAATGGAATGGGGTTCCTGATGAAGTATTAAAGCAACATGGATTAGCCTATACAGAGAAAGAATTAAAAGAGTGTATTTCTTACTAAATTTCTCGCCCTTTATAAAATATAAGGGCGCGTAATTTATGAAATTTTACTTCCAGCAGCAATCGCTTCACTAGGTTGCACAAAGTATAATTTACCATGGGCATCTTCGGCCATTAAAATCATTCCTTTACTTTCAACACCGCGCATTTTACGCGGCGCTAGGTTTGCCACTACCACCACTTGCTTTCCAATAATGTCAGATGGTTCAAAATGCATGGCGATACCTGATAAAATGGTTCTTTTTTCCAATCCCAATTCTACTTCTAATTGTAATAATTTATCTGCCTTTTCCACTTTCTTCGCATCAATGATCGTACCTACACGCAAATCAATTTTACCAAAATCATCAAATACAATTTCAGGTTTGAACGCGTTGTCATTCGCTTCAGGAGCTGTGCTAGCATCAGTGGTAGTAATCGTATCCATCGTAATTTTTTTTGCTTTTAAATTTGTTTGTAATTGGGATAATTCGGCTTCAATCTCTTCGTCCTCAATTTTTCTAAATAACAATTCAGGAGGTCGTAAGCTATAACCCACTTTTAATAAATTAAAGTTCCCTGCATTTTCCCAGTCCAACATTTTATCTACTACTTTCATCAAGTAGCACATTTTTCTTGCAGTAAATGGTAAAAATGGATTTACTAAAATGGCAAGGTTGGCGCATAATTGCAAGCAAGCATGCATGCAGTTGTCAATTTTCGCTTGTGCAGTTGGGTCGGTCGCTAAATTTTTAGCCACAATCCAAGGTTCCTTTTTTTGCATGTATTGATTTCCGATACGCGCTAAATTGATCACTTCAAATAGGGCATCTCTAAATTTATACTGCTCCAGTAATTCAGTAATTTTTGCTTTGCTATCTTTTACACTTTGTAAAATAGCGTTGTCCTCCTCGTCTAATAAATCAGGATGAATGGGGGGTACTTTGCCTTTGCATAATTTATGCATCAATACCCAAGTTCTATTTACATAATTGGCGAAGATGCTCACTAGTTCACCATTCACCGATTCCTGGAATCCTTTCCACGTAAATTCACTATCCTTTGACTCAGGTGCAATCGATGTTAAATAAAAACGTAAGCTATCGGCTAATCCTGTGCCACCATTTTCTTTTTTAATCCATTTATTAATGTAGTCATCCATTTCAATACTCCAACCTTTGGAAGTACTCATTTTGTCGCCCTCTAAATTCATGAATTCGTTGGCAGGAACACTTTCCGGTAAAATATGGCCATGCAATTTTAACATGATGGGAAAAATGATACAATGAAAAACAATATTATCTTTTCCTATGAAGTGTACCAATTTTGTTTCAGCATCATTCCAATAAGGCGTCCAATCTTTTCCATTATCTTTTGCCCATTGCTTAGTAGCACTGATATATCCAATAGGAGCATCAAACCAAACATATAAAACTTTACCATCACCACCTGCCACTGGAACTTTAACACCCCAATCTAAATCGCGTGTCACAGCCCTAGGTTGTAAGCCACCATCAATCCAACTTTTACATTGACCCACCACTGCTGGGCGCCAATCATTTGCATGCTCCTTTAAAATCCATTCACGTAAAAAATCTTCATGTTTATTTAAAGGCAAATACCAATGCGTAGTTTCTTTTTTAATAGGTACATTGCCACTTAAAGTACTTACTGGATTAATTAATTCTTCGGGGCTTAAGCTTTTGCCACATTTTTCACATTGGTCTCCATAGGCTTCATGATGTCCACAATTGGGGCAAGTGCCTTTGATATATCTGTCCGCCAAAAAACTATTTGCTGCGGCGTCATAATATTGCAATGAAGTTTTAGTTTCTAAATCGCCCTTGGCTTCAAGATCTTTAAAAAATGCACTGGCAGTTTCATGATGCAATGCATCGCTGGTGCGATGATAAATATCAAATGCAATTCCTAGATCTTTAAAATTTTGTTCAATGATCGGGTGGTACTTATCTATAATTGCTTGCGCAGTGGTTCCCTCCTTGGTTGCTTGGATGGGGATTGCGGTACCATGTTCGTCACTTCCACAAACAAAAACCACGTCTCTTTTTTGCGCCTTTAAATAACGGACGTAAATATCCGCAGGCAAATACGCGCCTGCTAAATGGCCAATATGCTTCAAACCATTCGCATAGGGAAGGGCTGCTGTAATCAAATATCTTTTTGGCGTGTTCATTGCTGCAAAAGTACTTAATTTGTGTTATGATTCAACCGCCAATCCTCATTCCTGGAGACACTATTGGGATCACTTGCCCAGCAGGTTCCATCCCGATGGAAAAGGTGCAAAATTGCATCCTGACCCTTGAAAAATGGGGGTTTAAGGTAAAATTGGGCAAAACCGTGGGTTCGAAAAAGGATTGTTTTTCTGCATCCGACGCCGAAAGGGCCATGGAATTGCAGCAAATGTTGGACGATGCAAATATCAAAGCGGTATTATGCGCAAGGGGCGGCTATGGCTTAAGTAGAATCATTGACCATATAAATTTTTCCGGGTTTAACCAAAATCCAAAATGGGTGATCGGTTTTAGTGATATTACCGTTTTGCACGCTGCTATTCAAAAGCAAAATACCATGAGTATTCATGGTCCAATGGCAGCTGCATTTAATAAAGGAGCGGAGGGAGAAATTTATATCCAGTCCTTAAAAAATATTTTGATAGGTGAAAATGAAGTGATCCAAGCAGCACCTCATTCATTCAATAAGCAAGGATCGGCCACAGCAAACCTTATTGGGGGTAATTTATGTATGATCGCGCATTTAATAGGATCTAAAAATACCATGGATACGAAGGGTAAAATATTATTTATCGAAGATGTGGGCGAAGCGCATTATAATATTGATCGATTAATCATTCAGTGTAAAAATGCTGGGATTTTGGATGATTTAGCAGGACTGGTTATTGGTGGGTTTACCGAATTAAAGGACAACGCCACAGATTTTGGCGCAACGGCAAATGAAATCATTCATGCGCGTATTTCAAGTTTCAATTATCCTGTGTGTTTCGATTTTCCGATAAGTCATGCACTGGATAATTTTGCAGTTAAGGAAGGGGGTATATACGCATTGGAAGTAACCGAGGAGGGGAGCATCTTAAAAACGCATTAATATTAACGCCTAATACCCATTCAAGCTAAATATTGTATTAAATTTGTGTATATAAATTCGAATGCTATGAAAAAGTCAATTTTAAGTTTTTTTATCACCCTATTCATTGGAGGGCAATGGTGTCAAGCGCAATCTTATATTGCATCTGCCATCGAAAAAACCGATAAGGAGGCCATGCAGTATGAAGTGTTGGGAAAAGTAGGCAGTCATTATTGGATTTTTAAAAATAATGCAGGTATTTCAACCATTGCACAGTATAATGAGCAGATGCAAATAGTTAAGCAGAATGATTTGTCTTTTTTGCCAAAATCATTAAATGGGGTAGAGTTTATTACATCCAATGATCAGGTAGTTATTTTTTATCAATTCCAAGTGAACGCTACCGTATATGCAGCAGTTGCGAAATTAAATGCAGATGGTAAATTAATCGGGGAACCTAAAATAATGGATACAGCGGATAAGGTGAGACCAGGATCAGGCACGAAGGTTTTTAATTTATTGAGAAGTGATGATCATGAAAAAATATCATTATTCAGCATCAATAAGACAAACGCGTCTGCAATTAAGGTAAAAACAATTTCGCTAAATAAAAATTTCGAATTATTGACTGAAGCTGAAATCATCGTACAATCTCAAAATAAAAAAAGTACCTTATCCGATTTTGCTTTGGACAACAAAGGCAATTTATTTTGTTTGCGTAATATCACGCAGACCAATATGGCGCCTGCAGTGAGTTTATTGTATTTGTCCGCTGATGGAAAAGAAGTGATTGAGTCTGCGATTGTGAATGTTAGTTTGGAATTAGATGATATCAGACTTAAAGTTGATAATGCCAAAGGCCAAGTAATCTTAAACTCCTTTTATGCCACCGAAAAAAAGGGGCATATAGAAGGCTTATATTCTTATTTATGGGACATTGCAGCAAAGAAAGAAATTTTAACGAATGCAAATCGCTTTACTGATTATAACAGAGGCGCAGTTTCAAGTAAGCGAAATTTAAAAAATGTTTTTGATACTTACTATTTGGATAAAGTTACTACACAAGCCGATGGAAGTTATATGGTGATTGCGGAAGCCGCTGATTCTTATTCAAATCGCAATAACTATTTTTCAAGATGGGATTTTTATTGGGGCGGCGCTTTTTACAATCCATTTATTTTTAATTATTGGAATAGGCCATTTGGTTTTTATCCATGGGCACGATTTGGTTGGGGTATGGGGCCATGGGGATTTAATTCATGGGGTATGGGACCATGGGGATTTAATTTCTGGGGCAATCCGTTTATGTGGGGTAATCCATTTGCATTTTATGGCTATCCATCGGTGACATATAACGCCAATAAAATTGCGCTATTATCATTTGATACAAAAGGTAATTTACAATCGATTAAAACAATTGACAAATCGCAAAACGATCAAAATGTGGATCAGTTCATTGGCTATGGCACCATTGAAAATCAAGATGGTTTACATTTCTTGTACCACCAAAAACGTAAAGGGCAGCATACTTTTGTTTTTAATAGTTTAACAAAGCAAGGACAACTAGACAAAGGGGCTGTAGTAATGGCCAATGAAAAAAACTATGAATGGATGCCTCGTATGTTGAAGCAGGTGAGCGATCATGAAGCTATTTTACCTTATCAATATAAAAGTAGAATTGGTTTTGCAAAAATTAAATTTAAATAGCACAAAGTGGTTTTTTTATTCAGGGACAAAGCTGATATTAATTTAATTTTTATACTTGTATTAAGTGTAATTCTACATTTTCATCAATGGATAACACCACCAATTGTTATCGCTAACGAGTCGGATGGTTTGTTGGCTTATTTACTAGTACATTATATAAGGTCCCTGCCACCCATCGCATTGGTGTTATTTTTTCAATTACTTGTTGTTAGTCAAGCAGTGAGGTTAAATGCAATGTTGAGTCAATTTAAAATGTTTCAAAACATTAGTTATTTACCCGCATTCGCCTATATTATATTAACTGCTTTATTTCCCTATTGGGATGAAATTAGTGCAGGATTAATTGCAAATTCTTTGGTGATTTGGATACTCATTAAAATTTTTAGATTATATGATCAAACGCAACCCAAAACACTTGAATTTAATATTGGATTAATTGTAGGTGTTTCTATCTTATTATATGAACCTATTGCTATTTTAATTCCGATAGTTTCATTTGCACTTGCCATTATTCGACCCTTTAGGTTGCCAGAGTGGTTGGTATTATTAATGGGTTTCATACTTCCTTTTTATTTTTTATTTGCATTTGTTTTTTTAACCAATCAAGCGCCCTATTTCATCCAATTTTTACCAAGATTGGATTGGAAAAATCCATTGGTGAAACCTGAGCTAAATATCATTTTGGCTTTAGGTATCATGGGGGTGCAATTATTAACTGGATTTTATTTTTGGCAACAACAACAATCCCGTTTTATCATACAGGTACGAAAATACTGGGGGGTCCTTTTCTTGACCCTGTTGGTTTGTTTTTTCCAACCCATTATTTTTTCTTCTCAAGCATTATATGCTTCCGCAATCATATTAACCCCATTGGCCTGTTTTATAAGTTTTGCTTACGCTACCCCAAAAAGGCTATTGATTCCCAACCTTTTATTTTGGTCCGCCGCCCTGATTATTGTGTATAACCACCTTGCATAAGTGAAGAATTTACCCCAAATTAGCACCCATAATTTGTTAACTTTGTCCCTTCAATACCTACCTTAAAATATTAATCTTTAGTATATGAAATTTGGTGTTTTAGTATTCCCGGGATCTAATTGTGACAGAGACATGCAAGATGCCTTAGAAAAGGATCTTGGAGCGCCTGTTGAAATGTTATGGCATAAGGACAGCGACCTATCACATTTTAATACCGAGGATTGTATTGTGCTTCCCGGTGGTTTTTCCTACGGTGATTATTTGCGTTGTGGTGCCATTGCGAAATTCAGTCCAATGATGCAATCTGTCATCGAATTTGCAAATAAAGGAGGTAAGGTATTAGGCGTGTGTAACGGATTTCAAATTTTATGTGAAAGTGGCTTATTGCCTGGCGCTTTATTGCAAAATGCCAACCAACAATTTATTTGTAAAAATGTATTTATAAAAACAGACAATAGCGCAACATTACAAATCCCTATTGCACACGGGGAAGGAAGATATTTTGCAGACGCGGCTACTTTGGATCATTTGCAAAAGAACAATCAAATTTTATTTAAGTATTGCGATGCCAATGGAAATGTGGGTGGTGCAGCTAATCCCAATGGATCAACATTAGATATCGCAGGTATTTGTAATGATGCACGCAATGTATTTGGCATGATGCCACATCCTGAGCGTGCAACATCTGTTGCATTAAGTAATGTGGATGGGAAAGAAATATTTAAAATATTAGGATTATTAAATTAATCCTGAATTAAACGAGCAACAATATGAAAAAATATATTTTAACAAGCCTATTTGTAATCAGTGCTGTTTTAACGCAAGCGCAAAGAATGAATCCAGTGAACTGGAGTTTTCAAGCAGTAAAAAAAGCAGATAAGCAGTATGATGTTATATTGACTGCAAATGTGGAAGCGCCTTGGCATATATACTCTCAGTTTGTAAAAAAAGGCCCTATTCCTACTACCATTGAATTTAAAACAAATCCTTTGGTGCAAATTAAAGGGGCAGCCAAAGAAATAGGAAAGTTGGAGAAAAGTTTTGATAAAAATTTTGATGCTGAAATAAGCTATTTTAGTGGCAAGGTGCAATTTGTACAATCGGTAACACTAAAAGTAGCTTCCAAAACAAAATTATCGGGGACGATAGACTATATGGTTTGTAATGATGAAAAATGTTTACCGCCTATATCTGTTCCATTTGAGGTGGTGTTACAATAGGGGTTTCAAATTTTAATTTTATAGTATTGCATAAGATTTCTTCTTTTTTTATAACGATCAGCTTTTTGTTGGTTTCCTTGGGTGTTCAATCCCAATCGGATAATGTTGTACATGCGAAAGCAATTGCTACACTCATCAATGATAGTAGTTACGCCTTAAAAATAAATTTGCAAATAGACAAGGGATGGCATGTGTATGGTGAAAATCCAGATGGAATTAACGCGCCATTGATAAAAAGTAAACTCGAGTCAGCTAAATTATTACAAGCTCCAAAGTATTCCATTGCACCTATAAAGAAATCGGATGTTTTATTTACACAAGCAATGGTCTTTACCAATGATTTTGAGGTGAATCAAAATATACAGATTACAGGGTTTCAGCCTGACAGTTTAAAATTAATTGTTGTATTAAATGTAGCCAAAGGGGATCAGTTTTATGCATTGGAACTACCATTGACCGTTGCGTTATCCAAAGGAACTAAAGTAGCCGGTTTTAATATATTATTACCCACTACAGCAACCACTCCGCCCGATGATGCCTGTGGTAGCGCAGCTGTTACTACCTCAAATTCGAGCGGCTGGGAAGTATTCCTCCTTGGATTTTTAGGCGGTTTAATTGCGCTTATTACGCCTTGTGTATTTCCAATGATACCTGTGACGGTTTCTTTTTTCACTAAAAGATCTAAAACAAAAAAACAAGGCATTGTCAATGGATTATTTTATGGCTTAAGTATTTTCTTGGTGTATGTTTTAGCTAGTGTGCCATTCCACGTTGTTGGAAATGTGCAACCTGAAATTTTTAATAGTATTTCAACCAATCCATGGTTGAATATTATCTTCTTTATTATATTCATCGTTTTTAGTATTTCATTTTTTGGATTTTTTGAAATATCCTTACCTAGTGGTATTGCCAATAAAGCAGATTCAAAAAGTGGACTTGGAAGTATTGGGGGCATCTTTTTTATGGCCATCACTTTAGCCATTGTTTCTTTTTCCTGCACGGGACCTATTTTAGGCACCTTATTAGTGGGCTCACTACAAGGCGGTGCATGGGCATTAACACAAGGGATGGCAGGGTTTGGCGTAGCATTAGCATTGCCTTTTACGCTATTTGCAATATTTCCACAATGGTTACAAAGCTTACCAAAATCAGGTGGTTGGTTGGATACCGTAAAAAAGATATTGGCATTTTTAGAATTAGCATTGGCATTCAAATTTTTATCCAATGCGGATATGGTAGAACATTGGGGACTATTAAAACGCGAAGTGTTTTTAGGAATTTGGGCGGTGATCAGTATAGGTTTGGCGCTTTATTTATTGGGCATACTATTATTACCACATGATATAAAGGGTGCAAAAATTGCAGTGACTAGAAAACTGTTAGCACTGGGGGCTTTTGTTTTTGCAGGCTTTTTATTGGTGGGTATTGCGCCACAAAATGCGAAGTATCTTAATTTTTTAAGTGGGTTCCCGCCACCAACACACTATAGTTTATTTCAGCCTGAAAAGGGTAAACATGGATTACAAGCCAATGTGATGAATGATTATGCGCAAGCAGTCTTATTATCCAAACAGCAAAACAAACCAATATTGATTGACTTTACCGGATGGGCTTGTGTGAACTGCCGTAAAATGGAAGAGAATGTTTGGACCGTTCCTGCAGTGATGTCGTTTATTCAAAATAATTTTATTTTGGTTTCCTTATATGTGGACGATAAAGCCATGTTGCCAGTAGATAAAAGGTTCACTTATACTAGCAAGTCAGGACAGGCTAAGGATATTAATAGTGTCGGTGATTTGTGGGCAACATTCCAAGCAGAAAACTTTAGTCAAGTCACACAACCTTTGTATGTAGTAATGAGTCCGGATGAAAAATTATTATCCAATCCAGTGGGCTATACGCCCAATGCAAGCGAATATTTAGCTTGGCTGCAATGTAGCGCGAATAAGAGCAAGTAATTAAAGTAAAGAATTTAAAAAAGCGCCAATAGGCGCTTTTTTAATAAAGTCATAAGAGTGAATTACATGCGTCTTTAGTTTTTTAAAAAGATGCATGTAAAGAAGCAAAAAAGCGCCAATAGGCGCTTTTTTAATAAAGTCATTAGAGGATTAAATATATTGCTATTATATTTTCTTAATAGCAATATATTTATAAGCTCATGCCACGTTCGTTCATCATCTTTCTGAGATTGATTAAACCGTAACGCATTCTTCCTAAAGCGGTATTGATACTACAGTTGGTCATTTGCGCAATTTCCTTAAAGCTCAAATTGGCGTAATGTCTTAAAACAATAATTTCTCTTTGTTCTTCAGAAAGTAAGTCCACTAACTCTTGAATATTTTTATGTGTTTGACTACGCGTCATTTTGTAATCTGCAGCATGATCTGAAAATTTAATCACTTCAAATATATCCTGATCATCACTTGTTTTAATGGTTGGTGTACGTTTTACTTTTCTAAAATGATCGATACAAAAGTTGTGAGAAATGCGCAAAGCCCAAGGCAAAAATTTACCTTCTTCTGCGTATTTTTTTTGTTTGATGTTGTCGATGATTTTAATAAAAATCTCCTGAATCAAATCCTCCGCTAAATAACTGTCTTTCACCATAAATAAAATGGTGTTGTAAATTTTTTCTTGGTAACGGTCAATTAAGGTATCAAAAGCGCGTGTATTTCCTTGTTGAAAGGATGCAATTAATTCATAGTCGCTTAGGAGTACAGTTTTGTTCATGCCTTGTTTTTTATAGTAGTTCGATAGGTTAGTATTGGAAAATTACTCGCAAAATGGGTTGAAATTCCATTTGTGGAAAACAAGAAAATCGCTTAAAAGCTATCCACATTTTTAGTGGGAAAAGAAACTATCAAATCCTTGAACCAATTGCCTAGGATTGTGTTAATTTGCTATATGCTGGAGACTAAAAAAGTGAAAAAAGCCCCATCGGCAAGTAATGACATACAAGTTGTGGGTGCAAGGGTGCATAATTTAAAAAATGTAAACGCTTTATTCCCGCGGAACCAATTTATTGTGGTTACAGGGGTCTCAGGCAGCGGTAAATCATCTTTAACCATTGATACCTTATTTGCGGAGGGGCAAAGACGCTATGCGGAAAGTCTTTCCTCCTATGCAAGGCAATTTATGTCACGGATGGGCAAGCCAGATGTGGATTATATCAAAGGCTTGTGTCCTGCCATTGCTATTGAGCAAAAAGTGGTAACACGTACCCCGCGAAGTACAGTGGGGAGCATGACTGAAATTTATGATTATCTCCGTGTATTTTATGCGCGCGTTGGTAAAACCATCTCACCCATCAGTGGGCAGGAAGTAAAAAAGCAGGATGTGCAGGATGTGTTGGAGTTTATCCAAAAAGGGAAAGCAGGAGATAAAATGGTGATCATTGTTCCATTCAAGCAACAAGCGAAACGAGAAATTCAGGAGGAGTTAAATATATTATTACAAAAAGGCTTCGCCCGTATTTACTTAAGGGCAGGTGGTGCATCTGTCAATGATAAAAAAGTGAAAGCTGCGGAATCCACATCGACCATTTTAAGAATTGAAGATGGATTAGCGATGACTAAAGCTGAAATCACCAAATTGGTAAAGGCACATGATGTATATGTTTTAATAGACAGGGTGGTTGTAAAAGATTTTGATGAGGATGATATTCACAGAATAAGTGATTCTATTGGAACTGCTTTTTACGAAGGAGAAGGCTTATTATGGGTGGAGCAAAATGATACTATCTTAAAAACATTCAATAATAAGTTCACATTGGATGGCATTGAATTTGATGAACCCAGTCCTAATTTATTTTCATTCAATAATCCTTATGGTGCATGTCCCACCTGTGAAGGCTATAGTCAGGTATTAGGCATTGATGAAAACTTAGTCATCCCCAATCCAAATTTATCAGTGTACGACGGCGGGGTAGCACCTTGGAAAGGAGAAAAATTAGTTTGGTGGAAGGATCAGTTTGTGAAGGAAGCTGGAAAGGCTGGATTCCTCATCCATCAACCAATTAATAAATTAACCAAAACGCAGGAAACCCAGTTATGGAAAGGAGTTGGTAAAGCGTTAGGGATTGATGCTTTTTTTGAAGATGTAAAAGCGCATTTGTATAAAGTGCAATTTAGGGTGATGTTAAGTAGGTATCGAGGCCGAACCAATTGTTCCGATTGTGAAGGATACCGTGTCCGCAAGGAAGCATTATATGTAAAAATAAGAGGTAAGCATATTGGAGAATTGTGTGCGATGCCAGTAAGAGATTTACAAATTTGGTTTACGGATTTAAAATTATCTGCGCATGATAATCAAGTAGCCAAAAGATTATTAATAGAACTTGAACAACGCATACAAACTTTAATGGATGTAGGATTGGGTTATTTGACCTTATCTCGTTTGGCAAATAGTTTGAGTGGTGGCGAAAGTCAAAGAATACAATTAACCAGGTGTTTGGGAAGTAATTTAACCAACTCCTTGTATATTTTAGATGAACCAAGTATTGGATTGCATTCAAGGGATACAGAAAGGTTAATTAAAGTTTTACAAAATCTAAGGGACTTAGGCAATACTGTGGTGGTGGTGGAGCATGATGAACAAATTATGCGACATGCGGATTATATTATTGACATGGGGCCGTTAGCTGCACATCAGGGTGGAGAGATAGTTGCAGCAGGTAATGCAGCAGCATTGATCAAAGATAAAAACAGTTTGACGGGTAAATATTTAAGCGGTGTATTATCTATACCTATCCCAGATAAAACAAGAGTGCCAAAACACTTTATAAAAATAGAAGGGGCTTATTTACATAATTTAAAAACCATTAATGTGCAATTCCCATTGCATAGTTTATGTGTGGTAAGCGGGGTAAGTGGTAGCGGAAAAACAACATTAGTCAAACAAGTTTTATATAATGCTTTATTAAAAGCCAAACAATTACCTACTGAAATTGTGGGTGGATATAATGCCATTAGTGGTGATTTACATTTGATTGATCAAATTGAAATGGTCGATCAAAATCCTATTGGTAAATCATCTCGCAGTAATCCGGTGACTTATATCAAAGCGTATGATGCCATAAGAGATTTATATTCCAAACAAGCGCTATCAAAAATCAGAGGCTTTTTACCTAAGCACTTTTCATTCAATGTGGATGGTGGAAGATGTGATACCTGTAAGGGTGAAGGTGAGCAATTGGTTGAAATGCAGTTTTTAGCGGATGTGCATTTAACCTGTGAGGATTGTAATGGAAAAAGATTTAAAGAGGCGGTATTAGAAGTGCAGTATAAGGGAAAAAATATTTATGAAGTATTGGAGATGAGTGTGGACGAAGCCATTGCATTTTTTAGTGAGGAAAAAAATATTGTATTTGCCATAAGTCCATTACAAGAAGTAGGATTGGGCTATGTGAAGTTGGGACAAAGTAGCAGCACCTTAAGTGGTGGAGAAGCGCAACGCGTAAAACTAGCCAGCTTTTTAGGCAAAGGAAAAGCAAGTAATAAAATGTTGTTCATTTTTGATGAACCAACCACGGGTTTGCATTTTCATGATATCCATAAATTATTAAAAGCATTTAATGCTTTAATTGAGCAAGGCCATTCACTCATCGTAGTGGAACATAATACCGATGTGATTAAAGTGGCGGACTGGGTGATTGATATGGGTCCAGAAGCAGGCGTGGATGGCGGAACCGTTGTTTATGCCGGAATCCCCAAAGGATTATCCAAATGCAAGGCCTCCCAAACTGGGAAGTACTTAGACTAGATTCTGTGTAACTTATTTAAAATCAATTAGTTATGTAAAATAACGTAGCTACATTTAAATTTCTTGTGTTATTTTTGTTGTAACTAAAAAATAGTTGCAAATTTGTATGACAAAGAAAAACAAACTACTAGAAAGGTTCTTAAGTGTTCCTAAGGATTTCACTTATGATGAATTGAAAACATTGTTGCGAAGTTTAGGATATGAAGAAAGTAATCTTGGAAAAACTTCTGGATCAAGGGTTGAATTTTATAATGAAATCAATTACCATAAATTCAAAATCCATAAACCGCATCCAGGAAAAATTGTAAAACACTTTTATTTAAAAATAATTATTGAGGATTTAAAATCATTTGAAATTATATGAAAAACACATTAAGCTATAAAGGATTTCTGGGATCAGTAAGTTATAGTGATGAAGACCAGGTCTTATTTGGAAAAATTGAAGGCATTTATGATACTATTATGTATGAGGGTACTTCAGTTACAGAAATAAAAGAGATGTTTAAAGAGGCCGTAAATGACTATATAGAGTCTTGTAAGCATTTCAAGAAGCCTTTGTTAAAAAGTTTTAAGGGATCTTTTAATGTACGCGTAAAACCAGAAATGCATAAAAAGGCGGCAATACTTGCAATTATGAAAGGCATTAGTCTAAATCAATTAGTGCAAAATGCAATAGAGAAGGAGCTCGAGGCGGCTTAGATCAACCTACCTCAACCGATCAGTGCTTTTCACCAACTTTTCATCTTGGTAAATTTTGATCATTGCTAGTATTTGAAATACTGGGATGATAAATAATGCGATAGATGGCAGGGTGAAGCCACCGCCTGGATTCGCAACTACAGTCGTATAAATAAAATAGCCGATTAAAATAGACAGTAAAAAATTTACAAGTACCACTTTTAATTGCAACATACGATTGCCATATAAAAAAATGGTGATGAATGATAAGCATGCGCTAAAAGCCAATGATATAAGGGTACTATATTGCGTACTGCCATTAATTTCCAAAGCAAATGGCGTTGGTATATAGTAAAAAGGGAAGCGCAATACTGAAAATGCGGCTGCGCTTGCTAGCAATAACCAAATGGATTGTATTCTTTGTATCATAGTATAAAGTTAAACTATTTCAAATAAAAAAACCTCCGGGTAAGGGAGGTTCTTTTTTATAATGAGCAAGGTCATATTATCCTAGTTCTGGATACAAAACAAACTGCTCCATGAACTTATTCACCTCTTTCTTCGTGTTTGCTAGGACTGTTTCATTATCAGCATTCATTAAAGCAGTGTCAATTGCTTCAACAATAAATGGTATATGGCCTTCGGTCATGCCACGTGTTGTAATTGCAGCTACACCAAAACGGATACCTGAAGTTACAAATGCTGACTTATCATCGTAAGGTACCATATTTTTATTCGCAGTAATATCCGCATGTCCTAAAACCTGCTCTGCTTTTTTACCGCTAATATTTTTATTACGTAAGTCAATTAACATTAAATGGTTATCCGTACCACCACTGATAATTTCATATCCTTTTGCAACAAATGCTGCAGCCATAACTTGAGCATTTGATTGAACTTGCTTTGCATAAACTGTAAATTCATCTGTTAAGATTTCTCCAAAGGCAACTGCTTTTGCTGCAATCACATGCTCCAATGGGCCACCTTGTGTTCCCGGGAACACTGCCATATCAATGACGTTAGACCACAATCTTAAATTACCTTTCATATCTTTCAATCCTAAAGTATTTTCGCCATCTTTCGCCATCATAATTACACCACCACGAGGGCCACGTAAAGTTTTGTGGGTAGTAGATGTTACAAAATGACAATGATTAAACGGAGAACTTAATAATCCCTTTGCAATTAATCCTGCTGGGTGTGCGATATCAGCTAATACAAATGCACCTACTTCATCTGCTACTTTTCTAATCCTTGCATAATCAATATCACGACTATAAGCACTTGCACCACAAAATATTAATTTAGGTTTATGTGTTCTAGCTTGACTTTCTAACATTTCGTAGTCAATCAATCCTGTTTCTTTCACCACACCATAAAAATGGGGGGAATAGATTTTACCTGAAAAGTTTACCGCACTACCATGCGTTAAGTGACCGCCCATGCTTAAGTCCAATCCTAGGATAGCATCACCAGGTTGTAAAATGGCTAACATTAGTGCAGCGTTTGCTTGTGCACCACTATGTGGTTGTACATTGGCATATTCCAATCCAAATATTTCCTTTAAGCGATCTATGGCTAAAGTTTCAGTTTTATCGACAATTTCACAACCGCCATAGTAACGACGACCAGGATACCCTTCGGCATATTTATTGGCCATTACACCACCCGTTGCTTGCATTACTTGTAAGCTGGTAAAGTTTTCAGATGCGATTAATTCAATGCCTCTTCTTTGGCGTTGTAATTCTTGATTGATGATGTCAAAAACTAGGGTATCTTTTTGCATATTTCTTTATTTATAGTGTGCTATTTTGCAAAATTAATTCATTATAACCCCTACGCAAAGCTTTCTTTCAACAGTTAGCGTCCTAATATCCACATTTTCAACAAGTTTTATTGTATTTGGCTATTTGGGTGCCCAAATTGCGCCATTACTAAGAGTTATTTGCTACTTTTATCACCCCCTAAAATCCAAACAATGAAGGCGATTATTCCAGTGGCCGGTGCAGGTGCAAAATTACGTCCACATACTTATACGCAACCCAAAGCGCTCATTCCGATTGCAGGTAAAACCATACTTAGCTTTATTGTTGATCAATTAAGGGAAGCAGGGATTAAAGAATTTATTTTTATCGTTGGTTACTTAGGGGAGAAGATTCAGGATTATGTACAAGCCACTTATCCGAATTTAAATACCCATTTTGTTTATCAAAATGATCGACAAGGAACGGCGCATGCCATTGAATTAACCAAGGCCATTGTGAATAATGATGAAGTGTTTATTGCTTTAGGCGATACTATTTGTGAGTTTGATATTAAGGAAGTAATGGAAAGCCCTATAAGCATGTTGGGTGTAAAAAAAGTAGATGATCCTCGTCAATTTGGGGTTGCTGAAATAAACGAAGATGGCTTTATTGATCATGCTGTTGAAAAGCCTGCTATTCCAAAAAGTAATCATGCGTTGGTAGGTTTGTATAAGATCAAAGAATCCGAAATTTTGTTTGAATGCTTTCAAAAATTGTTTAATGATAATATTAAATCTCAGGGAGAGTATAATTTAACAGACGCTTTAGAGTGCATGATTAAAAAAGGAGTGCAGTTTAAATCCTTTAAAGTAAAGCATTGGTATGATTGCGGTAAAAAAGAGTCCTTATTAGAAACCAATGCAGTATTGCTAAAAAAATCGGGTGGGATATCAGTAAACCCAAACTTATATACCAATAGTATCATCATTCCACCAGTAAGTATTGCGGATGATTGTGTAATTGAAAATTCCATCATTGGGCCACATGTTACTATTGGTAATAATACCAATATCAAAAGCTCCATTGTACGAGATAGTATTATTGGCTCCTATACCACATTAGATGAAGTGGTTTTAGACAATTCATTGATTGGGAGTGATGCGTCAGTAAAAGGTTTAAGCAGAAGCTTGAATATTGGAGACAATACGGAAATTGATTTCGGGTAATCATTTCTAATCTCTACTTTACCCCGGCCGTTTTAATAACAGCTTACCTAAAAATTTTACTAGAAAATTATGCGTCCTTATGTAAATGCATGGAGTTGGCTTGCGCTACACAAGTCATTACAACATCATTGATACAAACATGTTTGGGAACATTGGCTACATACCAGGCAGTATCAG
The DNA here is from genome assembly GCA_030726065.1 of Sediminibacterium sp. Lineage (GTDB taxonomy): Bacteria > Bacteroidota > Bacteroidia > Chitinophagales > Chitinophagaceae > Sediminibacterium. Next base: position 12,478 of record JANREK010000010.1, on the reverse strand, counting down.
CAACATCTTCGGCTTTTAATGGTTCATAGCCAGCATATACTGCTGCAGCTTTTGACGCATCGCCTTTAAAACGGACCAATGAAAAATCGGTTTCAACTGCACCAGGATGAATCACCGAAACTTTAATTTTATAAGGCAACAAATCAATTCTCTGTGCTTTACTAATTGCATCCACTGCATGTTTAGATGCGCAATAAACATTACCATCCTTGTACACTTCCTTACCCGCTGTACTTCCAATATTTATGATATGCCCTTGTTGTCTTATTAAATATGGTAATGCCGCTTTTGAAGTATAAAGTAAACCTTTCACATTGGTGTCAATCATGGTTTCCCAGTCTTCTATATTCGCATCCAGGAAAGAGTCGCGTCCTAATGCAAGGCCAGCGTTATTGACTAAAATATCAACTGCTTGCCAAGCTGCTGGTAAATCATTTAACTGAGCAAAAACAGCTTCCTTATCTTGCACATCAAATACCAAGCTTAAAGTTTTTACACCGTATTTTTTTTCAATAGCTGTAGCCACTTCCGCTAACTTTTCCTTGCGACGTGCAGTTAAAATTAAATTCCAACCACCAGCTGCAAATTTTTCAGCAATAGCTTTGCCAAATCCTGAACTAGCGCCTGTAATTAATATAATTTTAGACATGGTATACGGTTGAAATTGTTAATTTTTATGTTGTATGTTATTTTGCCCTCTTTGAATAAGGCGATAATTTAAAATTAATGCTATTGCGATTAATGTAAATACTTCAATTGAAAAATGTTGCGGTAGCCAGTAGCTAGTGATAACTAATCCTACGACTGCCCCTAAAAATACTTTACCAATACGACTAATCCATTCATTTTTTATAAAGTAAGTAATTAAACCAATAATATACAATGGGTGCATCCACATGATATTAAAGTTATTAAAGCAGGCGGTATGGTTAGATACAAAACTCATGTAAAAAATCAAACAACCGCCTAGTGTGAATGCAAGTAATAAAATAACATCTGTGACACTAGCAATCACACGCACTGACTTATTTTTAAAGATCAAGCTAAGTGCATACAAAGCTAAAAATCCGATTAAGATAAATAATGGGCTATTATCTTTTGTATTTGATGTAATTGCAGCAGTTTGATTGGTAAAATTAGAGACATTGGTTGATCGCACTAGTTTTTTAATACCTGCTATTTGATCAAAAAGTAAATCAGGTAAAAAAGCGGCTTGAATATCGGTTGGTTTTTGATCCGAAAAAGAACCGAGTAATAAATCAATGCCTAGGCCAATCCAAGGAATACCTTTTTGATAAGGCGCTAAAACAACTTTCTCCCTAAATGATTTTTCCTGACTTCGATTGGGAACGTAATGTGAAAAATTAAATAGCCCATCTTTTACGCGTGTGGTACAATTGTCTGTGATGAAATTATATAAATAGTATTTATTTTTTCCAATCATATTTTTTTTCAATCCCTGATACCATCTTATTTTTTCAGTTGCAGATAAATTAAGGACCTGCTCTTTTATATTTCTTTTTTCATATTGGTACTGCGCATAAAAATCGGCATAGTAATTTGCGGATATAAAATATTCCAAACTTCCTTTTACAAATTTTGATATAAAGAAGGGTGTTTCAAAATCAAATGTGCCGTAGTTGAAAACATAGTCACTTCCTTGAACACTGTCAATAATACGAATGGCGGTGTGTCCCCATGCGGTATAAATATCCTCGCCTGCATCACAGGTAAGTATACTAATTTGTATTCGTGGTGTATCGTTTGCTTGTGCTTTTGAATTATTGGTGATTAAAAAAATTGATCCAATAAAAAAACAAATAAATAAATATTTCTTCAACATTGAATTTTGCTTTTAAAAGTTGTTAGCGTGTTCGATTGATGCGTTTACTAAAACTGAATGATTGTAACTTATTTGCGGCTATAATTAGGCGCTTCTCTTGTTACTTCAACATCATGTGCATGGCTTTCTCTCATGCCTGCATTCGTGATTTGAACAAAAGTGGCATTTTGTAAATCCTTCACTGTTTTAGCACCACAGTAGCCCATACCCGCTTTTAGGCCACCAACAAATTGATATACTATTTCATGTAAATTTCCTTTGTAAGCGACACGCCCTTCAATTCCTTCTGGGACAAACTTTTTACTATCGGATTCATTTTCTTGAAAATATCGATCTCCACTTCCTTGACTCATAGCACCAATACTTCCCATGCCTCTGTAGCCTTTGAACTTTCTTCCTTCGTAAATTATTGTTTCACCAGGACTTTCTTCCGTCCCTGCAAAAATGCTACCCATCATTATGCAATTCGCGCCAGCGGCTAATGCTTTAACCATATCACCTGTATAACGAATACCGCCATCTGCAATGATGGGGATGTTTTTACCTTTCAATGCCCTTGCTGCTTCCATAATAGCAGTTAATTGCGGAACACCTGCACCTGCTACGATACGTGTAGTACAAATAGATCCTGGACCGATACCCACTTTAACAGCGTCGGCTCCCGCATTGGCCAAGGCCAATGCGCCACTAGCAGTAGCTACATTACCAGCAATGACTGGTAAATTCTTATATGTTTTTTTCAATAATTTAAGTGCTTCTATAACACCTTTGCTATGACCATGTGCGCTATCTAATGAAACAATATCAACGCCCACATTTTGAAGTGCTGCAGCGCGATCTAATAAGTCTTTAGTGATACCTAGTGCAGCACCTACTAATAAACGGCCAATTTTATCTTTCACTGCATTTGGGAATGCACTTAGTTGTAAAATATCACGGTATGTAATTAAACCTATTAATTTTCCTTGTTTATTTACAACAGGTAATTTTTCAATTTTATATTGGCGTAAAATTTTCTCTGCTTTTTTTAAATCAGTTCCTTCAGGAGCGATGACTAAATTTTCTTTGGTCATTACTTCGCTTACTTTACGTTTGCGATCGGTCTCGAATCTTAAATCACGATTGGTTAAAATACCCACCAACTTATTTGTTTTGTCAACAATTGGAATACCCCCAATTTTATTTTCCTTCATCAATTTTAAAGCATCTCCAATCGTTGCAGTTACTTCGAGTGTAATGGGATCTACAATCATGCCACTTTCGCTACGTTTTACTTTACGCACCTGATCAGCCTGCCTTTCAATACTCATGTTTTTGTGCAAAATGCCAATGCCGCCTTCGCGAGCAAGTGCAATTGCTAAGTTGGCTTCGGTAACGGTATCCATTGCCGAGGACAAAATTGGAACATGTAATTGAATGTTTTTAGTAAGATGTGCGTGAATGATTACCTCTGAAGGTAAAATTTCAGAATACGCGGGCATTAACAATACGTCGTCAAAAGTTAAGCCTTTACCAAAAATACGGGAGTTGTTTGTAGAATTTATTGTTGCCATAGGCAAAGATAGGACCTTGAGGTATTTAGACAAAATCCTTTTTTTAGCCTGATTTACAGTCGAATATAAAGGTTGCCTGCTTGCTTAAATACAAAATCCTGCATTTCTAACATAAATAAGTGGGTGGCGAAAGCGCCTGGTGCGATAGTTAATTGCCGGATAATATCGTCCGGATGAATAGGTCCTTGGCGTTCAACAATTTCTAAAATGGACAACGCATCAGATTCCAGTACTAGGGTTAGTTGTGGATTTTTGGGGTCAATCCTGTTGGGGTTCATTTCGGGCAGTGCCCATTTCATGGTTTCTAAAAAGTCAATACTGTCATAATACATTTGTGCATTATTGGTTTTAATCAACAACAAGCAGCCCTTACTTTTAGGATCCTGTATTTTACCTGGTATCGCAAAAACAGTTCGGTTGTAATCAAATGCAAGCTTTGCAGTAATCATACTTCCGCCTTGTATATCAGATTCCACAACAATCTTGACATCACTCATGCCAGCTACAATTCTATTTCGTTTTAGAAAAAAATAGGGTAGTGGAATGGCTCCTTTTTTATTTTCGGTAATAAGTCCACCTTGTTCAAGCATTTCAATGGCAAGACGGCGATGTTGTTTTGGATAAATTTGATCCAATCCATGTGCGAGCACGCCCCAGGTAGGAATTTTTTTATTCAACGCATTTTTATGTGCAATTCCATCGATACCCAATGCCATACCACTGATGACGCCGATGTTTAAATGTGCAAGCCCTTCCGTTATTTCATGAATAACATTATTAACTTGTATGGTGTGTTGCCTGGTGCCAACTATGCTCACCAAATGTTTTTTATTGAAATCCATTTTGCCTTTGACATAGATAACCGTTGGCGCATCTTCGCAGTGCACTAACCGATTGGGATAATCTGCATCAGAAATGCAGGTAGCATGTATATCATGTTTTTGGATAAATGCCAATTCACTTTCTGTTTCCTCCCAGGGCCAATCATTTAGTAATATTTTTTAATATCATCATTCACATCTTCAAAGGGGATTTGTAAATTGAAGCGTTCCTTATAAATAAATTCAGCTGAACTATAATGGGCTAACAGTAATTTTCTTTGCTTATCGTTCAGGCCAATAATTTTACTAAATGCAATGCTATAGAATAAATGAGTTGACATAGGGCGAATATCCCTATGCTATTAAAGCAAACTTTGCGTATAAATACGCTATTTTGGAATGGAAATGGTAAAAGTGGTGCGTCTGTTTTGTTGACGACCTTGTTCTGTATCGTTGCTAGCAATGGGTTTGGTATCGCCATAGCCAATAGTGGTAATGCGTTGCGCTTGAATCTTATGATTCATCAAAAATTGGGCGATTGACTTAGCACGACCAAGGGATAGTATTTTATTTTTATTCGCATCACCTGTATTATCTGTATGTCCTTCAATTAAAATAGTTGCAGTTGGTTGCGCTATTAAGTAAGATACTAATTCATTTAATTCTTTTTCAGATCCTGCTAATAAAGTTGCAGTATTTGTTGCAAACAAAATATTTTTGAATGTTTGTGTAAATTGTTTTTTGATCGCGTTTAAATAAAATTCCTGATTGCTGGTATTGTCATTGTCAAATGAAGTGCTTGTGATTGTTCTATTAGCTTCTTCATAAAATGAACTAGTAATGGAAATGCCTACACTATCCAAATAAGGAAGTGCAAAAATAAATTGTCCATTGCTGTCTACTTCAATTTTTGTAAAACTAGATTGATCAGCAGGATCAACTAAATTTACCATTGCAGGAATTGCCTTTTTTGAATTTGCATCTTTTATCACGCCCTTTAAGAAAAACTTTTTATTCGCCCTGGTGGCTTTTGATAAAGTGACTTTATAAATATCCAATCCGCCTCTGCTATCTGATCTGTCACTAGCAATATATGCATCCATGCCATTGCTTGCCACAGCAATACTGCCCTCGTTATCAAAAGTATTAATAGGGTAGCCCAAGTTTAAAGGGATGGTCCAATTGCCATCTATTTTTTGGTGTGTAACAAAAAAATCAGCACCACCATAACCAGGCCAGCCCGTTGATGAAAAATACAAACTATTATTGTTGGCATGAATGAAGGGCGTTTGCTCATCCCCAGAAGTGTTTATTTGAGGGCCCAGATTTATGGCTTCCTCCCAACCCCCTTTTTCATTTTTGAATGCTACATATAAGTCAATACCTCCCAATCCGCCAGGACGATTGCTACTAAAGTACAATGCTTTACCATCTGGTGAAATACTGGGTGCGCTATCCCAATAATCAGTGTTCACATTACGCCCTAAATTTTTTGCAGTAGTCCAATGAATGCCAGCCTTTGTTGATTTATAAATGTCATATCTGCCATACCCTTGCTCAGGGTAGTCGGCTGCGAAATACAAGGTTTGCATATCAGGTAAAAAGCTCACACTTCCTTTTTTGTCTGCAAAATTGATGGAGTCCTCCAATAATTTAGCTTTGGTAAAACCAGTGGTGCTTAAAATGCTTGTATAAAAATCTTCCCTGCGAATATTTAATTTCCGCATAAAAAATAACACACTGTCCTTCATTGAAAAATAAGGGAAATATTCAGGCGCGGATGTGTTAATACTATCTCCTAAATTATGAATACTAATTTCTTCATTGGAAGGATGCGCAATTGCATAATTACAAATCGTTAGAAAATTAAGCGCCTTCCCTTTCAAATCAGCAGTCATTTTTTCATTATTTAAATTCCCTAGGATTAATTCTTTTGCTTTCGTATAATCACCAATACTCGCAAAAGCAGTCGCTTGTTTTATAAAGTAGGGGAAGCTCACCATAGCATCAAGTTGCAGCGCCTTGTTGAATAAGGGTATTGCAGCTGTATATTTTTTTAAGTCCAAGTTTATTTGAAACAAAGTTAAAATTGGATCAATAAAATTGGGATCCGTTTGCATGCTCTTTTCCAACAAGGGAATACATTTTTCATATTGTTGTTCATCAAAAGACACTAATGCTTTTTGGTATAATTTTTTAGCAGCTGAACGATTATTTTGCGCGTGCGATGGATTGTATTTCAAACATGAAAACAATATTAGTAAGTAAAACACAAAATGCGTTTTTCTATGATTCATAATCCATCAAATTGGGTACGTAAATATAATCTACTTAAGGAACTTGTATGTATTTATGCAACTGCGCGCTTAATTCCCATTGCGGGTGCGCTTTAATATAATCAATGGACAAAGGGGTCATAGTATTGGCCTTATCCCATTCTGGTTGTAAGTATAGCTTACAATTGGGAGACACCTTTTTTTCAAAGCTTTCCGCCCATTCAATATCGGATTTATTAAATACCACTACTTTTAATTCGGATGCAGCAGCAATACTTTCCTCCAAGGGAAATTTGAACTTTTTAGGTGATAAACAAATCCAATCCCATTGACCTGATAATGGACTTGACCCTGAAGTTTCAATATGTGTTTGAAAACCGGCCGCTTTTAATGCAGTGGTTAATGGATCTAATGCATGTAATAAGGGTTCGCCTCCGGTAATAATGGCGATTTTACTAGGGTGGGATAATGCGGCATTTACAATTTCATCAATACTTAATTGTGGATGTTTACTTGCATCCCAACTATCTTTAACATCACACCATACGCAACCCACATCACATCCGGCAAGTCGAATAAAAAATGCGGCTTTACCTTGATGGTAACCTTCTCCTTGTAAGGAGTAAAACATTTCCATCACTGGATAGGTGGTTGTAGTAGGCAAGCTTATTTATTTTGAGAAGCCTCGAAAGCCTTCATTGTATTTTTTAATAATCCTGCAATGGTCATTAAACCAACACCACCTGGAACAGGGGTAATAGCAGATGCTTTTGCACAAGCCTCCTCATAGTTTACATCACCTTTAATTCTAAAACCTTTTTTTGCAGTCGCATCTTCCACTCTGGTAATACCAACATCTACAATCACCGCGCCTGGCTTAATCATATCGCAAGTTAAAAAATTAGGAACGCCTAGTGCAGCAATAATGATATCAGCTTCCAAACAAATTTCTTTCAAGTTTTTTGTATGACTATGGCAAAGTGTAACAGTACAATTGCCTTGAGGAATATTACTACTTAATAAAATACTCATCGGTCTTCCAACAATATTACTACGACCTATCACAACTGCATTTTTTCCTTTGGTTGGAATATCAAAATGGGCAAGCATTAATAAAATACCATAAGGAGTTGCCGGAATAAAAGTGGGTAGTCCTTGTACTAATCTTCCCACATTGGCGGGATGGAATCCATCCACATCTTTCGCAGGGTTTATGGTCTCAATTACTTTTGCTTCATCGATATGTTTCGGCAGTGGTAACTGAACTAAAATTCCGTCGATACTTGGATTGTTATTTAATTCGATGATTTTATCTAATAATATTTTTTCACTAACAGCAACATCCAAACGAATCAAGGTGGATTCAAAACCAGTTTCCTCGCAATTTTTCACTTTGCTTGCAACATAGGTTTCACTTGCGCCATTATTACCCACTAAAATGGCTGCCAAATGAGGCGCCCTTTTCCCTTCCGTGGTAAGTGCTTGTGTTTGAGCCAATAAAGTGGCTTTTACTGCTGCCGAAGCTATTTTCCCGTCTAGTATTAACATGCCACAAATTTAGTTATTTGAATTAGAGCAGTGTAATTTTTTTTTAACATTCCATCCCCTGTATCTTTGCACTCATAAATATACATATGGAACAAAATCCCAACCAGCCGTTAAACATTGAAATTACCGAGGAAATTGCAGAAGGCAGTTATGCAAATTTGGCAATAATTACACACAGCAATGCTGAATTTGTGATTGACTTTGTAAATGTGATGCCAGGAACCCCTAAAAGTAAAGTAAAGTCGAGAGTGATTTTAACGCCCATGCATGCCAAAAGATTCATGAAGGCATTGGTTGAAAATGTAGAAAGATATGAGGAGGCCAATGGTGCAATTGGAGATATGTTACCTGTTGAAATACCTATGAATTTTGGAGGTCCTACAGCACAAGCATAATTGAATTACCAATTCAAGCTTTGTTCGGCATAGCTATAATATCCTTCGGTACTCACAATAAGGTGATCAATTAATTTGATATCAAAATAGGCTGCGCCCTTTTTAATTTTCTCCGTTAATATATCGTCCATATTACTTGGTTTTAATTGACCACTGGGATGGTTGTGGCAAATGATGAACCCAGTGGCTTGGTGGCTGAGCGCGAGTTTGAAAATTATTCTGGGATCCGCTACTGTACCCGTGATGCCGCCTTCACTTAAAATTTCCTCATGGATTACTTTGTTGGCTTGATTTAATAAATTACCATAAATAATTCCCTGCTTTCAAATTGAAGCAAATATTTTAAATGATCAGCAACATCCTTACTTTGTCGAATATTTTTTTTGTCAATGCTATTATACATGCGACGTGAACCAAGTTCAATAGCAGCAAGTATACGAATGGCTTTTATTTTTCCAATCCCTTTAATCTTCAAACCTAAAATATCTGCAACAGATAATTTTGAAAATTTTTGCAAATTATTTTGAGCCGCATTCAAAAATGACCTTGCTAATTCAACTGCGTTTTGATGTATGGTGCCATGCTGAAGTATAATGGCGAGCAGTTCCACATCGCTTAAATTTTTTGCGCCTTTTTTGTACATTTTGTAAATGGGTTGGTCCTCGTTGGCCCAGGACTTAATATTGTTCATGACTTGCATACTAATTTTTTTTAAATCTAGCGCTTGGAACAACATAAAAAAATGGTATAAATACTTAAAAAGAATAGCCATTATGTGCATAAGTCATTGATTTGTTGAAAAGTACCCCGGTATTTATTTATAATTTGTAAACGATAATTATAACTTTGGTCCATATCCCAAACACATGAATCCTTCTGTTAAAATATTTGCCGGAACTAGCTCTCAAGCCCTTGCTGAAAAAATCGCTCAACGCTTTGGCGCACCTATTGGAAAAATCAATATCCAAAAATTTAGTGATGGTGAGTTTCAGCCTATTTTTTTAGAAAGTATCCGTGGCGATTATGTTTTTTTAGTGCAAAGCACTTATGCGCCTACTGAAAACATCATGGAATTATTGATGATGATTGATGCAGCGAAAAGAGCAAGCGCATATAAAATTATTGCAGTAGTCCCTTATTATGGTTTTGCAAGACAGGATCGTAAGGACAAACCAAGGGTTGCGATAGGGGCAAAATTAATTGCAACATTATTAGAAGCGGCTGGCGCGCACCGTGTGATTACGATGGATTTACATGCGGCACAAATACAAGGATTTTTTGATGTTCCAGTGGATCACTTAGATAGTTCAGCAATTTTTATTCCTTATATCGAGCAATTAAAGTTGGAGAATTTAACCTTTGCAGCACCGGATGTAGGAAGTACCAATCGCGTGCGTGAAGTGGCTAATTATTTTAATGCGGAAATGGTGATTTGTGATAAACATCGTAAACGTGCCAATGAAATTGCAAGCATGGTGGTCATTGGGGATGTAACAGGGAAAGACATTGTTATTGTAGATGATATTTGCGATACAGGGGGTACATTAGTAAAGGCTGCAGCCTTGTTAAAAGAAAAAGGGGCCAGGTCAGTTAGAGCCATGATCACCCATCCTGTATTAAGCGGCAAAGCCTACGAAAACATTGAAAATAGCGTGCTTGAGGAATTGGTGGTTTGCGATACCATTCCATTAGCCCATCCGTCGGCTAAAATTAAAGTTGTAACGGTTGCTGATTTATTTGCAATAGCTATCCGTAATGCCTATGAAAATAAGAGCATAACTAGCTTATTTGTTCACTCACAATTAAAGGCAAGGGATTAATAATCAATTACTTATCAAATAAAGGTAAATAGTAAGGAGAGACTTTGGTTTCTCCTTTTTTATTTCCTATCTTCGCCCTCCATTATTGAGAAAGAATAATGGGTGTAGATAGTGAAAACTATCTATCATCTTACAATAGAAAAAATTATAAAATGAAAACAATTACAATCGATGGCCACTTGAGGACCGAAAATGGCAAAAAAGTCGCCCGCCAGCTTCGCTCTCAGGACAATGCGCTAGCTGTAATTTACGGGGGTGCTACTGAAGTAAATTTTTATGCTCCAGCAAAGGCTTTTAAGTCTTTAGTGTACACAAGTGAATTCCAATTAGCAGAAGTTACTGTAGAAGGAAAAACTTACAAATGTATTTTGAAAGATTTGCAATTTGATAAGGTGACTGATGCGTTAATTCACGTTGACTTATTAGAATTAGTAAATGACAAAAAAGTAGTTGCTACTTTACCTTTAAAGATGGTTGGAACTTCTGTGGGTGTTAAAGCTGGTGGTAAACTAATCGTTAAAATGAAGTCATTAAAAGTAAAAGCATTACCAAAGGATTTGAGAGAATTTATTGAGTGCGATATTACTAACCTTGAATTGAATGAAAATATTCGTGTTCAGGATGTAAAAGCGCCAAATATGGAACTTTTAAATTCTCCTCGTATACCAGTTGCATCAGTTGTGTTAACTCGTGTGTTAAAGCAAGAAGAATCTGCTGCTCCTGCTGCAGGTGCTGCTGCACCAGCCGCCGCTACTGCTGCCGCTGCGAAAAAATAGTTTCTTACAAATTAAGAATATACAAATCCCTTCCCGAGTTTCGGGAGGGGATTTTAGTTTTAAATAAAGGACAATTTTTGCTTAAATTTGAATTTGAACGATAAAAGTAAATGTCAAAATTTTTAATCATAGGCTTAGGGAATATCGGTCCCGAATACGCGCACACCAGGCATAATATAGGCTTTGATGTACTTGATGCTTTTGTAATAAAGCAAGGTGGTTTTTTTAAATCAGATCGTTTGGCTGATGTTGCCGAAGTAAAGTGGAAGGATAAAACATTTATCTGTGTAAAGCCCACCACCTTTATGAATTTAAGCGGTAAGGCTTTTAAATATTGGATGGACAAAGAAAAAATTGAGATCGAAAATACTTTGACGATTGTTGATGACTTGGCATTACCTATTTCAAAAATTCGATTGCGTGCATCAGGGTCGGATGCCGGGCATAATGGATTAAAGGATATTCAATTAACATTGGGTACTGATGCGTATCCAAAACTAAGATTTGGTATAGGCAATGATTTTAAAAAAGGGCAACAGATTGATTTTGTTTTAGGCAAATGGAATACCGGCGAGAAAAAAATCGTGGAACTAAAAATTGAAAAAAGTGTTGAAGTGATTGAGTCATTTGCTAGCATAGGATTATCCAGAACGATGACTATAGCAAATGCGCTTGAGATTGTAGGGTAAAAAAATATTTGTATGAGTATATTTTGTATTGGACGCAACTATGTTGCACATGCACAGGAATTAGGAAATGAAGTGCCTACGTCGCTTGTTATTTTTATGAAGCCATCTGCTTCCTTGTTAGCTGAAGGAAAAAATTTCAATATCCCTTCTTTCACCAACGACTTACATTATGAAGGTGAATTGGTTTTGCGTGTAAGTAAACAAGGAAAAAATTTAAAGGCAGTTAATGTTTTAGATTATTGCGATGCCATTACTGTTGGTATTGATTTTACTGCAAGAGATTTACAAGCCAAACTAAAAGAAAAAGGATTGCCTTGGGAAAAAGCCAAAGCATTTGATGATTCAGCTGTTTTAGGAAAATGGATACCATTAACTGCAGCAATTTTAGATCAGCCCATCCACTTTTCATTACATAAAAATGCTACTGTTGTTCAAGATGGCGATTCCTCATTAATGATATTTTCATTAGCCACCATATTAGAAAGTATCACCGAATACTTTACTATTTACCCAGGTGACTTAATATATACAGGCACACCAGTTGGGGTGGGCCCTACCTTAAAGGGAGATGTTTTTGAGGGCTATTTTGAAGCAAATCAAGTATTTAGCATTAAAGTGAACCCTTAATTATCAAAATTTTTAACTAAATTTGCCACCCCTTAAAAGGGGTAATAACCATTCGGCGAGGTAGCTCAGTTGGTTAGAGCACAGGATTCATAACCCTGAGGTCCCGGGTTCAAATCCCGGTCTCGCTACA
>JANREK010000009.1 GCA_030726065.1 Sediminibacterium sp. | reverse complement strand
AGCGCGAGTTTCGTGCTGCTAAAGATTATTTCCGCAAAGCAAAAGCTTGTAAGCCAACTACCAAACAAGTAATTGATCAAATCAAAGAAATCGAGAAATACATTTCTCGCATGCCTGGGTAGTATTACCCATCGCATTTGCAATTAGGATTTTATTACTTCAACATAATACTTCAACCCACTCAACCGAGTGGGTTTTTTGTTGCCTAGCCTTAATTATATTTTAATAGGTACAATTATACCTTACCCATAAGGAATATACACTTTGAAATTGTTTTTAATTATTATGTTCATTACAATAACTAACTACCCCAAAAAAATTATAATTATGCCAAGCTTAGCCATTCAAGAATTTTTGTTTATTATCTGCTTACTAATAATACCGTTGTTTTTAATAAACGTTTTTGTTTTCTTATTTAACCAAGAAATATTTAAAACAACTTTAATTAGAAGCGGAAAGGTATGCCTGCTTTTAATTATAATATTTACTGCAATTTCACTAATTTTTAATTTATTTCTTCAACACAATAATGTTTTAATCCCTTTGAATAGTATCAGATAAAGCAGTAATTGTAGCGTATAAATACGCTAAAAGTGAATTTGGCTTAATATTACCTTCAATTTGTATTTTAAATAATAAACCTATAAGTTGATTTTATGAATTTTATTCCTATCTTTAATATAGCTTTTCTTAATAAAGAAGGAATAATAGACAGGACTGATTGAATAAAATACTTTTATGAAAAAACAAAGCAACTATTTGCAAAATGCAAAATTTAGAATTGAAAATAAAAAGTGGCTTAATTATTCTAGTCAAATTGCACTTAGAATTATAGCAGCGATGGACGAAAGTGAGCACATGACTCAGAAGGCTTTGGCTGAAAGTATTGGTGTAAGCCCCCAATACATTAATAAAGTATTAAACGGCCAGGAGAACCTTTCTTTACAGACCATTGCAAAATTATCCGATGCTTTAAATATAGAACTCATTTCGTTTCCCAAATTTTTATTTGATGAGCCTATCAATAACGTATTAAAGAATAAATTAAGCAAATGTCAATTAATGAAAATGGAAAAGTAGGGGGGATACATATAATATCCAATAAAATTTTCATACCCACTCCAATCCGAGTGGGTTTTTTGTTGCACAGCCTTGATTATATTTTAATAGGTACAATTATACCTGTCACGACCTGGATTAATACATTCTTATTGCATTTATAAATTATTGTTATTTGGTTTCATTAAACAAAAAATCATGAAAACAATCAAAAGAGTATCATTCTTGATGGCAGTATCACTTTTCGTAATGTTATTTTTTACAATTATTAGTTGTAATAAAGACATAAGTTCGTCTAAACCTGAGGATTCAATGCTGGATTTAACTTTAGTTAATCAAATTTCTTCGTCCATTGAATTTAATTCATTAATGAAAAATATTAGAGATATTAAAATTGCAATAGTCAACCCAAACAATTTTATGCAAGAGAATCTAAAATTTGATGATTTACTTAAAAAAGTTAATTCCATTACAAATGAATCTACATTAAGTGAATTTCTCTACAATTTAGGATACAAAAATGCCGATATTATTGCAAGGTTATCTATCACAAATAATGAGCTACTATTAAGAATATTTCTAAAATTTCCTGTTTTAAATAAATTTAGTAAGGAAAAAATTATGGATGTTTTCAATTCAGCCCATAAAAATATTGCGAGCAATCATTCAAATAATTATAAAGCGTTTTTAGTATTAGATGAATGCTCTAATAAATTTGCTAATGATATGGAAGGTTGCAATAATACCTTAGGCTGGGATTTGGTAGATGCTGCAGTTGCAGGAATGCTAGCTTTAGTAGGGACTCCTGTAGTCTCATCAGGTACAATTTTAGTATTATCTGGCTTAGCTTATGCAAAAAACTTTCAATGTAAATTAAGTGCCGTAAATGAATGGAGAACATGCAGAATGGGAAATCCTATACAAGCTTTATAAAAAAATAAAAATTAAAACAAATGAAAACATTAAATACCACACAGAAGTCTATTATGATATTTGTAACTATTATAGGATACCACTTTTTAGTATCAGAAATTAGAAATCAATTTACTAATCCTAAATATATATTATGGATCAACATTGCTTCTCTTGTAATTTTAGTTGCTGCTGTTTTATTAAGCTTACACCTTAAGGAAAAATCTGAGAATAAGCCAAACTATAAAATATATTTTTATTATACATTTTTTATATTTCTTCTTTTAGCTGTTTCGTTTTTGTTAAGAAATTAATCTTAAAGATCTCTGGAAATAATTTACCCCAATAACTTCGCGATCGTTGGTGCGAAATGCGCATGCTCTAATACATGAATTTTATTCGCTAAGGTTTCTGGTGTATCGCTTGACACCACCTCACAGGTCGCTTGAAAAATAATTCCGCCTTCATCATAATGTTCATTCACCCAATGTATGGTGATGCCTGATTCTTTTTCTCCCGCTGCAATCACCGCTTCATGCACGCGTGATCCGTACATTCCTTTTCCGCCATACTTTGGTAACAAAGCCGGGTGTATATTGATGATTCCTTTGGAAACATTTTCTTTTCCATTGACCAAAGCGCCATTTATTTTCATTCCTGGTTGGTAGGCACGCACCAACACTTCCGGTACTTTCCATAAAAATCCTGCGAGCACTATAAATTGAATATCGGCATTATGTAAACTTTCAACATATCCGGTTGACGCAAACTCATTTTTATTAATCAATAAGGTGGGGATTCCTTTTTCTTTTGCAATCGCTAATACCCCAGCATCTGGGACATTACATACGATAAGGGATACTTTCACCTGAGATGAAGTCGATTTTGAACCCGCTCCTTCAAAATATTCTATGATTTTGCGAGCATTGCTCCCCGCTCCCGAAGCGAATATAGCGATATGGATAGGCGCCGCAACCGACCCCCCAATCCCAAACACTTTCGCCCCGACGCGAGCTAAATAACCCTTAAAAAAGCGAAATTGCCCAGTGAAAAAACTCACGAAAAGTACCGAAAAAGGCCATAAAATGGTCAAAAATAGGGGATAAAAGAGCCAAAAAGCCCAATTTTTCTCCAAAAACACCAAATTCAATAAAAAGCTACATAGCCTCCCGCTGAGGCTTCCCCCCAGGGCAAAAGTGAGCATGATTAGCCAAAATTGGCTACCCCCCACTTTCCATTTTTCCTGTAAATATTGACTAAATTTCATGCGCCCCAAAGGTGCCTTTTTTTCCCAAAACTGCCCACCAAAACCAAAATAAATTCCCCCACACCAAACTAACATTACATTTTTATGACATTCGTCAGTCTTTTTTCCCGACTTCTTTGAAAATCAACAATTTCTATAAAAAAAATCTAACATTTATTTAGCATTCAATCTTATTCTTACCTAATTTTGCCCCCGTTCGAGGACATTTTTACACCCTAGACACTTTTTGTGTATATGACAATTTTAAGAAGCCTAGCTAAGATCGTTTCGATCTTCCTATTTATTACCCTTAGTTCATCTATCGGAAATCATTTGAATGCGCAAGATGGGAAAGCACTTTTCTCACAAAATTGTGCTTCATGTCATGCGATTAATAAAAAATTAACCGGCCCTGCGTTAGCCGGTGTTGAAGATCGTTGGCCTGAAAAAAAGAATTTGTATGCGTGGATTAAAAACAGCGCTGCATTTTTAAAAACGGGTGATCCATATGCAACTAAATTGTACGAAGAGTACAATAAAACTGCAATGAATAATTTTTCTGGTTTATCTGATGCTGATATCGATGCAATTTTAGCATACATCAAAACAGTTCCAGCAGCAGGTGCAGCTCCAGCAGGTGGCGCAGCAGTAGCAGGTGCAACAGAAGATCAATCAGACAGCACTTTAGTTTTTGGTTTACTTACTTTAATATTAGCCGTTGTTTCTTTAATATTATTACAGGTTAATAGCAACTTAAAAAAACTATCAGACGATAAAGCAGGCATTCCATCTACTGAGCCTATTCCTTTTTACAGAAACAAAGCATACATCGCATTTATTGCAATTGTATTATTTATATTAGGTGGCTACATGACCACTGTTGGTGCAATTGATTTGGGTCGCTCTAAAGATTACCAACCGGAACAACCTATTTATTATTCTCACAAAGTACACGCGGGTGTTAATCAAATTAACTGTCAGTATTGTCATACTGGAACTTATCAAGGCAAGCAAGCTACTTTACCGAGTGTGAATGTTTGTATGAATTGTCATGCTGCAATTAATGAATACAAAGGAGAACCTTTGGTGAGAGAGAATGGTGATGTGGTGGATGGTACCAATGAAATTAAAAAATTATACAAATACGCTGGCTTCACTGAAGGTCAACCTTGGGATCCTACTCAAGCGAAGCCAATTGAGTGGGTGCGTATTCACAATTTACCTGATCACGTTTATTTTAACCACGCACAACACGTGAATGCAGGCCAAGTGGCTTGTCAACAATGTCATGGCGATATTCAAAACATGGGTGAGGTTAAACAGTTTTCTGATTTAAGTATGGGCTGGTGTATTAACTGTCACAGACAATCTGAAGTGAAATTTAAAGAAAATGGTTTTTATAGCATTTACGAAACATTCCATCAAGATTTAAAGAGTGGAAAATTAGATAGTGCAAAAGGGATCACTGTTGAAAAAATTGGTGGAACAGAGTGTCAAAAATGTCACTACTAATAAATCGTAATATTAATAGTCATTTCAAAATAGGAATCACTCATTGAGTTTATAAACCGGATTAAATAAGAGGCGTAATTTTTTATATACATTATTATGGAGCAAAAAAAGCACTGGCAAAGTTTTGGAGAATTAAATAAATCCGAAGCTTATAACAATGAAGTTCAAAATGAATTTAAAGAGGAACTTCCTTTTGTTGAAGACGAATCTACTTTAGAAAAAGGAGAAAGTTTTTTACAAGCAAAAGCACCGCGTCGTGATTTTTTAAGATATGTAGGCTTTAGTACAGCTGCAGCAGCCGTTGCGGCAAGTTGCGAAATGCCTATTAAAAAGTCAATTCCATTTGCGAATAAGCCCGAAGATATTGCTCCTGGTATTGCTGATTATTATGCAACTACTTATGTGCAAGATGGGGATGTGGTAAGTGTACTTGCAAAAGTGCGTGATGGTCGTCCAATTAAATTAGAAGGTAATAATTTATCACCTTTAACAGGTGGTGGAACTTCAGCCCGTGTTCAAGCGGCTGTTTTAGACTTGTATGATACTGTGCGTTTGCGTTTCCCAACGATTGGTGGTAAGGAAGCTACATTTGAAGCGATTGACAAAGCCATTGCTGCCGAATTATCTAGCAATACGGTGATTGTTACCAGTTCAATTACTTCTCCTACCACTAAAAAAGTAGTAGCACAATTTTTAGCAAAACATCCAGGTAGCAAACATGTTACTTATGACGCTGTTTCAAACAGCGCGATGTTGTTAGCGAACGAAGCTTGTTATGGTAAAAGAGTAATTCCTTCTTACCATTTTGAAAAAGCAAAAGCAATTGTTTCCTTAAGCGCTGACTTTTTAGGTACTTGGTTAAATCCTGTTGCATTTGCAAAACAATATGCGGTTGGAAAAAAATTAGATGAAAAAAATCCTGCGATGAGCAAGCATATCCACTTTGAAACAGTGGCAAGTATGACGGGTTCTAATGCAGATGAAAAATATTTATGTCGCCCTTCTGAAATTGGTTTGGTTGCTGCTGCTTTATTAAGTGCAGTAAAAGGAACTGGCGTAACAGGCGTGACAGATGCAAAATTAAAAGCAGGTATCGAAGCTGCTGCTAAAGTATTAACAGCTAACCAAGGTGCTGCATTAGTAGTAGCGGGTAGCGATGATGTGAATGTGCAAATTTTAGTCAACGCAATTAATGCTACTTTAGGTGCAAATGGCACCACCATTAATTTTGGTACTACTGTTAACTACCGTCAAGGTGTTGATAGTGAATTTGCAACTTTGGTGGATGATATGAACGCAGGTAAAGTAAATAGTATTTTATTTTATGGCGCAAACCCTGTGTACACTTGGCCAAATGCAGAAAAAGTAAAATCAGGTTTAGCAAAAGTGAAAACAACTATTTCCTTCAATGCTAAATTAGATGAAACAACTGCACTTTGTAAATATGTAATTCCTGCTCCACACTTTTTAGAAAGTTGGGGTGATGCTGAACCAGCTACAGGATATATTAGTTTCTTACAACCAACCATATCTCCATTATTTAAAACACGTGCATTTGAAGATTCATTATTAAAATGGTCTGGCGATGCAAGTGATTACACTACTTATTTAAAAAATGAGTGGTCTGCTAAATTAGGTGGCGAAGCTGCTTGGAATAAAATTTTACAAGCGGGTGTTTCAAATCCTGCTACTGAAACTTTTGCAGGCGCTTCCTTAAATGCAACAGCTGTAACTTCTGCTTTAGCTGCAGTAAGTGCAACGAAGCCTTCTACTAAAATTGAATTAGCCTTATACCAAAAAGTAGGTATCGGTGCTGGTCAAGGTGCTGCTAACCCTTGGTTACAGGAATTACCTGATCCAGTGACACGTGCTACTTGGGACAACTATATTATAGTATCGCCTGCGATGGCAAAATCTTTACTGAATATTGATTTAATCAATCCAGGTCAAGCAGATGCTTATGAAGTTAAACCGCCTAAGCAAGTGGTTAAATTAACGGTTGATGGAAAATCAATTGAACTTCCTGTATTAATTGTTCCTGGCACACATCCACAAACAGTAGGTATTGCGGTGGGTTACGGTCGTGCAGATGCTTTAGGAAAATCAGTGATTGGGACTGGTAAAAATGCGTATCCTTTGGCTTGCATTGAAAATGGCAACGTTCATTTTAATTGCAGCAATGTTACTTTAACGCCAACAGGTGAAACTTATCCGGTTGCATTAACACAAACGCATTTCCGTTATGATACTGAGCAAGGAAATCGTACCGAAGTAATGAAAGAAATTTCTTTGGCTTCTTATATTAAACATCCAACAGAAATTAGAAAAGAGCGTGATCATGAATTTAGATTGATCACGGAAGGTGGCGATAAGATGAAAGAATTTGAAGCGCTTGAAAAATTTGAAAAAGAAGCTACTATTTATCCTGTGTACGATCGTCCAGGAATTAAGTGGGGCATGAGCGTGGATTTAAATAGTTGTAATGGTTGCGGTGCTTGCGTAGTTGCATGTAACGCTGAAAACAACGTATCTGTTGTTGGTAAGCCGGAAGTATTACGTGGTCATGAAATGCATTGGTTACGTATTGATAAATATTATAGTGGTGATATGGAAAATCCAAAAGTGGTTTTCCAACCTTTAATGTGTCAACATTGCGATAACGCTCCTTGTGAAAACGTTTGTCCAGTGGCAGCAACCAACCATAGTTCTGAAGGTTTAAACCAAATGACTTATAACCGTTGTATTGGTACTCGTTATTGCGCGAACAACTGTCCTTTCAAAGTACGTCGTTTTAATTGGGCTGATTATACAGGGGCTGATAGTTTTTCTGACAACCAAGTAGGAGTTGTGAATGATGTTGTGTTAGATATGAATGATGATTTATCTAGAATGGTATTAAATCCAGATGTGACTGTTCGTTCTCGTGGTGTGATTGAAAAATGTTCTTTCTGCGTACAACGTTTA
>JANREK010000008.1 GCA_030726065.1 Sediminibacterium sp. | reverse complement strand
TTACTTCCTTACAAGGGGAACCTGATTACGCGCCATTCTACGCAACACGTGCTGCTTTATTTATGAGTGAAACTACTCAGCCGAGTGCTTTAACAGCAACCATCGCTGATTTAAACAAAGCTATTGGCCTTGATAAAAATCAATGGCGTTATATTAAAACCTTAACTGAATTATACAATAATCAGTTTGCGTTTGCGAAGGCACTTGAAGTTGTTGCCCCTTATTATAAAGCACATACGGATAATTATATCATTGGTATGTTGTATGCAAAAACATTGATCCATAATAAGCAGTATACCACTGCCGACCAATTATTAGCAACCTTAAATATTATACCATTTGAGGGTGCAACTATTGGTCATGAATTGTATCGGGAAGCAAAACTGATGCAGGCATTGGTACAACTTCAAGAAAAAAATTATACTGCTGCACTTAATTTTATCAATGAAGCAAAATTATGGCCTGAAAATTTAGGTGCAGGTAAACCATATGATGAAGACATTGACATTCGTACAGAAAACTGGCTAGCTTATTTATGCTATAAAAATTTAAATAATACTAAGGCGGCAAATGAAATGCTATTGGCCGTTGTTAATTTTATGCCAATACGTTCAAACACCATTAGTAATTTTTATGCAGGGAATCATTTGATTTCATTATGGGCCTATGCTGCATTGAATCAATCAAGTCAAGGAACGGAGTGGATTAAAAAACAACAAGCAAAATTTCCTGATAATAAAATTATGCAGTGGGCTTCTAGCAGTTACCAACAAAAAAAGGTACAACCTATTTCCATACAATCTGAAGATGCCACTGTGAGAATTATTAAGCAATTAAGTTTGTCTAAATAATTAAATTCAAAAATCAATTAATGAATATTTTTATGAATAAAATTTCTACAACCATTGCTTTGCTTTTTTCAGTTGCTTGTTTGCATGCGCAAACTGCGCAAAGAGTCTATCCTTCCAGTACCGAAGTAGTGAAACCCATTCATAAAAATAATTTCAATAATGACAATACCTGTCCGGAGCGCAAGCAAGGTGGTAATCCGCAAATGGTCAATGGCTACTTAGTTTTTAATGGTTCCATGGATGGCAACCGACAAGTGGATCCGCAAGTGGCAGTAGGTGGCGGTTATGTCATGGAAGGCACTAATAGTGGTCTTATTGTATATGACAAACAAGGTAACTATGTGCAAGGCGTAAAACAAAGTTGTTTCAATAATGGTATTGATCCCAAGCTTTGTTTTGATATGCATAATCAAGTTTTCATCTTTGATTTATGGTGGTATTATGATAAGCCAAAAACAAAACCAGTAAACATTGCAGTTTCTGAAACCAACAATCCTTTAAGCGCATGGAATGTGTATCCTGTTTCCAGGACAGCGGAAGTGGACGGTGGTGGAATTGGCTATAGTAAAAAATGGATTGGCTATTCTTATCCAGGCGGAGTTGAAAATACTTTTGTTTTAAAAACATCCGAAGCGAAAGCGGGTAAGGATGCAACAGTGTATCATTTTAAAGGAAGCTTGGGTCATCCCGTTTTTATGCAGGATGCCATTGATG
>JANREK010000007.1:16036-39059 GCA_030726065.1 Sediminibacterium sp. | reverse complement strand
CTCCTAAGAAGAAAGCTGCTAAAAAAGCTGCTCCTAAGAAGAAAGCTGCTAAAAAGAAATAATTATCGCAAGATAATTAAATCGTCTTTTTTGCTTTCAGCAGAAATAGATTATAAGGTCCTCTCCGATTTTCGGAGAGGATTTTTTTTTGTCTTATCTTTAATACATTCATTTCAATATGCACAATTACGAAATCGCCGAATACTTTTCATTGCTCAGTAAGCTGATGGAAATACATGGAGAAAATCCATTTAAAATTAAGTCCTATTCGAACGCCGCTTTTACATTGGATAAACTAAATGATCCAGTGATTGACATGGAGCCACATCAACTATTTTCTATACGTGGCATTGGTGATGCCATTGGTCAAAAAGTGATTGAAATCATTGATTACAAACGACTTAGCCTACTTGACAGTTATATAGAAAAAACACCAACAGGTGTATTTGAATTTTTAAAAATCAAAGGATTAGGTCCAAAAAAAATTGTTACTATCTGGAAGGAATTAGAAATAGAAAGTATTGGAGAACTACTTTATGCATGCGAAGAAAATAGGTTAGTAAAGTACAAAGGCTTCGGTGCAAAGACGCAACAAAATATTCAAGACGCACTTGTATTTTATTTACAACATCAAGGAAGATATTTATTTCAACAAGTAGTTCCGCTTGTTGAAAATTTAAAAATTGCTTTAGCAGATAAAATAAATGGCGCTGATTTATTTTCAATTTCAGGTGGGTATAAAAGACAATTAGAAATTATAGATCATCTTGAAATTGTAACAACATTCTCTGAAAAAGAATTAACCAATTGGTTAACAGAAAAAAGTTTTCAATACACAAAAAATGAAAAATATTTAAGTTGTATTGGTACAGATAAATTTGAAATCAGATGGTATTTTACCGACATTTCTGATTTTTATTGGACCGATTTTACCCTATCGGGCTCCCCTGAATTTTTGGAAAAATGGGAATCTGACCCCCTATTTTCAAAAAATATCCCATTTATTTCAGAAAAAAACATCTTTGAACAAATTAATTTACCCTTCATTCCAGCCCCTTTAAGGGAACTTCCGTCCATCATTGACCTTGCAAAAAATAATAAATTACCCAAACTTATACAACCAGAAGATATTAAAGGGATCATTCATTCTCATAGTACCTGGAGTGACGGTGTACATACAATTGAACAAATGGCCCTGGCCGCCATCGAAAAAGGATATGAATATTTAATTATTAGCGATCATTCCAAATCGGCATTTTATGCAGGCGGATTATCGATTGATAGTGTAAAGGCCCAACATAGGGAGATAGACATGCTCAATAAAAAATTAGCCCCCTTTGTTATATTTAAAAGTATTGAGTCAGATATATTAAATGATGGCAGCTTGGATTACCCAGAAGATATATTAGCCTGTTTTGATATTGTCATTGCATCTATTCATTCTAATTTAAAAATGACCGAGGAAAAAGCAATGATGCGTTTATTAAACGCGGTGAACAATCCCTATACAAGTATTTTAGGACACCCTACTGGTAGATTGTTATTAAGTAGGAAAGGATATCCGGTGAATCATGAAGCATTAATTGACGCTTGCGCAGATAATAATGTAGTATTAGAATTAAACGCACACCCAAGAAGATTAGATATGGATTGGCGTTTTATTCACCTCGCATTACAACAGGATGTTCTTATTTCCATTAATCCAGATGCACATGCGATTGAAGGATATGATGATTGCAAATATGGCGTACTGGTTGCCCAAAAAGCAGGATTAGCTGCTGCGCAAAATTTAAGCAGTTTTAATTTAGCTGAAATGATGGAGTTTGTAGAATTTCAACAATCTAAAAGGAATTAATAATTCGTAGGCAGCCGCCTATTTCACATATAAAAAATAGTCCCCTGGCATGAGTTCAAAGCTGACCTCCTTATCAAAGGGAAACGCAAGCCCAGAAAAAACATTAATAAAGCTTCCCACCAAAAGTTCATGGGAAAAGGAGATTTTTTGGATCTCATTGGAAATATTTAGCACAATCAATAAAACATTATTGGCATCATATCTTAAATAAGCCATTACCCTATTGGATTGGGTAGGCAAATTATAAGTAGCCCCATTGATTAATGCAGGATATTGCTTTCGACAAAGAGAAAGCGTTTTATAAAAATAATGTAATGCCGGCTCATTCCCCCAAGCAATACAATCCTTATCAAAGAATTGTAGTCTTTGATGATTAGGTAATTCCTGCCCGCTATATATTAATGGCAAGCCTTTCCAGGTATGTGTAAACACCGCCCAAGGCTTGGCGGCTATTCCATATTTTTCATATTCAGTTCCATTCCAGCTATTTTCATCATGATTGGAAGTGAAAAATAATTTTAATGCCCCCGATGGATAATGAACATAATCTTCCAATACATTATACACTTCATTAATACCCACCTGACCATGATTCAGTTTTTCACTTACATGCATCCAATCCCAAGCATAGCTTGCATCAAAAGTAGGATGATAATTTGCATTTTCACATTCAGCCAACCAGAACAATGGTTTGATGATATCACAATTAGTTCGGGCGGCTTGCCAAAAGTCCAAAGGCACTAAATGCGCCATATCACATCTAAAACCATCAATATTAAAATTGCGCACCCAATAATGCATGGCACCAATCAATGCAGCGCGCATATCTTTATTTTCATAATTCAAATCAACCACATCCTCCCAGCCATTTCGTTCAATAAAATTTCCAGCGGCATCCCGGGTGAACCAATCTGGATGATTGTCCATCCACTCATGATTCGCGCCTGTATGATTGGCCACCCAATCAATAATTACTTTCATGTCATGATCATGGGCACACCTTATTAGGTTTAACAAGTCAGCTTCGTTTCCAAAGGCAGGATTAATTTTAGTATAACTACTACAGGCATAATAACTACCTAAGGACCCCTTCATTAACTTTTCACTAATTGGCGTAATAGGCATTAACCATAAAACGGTCACGCCCATATCTTTTAATCTTGGAATATGATTTTCAAATGCACTAAAAGTCCCTTCCGGGGTATATTGCCTTATATTAACTTCATAAATGGTGGATGGGTTTACCCATGCCGCTATATTAAAATGAGCCTCCATTTATTTTCAAATTTTTAGTCAATTTTTTATTATCTTGGCAAATACATGAGTAACGCAAAGCCACATTTAGATCGCAAATTAAGTCTTTTACATGCAACGGCCATCAACATGATTGATATGGTTGGTATTGGTCCATTTATTGTATTAAGTGTTGTTGCGCAAATTATGGCTGGCCCCTATTTTTTATATGCATGGGTTGCCGGTGCCATCCTCTCCTATTTAGATGCCATGGTTTGGTCACAGCTTGGGGCTGCACTTCCGAGAGCCGGTGGAAGTTTTCATTTTTTAAAAGAAGGTTACGGAAAAAAATTGGGTCCATTGATGAGCTTTTTGTTTGTATGGCAAACCATGATTCAAGCCCCATTAGTTATTGCATCTGCTTCTATTGGATTTTCACAATACGCGAGTTACTTTTTTAATTTCTCTTTTATTCAAGAAAAAATAGTGAGTGGCTCTGTAGTGATTTTAGTGATTAGTCTTTTATATAGAAAAATTGAATCTATTGGTAAGATATCTGTGTTTTTGTGGGTAGGCGTTATGGGCACCATGGCATGGATTATATTTGGCGGCGTGATGCATGGACAATTTTTAGAACCCATCAAACACATTAATGATGGTTTTTCGATGCAACATGGTTTTGTTGCTGCCTTAGGGTTTGCGAGTGTAAAAACGATTTATAGTTATTTAGGTTATTATAATGTATGTCACTTAGGGGGCGAAATCAAAAACCCAAGTAAAAACATTCCGAGAAGTATGTTTATCTCCATTACTGGAATTGCCATTTTATATTTATCCATGAATATCAGTGTGGCTAGTGTATTACCCTTAGAAACCATCATGAGCAGCAAATATGTGGTGAGTGAATATATTAAAGCCTTGTATGGTGAAAAAGCCGGCGCACTAGTCACTGTATTAATTTTAATGGTGGCTTTTGCTTCTTTATTTTCAGCCACATTGGGCTACAGCAGAATCCCTTATGCAGCGGCGCAGGATAAATCCTTTTTTAGTTTTTTTGGCGAGCTTCACCCCAAGCTACATTTTCCGCACCGTTCCTTATTAGTATTGGGCGGCATTGCTTTTGCGTTTAGTTTATTATTTAGATTAAAGGAAGTAATCGATGCCATTTTAGCCATGCGTATCTTAATCCAATTCATTGGTCAAGCCATTGGATTAATGCTATTGTTCAACCGCAAAGGGAAAACTTATTTTCCTTGGAAAATGCCCTTATACCCGCTTCCCTTATTGTTAGCCATTGTTATTTGGGTAGGTATATTTATTTCAACAGGTACAAAAATGATGTTGAGCGGATTGGTGGTCATCAGCTTAGGATTGATTGCCTATTTTATAGCGACAAAAATGAAGTGGATTGGAAATGAAAACACAACTCCAACTACTGAGTAAGGGCAGATTAGATTTATTTACTTCTTGTGCCAATACCACTAATTAACAGGCCTAACACAAGACCAATAATTAATCCAATTTTCACATTCTTAATCATCCAGCCAATGCCAAGGCCAATGAGTAATAAAGTAAATAAACTTACATTTCGTCGCATGGTATTATTTTTATTTGCTAATGTTTAGGCAATGCGATCAAGTTGGCTAATAACTTAAAGGCCCCTGGATTACCTGCGGGAAGTTGTCTAAATAAAGTTAAACTAAGATATACGAAATTACCTTTCCCATAAGGCGCGATTAATAAACTTCCACTGGAAGGCGCCTCCCCTTTGTCACTCATTGAAAGGGGCATTTCAAAATGAGCATCTACATTTTCTGCTTGATAGGTACTGCGTTCTTGCACCCAATTTTCAAAGTCATTTGCAGTAATTTTGTTAGGGAAATTTAATCCCACATGTTGGGGTAAAGTAAATGTAACCGGAACATTTTCCTGTGTGACACGTCTTCCAGAATTTACAATAAATGGATAGGGCCCTACTTTAATTTTTTGTAAGCCTACCTGATTACTTTTTATATATTGCACAATCACATTACCGCCTTGTTCAATATATTTATTTAGTTCCTCATTATCAGTGGTTAAGTATTCATGTAAATTATAAGCACGAATACCCACAATAATGGCATCAAATGATTTTAATTTATCAACTACAAAATCAGCAGGCTTTAAATACGTAACCGAAAACCCAAGCTCCACAAGCGCTTCTGGTATTTTATCACCCGCCCCATCAATGTATCCAATTTTTTTACCCTTCGTGTTTACTTGTGCCTTTACTAAAGTGGTGGTCGCAGTTGGGAAATAAGTAATGGTAGAAATGTGATCATATTGAATTGTTTTTTGAAACACTGCAGTAGCAGACGTTGGCAACTGAACATTGGGGTCGCTTACTATAAATGATTTTGATTCATTTTGTCCCAAATGATTGATGACTTGATAATGAACCGGAATGGACTTTTCGCCATTCATTAAATACAACTCCTTATCATATTTTATTTCCTGTCCAGGCACCACCGCGATGGGTTGATGCACTTCTCCTTTTGTAGGATCTACATATTTGTATTGTACTGGAATTTGGAACTCAAATAATTGATTTTCGATGGTCACATTTAATTTGCAAGTGAAAGCCGGATCATTTTCGGGCTGGCCAATCAATTGTTGGTCATTCACCACAAACATCCCTTCTGTTTTCGGAGACACTAACCAATAAGGTTGTGAAATAGATTGGGTCAATGGAATTCTATAATTATAGTCCCAAAATAAATTCTGATTCACCCCCATGTTTTTATTAAAAACAGAATCTCTGCCAGGCAATTGCACTAAACCCAAATTAACTTGCACATTTGTACGCTGATTCATACTGAATTGCATTGGTAAATTTTTGCCTGGAAAAACCTGTTGCTGCGTACTAGTTGCTTCCATAAATAAGCCTGCGCATGCCTGTACCAAGGATTTAATTTCAGCTAGTTTATAATTTTTCCAAACGGAGCTGGGTAAATTATTAACCAACTTATATAATTGTACCAAATCCTTTACTGATTTTTCAGGATTTTCTATTTTATAGTTTTGTACAATAGCAGTAATAGCATCATGAATTTCCGGAGCATTCAATCGCGTCCAATGAGTGTTCACCCCCTCCATAATATCCTTAGTCGCTTTATCTCCTGCGACAAAATCAAAAAACTCTGTGATACTTCCACGTCGACGCGGACGTCCCTCCCCTTGGCTTTTATGCATGGAGCGCGCTTCGGCGCCAATTTCACCATAATTTTTTCCTAATAATGCATTGTATCCACCTACTTCAATTTTTAGTTGTTGGTCATTGGTGGTATTTGCCCCACCAAAATTGAAAGTATTCCAAAGTATCCTTTTCGCTTGCCAAACTGTGACCCCATATTTAAATTGTTCTGGAAATTGTTTTGGATCAGCCGCAGCAATAAAAGCCTCTTTTGCAATAATTGCAGATGCCGCATGATGTCCGTGCCCTGCGCGCGCATCTGGAGGAAAGCGCGCAATAATAATATCAGGTTGAAATTTACGAATTACCCAAACAGCATCACTCAATACTTTTTGGTGATCCCAAATAGCTAAGGCTTCCTCCGCTGATTTACTAAATCCAAACTCATACGCCCTTGAAAAATATTGTTCTGCCCCATCCTGCTGACGTGCTGCAAGTAATTCTTTGGTTCTTATTAATCCCAACTCAATCCCCTGCTCCTTTCCTAATAAATTTTGTCCGCCATCGCCCCTAGTTAAACTTAGATAAGCGGTACGGTACATGCGCTCATTGGTCAAGAAAGGTAAAAAGCTATTGTTTTCATCATCCGGATGTGCAGCAATATATAAAACGCTCCCCACCACATCCAACTTTTTTAATTTGGAAAATATTTCAGCACTCGATTTTTGTGCATCGCTATTGGATATTTGCAATACAAAAAAAGCAAGCAGTAAAAAAAATAGCTTTTTAAACGATTGATACATTTTATTTATATATTGCTTATACTTTTATTACACCCGGCCCTCCAATTGCGATGCTACTAAAATACGAGAAGTTTGGCTTTTTTAGCGGTTATAAAACAAGTAGTTTTACACAATAACCAACCCTTCTTTGAAGAATAATTAAATAATAGTAAGTTGTTACATTAAATAAATGATATGTTAAAGAAAATACCAATGAATCTTATAAAAGGCTTTATTATTTGTTCGCTATTGTTTATAAATTTTAATCAGTCAAAAGCCCAAATTTTCTTTAAAACGCATCCAGGAATTAACCCATATCAATTTGAAACCGTCAAAGAAAAGTTATTTAAGCATGCAGCGGTAACATCGGCACATCCATTAGCAAGTATGGTGGGCGCAGCCATCCTACAAGATGGCGGAAATGCATTTGATGCTGCTATTGCAGTACATTTTGCCTTAGCAGTTGTACATCCAGCTGCAGGTAATATTGGCGGTGGCGGTTTTTTGTTGGCAAGAACCAATAATGGCAATTTAATTGGGCTAGACTTTAGAGAAGCAGCCCCAGCAAAAGCATATAGAGACATGTATTTGGACGAAAAAGGAAAACCTTTAACCTCAAAATCATTGGAAGGGCCATTGGCATCCGGTATTCCAGGAAGTGTATCTGGTATGTTTAATGCACATGAATATGCAAAACTTCACATGGCACAGCTTATTGAACCCGCAATTGAATTAGCGGAATATGGACATGCATTAACTGAAAAAGAAGCCAATAGCTTAAATAGTATAAAGGGGGAATTATTAAAATTAAGTAGTGCCCCATCTGCCTTCACAAAAAAAATAAAATGGATGAAGGGGGATACCATTTTCCAGCCGGAATTAGCGGCCACTTTAAGACGCATTCAAATAAATGGGTTGGCCGGTTTTTATGAAGGTATCACTGCTGATTTGATCGTAAAGGAAATGGCCAATGGATCAGGAATTATTTCAACGACTGATTTAAAAAATTACCAAACAAAGAAAAGAGCGCCCATTGAGTTTGATTATAAAAATCATCATGTAATTAGTTTTGCACCACCTTCGAGTGGTGGTATTTTAATTGCGCAAATGATGAAAATGATTGCCCCATTTGATATTGCAAAAATGGGATATCAATCGCCCGAAGCAGTTGGATTAATGGTGGAATCACAAAGACGTGCATATGCCGACCGAGCAGAACATATGGGCGATCCTGATTTTTGGAAAGTGCCTACACGCACCTTAATCAATGACGCTTATGCCAAACAAAGAATGCAAGATTATGTCCCTGGCGTTGCTGGCAATAGTAAAAATACCGTTGCTGGACAAGTCAAGGAAAGCGAACAAACTACCCATTATAGTGTCATAGATAAGGAAGGAAATATGGTGGCCATTACCACCACCTTAAATGATTCCTATGGAAATAAAACCGTTGTCGCAGGCGCAGGATTTTTATTAAATAATGAAATGGATGACTTTAGTGTAAAGCCAGGTGTTCCCAACATGTTTGGTGCAATCGGAGGCGAAGCGAATGCAATTGCACCAGGGAAAAGAATGTTAAGTTCCATGACACCCACCTTAGTTACTGTAAATAACAAAGCTTACTTAACCATTGGCAGTCCAGGTGGCACTACCATCCCTAATCAAATTTATGAAGGCCTTATAAATATGATTGATTTTAAAATGAGTTTAAAACAATCCATCGATGCATCTCGCTTTCATCACCAATGGATACCTGATCAATTACAAGTGGAAGCCGATTTCCCAGATGCCACTATCCAAGCCTTGAAAAAACAAGGGTATAAAGTGAGTCAAAGAGGCTATTTTGGTCGCATGGATGGCATCCGTATGTTACCGGATGGTAAAATTGAAGCTGCAGGCGATAAAAGAGGCGACGATAGCGTCGCAGGGTATTAGTGATCAGTACATTATACCGGTTTAATTAGTATTTTTACAAAAATCCTTTTTTTGCTAAAAAACAAGCTTACCATACTGAGAATTGTGATTGCTACAGTGGTAGGGCTACTCCTATTTTGCTATTTATTATTATTGCTCCCTTGGGTACAAAATAAATTAATTACCCGTGTTGCTAGTAGTTTATCCAAATCCATTGGAACGGAAGTGAAAATTGGACATGTTGGGTTTTCCTTATTCAATAGATTGGATCTTGAAGATATTTTGATCAAAGATGAAAAAAACGACACTTTAGTTTATTCTAAAGTTAGCAAGCTGCGATTAACTGACTTGTATTTTTCTACATCAGCACCTGTTATAAGTTACATTGGATTAGAAGGTACCCGGATATATTTAAACAGAACAGCCCCAAAATGGAATTACCAGTTTTTATTAGACTACATAAATAAAGACAGCTCCAATCAAAAATCAACCAGCTTAGATATCAAGAAAATTGATTTAAGTGATTTCCGTTTTATTTTAGATGACCAATGGGATGGTGAGAAAACAGAATTAGCAGCAAAAAACCTGTTGTTAAACATCAAGTTGTTTAATCAAGCGAATAAGCAAATTGTTATTGACCAATTAATCTTCAATAAGCCGTTCATTAACCTTCACTCCTACGAGGGGAAAAATACGACTGTTCAAAAGGACACCAATCAAGGTAATTTCAAACCGGCACAATTAAATCCCAATGATTTAAGTATAGTTGCTAATGAAATTCAAGTGATTAACGGAAAGTTTTTAATTGAATACGGCTTTGAAAAACCAGTCCCCTATTTTGATGGCGCGCATATTCGTATGCATGACTTAAATGCACAAATTTATAATGCAACATTGTCCAAAGACACCCTCACAGCAAAAGTTAATTTAAGCATTAAGGAAAGATCGGGCTTTGAAATAAAAAAATTAAGCACCCATTTTAAATTGACGTCCCAAATAATGGAGTTTGCGCAATTATCATTAAAAACAAACAATAGCATTATTGGCCCTTACTATGCAATGCAATACAAAAGCTTTAAAAAGGATTTTAATAATTACATGCAAAATGTAAACATGAAAGCACATTTCGAAAATTCATTGGTTGCTATTAAAGATATTGCCTACTTCACGCCTGCTTTAAATAATATTGATCAAAAAGTTAAACTGAATTTTCATTTTAATGGCACCGTGGCCGATTTTGAGACCAAGGACTTGCTAGTAAATTATAACAACTCCACCATCAAAGGTAGCTTTAGTATAAAGGGCTTACCTAGCTTGAGAAATACGCAGATTGATTTTAATAATGTTGTATCGGCTACCAATTTTAAGGATTTATCCAATTGGCTACCTGCTATAAAAAATAATAAAGAAATAAAATTCGAAAAACTAGGCACTATTTTATTTGCTGGAAATTTCAAAGGAACTGTTTATGATTTTATTACCAAGGGGGAATTTAATACCGACCTAGGCTATACGAATACAGAGATTCGATTACAGTTCCCGATATATAAAGAGCCAAGTTATGAAGGGATATTAAAAACAAGCCATTTTAATGCAGGCAAACTGCTTGATATATCCTCATTAGGATTATTAAATTTTAACGGCAAAATTAAAGGCAGCTCCTTTGACCTAAGCAAACAAAAAACTAATATACAAGGCAATATTGACTCCATTGCATGGAACAATTATAATTATACCAATATCACGACCAATGGTGATATTCAAAAAGGCGCTTACAATGGCAGCTTAAAAATTAAAGATCCCAATATTAATTTTATCAGCAATATCGAGGTTGACTTTAATCAATCCAAACCAAAAATTAATGCCGTAGGCGATTTGCAAAACACTAATTTAAAAGAATTAGGATTTTCAAAAAATAAAATTCAACTGACTGGATTATTAGACATCAATTTTGATGGAGACAGCATTGATAACTTCATGGGCTATGCCAAGTTTTATAATGGTCAATTAAAAGGGGAACAGTCAGTGGTGCGTTTTGATTCAATCACCTTGAATTCTAGTATTGAAAAAGGAATTAAATATTTACGATTAGCCAGTGATGATATTAATGCGAACATATCAGGCAAATTCAATATCTCCCATTTGCCTGCAAGTATTCAGTTTTTTATGCAGCGCTATTTGCCAAGCTATATCCCTGCCCCATCCAATACGCCAGCCAATCAATTATTTGATATACAAATTAAAACGAATTACATTGAGCCATTTATTCGCATTTTTAATAACTCGTTCTCAGGATTCAATAATCTAAATTTAAAAGGCGCGATTAATACAGACAGTAAAACGCTAAAATTTAATGCCACAGTTCCATTTGCACAATGGCAGGATATGGCATTAAAAAGTGGTTCATTTTCAGGTAATGGAAATAAGGATTCACTTCAGTTACTTATAAAAGCAAATAGTTATCAAATAACCGATAGCTTTAATTTTATTGACCCTGTCATAAATATTCAAACAGCAAATGATAAATCCAATATCCAAATTACTGCAACAAGCAATAATGCGTTGCAGAATATAAGTTTAGAAGGAACTGTAAATACTTATTCGGATGGCTTGGCAATTAAGTGGAAACCCTCCTATTTTTTATTAAATCAAAAAAGATGGGATATTAATAATGGCGGAGAAATTTCACTTCGAAAAAATAACATCTTTGCAAAAAGAGTAAAATTTTCACAAGGAATACAGGAACTATTATTAACAAGTGCCAAGGACAATAATCTGCAATTAGAACTCAATGATATAATTTTAGGCGATATTACTAAATTATTTTTCCGATATCCGCAATTGGAAGGTGTTACCAATGGCACCGTTTATTTAAAAAATGTATTGGATAATTTTGAGCTCAGTTCAGATATCAACATTGATCAATTTAGCTTTAACAATGAAGTGGTTGGATGGACCAATTTAAATGCTGCCTATAATAATAAAACGGGCATTGTTCCTTTTTCTTTTGACATACCCAATAATACTTATAATTTATCAGCAGAAGGCACTTATAAGACCAAGGACAGTACTAACCCACTAGATGCCACCTTATATTTAAACCACTCTAAATTTAGCTTGGTAGAACAATTCATCGGCGGCGTACTCACCAACTTAGATGGGAAAGCCGATGGAAAAATTCATTTTGGCGGACGGATTGAAAACCCAGTATTATTAGGGGCTGCTACCATTCAAGATGCTTCCTTAAAAGTGGATTATACTAAGGTACGCTACTTTATAAAAGAGGCGACCATTCAATTTACAAAGGAAGGAATGGATTTTGGCAATATCCAACTAACCGATCAATTAAATCGCAAGGCATTATTTAAAGGCAAAATACTAAATGAAGGCTTTAAACATTTGACCTATGACCTTGAAATGAGTAGCCCTAAAATTGAATTGCTAAATATGGGGTCTGGTGACAACATTTATTTTTATGGTAACGCAGTTGGAAAAGCTGCTATGACTATTAAAGGCCCAGAGGAAAATATTAAAATGACCATCAATGCGGATGTGAATGACAGCTCCCACTTATACATTCCAAATACAACCAGCAAGGAAGGTGGTAGCAATGACTTTATATTGTTTAAAAAATACGGGAAAACTGCTGTAAAAAGCGCAGATGTTCCAACCTATAATTTATCGGTAGACTTAGACCTATCGGCCAACAATAAAACCATCATAGATGTTATTTTAGACGAATTAACAGGCGATATTATCAAGGCGAAGGGAAACGGTCGACTAAAAATTAGAGCGGGTAATATTGAGCCATTAAGCATCAGAGGAAAATATAATATTGAATCAGGTAATTACGACTTCAACTTTCAATCCTTTATTAAAAAACCATTTGAATTGATTCCTGAAATTGGAAATTATATTGAATGGACCGGCAATCCATACGATGCCGAAATTCATGTGGATGCACGTTACACTGCCGATCGTATTAGTTTAAATGAATTGGTGGGTAGCGCTAATTTTAGCAACGCAGTAAAATCGTATCGCGGAAGTGTTTATGTCATTGCTACTTTAAGAAATAAATTATTCCAGCCGAACATTAAATTTAGCATCGCATTTCCACAAGGCAATCCGATTAGCTCCGATAATGAATTTTCTCAATTCATCACAAGATTAGAAAGAGACGAAAATGAAATTTTAAAGCAGGTTTCCTTCTTAATTGTATTTAACTCATTTGCGCCCGTTGGATTTAGTACAGGCAATAGTAATAACGCCTATAGTATGACCTCCATTGGCATCAATACCATATCACAATTATTGACCAAAGAAGTCAATAAATCAGTGACGCATTTATTAAAAAAAGTGATTGGCGATAATAGCTTACGATTTGATATTGGATCGTCGGTTTATAATAGTGGAAATTTACTAGACCCTACCGGATCGGGCATTCCCATCAACGCCAATAAAATTGACCGTCAAAGAGTGAATTTAAAATTAGGCAGAAGCTTTTTAAATGACAAAGTAATTATTAATGTGGGTGGCGACTTGGATTTTAATGTTCGCAGCAGTACTAATATTCAAAATGATAATTTACAATGGTTACCTGATTTAAATATTGAGTTTATCTTAACTAGGGATCGTAAATTAAGAGCGATTGTATTTAACAGAAATAGCCTTGATATAAATGGAAGTAGTTTGGGCCGTCGCAATCGACAAGGGGTAAGTATCTCCTACCGAAAAGATTTTGAGAAATTCTTATTTTAGTTCCACAACAAAAAGAAACTATTGATTTGCATTCGCTATAAACCACTCTGTAGCCAACGCATATCCTTTTAATCCCAGGCCCACAATGGAACCTACTGACTTTGCAGTAACATGGGAAATTTTTCGGAAGTCCTCCCTAGCATGTACATTACTAATATGTACTTCAATCACGGGTGTTTTGATCGCAGCTACTGCATCACCAATGGCCACAGAAGTATGGGTATAGGCAGCCGGATTTAATATAATGCCATCTTGGTTAAAACCATATTGTTGAATCGCATTCACCAACTCCCCTTCAATATTCGATTGGAAATAAGTGAAATTGACTTGTGGAAAATCTTTTTTCAACTGCGCAAAAAAATCATCAAAAGTTTCATTGCCATAAACCCCTGGCTCACGCATTCCTAATAAATTTAAATTAGGCCCGTTGATGATCGTAATATTTGGCATAGTTACAAATTGTAATACTTAAAAATGAAAGGATAAATTGAGTAGCAATTACCCTTTTATAGTTGCAAGATTAATTAGTCTTCATTAAAGATACAAAATCATCAAACAAATACCTGCTATCATGCGGACCTGGTGTAGCTTCAGGATGATACTGCACACTAAATGCTGGACGGTCATTCAACTTAATGCCTTCAATAGAATCATCATTTAAATTCACATGCGAGATGGTCACATTTGGATGCTTAAGCACTGCTTCAGGATCCACACCAAACCCGTGGTTTTGCGTAGTAATTTCACATAAACCTGTGATCACATTTTTAACTGGGTGATTTAAGCCACGGTGACCATGGTGCATTTTGAAAGTAGGAATATCATTTGCAAGTGCTAATAACTGATGACCTAAGCAAATACCAAAAACTGGTTTTTTCTCATTCAACACTTCCTTAATTGTTTTGATTGCATAATCCATCGGTGCCGGATCACCAGGACCATTGGATAAAAAATAACCTGTTGGATTAAATGCCTTTAATGTCGCAAAATCTGTTTTTGCAGGATGCACTCTTACATGCGCGCCTCTTTCCACCAAGCATTGTAAAATATGTTCTTTCACGCCAAAGTCTAAAACAGAAACTTTAATCGCTGAATTTTTATCTCCTAATTCATATACTTCTTTGGTACTCACCGTACTCGCTAATTCAAGTCCATCCATACTCGGCACTTTAGCTAATTGCGCTTTTAATGCATCCACATCTAAATTATCAGACGAGATAATACAGTTCATCGCGCCCTGTTGACGCACATGCGCCACTAAGGCTCTTGTATCTAATCCTTCAATGGAAACAATATTATTATTCACCAAATACTCGTTCAAATTACCATCTGCCATTAAACGACTGTATTTTTCTTCTAAGTTGCGTCCGATTAATCCATGAATTTTTACAGATTTACTTTCAACATCCGTTGATTTAACACCATAATTTCCCACATGTACATTATTCATGATAATGACTTGACCCGTGTAACTCGGATCCGTAAAAACCTCTTGGTAGCCTGTCATCCCCGTATTAAAACAAATCTCACCAGTCGTGGTACCAATTTTACCAAAAGCTTGACCGTGAAATACATTACCATCAGCTAAAACTAAAATTGCAGGTTGTGAAGTCATTGTATTGGTGTTTTGTTATGCAAAAAAAGAAACAATTTTTTACTTTTCCATAATAACTTTTGAACATATTGTTTATTCCGCCTTTTAAGCCCATTTTAGGCAAAAAAAAGGCAAGACTGAAGTCTTGCCTTATATGTCAAATAATTATGATCATTATTCAGCAGGTGTTGCTTCATCTGTAGCAGCAGGTGCTTCAGTTGTTGGAGCTTCAGTTTCAGCTGCGGCTTTTTTAGGCGCTGCAGTTGCTTTACTACGACGTGTTTTTTTAGCTGATTCAGCTGCAGTCGCGATAGAATTACCGTAAATTTCATTGAAATCAACTAATTCGATCATTGCTTTTTCAGCATTATCACCTGGACGTATTCCTAATTTGATAATTCTAGTATAGCCACCTGGACGTGTAGCAATTTTAGGCGCTACTACTGTAAATAATTCTTTAACAGCAGTTTTGTCGTTCAAATAGCTAAACACCACTCTGTGGTTATGCATGATTTCTTCCTTGTTCGCCGATTTTTTAGTTTTAGTAATCAATGGCTCAACATATTTTCTTAAAGCTTTTGCTTTTGCTAATGTTGTTACAATACGCTTGTGCGTAATAATTTGACAAGCAAGGTTCATTAATAAGGCATCTCTGTGTGCCTTTTTACGACCTAAGTTGTTTTGTTTGTCTCCGTGACGCATGACTTTTAGATTTTATCCTCACACCGTGTCAGGAATTGCGAGGTTTGAGCTTTCGCTCGGTTATAAATAGTGACCTAGCCTAAACGACTATTGTAAATCTAATTTGTCTAATCCTAATTTACCTAAATCCATTCCAAAGCTTAATCCTCTTTCGATTAAAACTTGCTCAATTTCAGATAAAGATTTTTGACCGAAGTTTCTAAACTTCATCAAATCTTCTTGCTCATATTGAACTAGTTCACTTAAGCTATTAATTTTAGCAGCTTTCAAGCAATTGAATGCACGAACTGAAAGATCTAAATCTTCCAATGGTGTTTTCAATACTTTTCTTAATTGTAAAACTTGCTCATCCACTACATCTTCTTTCTTATCTTCTTTGTTATCAAAAGTGATATTCTCATCCGTGATAATCATTAAATGTTGGATCAAAATGCGAGATGCTTGTTTCACCGCTTCTTCAGGATGAATCGTACCATCAGTAGCCACATCTAAAATTAATTTTTCATAATCAGTTCTTTGTTCAACACGATAGTTTTCGATAGCGTATTTAACATTTTTGATTGGGGTATGAATAGAATCAATAGCGATATAGCCAAATGGCATTTCCTTTAATTTATTTTCTTCAGAAGGAATATAACCACGGCCTTTGCTGATGGTTAATTCAATCTCTAATTTTGCAGTTGCATCCATCGTACAAATAACTAATTCAGGATTCATTACTTGGAATTGTTGAGAAACATCGCCAATATTTCCTGCATTAAAATCACTGCTTCCTTTGATAGAAATAGTGATTTTTTCAGAAGAAACATCTTGGTCAGCTTTACGCTTGAAACGAACTTGCTTTAAGTTCAAAATCATTTCTGTAACATCTTCAGTAACGCCTTTCAAAGTAGCAAACTCATGGTCTACTCCTTCAATTTTGATACCTACTATTGCAAAGCCTTCTAATGAGCTTAATAAAACTCTTCTTAAAGCATTACCTAAAGTTAAACCAAAGCCAGGCTCTAATGGACGGAATTCGAATTGTCCTTCAAAGTCGTTTGCTTTTTGTAAAACAATTTTATCTGGTTTTTGAAAACTTAATATAGCCATGTCAATTTATTTTTTATTTGATTCTTCCTAGTGGAAGAAATTTTGTTATTGCTTACTACTTAGAATACAATTCGACGATCAATTGCTCTTTGATATTTTCAGGAACAGCTTCACGCTCAGGCATGGTGATGAAAGTACCTGTATTGGTATTTTCATTCCAATCTACCCAACTGAATTTTGTATTTTTTCCGCGTTGTTTGCTAACGATTGAAGTGTTATGCGCACTCTTTGGACGATAAGCAATCACATCTCCTGGGCGACATGTGTAAGAAGGTACATTAGTAACTTCACCGTTAACAGTGATGTGCTTGTGTGATACCAACTGACGTGCTTCAGGACGACTCGCTGTTAATCCCATTCTGTAAATGGTATTGTCCAAACGGGATTCTAATAATTTGATCAAGTTTTCACCTGTAACACCTTTAATACGGGAAGCTTCCTCAAATGTTTTGCGGAATTGACGCTCTAATACACCATAGGTATATTTCGCTTTTTGCTTTTCTCTTAACTGTAATGCATACTCTCCTAATTGCTTACGCTTGCGTTGTGCGCCGTGTTGGCCTGGAGGGTTGCTGTTTTTGCCTAACCATTTAGCGTTTCCTAAAATAGGTTCGCCGAAAATGCGACAAATTTTGGTTTTGGGTCCTGTGTAACGTGCCATAATTCTTGTTTGTGATTTTTTAGTGACGGTACATCATCAGTAAAAATCTAAAATGAATGATATACCCTTTTTATAAAATATAAATAATTAAACTCTTCTTTGTTTTGGAGGACGACATCCGTTGTGCGGCATTGGGGTCACATCGCGAATACTTGTTACTTCGATACCTGATTGTGAGATAGAACGAATCGCTCCTTCACGTCCAGATCCTGGACCTTTCACAAATACATCTACTCTTTTCACACCAGCATCTAATGCAACTTTAGCTGCGTCAGCTGCAGCCATTTGCGCTGCATATGGAGTGTTCTTTTTAGAACCTCTGAAACCCATTTTACCAGCACTGCTCCAGCTAATTACTTGGCCTACTTTGTTGGTAAAAGAAATGATTAAATTGTTGAAAGTAGCATTGATACGAACTTCACCCGATGCATCAATTTTCACGACTCTTTTTTTAGAAGCCGCTTTTGCACTGTTTTGTGCTTTGATTGGTTTTGCCATTTTTTTTGAGGTATGCTCTTTTTAAGGAGCGGTTATTTAAATTGAAATTCCGCCGAAGCGGAAACCAATGAAATCTCCCCTGTTTCCAGGATCTAATTTGTATTGGATTTTTATAACAAAAGAAAGTAGGCTAATAAATTAGCGCACTTCCTTTAAGTATTATTATTTTTTAGCCACTTTCTTCTTACCAGCAACTGTCTTACGCTTACCCTTACGCGTACGTGCATTTGTTTTAGTTCTTTGTCCACGAACTGGTAAACCTTTTCTGTGACGCAATCCACGGTAACATGCGATATCCAATAAACGCTTGATGCTCATTGAAACTTCACTTCTTAACGCACCTTCCACTTTGAATTCAGCGTTGATGATATTACGAATAGCAGTTTGCTCATCATCATTCCACTCATTTACTTTTTTATCATAGCTGATAGCAGCTTTGTCTAAAATGTATTGAGCAGTTGAACGTCCAATTCCAAAGATGTACGTTAACCCTATTTCTCCTCTTTTGTTTTTTGGTAAATCTATACCGGCGATACGAGCCATATTTTAAAACTTATTTTGTTTTTGTTAAAATGGATTTCTAATAATAAAAATTATCCTTGTCTTTGTTTAAAACGAGGATTCTTTTTGTTGATTACATATAAAACCCCTTTGCGCTTCACGATCTTACAATCGGTACTTCTTTTTTTGATAGATGCTCTAACTTTCATCTTTTATTTTTTAATATTTATTTCCAACTTATTTTTTATCTAAACCCATACAAATCAATATCGTCCGCCCTTTTACTTCCCTTATTACTTATGTCTGAAATTGATTCTTCCTCTTGTTAAATCGTAAGGACTCATTTCCAAACCCACTTTATCCCCCGGCAAAATTCTGATATAGTGCATACGCATTTTACCAGAGATCGTTGCCAAAATTTCATGTCCATTTTCTAATTTCACTCTGAACATGGCATTGCTCATAGCTTCTATAATTACTCCATCTTGTTTAATCAGCGGTTGTTTTGACATACTTATTTTGGGGTTGCAAAGATATGGAAATGAATGGAATTATGAAAAAATCACCCCGAAATATTGAAAAAAGCCAAAAATAAAAGGAGAAGCGAAACTTCTCCTTTTCAATATATTGATATTCAGCACTTTACATGTTACATCCCTGGGAACCAAGGACGACCCACCCCTGCTTTAAACGGCCAAGGTGTCATTAAAAGGATAAATACGAGCGCAAGAAGGTATAAAACGGGTGTTAAACCCGCTTTTCCTGACTTTTTATAACGAATATGTCCAATGGTGATTAAAATGATGGCAATAATCATCGTGAAAGCATGCTCCATCCCCCAAAAACGACTCACTGAATCACCCATCACTGTTTTCATTCCAGCAGTTTGAATCGCCTTAAAACCCAATAAGCTACTTACAAAGTATTGGTACAACCCAATTAATAATGTGGTATGCGATGCAATGAATAAAATTTTGCTTGTTTTAAGGGCATCTTGTTTTACAAATAATTTGTAAATGCTCAATAAAAGGGTAATCAGAATCACCCATCTTAAAATATTATGCAAGTGCAATAAACCAGTATTCATAGTCATTAATTTGTTTGAGTGGCTAAAATACAACTTTATCTACAAACCTATTAATCCACCCAATCCGCTACAAATAAATTCGTATCCCGGGTGCCGCCATTATTTCTATTAGAAGAGAACATGATTCTTTTACCATCTGGGCTAAACATCGGAAAAGCATCAAAACCTTTATCACGGCTAATTTTTTCAATGTTATTTCCCTCCAAATCCATTAAATACATATTGAAAGGGAATCCGTATTTGTATTCGTGGTTACTGCAAAAAATGATATGCTTCCCATCAGGCGTAAAGTTAGGCGCCCAATTGGCCTGCCCTAAATTGGTAATTTGTTTTGCATTGGACCCATCTGCATCTGCAATAAATACTTCCATTTTAGTAGGTGCCACTAATCCCTCGGCCAATAATGATTTGTATTCCGCAACTTCCGCTGGCGTGGAAGGGCGACTTGCGCGCCAAACAATTTTTTTACCGTCTGGGCTAAACCAAGCGCCTCCATCATATCCTAAAGTATTCGTCACTTTTTTTTCTTTCCCAGTAGCCAAGTTCATGACATATAAATCCAAGTCGCCCTCTTTATCACTACAATAAATCATGCGCTTACCGTCATAGGACAAGGTTGCTTCCGCATCATATCCTTTTGCATTGGTTAATTGCTTCACCACTACCCCATTGGTATCGGCCATGAAAATATCATAGGTATTATATAAAGGCCAGATATATTTGTTGCCATACTTCGCGCGATCCACCGGTGGCGGGCAATCATTACCCCCGCCTTTTGTAGAAGCATAAATAATATGTGCACCATCCTTAGTAAAATAGCTACAAGTAGTTCGACCCTTACCTCCACTAATTAATTTATAAGTAAATGGTGTTATGTTATTATTAGGAACTACTCCCATGAAAATTTGATCACAGTTAACACCTTCCTTTGGATTGGATCTTTGAAAGGTGATTCGCTTATTGTCAAAACTCCAATACGCTTCCGCATTGTCTCCCCCATTGGTTAGTTGAATCACATTTTTAAAATGGGGCTCACCCGCAAATAAAATAGAATCATTTTGACTAAAAGCAGTCATACAACT
Source organism: Sediminibacterium sp. (assembly GCA_030726065.1). Classification (GTDB taxonomy): domain Bacteria; phylum Bacteroidota; class Bacteroidia; order Chitinophagales; family Chitinophagaceae; genus Sediminibacterium. The sequence continues at coordinate 18,128 of JANREK010000007.1, read as the reverse complement.
AAATAGTGCTGCTACAAAGAGAATTGGCTTATTCATATACATGTATATTGACCGCAAAAGTAATTGCAAGATTTTTAAAACAACTGACTTTGGTCAGTGAATTTGATTTTATAAAAAAAATGACAAAAAAATGACAGTGTCTAAAAAATTCAAGACCTTTGATTCAAACTTAAACAATGACCATCATTGCACCCTCCCTATTAGCTGCTGATTTTTTACATTTAGGTAATACCTGTGAGATGTTAAATAAGAGTGAAGCGGAATGGTATCATTTGGATGTGATGGATGGCAGCTTTGTTCCTAATATTAGTTTTGGATTGCCTATCATTGAACAAATAAGAAAAGCAACCACCAAGGTGTGCGATGTGCATTTAATGATTGTACATCCGGAAAAATACATTGAAGCTTTTAAAAAAGCCGGGGCAGATATATTAACTGTGCATTATGAAGCCTGCCCTAATTTATTAAATACCCTTGCACAAATAAAAGCCCATGGCATGAAAGCGGGCGTTGCCATCAATCCGGATACAGACATTCAAGTTTTAAAGGAATTCATTACTGAAATTGACCTTGTATGTGTGATGAGTGTATTCCCTGGATTTGGTGGCCAAAAATTTATTGAAGCAACTTATGAAAAAGTCACCACTTTAAAATCAATCATACAAACTGCAGGCGCGAAAACTTTAATTGAAATTGATGGTGGTGTTAGTGAAAGTAATGCTTCGGCTTTAGTGAATGCTGGCGCCGACGTGTTGGTTGCAGGTACTACTGTTTTTAAAGCAGCGGATCCAATAAAAACAATTTCCGCATTACGCAATTGTTAATTAACCGCTCAGATGAATGCTTTTCTGTTTTAATAATTAAGTGTATTCTTACTTATAATTAAACGATTTCAACTATTTCATTCTTTTGGCAAGCATCCCTTTTAATATACTAAAATGAACAGAATATTATCATTTTAGTAATGCACATTTGTGCGTATTTATTTATTGTTTTTTATATCTCCTTTTTCTAAATTGTGTTAGGCAGATTATTTTACACTACTAAACCTTTAAAACTAATCCCATTGAGTGAAGCAATCATCAACCTAGAAACCGTTAACCCTATTGAGTTTTTCGGCGTAAACAACAGTAAGTTTGATATTTTAAAAAAGAAATTTCCATTATTAAAAATTTTATCAAGAGGCACCCAAATAAAACTAAGTGGTGCACCAGAACAAATTGATTTGGCGAAAGAAAAAATTGAACTCATTATTCAATACATGGAACGCAATGGTCATTTAAGTGAAAATTATTTTGAACAAATTTTAGGCGGAGATGATGCAGAAATTATTGACAATTTTGTAGAGCAAAACCCCAATGAAGTATTGGTATTTGGGCCCAATGGGAAAACAGTGCGTGCGCGCACAGCGAATCAAAAAAAGATGGTACAAGCTGCTGATAAAAATGATATTGTATTTGCCATTGGACCTGCAGGTACAGGTAAAACCTATACTGCTGTTGCACTTGCAGTGCGTGCATTAAAAAATAAATTGGTGAAAAAAATTATTTTAACAAGACCCGCCGTTGAAGCAGGAGAAAGTTTGGGGTTTTTACCTGGTGATTTGAAAGAAAAAATTGATCCTTATTTACGTCCATTATATGATGCGTTGGACGACATGATACCCGCAGATAAATTAGGTTACTACATGACCACACGCACTATTGAAATTGCACCACTTGCCTACATGCGTGGAAGAACTTTGGATAATGCATTTATCATTTTAGATGAATCACAAAACGCCAATGACCTTCAAATTAAAATGTTTTTAACGCGTATCGGTTCTAATGCAAAAGCAATTATCACTGGCGATCCTACCCAAGTGGATTTACCGCGCAATCAAAAAAGTGGCTTAGAAAAAGCATCTCGCATTTTACAAAACATCGAAGGAATAGCGCATATTCAACTAGACGAAGAGGATGTAGTAAGACATAAATTAGTAAAAGCAATTATCAAGGCATATGAAAAGGAAAGGGGAAATGAAACTGAAAACTCCTACCACCGCTAAAAAATGAAGAAATTTGAAAGATTTATATCACATATAAATATCTTA
>JANREK010000007.1:0-16026 GCA_030726065.1 Sediminibacterium sp. | reverse complement strand
CTTAAATAATATATATAATGCTTATTTTAAAGAAAGTAATAATTTGTTAACAAAAACATAAATTAAATAATCAAATTATTTTGTTTCTTTGCATCACTTAAACAAACAATTATATGTCAAGTAAAAAATTACTACATTTTATCGTAGCAATGTTATTGTTACCTGTTTTGACTTTTGCGCAAAACACTACTGGTAGCTTAACTGGATCTGTAAAAGCAGATAATGGCGAAATTCTTGTAGGCGCAACTGTAACTGTATTACATGTGCCAACTGGTACTGAATACAAAGTACAATCAAGAAAATCAGGTGCTTTTGATATTAGCAACTTGCAACCTGGTGGACCATACACTATTTCAGTTTCTTATGTGAATTACCAAACTGAAAAAAAGGAAGATATTTATATCAACTTGGGAGATGCATCCCGTGTAGATGTTGTTTTATACAACAAAGCTGCAAAATTAGCGGACGTTACTGTTAGAGCAACACGTAATGCTTCTGATTTATCAGTAAGAGGTGGAACACAAACAACCATCGGTCGTGATAAAATTGAAAACTTACCAACTGTTGGTCGTAATTTACAAGATTTTTTACGCTTTACCCCTTCTGTTAAATTATTAGGTGGTACTGGCGGATTAACTGGTATTTCAATTGCTGGTCAAAATAACCGTTTTAACTCTTTCTATATTGATGGTGCCGTAAACAATGACCAATTTGGTTTGAGTGCAAGTGGTACAAATGGCGGTCAAACTGCAGTAGGTCCTATTTCAATGGATGCGCTTGATCAAATTCAAGTGATGATTTCTCCATTTGACGCTTCTATTGGTAACTTCACTGGTGGTGGTATCAACGCTACAACAAAAGGTGGAACTAACACTACCTCTGGAACAGTTTATAGCTTTACACAAAACCAAGATTTAACGGGTAAAACGCCAACAGGTTTAAAATCTGATGCTAAAAAGTTGAATCCATTCAGTGCTAAAACAATGGGTGCTAGTGTTGGTGGTGCTATTGTAAAAAATAAATTATTTTTCTTTGTTAACTTCGAAAGCATTGAAAGTAACCGTCCACAACCATTTGATATTGCTGGTTACAGGGGAATTAGCAAAAAGGCAGATATTGACGCTTTAGTTTCAACAGTTAAATCGAAATACGGTTATGATATGGGTTCTTATGCCGATAATCCTGCAAGCATTAGTTCAAAAAGATTAGCGACTAAATTAGATTGGAATATCAATTCAAATCATCGTTTAAGTATTTCTTATCGTTACACAGAAACTGAAAATTATAATACACGTGCTTCAAGTTCAACAAGAGTTAACTTTTACAACAATGGAGTTTTATATCCAAATAAAACAAATTCAGTTTCTGCTGAGTTAAGAAGTAATTTCAAAAATGGCATTACCAATAAAATGTTATTCACGCTTACTGATGTAACTGATGATAGAAGTCAAATTGGTGACGCTTTCCCTCGTGTAATTATTAATGACGGAAGTAGTTCCAACCAAATCACTTTTGGATCTGAAAACTTTTCAGCAGCTAATTTGTTGAAGCAAACCAATAAAAACTTTTTAGATTTTATCAAATTCAACATCAATAAACACAGTTTAACTTTAGGTATTGATTATGAATTAAGTAAATCATACAACGTATTTATTCGTGATAACTTTGGTACTTATACTTACAACTCTTTACCTGATTTCTTGAATGATAAGGCGCCATTCCGGTATGCAAGATCTTTCTCTTTATTGGATAATACTTATGGTGATGATACGAGAGCGGCTGCAAGTTTTTATACGGGTCGTGGAAGTGCATTTATCAATGATGAAGTAAGGGTAACTGATAATTTAACTATCAACTATGGTATCAGAGGTGATTACACTAAGTTTTTATCTACGCCATTCCAAGATAATTATTTTAACAATAACGCCATCCCTACTATCCAACTTTACAATTATGATTTAGCAGGTGCAAGAAGTGGTCAAATTAGTGATCCTAAACTTTCTATTTCTCCTCGTTTAGGCTTTACCTATAAAGTTCCAACTGAGAGAATTACTATTCGTGGTGGTATCGGTTTATTCACTGGTCGCGTTCCATTGGTATGGCCAGGTGGTGTGTTTAATAACACAGGTGGTAGCGTAGGTGGTGTATCTTTATTTTCACCAACATTTGCAACTACTTTAGCTTCTATGAAGTTCAGACCTAATCCTACTCAGCAATATACAGCAAACGAATTAGGTATCAGTACTGCATTTGCAAAAGGTCAGGTAGATTTAATCGCAAAGGACTTCCGTTTACCTAAATTATTACGTGCTTCTTTAGCCGTAGATAAAAAATTCGACAACAACTGGTCTGTAACTGTTGAAGGAAGTGTAAGTAAAAACATCAACGAAATTTATTATTCTAGAATTGATATTCAAAATCCGATTGGAAACATGGTGGGACCTGACAATAGGAATGTTTACAATAATGGTGTAAGAATGAACTTCCCAGCATATGGTGGATTACCAGCAGGTAACCCTTATACTGGTGTTTATTTATTAAAGAACCAACCAAAGAATAGCCAAAAAGGTTTTGCTGCAAACTTCACAGCTTCTATTGATAAATCATGGGCTGATGGCTTCTCATTCAATGCATTCTATACTTATGGAACTGCTTTTGTAACACATGAGCCTACTTCAAGCCAAAACAATAGCCAATGGAGATATATGGAAACGGTTAATGGCCGTAACTATGTAAACAGATCAAGATCTGATTTTGATTTAGGACACAGATTTAGCATGTTCGCTTCTAAAAAATTCACTTACTTGAAAGGTAATATGGCTACTACTGTAAGTGTGGTTTATAATGGTCAATCAGGAAATGCATTTAGCTATGTATACAGCAATGGTCCAGTTAGAGACAATAGTGCTACTGAATCAAATGACTTATTATTCATCCCTACAAAAGACCAATTAACTGCGATGACTTTTGTAACGCAATCAGGTTTTAACTTAAGCCAAGCTGCACAGAAAGCAGCATTTGAAGCTTATATCAATCAAGATAGTTATTTAAGCAAACGCAGAGGACAATATGCAGAAAGAAATGGTGCAAGATTACCATTCCAAAATATAGTTGACTTAAAAGTGATGCAAGATTTCTTTGTTAAAGTGAGTGGTAAAAAATACCAATTCCAATTAACTTATGATATTTTCAACTTCACAAATATGTTGAACAGAGTTTGGGGTCGTACTTACTTCTTAAGTAATGATCAATTTGGATTAGTTAGATATTCTAACCGAACTTCTGGTGCTCCATCATTATTACCTACTTATAGCTTTAACCCAATTAATAACAATACTCCTTGGGGTATTAGTTCAAGTACTGCACCTAGTTACAGTGCACGTTGGGTTAGCCAATTGGGTTTAAGATTTAAATTCTAATTCTAGTTAGGTTTACCCTAGTCAGATTTTAACATAAAAAATCCCCGTCTTGATTCGTCAGGACGGGGATTTTTTTTTACCCCAATATTTGCTTAATTTCAATGTAATATGGTTACACCAAGTTTACAACAGTTTACCGTTGGCGTGGAGGAAGAATACATGGTATTAGACCCATCCACGAAGGAATTAAAAAGCCACCAACAAGCTATTGTCAATGAAGGACAGAAACTATTCAAGGACAAGATTAAGGCTGAAATGCACCAGGCGGTGGTGGAAGTAGGCACTGGGATTTGTAAAAATGTAGATGAAGCATTTTCAGAAATTATTGAACTACGCAATGGCGTACACAAAATTGCAGGGGACTTAGGCTATAGCATTGGTGCCTCTGGCACCCACCCTTTTAGTTTGTGGGAAAAGCAATTGGTGTCAGATCAAACTAGATACCAGGAATTATTAAATGAATTGCAGCAGGCTGCAAGGAGTAATTTAATTTTTGGACTACATGTACATGTTGGAATGGAAGATCGCCGTATGGCCATCCATATTGCAAATACAGCACGTTATTTTTTGCCCCATATTTATGCATTAAGCACCAACTCCCCTTTTTGGGAAACCCGCAATACCGGATATAAATCCTACCGATCAAAAGTGTTTGATAAATTTCCTAGAACAGGAATCCCAGATTCATTTGAAAGCATCGAAGCGTACGATAGTTTTGTTCAGCTGCTCATAAAAACCAATTGCATTGATGATGCAAAAAAAATATGGTGGGATTTAAGGGTACATCCTGTTTTCAATACCATTGAATTTAGAATTTGCGATGTGCCCATGACCGTACAGGAAACCATCACCATAACCGCTTTGTTCCAAGCAATTTGTGCTAAAATTTATTCCCTACGACGTCAAAATATTAATTTCATTAATTACCAACGTGCGCTCATCAATGAAAACAAATGGCGTGCAAGCCGATATGGTATTGATGGGAAATTAATTGACTTTGGAAAGGAAAAAGAAATACCCACCAAAGATTTAATTAATGAATTACTTGAATTTGTGGATGGTGTGGTGGACGAACTTGGCAGCCGCAAACATATTGAGAAAGTGCATCATATCTTTAAAACAGGCACTGGCGCCGATCGACAATTACGCGTATTTAATGAAACCGGTAGCTTGATTGAAGTAGTGAAATATATTGAGCAGAGTTTTTTAGAAGTGTAATACCCCTCCTGATTTTTGCGATGAACTATTGTGCTAATTTATAATCGAACAAAGTGGCCGTAAATAATCCACGTTCTCTTTTCTTGAATATCACGTCCCAGTTTCCTTTATACCTTAATATTTTAGGAACCAGTATTCCATTAAAATAAGTCATCTCTACTTCCATTTGCACATTAAAGTCATATACGCCTGCCTTGTAGCTTAAGGAATAGTTGCGCCCTAGTACTTCCAAAGTTTTTGGATTAAACCAAGTTGTCATTTGATCAACCACTACTCGGTCCTTTGCAAAAAAGCCCAAATCCGATTTTGGCTGTACATCAAATACATATACCAACTGCCCATGGTAGTCCACGTAGTCCAATTTGTAATCATATAATTCATGCGCCGATGCATCGTATAAGTCCAGCTTATTCCCGATTAATGGGATACCTGCTATTTTTTTACCCGGATTAAAAAACAACATTTTTAATTGCTCCTTTGCTTTGTCAATACCGGAGCCTGCTATTTTTCTGTTTTTGCCTGAAACAATATTGGTTTCGCCACAAATACTTCCTTTGGTAAAAAACAAGCTCGCATATAAAGCGGGTGTGGTGTAATTATACTCCCCTTTGTTATTTCTTAAATTACCCGTTACCCTTTCTTCTAATACATTCATGGTACGACAACCGGCTATTTTATTTTGTCTTGTTTTACTATTTAAGGAAGCCTGCATCTTATTGTTCTCATCCATCATTTGGATATAATTATAAGAACTATAGCCAATGGTACGCAATGTTTTAAAAGCTTTATAAAAGCTCGTATCCTGTTTAATACGATTTAAAATATCCTTATAATCAAAATGATTACGAACAATGGCATCCGTTAAGGTAAATTTTTGTCCATCCTCATTAAACACAGTATCCTGCGCCCTTAATTGTATGTTAAATGCGAAAACTAAATAAACAAAAAGGAGCATTTTTTTAATCATGTATTTACGTTAAGCTTTGATCACAATTATTTAATCTGTGTCATTTTGTAATCTACCCTTACTTTCCCTTTGGAAATATCGTTCAATTTGCCTTGTAATATTTTTCTGCGCAAGGGCTTTAAATAATCAATGAATAATTTTCCTTGAATATGATCATATTCATGTAATATGACTCTTGCGGATATCCCATTAAATGTTTCCGTATGCGCAACAAAATTTTCATCCATATAACTTAAAGTAACCTCCGCAGGTCTTAATACATCCTCTCTGATTTTTGGGATACTCAAACAACCTTCATTATAAATCCATTCCACCCCACCCGTTGAAACTATTTGCGCATTAATGAATACTTTTTTAAACCCTGGCGCATCCACATAGGTTTCATCCTCAGGCTCTTTGCTTTCAAAAATTTGCGCGCTATCCATGACAAATAATCGAATATTTTTATTCACCTGTGGCGCAGCCAATCCTACCCCATTACTTTCATACATGGTTTCCCAAATATCCGCAATGACTTTGGTCAAATTAGGATAATCCGCATCAATCGGCTCACTCACTTTTCGAAGTATGGCTGCTCCATAAGCAACAATAGGTAAAATCATATTTTCATCTTTATTTAAAAAACTGGAATACCCTTGCAGATATTGGGTGCAAAGTTATCAATAAATGGTGGTTTTAGGAGCGGTAGGATAGATATTCCTGCAATAACATTGTTGCTGCCACTAAATCAATGTTTTTCTTATCTCGTCGATCCACTTTTTTCATCCCCATCTCCACCATGGCACGCACTGCATTTTTGGAACTGTATCTTTCATCCACGGTAACCACGGGAATGGAAGGGAATTTTTTTTCAAGTTCCAGAATGGCTTTTTTTACCAAAGGCGTAGCGTGTGTTGGGGTATTATCCAAATTAAGGGGCTCTCCAATTAAAATGAGTTCCACTGCTTCCTTCTTAAAATAATCTGCTAAAAAAGTATATAGATTTTTGGTCTCCAATGTTAATAATGCAGTTGCAATAATTTGAAGTGGATCAGTCACTGCTAATCCACATCTTTTTCCACCATAATCTATACAAATAATTCTAGGCAAGGGTAATTTATTAATCTGGTTAAAGATACATTTGAATAAGCATGGCGCCAATAACAAAAACACTAAATACAATACTCGCTATTCCATTGGCAGTCATAAATGCGAGGTTTACTTTACTAAGGTCATATGGCTTAACAATACTTTGTTGGTAAATCAACATTCCAATAAAAATAAGCAGGCCTAATAAATACAGATAATGAAACTCGCCTACAAAATATGCAGCAATAACAAGTGATGCTGATAAAAAATGAAGTACACGTGAAATACTTAATGATTGTTTTAAGCCCCACTGACTTGGTATGGAATATAAGGATTGTGATTGATCAAAATCAATATCCTGCAAAGCATAAATAATATCAAAACCACTTACCCAAAAAATAACAGCGAATGAAAATAACAATGGTAAAATTGCGAAACTGCCCGTCACTGCTAAGTAAGCACCAATAGGCGCTAAGGACAACCCGATGCCTAAAACCAAATGGCATAAGTAAGTAAAACGTTTGGTATAGCTATAAAATAAAATCACAAACAAAGCAACTGGCGATAAATAAAAACAAATGGAATTGATAAAAAACGTAGCCGTAATAAAAATGGCCATATTAATACTAATAAATACCAAGGCTTTTTCTGCCTTTATAATACCTGCGGGGATTTCCCTGATGGCAGTACGTGGATTTAATTTATCAAAATGCCTATCTAAATAACGATTAAAAGCCATTGCAGTTGAACGTGCCGTTGTCATACATACTAGCACTAAAATAAATTTCAGCCACACTTGATTCACAGTAGTTTGGTGTATAAAATGATCCCTTAATCCCAACACAAATCCAATGAGTGCAAAAGGCATTGCAAAAATGGTATGCGAAAATTTGATTAAACTTAAATAATTTTTTACTTGACTCATTGTTATTGTTTTACGAACGCACTAATTCCCAAAGTACTACCGCTGCGGCAACTGAAATATTTAAGGAATGTTTCATCCCCCATTGTGGTATTTCAATGACGCCATCACAAAGCGCGATAACTTCATTATCCACCCCATCCACTTCATTACCAAAAACCAAGGCGATGGGAGTATCCAACTTTTCAAATTTATTTAACGGAATACTTCCTTTCGTTTGTTCAATGGCATACACTTTATACCCTTGTGCTTTTAACTCCTTAACTGCCTGGGTAGTTTGTTCATAATACAACCAGTCCACCGAATCAGTGGCGCCGAGTGCTGTTTTATGAATATCCCGATGCGGGGGTTGCGGGGTAAACCCACACAAACAAATCCCATTGATTAAAAAGGCGTCGGCAGTTCTAAAAACACTACCCACATTGTGCATGCTTCTGATTTGGTCCATCACCACTACAATTGGCTTTTTGGGCGCTTCTTTAAAGTCGGCAACTGACATCCTTCCAAGCTCATCCATGCTTAATTTACGCATATGCAAAAGTACGCTTTTTATGAAAAATTATGTAGGTTTGTCACCCATGGCAAAATCTAGTTCCGATACCCCGCTTATGCAGCAGCATAGGGCTATTAAGCAAAAATACCCTGATGCCATCTTGCTTTTTAGGGTAGGCGATTTTTATGAAACTTTTGGGGAGGATGCGGTAATTGCATCCAAGGTTTTGGGCATTACTTTAACGAAAAGAAATAATGGAGCTGCCTCCAGTAGTGAATTAGCCGGATTCCCACACCACTCATTAGATACTTATTTACATAAATTAGTAAAAGCAGGACACCGTGTTGCCATTTGCGATCAACTAGAAGATCCTAAAACGGTCAAAGGAATTGTAAAACGTGGAGTGACCGATATGCTCACACCTGGCATTGCCACTAATGACAAATTACTAGAGCATAAGAACAATAATTTCCTAGCTGCTATATATGTTGAAAATGAAAAAGGCGGGGTTGCATTTTTAGATATTACTACCGGTGAATTTTTAATTGCAGAAGGTAATGTTGAATACATAGATAAATTATTACAAAGTTTACAACCTGCTGAAATTTTATTTCCCAAAAATTACCAAGCCAATTTTAAAGAAACATTTGGGACCAGCTTTTATACTTATGGATTAGACAGTTGGATTTTTGATGCACCTTTTGCGACTGAACTTTTGTTAAAGCAATTCCAAACACAAAATTTAAAAGGCTTTGGCATTGAAGATCAAAAATTTGGCATCATTGCCGCAGGTGCAATTTTGCATTATTTAAAAGAAACAGAACACCCCCACTTACAACATATTCATAAAATACAGCGCATGGTGCGTGATGAAATTTTGTGGATGGATAAATTCACCATACGCAATTTAGAATTAATCGGTAATGGCGCCGATCGAAAAGGCTTACTAGAAATAATGGATGCCACTAAAAGTCCCATGGGTGCGCGCTTATTAAAAAGATGGTTGGTATTCCCACTTCAATCTATTGAACAAATTAATAACCGATTAAATACCGTTGCAAGTTTTTTAAAGGACGGCACTACAGCAAACCAACTTGGCACCCTCATTGAATCCTGTGGTGATTTAGAAAGATTAGCGAGTAAATTATCTACCAGAAAATTACAGCCCCGTGAATTTTTGCAATTAGGAAAATCATTGGAAGCTGTTCATGAAATAAAAAAATTATTGGCACCTCATTCTAATAATTATTTACAACACATTAGTAATGATTTGGCTACCTGCGAAACCAGTAAAAACACCATTTTCAATACCTTGTCCGAGCAAGCCCCTGCTACCGTTGTTAAAGGCGGGTTTATAAAAACTGGGGTTTCAGAAAGTTTGGATGAATTAAGAAATATTTCAAGCGGCGGAAAAGAATTTTTAACACAGATACAAAATAAGGAAGCAGAGATCACAGGCATTTCTTCCTTAAAAATTGGCTACAATAATGTGTATGGTTATTATTTAGAAGTCACCCATGTACATAAAAACAAAGTGCCTGCGGAATGGATACGCAAACAAACCTTAACCACAGCTGAAAGATATATTACGCCTGAATTAAAAATATACGAGGAAAAAATATTGGGTGCGGAAGATAAAATTTTAACCCTTGAAAATGAATTGTACCAACAACTGTTGGATCAAGTCATCCAAGAGATGGGGCTCATTCAAAAAAATGGCCAACTCATTGCGGTATTAGATTGCTTACTTTGCTTTGCACAAATAGCTAAGGAAAATAAATATTGCAAGCCTACCCTCACCAATGAAGCTATTTTGGATATCAAAGCAGGAAGGCATCCGGTGATTGAAAAAAGTTTATCCATTGATCAGGCCTATATTCCCAATGATGTGATGTTGGATCCTGCCACTCAACAAATTATTATTTTAACAGGACCGAATATGAGTGGTAAAAGTGCGGTGCTACGACAAACCGCCTTAATTACTTTAATGGCGCATATGGGCTCCTATGTGCCTGCGGATGCAGCCAATATTCCACTAACTGATAAAATATTTACCCGCGTGGGTGCGAATGATAATTTAAATGCAGGAGAATCTACTTTTATGGTGGAGATGTTAGAGACTGCTAGTATTTTAAATAATATCAGTGAACGAAGTTTAATATTTTTAGATGAAATTGGCCGAGGCACATCTACCTATGATGGCATTTCAATTGCTTGGAGCATAGTTGAATATTTAAATCAGTCCAAGCAAAAGCCTAAAACCTTATTCGCCACGCATTATCATGAACTCAATGATTTGGAAGCCCAACTATCCACTGTACATAACTATCATGTAAGTCATAAGGAAGTGGGCAATAAAATTATCTTTTTACGCAAATTAACCAAAGGAGGAAGTACGCATAGTTTTGGTATTCATGTTGCTAAAATGGCAGGTATGCCAAATATATTAGTTGACCGAGCTAACGCAATTTTATCGGAGATGGAATTGAAAAATAAAGGAAGTCAAAATTTAGCAACGCCTACTGTACAAGAACCTAATACAAAATATCAGTTATCTATTTTTGATGCACACACGGAAACTTTTGAATCTATCCGAAAGGAATTAGATGCCATTGACATTAATAACTTAACCCCTGTGGAGGCATTAATGAAACTACAAGCCATCAAAAAGAAATTAAACTAAGCCGACATTTTTTTCAAGCAACTTTTTATTTTTTGCTGCAACTCCTCACTTGTAGGAACTAATGGCAAGCGAAGTTCATTTTGAATTAACCCCTGCTCAAACATAAAACCTTTAATACCCGCAGGATTATTTTCGGCGTACATATGTGCATAGGATTCAATCAATCCATCATTTATTTTTTTCGCACCAGCAAAATCACCTGACATTGCAGCATTGATCATATCTGTAAATTGCTTAGGAAATGCATTGGCAGCAACGCTAATCACGCCATCCATACCGCATGCAATTTGTGCCATTACAATTTCATCATCGCCACTCACCACTAAAAAGTCCGAAGGACGATCTTTTAAAATAGCAATGGTTTGCGCCATCTCCGGACCCGCTTCTTTAATACCCGCAATATTTTTATGTGCCGACAGACGAAGTGTAGTTGCCGCAGTCATATTACGACCCGTACGACCAGGAACATTATATAATAATATCGGCTTCGGTGCCGCATCCGCTAAAGCAATATAATGCTGGTATAAACCTTCCTGAGCTGGTTTATTATAATATGGAGTTACACTTAAAATTGCAACCACTTTACTTAAATCAAATTTTCCAAAGGACTTAATTACCTCAGCAGTATTATTGCCACCAATACCTATCACAATGGGCACACGACCATTCACTTTATTTACAGTAAAATTAAAAACTTCAATTTTTTCTTCCTCACTTAAAACAACGGACTCGCCAGTAGTACCTAAAGTCACTATATAATTTAAGCCGCCAGCAATTTGTAGTTCAATGATATTTTCGAGCGCCGCAAAATCAATGGATTTGTCTTTCTTAAATGGTGTTACTACTGCAACGCCTGTCCCTTTTAAAGTTTGTCTTAACATAGTAGGTAAAGATAAAAAAATAATGCTACGCTTCCTCCCAAAATCCCATTTTGCTGTACTTCTCAATTCTGATTTCAGTGCGAGTCGCAGGAGCTATATCTTTTACCGATTGTAAAGCAGTAATAATGTTTTGTTTTAATATCGCAGCCGCTTCGGTATAACTCCAATGCGCACCGCCCACTGGTTCAGGCACAATTTCATCAATCAAGCCAAAACCTTTCATATCATTGGCTGTTAACTTAAGTTGTTCAGCCGCCAATTCCTTCTTATCCCAGCTACGCCATAAAATGGAGCTACAGCTTTCAGGTGAAATAACGGTATACCAAGTATTCTCCATCATCAATGTTTTATCGCCCACGCCAATGCCCAATGCACCGCCACTCGCCCCTTCCCCAATAATACATATGATAATGGGCACTTTAAGGCGAATCATCTCATATATATTACGTGCAATAGCCTCTCCTTGGCCTCTTTCCTCCGCTTCCAAACCCGGGAAAGCACCAGGCGTATCAATCAAACAAACCACCGGTTTATTGAACTTTTCAGCCAATTTCATCATTCTGAGCGCTTTTCGGTAGCCTTCAGGGTTGGCCATCCCAAAATTGCGTAATTGGCGCGCTTTGGTATTACTTCCCTTTTGCTGACCAATCATCATCACCGTTTGTCCGCCTAATTCAGCGAACCCACCCACCATGGCTTTGTCATCTTTTACATTGCGATCCCCATGTAATTCAATAAACTTATCACACATCAAATGGATATACTTTAAGGTATATGGACGATCAGGATGACGACTTAGTTGTACCCTTTGCCAAGGCGAAAGGCTTTCTGTGATTGCTTTTCGCTTGTCCATGATTGATTTTTCCAACTGATTAATTGTAGCAGATAAATCAATTTTAGGATTTTTTTCAGCTAACTTTTTAGTTGCATCTATTTGTTCGTATAAATCTTTAATCGGTTGTTCAAAATCTAAAAACTGTTTATTTGGGTATTCCGGCATATGCTTATATTGGGATGTAAAAATAATAAAGGTTTTTTAATAAAAGTTTGTTTAAAAAAACAGTTTCCCCTTATCTTTGCAGCCCTTAATAGTGGATTTATCCACGAACCAAGGATCGGTAGTTCAGTTGGTTAGAATGCCGCCCTGTCACGGCGGAGGTCGCGGGTTCGAGTCCCGTCCGGTCCGCAAGTTGAGGACTGAATCTGTGCTAAAGTGAGCAAAATCAAGCATTTACAAAATGCGTTTCTCACTCTTACCCAGTTACTCACTAAAAAGCTCACTAAAATCTAGTGAGCTTTTTTTGTGCCCCAAATCCTCGGATTTTGGCCTAGCTCAACAAAGCCCTTCCCCACCCATCTTTGCACACCAGCCCTATTTCATTGATAACAAACTTTGTAACCACAAAATATTAATGAAATGAACAATCTTGAAAAACCAAAATTCGCCATCTATCCCAAAAAAGACAGATCCAATCCATTACTCGCCACCCTCTATTTTAGAGCCATCTTTCAGTTCGTCACCTATGACAAGAGCTTAAGTATCAAAATTGATCTTAATGACTGGGACGCCAAAAAACGCGCACTCATCAGTAACGGTTCGCTAAATAAACAACTACTTGAATCCTATAGCGAGTGTAAAGAAAAAATTATGGGTGCTTATTATGTCCTTTCTCAAAACCAAGCTGAACCAACATTAAGAGAAATAGTGGATTTAGGCTTCGCAGATAAAAATAAAAAATCATTTTCTGTATTAAGCGTGTTTGCTCAGTTTATAGTAGATATGAAAAAACGAAACACACTTGATAGCCATAAATCCAATTTAATAAAATACAATACCTGCTTTGGACACTTAAAAAAATTTATAAGCCAAGAGTTAAAAATTAGTGACGTATCCTTTAATAGAATCAATGAAAATTTTATTGAAGAGTTTGAGCACTTCTTAAGAACAGACGGTCAAAACAGTCACAACTCAGCTATGAAAATGTTGCTCATTTTTAGAAGGATTTATCGCATTGGATTAAACAACCGATGGACATCAAGAAACGCCTTTGCAGAAAAAAAACTCACTTATAAAGATGTAGACATAGAAGTACTCACTGAAAAGGAAATACAGCAATTAAAAGCCTATGAGCCAACTAAAAATTACTTGCACAAACCAAAGGAGCTGTTCCTATTTTCAGTTTATTCTGGATTAGCATATATTGATCTTCAATCAATCCAAATAAAGCATATAGAGCTTATTAATAGTTCAGGTAATTATATCATTAGAAAAAAGCGTGTCAAAACCGGTATTGAATTTATGGTGCCCTTATTTGGCCCTTTAGAGGAACAGTTAAGCAAGTGGTGCCCCAACTGGAAAGAGCTTGACGCAGAAACGTTTATAGCTCCAAAAATATCCAACCAAAAGTATAATGAGTATTTAAAAGAGTTAATCGCACTAGTAGGTATAAACAAAAGAGTTACCTCTCATATTGGTAGGCACACATTTGCTACCACTGTAGCGCTTGAAAATGGTGTAGGAATAGAAAGTGTATCTAAAATGCTAGGACACTCGAAAATAGCACAAACTCAGAAATATGCGAAAGTGACTACACTAAAGATAGAAAGAGAAACAAGGGGGTTGTTTGAAAAACTAAAATATTGATTTAACTTAACCATTACCAATTATTATTTTTAAATTGATAATTATAAATTACACCTGATCTATATGAAAAATAAAATCAACATATATACCACACCTGAAGGGAAAGCAAATATTGAAGTCCAGTTTGAAGGCGAAACTTTTTGGCTTAGTTTAAATCAAATGGCAAGTCTTTTTGAAAAAGATAAATCAGTAATTTCCAGACACTTAAGTAATATTTACAAAGAAGGTGAATTAGATAAATCCGCAACTGTTGCAAAAAATGCAACAGTTCAAAATGAAGCAGAACGACAAGTTAAACGTAAAATTGAATACTATAATTTGGATGCCATAATATCTGTAGGTTATAGGGTGAACTCTAAAAGAGGTACCCAATTCCGTCAATGGGCAACTCAACGTTTAAAAGAATACTTAATTGAAGGAGTTTCAATAAATGAAAAAAGACTTGAGCAACAAAATAAAACGCTACAGACATTACATGATGGGATTCGTATTATAAGTAGAGCAATTGAAAATAAAGCTTCTACAAATAATGTTGAATGGCTAAACACCTTTAGTTTGGGATTAAAAATACTTGACGATTATGATCATGAATTACTAGATAAAAAAGGTATTAATACCAAAGCGCCTATTTATCCCTCCATTATAGATTATATGGAATTGGTTGACAAAATGCGTCCTGAATTTAATTCCGATGTTTTCGGAAAGAAAAAAGATGATAGTTTTGAAAGTGCAATTAGCCAAATACAACAAGGTTTTGCAAATGAGGATTTATATTCATCCATTGAGGAAAAGGCAGATATACTTCTTTACTTAATTATAAAAAACCATGCATTCATAGATGGCAATAAACGCATTGCAGCCGCTTGTTTTCTTCTATTTTTGAATCATAACGAATTATTATACAATAAAAGTGGTACCCTAATAATTAGTAATGAAGCACTAGCAAGTGTAACTTTATTTGTTGCAGCTAGTAAACCAGAAGAAATGGAAACAGTTAAAAACTTACTAATTAGTGTTCTAAATCGAAATATTTAAATTACAAAAATATGCAAGCCAAAATAGAAAGTATTGAAAACCAAATTTCAATTGCAATTGAAAGATCTCAAATAAACAAAATTGTTTGTGTGAATTATGAATATGAGAGAAATAATACAACCCTTAAAAAAGCAAATGAATTTCTGAACTTACAAAGAGATAATAAAATAAATGCCGATTTACTTTATTTTTTTAATGACCTTCATGATTTAAAAACTAATGTAGTTAGAGGCAATGAAAATGAAGAGGAAGCTATTGAAGTTCAGATTCAAGAATCTATTCAGAAACTAGAAATTAAGTCCCTAGAAATACTTAAAGAAAAAATTTACATACTAGAATTAAATAATTGTTTCGTTAAAATCTTAGAGCAAGTTAATAATGCGATATATTTAATGAATTACAGTCATTGGCTAGCAAAGAAAAACCCTAACGCAAATAAAGATGTTTTATACTTATTAATTAATAATGAACATGAAACATTCACAAAGTTTGAAATAAATATTGATTCTTCACAAGGACAGGAATTACAAATAGCACGTGCATTTTGCAATCGACAAGAAAAATTAAAGGCCTTAAAAGAAGCTATTATAAATTTTTATGCTAAAGAAATTTTTAGCCCTTATAAATCAGCAATCCCTGAATTTGATTACTCATGCAAAAAAGTTGATATCTGCGAACTTGCTTATGCTATACAAT
>JANREK010000006.1 GCA_030726065.1 Sediminibacterium sp. | reverse complement strand
AATTCAATTTTTGCAGGATTCATTAATGGGCTATGAAATGCTCCGCCCACTGGTAAAACCAAGGCACGTTTTGCACCCGCTGCTTTCATTTGCTCACAAGCAACCTCGATTCCCTTTACCGAACCAGATATCACTAACTGACCTGGGCAATTATAATTAGCAGGTACCACTATTTCACCTGTTTCATTTTGTACTTGCGCGCAAACTTCTTCCACTTTTTCATCGGCAAGCGCTAACACCGCGGCCATGGTGGATGGTTGTATTTCACAAGCAGCTTGCATTGCTTTTGCTCGGATACTTACTAATCGCAATGCATCTTCAAAACTCAATGCTTTATTAGCAACAAGTGCACTAAACTCTCCCAGTGAATGACCTGCAACCATATCGGGGGCAACGCTTGTTTCCGCAGGCTGCGTTAAATAAGCAATCACAGAATGTATAAAAATTGCGGGCTGTGTTACATTGGTTTGTTTTAACTGCTCATCGGTTCCTTCAAACATAATATCGCTAATTCTAAAACCTAAAATTTCATTTGCCTTTTCAAACATTTCCTTTGCAGTGGCATTAGATTCATATAAGTTTTTTCCCATTCCTGAAAATTGACTTCCTTGTCCTGGGAATACAAATGCGTTTTTTGACATGTTGTTCGTTTTTACAAAAATATATGAATTCAGTTATATGTGAAAGAATAGTTGGGCGTAAGTATTGGATACAAAAATGGCGGAGCTGTTGCTCCGCCATTCAATTACGATTTAAACTACTAACCCAAACTTACCTAATCATTCATTTCGATATACTTTAGAAATTCTAACTTTGTTTTTTCATCTTGAAACTTTCCACCAAAAAACGAAGTGATGGTATTTGAACTGTCATCCTTTACACCACGACTTGATACACACAAATGCTTTGCATCCATCATCACTGCAACATCCTGTGTTTGCAAAACTGTTTGTAATGCTTTACCAATTTGCATGGTTAAACGCTCTTGTACTTGTGGGCGTTTTGAAAAATATTCAACTAATCTATTCAACTTACTTAATCCAATTACTTTACCACTGCTGATGTAAGCAACATGTGCTTTACCAAAGAAGGGAACAAAGTGATGCTCACAGTTCGTATAAAAATTAATATTTTTTTCAACCAACATTTCGTTGTACTGAAATTTATTTTCAAACAAGGTCATGCTTGGCATGTTCGCAGGATTTAATCCTTGGAATAATTCCTTAACATACATTTTTGCAACACGAAGTGGCGTCCCTCTTAAACTATCATCATTTAAATCCATTCCTAAAACTTCCATAATGGCTCTAAAATGCGGCTCTATGGCTGCTATTTTTTCATCATCTGTTTTATCAAAGGCATCAGAACGTAATGGTGTATCCACTGAGCTTGCTTTATGCTCATCTCCCATTTCCTCAATGATTAAATGGCTAAGTTCAATTTTTTGATCCTTAAGCGGGGTAGTCAACAAAGTTTCTTTCTGTTTCATACAGACGAATTTTTAAATCGAGTGTTTCAGATATTTTTGGTCTTAATAAATTATAAATCACAATAGCAATATTTTCAGCTGTAGGATTTAAATTTTTAAACACATCTGTATCTAAGTTTAAATTTTTATGATCGAACCTTGAAATCACTTCTTCTCCAACTAGTATACTCAAGTCCTTGGTATTCATTACAAATCCAGTAATTGGATCTGGCACCCCATTTACTTGTACCACTAGTTCGTAGTTGTGACCGTGATAATTTGGATTACTGCAGGCACCAAAAACGCGTTTGTTTTCAGCATCGCTCCAATCCGCACAAAATAATCGATGCGCAGAGTTAAAATGCTCTTTTCTAAATACCGCTACTTTTTGTTCCATGATTCCAAATTAAGACGACAAAGTTACAATATTAATAACGCTATTGCGTCCATTTTGTTTAGCCAAATGGTTAAATAAATTAAACGATTTGGGCTTAATACCCAATTTCGACAAAAAAACTTCAATTCGGCCTTCCGATAGCGTTGGTTTTATTCCCCAAAATACTCCACATAGATACTTGGGGTTTCATATAATTTGACGCAATGCAATTGGACCACTGGTGGAATATGGGGTGCTAACTGTTTCCAAATGGCCACGGCTAAATTTTCAGTGCTACACATTTGGCCTTGCATAAAAGGAACATCTAAATTTAAATTCATGTGATCTAATTCATCAATCACCTGCTTCTTAATGATTACGCTTAGCTTTTTTACATCGAACAAAAAGCCAGTTTCAGCGTCTGGAACCCCTTTAATAGTTACAAAGAGTTCATAATTATGCCCATGCCAATTTTCATTAGCGCATACGCCAAACACTTCCTCATTCTTTTCCTTACTCCAATTGGGGTTAGCTAATTTGTGTGCTGCATTAAAATGTTCCACTCGGGTTAAATAAACCATCTGCGCTATAATTTTTGCAAAGATATAAATTTGATTGTCAAGATAGTCATTTTTCACAGGCCTTTCCCGACCTTTGTTATATGAGAGTAATCATTACCGCAGCCACCAATGTCGAATGGATGCCCAGTTTCCAAAAAATTAACCCCGCTTATGCAGGTACTAATAAGCGATTTTCGGTAGGTTTTCATGAATCAGGCATTGGTTTATTGGCGAGTAGCGTTTCCTTAATGAAGATGTTTGTGCAAGAAACCCCCTCTTTAATTATTCAAGTGGGTATAGCAGGATGCTTTGATAAAAAAGTACCCTTAGGTAAGGTTTTTGCGGTGAAAGATGATTTTGCAGGAGATATTGGTGTGATGGAAAATAAGGTTTGGAAAGATTTGTTTGATTTAAAATTGGACAAAGCCAACGATGCGCCTTATGAAAAAAAATCATTGCCGAATCCCTGGTTAAGTCAATACAATTTATTGAAGCTACCTATTAAAAAAGGAGTTACCGTAAATACCATTAGCACCGATAAAAATAAAATAGATTTATACAGTGGTCGATATAAAGCAACCCTAGAATCCATGGAGGGCGCGGCTTTACATTATATGGGTCGTGATTTAAATATTCCTTTTATACAAATTCGTGCGGTATCTAATTATGTGGGCGAAAGAAATAAAGCAAAATGGAACATGCAGGAAGCCATTTATAATTTGAATGAAACCTTATTGCAATATTTAGATGCCCTTAATAAAATTGCCTAACTATGCCTGAGTTTGAAATTGGTTTTTCACCCTGCCCTAACGATACTTTTATTTTTGATGCATTAGTGAATCATAAAATAGATACCAAGGGGTACAATTTTAAAGTGCATTTACAAGATGTGCAAACTTTAAATGAGTGGGCGATTGCAGGCAAACTTCCTTTTTCAAAAATTAGTTATGGTGTTTGGCCATTGGTGAAAAATAATTATGCTTTATTAAATAGTGGCGGTGCTTTGGGTAAAGGCGTTGGACCCTTATTGGTTTACAAGGAAGATAACACCCGCCCTGAAGGAAAGCCAGATGCTTCCACCATGCGCGTAGCAATACCTGGCGTGAATACCACAGCGCATTTACTTTTTAGTTTGGCATTCCCTTATGTTACTAACAAGGAATTTTTAGTATTTAATGAAATAGAAAATGCCGTGTTGAAAGGCGACGTTGACGCTGGTGTTATTATTCATGAAAACCGTTTTACTTATACAGATAAAGGTTTAAGTAAATGGATGGACCTCGGCACTTATTTTGAAGAAACATTTAACGCACCAATACCATTAGGTGGCATTATTGCGCGCAATGATATTAAAGCAAATGAAATTGCAATCGTAGATGATTTGATCAAGCAAAGTGTTGAATATGCTTTTGCAAATAGTTACGATATATTACCCGACTATATTAAATCCCACTCTCAAGAAATGTTCGAACAAGTAATGCGACAACATATTGACTTATATGTAAACGATTTTACCATTGACATGGGCGATACAGGAAGAAAAGCAATAGCGCAATTAGAACAATCTTTTTCTACCTTAAATAAATAAAACTTACTACTCCTTCAATGCCTTGGCGTATGCGGCTAGGACACGCTCCCGCGCTTCCTCATGCACTACAATTGGTTTGGGATAGTCAAAACTATCTAGTTCGGGAACCCAATGCCTGATGTATTTTAACTCCTTATCAAATTTTTCAGTTTGTAAGCGCGGATTGAATACCCTGAAGTAAGGTGCTGCATCACAGCCACTACCACTCGCCCACTGCCAACCACCATTATTCGCTGCTAAATCAAAGTCCAATAAT
Organism: Sediminibacterium sp.; assembly: GCA_030726065.1. GTDB lineage: Bacteria > Bacteroidota > Bacteroidia > Chitinophagales > Chitinophagaceae > Sediminibacterium. Next base: position 112,265 of record JANREK010000006.1, on the reverse strand, counting down.
TTTTGTGCAAAATAAGCTTCTCCCCAACGCCAATCAATCAATAAATGCTTGGTTAAAAAACTAGCCACAATCATGCGCACTCTATTATGCATAAATCCGGTCGTATTTAATTCACGCATACCTGCATCCACGATTGGATAACCTGTGCGCCCATCACACCAAGCTTTAAATTCTTTTTCATTATTACGCCATTCTATAAAATCATACTTTGGCTTGAATGATTTCCCCTCTGCTATTTGCGGAAACTGCCATAAAATCATATGATAAAAATCGCGCCAAATAAGTTCATTAAAAAAAGTAGCATTTAAACTTTGGGTTTCCAAAGCCAATGTTCTTGCGGATATGGTGCCAAAACGCAAATGCACACTTAAGTGTGTGGTAGCATTTAAAGCCGGAAAGTTTCTTTGTTCGGTGTAATTTTTCACCACCGATGTTTTAAATTGCATCGGCGGAATTTCTAAATCCGTTTTTTCAAAACCCATTTCTTTTAAAGTAGGCAGCTTAAATTCTTTTGAGTCTAAAAAATAATCCAATAATTTATCCGATGGAAATTTTTTGGGTGTTTTCACTGCCCATGTTGCTCTCCATTTATTTGCATAAGGGGTATAAATCGTATAAGGTTTGCCATCATCTTTGGTCACCTCGTCTTTTTCAAAAAGAACCTGATCCTTAAAATGATGATAGGTCGCCTTATTTTTTAAAGCCATCTTTTCAATAGCGGCATCTCGTGCATTGGCCTTTGGACCATAATCATGATTCGTGTAAACTGCACTGATATTAAATTCAGAAAACAACTTTTCAAAAACTTCCGTGGGTGTGCCATATTTTACCCAAAGCGATTTTCCTTTGGCCACTAAATCCGCTTGTAAACGCGTCAAGGTTTGATGAATAAAGTCGACCCTTCTGTCTGCCTTATCTTCTGACTGATTTAAAATGGTTTTATCAAAAACGAAAATAGGTAACACCTTCGTGCCTTGTAATTTTGCCTGATAAAGTGCATGGTACAATCCAGCATTGTCCTCCCATCTTAAATCGCGTCTAAACCAAAATATATGTATAGGTGCTGCCATTGGATTATTTTAATTGCTTGTTGAAACAAATCTAACTATTAACAATTCAGTATTAAAATAGTTGTGTCCAATTTTAATAAAATACTGCTTTTTTATAATTAATTTTAGATATGCAAATTAGCACTATTACCGCAGCCTTGGAAACTTGGGCGCCCCTGTCTTATCAGGAATCTTATGATAATGCAGGCTTAATTATTGGCGATCCGCTTGCCAATTGTACCGGTATTTTATGTTCCTTAGATTGTACGGAAGCTGTGGTTGACGAAGCCATCGCCCAAGGTTGTAACCTAATTGTGAGTCACCATCCTATTTTATTTAAGGGAATCAAACAATTTACCCCCAATCACTATGTGACTCGGGTCGCAGTTAAGGCCATTAAAAATAATATCGCAGTTTACGCCATTCACACCAATTTGGATAATATCATCGACGGGGTAAATAAAACCCTGGCCGATAAACTTCGATTAGAAAATCGTTCCATTTTGGCGCCTATACCAGGAATTTTTGATAAAAATGGAGATACTGTGGGTGCCGGCTTGGTGGGCGAACTTCCCCTTGAAACGGATGAGCAAGATTTCATTAAATGGGTCAAAGAAAAGTTCAATTTGGCTGTTGTAAAACATACGCCTTTTATAAATAAACAACTGAAAACCATTGCTTTATGTGGTGGTGCAGGGAGCTTTTTAATAGATGCGGTTAAAAAACAAAAGATTGACTGTTTTATCACCAGCGACCTCAAATACCACGAGTTTTTTGAGGCCGACGGACAGCTTTTACTCCTTGATATTGGTCATGGGGAAAGCGAACAATTTGTTCCGGCCCTAATTGTTGCTTATTTAACCGGTAAATTCCCTACCTTTGCCGTCCTCGAATCCTCGGTAAACACCCAACCGGTGCGTTATCTTAAAGATTGAGATTCACAGCATTAAGACCATCCAAATAAATTTGAAAATATGGCATCAGTCAAAGACTTTTCAGTAGAAGAAAAATTAGTGAACCTTTACCGACTTCAACGCGTTGATAGTAGTATCGATGAAATTAAAATTTTACGTGGTGAATTACCAATGGAGGTAAAAGATTTGGAAGATGAAGTTCAAGGATTAGTAAACAGACAAGTTAGAATTGAAGAAGAAATTAATGGTATCACTGAATTCATTGAAACTAAAAAAGCAGCGATCAAAGAAAGCGAAGCTTTATTAGCGAAATATGAATCTCAAAGTGAGAATGTTAAAAATAACCGTGAGTTTGAAGCAATTAACAAAGAGCTTGAAATACAAGGGTTAGAAATTAAACTTGCTGAAAAATACATCCGTGATGCAAATGAAGATTTAAGCGAAAAAATCAAAGCATTGGATGCTGCTAAAAAAACAATCGCTTCAAAAGATGGTGTATTGACCCATAAAAAAAGTGAATTAGAAAAAATCATCGCTGATACAGAAATTGAAGAGAAAGAATTAAGAACTAAAAGCGAAGAAGCGCGTGCACATATTGACGATCGTTTATTATACAGTTACGATCGTATCAGGAACAGTTACCACAATGGCTTAGCCGTTGTTACTGTTAAAAGAGATGCTTGTGGCGGTTGCTTCAATTCAATTCCTCCACAACGTCAAAGCGAAATTCGCTTACACAAAAAAATCATCGTTTGTGAAAACTGCGGTCGTATTTTAGTAGAGTCAGATGTGGCGAACGCTCCAGAAAAGACCAAAAAATAGACTTAAAACTATTTTGAAAATATTCCTTAAAGGGTCCAGAGCAATCAGGACCCTTTTTTATTACAACAAAATTTGTGCAGCATTTTAGGGTAGTGTATATTGCATTAAGCCATGTTATCCAAACTCGAAATACATAATTACATTTTAATTGACCAACTCAGTGTTGATTTGTCCAATCAATTATCTGTGATCACTGGTGAAACTGGTGCGGGTAAAAGTATTATCATGGGTGCGCTTGGTTTAATATTGGGCGACAGAGCAGATAGCACAGTATGTAGAGACGCTTCAAAAAAATGTTTTATTGAAGGCACTTTTTCATTAAGCAACAAACAAACGTATCAAGCATTTTTTACCGAACACGAACTCGATTTAACAGATGAAGTAATTATTCGTCGTGAGATTAATGCACAAGGAAAGTCAAGGGCTTTTATCAACGATACGCCAATTAATTTGAATGAGCTTAAACAACTTACTTCGCAGTTGGTGGATTTGCACCAACAATTTGATACCCTTACTTTGGGCGATACTGATTTTCAACGCACCGTAATTGACGCTTTAGCAGGCGTCCAAAAGGATTTAGCACAATATCAATCTGTTTTCCATTTATGGAAGGACCATCAAAAGCGATTAGCTGAATTAATTTCCAGAAGAGATGAATTTGAAAAAACAGAAAGCTATAAAAAACATTTATTAGAAGAATTAGCAGCACTACAATTAAAAGAAAATGAATTAGAACATTTAGAACAGGAACTTAAGTTTTTAGAAAATGCCGTTTCCATAAAAGCACAAATAGATCAAAGCATTCAGGTATTAGAAAGCGCCGACAATCCAATTGTGCAACAGTTAAAACAAATTGCGAATAATTTAGATAGCATTGTAAAATGGAAACCTGAATTTGCAGATGTATTAAACCGTTTGAAAGCTGCACAAATTGAACTAGCAGATTTAGCTAATGAGCTTAGCAACTGGCAGGACAAAATAGATTTTGATGATAAGAAATTAGTGCTGATACAAGATCGTTTATCAGAAGGTTATAGTTTACAAAAAAAGCACAAAGTACAAAGCACCAACGAACTCATAAGTATCCAACAACAATTGGAGCTTGACTTAACAGCTGTACTTAGCTTGGATGAGGAAATTAATCAGCTCACGAAACAAGTGAAAGCGGATGAAAAACAAGTAGTGGAATTGGCAACTTCTTTAACACAAAAAAGAAATAAGGAAACCGCTCCGTTTACCAAAAATGTAAACCAACTTTTACATCAAGTAGGTATGCCGAATGCTAAAATAAAAGTTACGATTGACGAGGTTGCTTACAATGCATACGGAAAAGATAAAATTGACTTTTTGTTTGATGCAAACAATACCCAAAAGTTTGAGCCCATCAAAAAAGTTGCGAGCGGTGGTGAATTAAGTCGTTTGATGCTTTGTATAAAATCACTTGTGGCTAAGTCGATTGATTTACCTACCATGATATTTGATGAGATTGATACTGGAATTTCAGGGGAACCTGCCAAACAAGTAGGTTTATTGTTGCAAGGCCTAGGACAAGCAAGACAGGTTCTATGTATTACCCACCAACCGCAAATAGCCGCCAAGGGCCATGCACATCTTTTTGTATATAAAGAACAAAAGGGCACCAGTACCAATACTTTTTTAAGGGCACTTTCGGCTAATGAAAGGGTACAACATATTGCGCTTATGATTGGCGGTGATCCACCAAGTAAATCTGCTTTGGAAAATGCCAAGGAACTTTTAGGGGCGTAATTTTAGCATACTTCTTATTGTAATTCTTGTTTTTTATCGCACACCCTTGTTTTAACGAAAGCTTATTAGTCAATTCAGGTAGTTATTGACTTTTTAAAGGATATTATAATTATTTTTACAGCAATTAAATAAACCATCAAAATGGCATACAATTTATTGAAAGGAAAGAGAGGAATTATTACTGGCGCACTTGATAGCAATTCAATTGCTTGGAAAGTGGCTGAAAAAGCACATGAAGAAGGTGCTACTTTTGTTTTAACCAACGCCCCTATCGCAATGCGTATGGGTGAGATTAATGGGTTAGCTGAAAAAACAAATTCTAAGATTGTTCCAGCCGATGCGACAAGTGTTGAGGAATTAACGAATCTTTTTACCCAATCTCAAGAAATTTTAGGTGGTAAAATTGACTTCGTACTTCATTCCATTGGCATGAGTGTGAATATTCGTAAAAAAATTGCTTACCCTGAATTGAATTATGATTACTACGCAAAAGGCGTTGATGTGTCTGCAATGTCATTACATAAAATGCTAAGTGTTGCTTATAAAATGGATGCATTAAATGACCACGCGAGTGTGGTTGCTTTAACCTATGCTGCTGCACAACGAACATTCCCTTTTTATACCGATATGGCTGATATTAAAGCATTGCTTGAATCCATTGCACGTAGTTTTGGCTATCACTATGGATTAAGAAATAAAGTGCGTGTGAATACGGTATCTCAATCGCCTACTAAAACAACTGCAGGAACAGGTATCAAAGGCTTTGGTGACTTTTTTGATTACGCGGATGCTATTGCACCACTAGGAAATGCTACTGCTGAAGATTGCGCTAACTATTGTGTGACTTTATTTTCCGACTTAACTAAAATGGTTACGATGCAAAACTTGTTCCATGATGGCGGTTATTCAACTACTGGTGTGAGTGATTTGATTATGAAGAAAGCAGGTATCACAGAAGGATAAAAAATAAAGCCCCCCAATTAAAATACCATATGAGCAACAAAGAAATTAATCCCAAACTAGTAGAAGCCATTGGTTATCTTGGTTCACTATTAAGCTGTATCACTTTTGTGCCTCAGGTTTATTTATCTTGGAAATCACATAGCGTTGGTGACTTAAGTTTACTCATGGTATTGATCGTAAACTTTAGCTGTATTGTTTGGTTGGTTTATGCCTATTTAATTAATAGCCGACCTGTACTTATCGCAAACACCATTGTATTAATACTGAGTTTAATGTTATTGTATTTTAAATTAACTTTTTAATTATATTTTCGCGCTCACTTATATAAGCGCTACATTAAAAAAGGGTCGCCGATATATCGGGACCCTTTTTTATTTTTCCTCATCATAAAAGATTAATTATTGAGGCGCTAGCTTTCTGCGAAAGCGCCTAAATAATTAATATTCGTCTTCATTAAACATGAAGTCTTCATTACTTGGGTAATCTGGCCAAATATCATCAATGCTTTCATATACTTCTCCTTCGTCTTCCAACTCTTGTAAATTCTCAACCACATCTAATGGTGCTCCACTACGAATAGAGTAATCGATCAATTCATCTTTTGTAGCCGGCCAAGGTGCTTCCTCTAAATAACTGGCTAATTCTAAAGTCCAAAACATAGGTTTCTTTTTTGCAAAAGTAGCCGTATAAATGATACTACCAAATGTGTTTTTTCTACAGGATGTAAATAAATTGTGAGATTTTGCCAAAATTGGGCCGGTAATCGTAGGTTTGTATCATGGAAAAGCAGCCTGTACTATTAGTTGCGACAGACATATATAAGAATTATGGCAATATTTTAGTCTTAAAAGGGGTATCCCTTGAGGTAAACAAGGCGGAGATGGTTTCTATTGTGGGTGCGTCCGGGGCTGGTAAATCGACGCTGTTATATATTGTAAGTAGTCTTGAAAAAGCCGACAAAGGGCAAATTTTATTTCAAAATCAGGACATTAGTGCACTTTCCTATAAGCAGCTCGCTAATTACAGAAATAACCAAATTGGCTTCGTTTTTCAATTTCATCACTTGTTACCAGAATTTACGGCACTTGAGAATATTTGTATCCCAGCTTGGATAGGTCAAAAACCAAAAAAACAAGTGGAAACAAAGGCCATGGAATTACTCGACTTTATGGGTTTGGCTGATCAAAAAGATAAAAAGCCCCATAGTTTATCTGGTGGCGAGCAACAAAGAATTGCAGTGGCACGTGCTTTAATAAATAGTCCGGCTTTAATTTTTGCAGATGAACCTACAGGTAATTTAGACAGCGCCAATGCAGCTGCCTTGCATCATTTATTTATTAAATGTCGCGACACTTTTCAACAAAGCTTTTTAATTGTAACGCACAATGAATCATTGGCCGAAATGAGCAATCGCACACTTCACATGAAGGATGGGCTAATTATTTAATTACACCCTTGCTTTCCAAGGCATATCTGCTACACCATTTAAATGTCCAATATACCTAGCTAATACAAATAAGTAATCACTTAATCTGTTCAGGTATTTGATAACAATGGGTTCAACGAATAAATTTTCTTCTTGCAAGTTCACACACCATCTTTCTGCACGACGACAAACACATCTCGCAACGTGCGTCATTGAAATAGCACTATGTCCCACTGGTAAAATAAAAGATCTCATGGGTTCCAAAACGGCGTTCATCGTATCAATCTCTTTTTCCAAATTTGTAATATCAATTTCAGTTAAATCAGGAATTTGTATGGCAGATTCTTTATCAGGATCACAAGCAAGATGAGATCCTACTGTAAATAAACGATCCTGCACTTCGTTTAATACTTTTCGAATTTCCGCATTTCCACACATATCACTCACTAATCCTACAAAGGAATTAAGCTCGTCCACTGTTCCATAGGATTCAATACGAATATGACTTTTAGGTACCCTTGTACCCCCAATTAATGATGTTTTGCCTTCGTCTCCTGCTTTGGTATAAATTTTCATGCGGTAATTTTTTCTTAAGCCCTATTGCTTGAGGACTCAACTTGTAACAAATCTAATAAAATAAAGTTCACTTGGGCATAAAAAAGCTCCGCATAATATTATGGGAGCCTAATTATTTATTTTTATTGATCAACCTTTATTTATGACCAACGTTTAAGGTATCTGTTTCCACGTTCCCATCCCTTAACCTTACAACGCGGTGGGCATATTTCGCAATATCTTCCTCGTGCGTTACCAATATTACAGTATTACCTGAGGAATGAATTTTTCCAAATAATTCCATCACTTCTACGGAGGTTTTGGTATCCAAATTACCTGTAGGCTCATCGGCCAATAATATAGATGGGTTATTGACAAGTGCGCGCGCAATGGCTACCCTTTGTATTTGACCTCCACTTAGTTCATTTGATTTATGATGACTTCTATCTGCTAAACCCACTTTTTCAAGTGCGACCATGGCTCTATCTAATCTTTCCTTTTTTGCGATACCTGCATAAACCAATGGTAAGGCTACATTTTCAGCAGCTGATAATCTTGGCAATAAATTAAATTGTTGAAATACAAATCCAATTTCATCATTACGAATACCTGCCAATTCATCATCTGTCATCTTACTTACATCGTGTCCATTTAAATTATACATTCCTTTGGTCGGTGAATCCAAACAGCCTAATATATTCATTAGCGTACTTTTTCCACTTCCCGAAGGACCCATCAAAGCAACATATTCATTTGACTTAATATCCAAATTAATTCCTTTTAATACAGGTATGGCTTGTCCTGCCATAAAATAACTTTTTTGTAAATCCCTTAATTGAATAACTGATGACATTATATAAATTTATTTATTTATTACTTTAGGCACTTTGAAAAACTTACCATTATGATCAGGTGCATTATTTAAAGCTGTAGTTCTATCTATAGATCCTTTTACTTCATCCAAACGCAATACATTGAAACTATCACCCATATGCATTAACGGCTCGGTGCCAGTGGTATCTAATTCATTGAGCTTTTCAACAAAACCTACCAAATCCTGCATGTCTGCAACTAATTTGTCCATTTTTTCAGGGGCCACATTCAACCTAGATAAATGTGCCAAATGGCTTACTAATTTGTTATCTACTTGCATAATACAAATGTAATCCAAAGCTAGCAACCCCCAAGGCGCATTTGTTAAATGGTCAAAAGAAACAACCAGTGGCAAAAAAAATAGGTGAATTTGGAAGATTTTTTTGAAAATAGTTGCATAACTAACTAATTTTACAAAAATGTGCTTTTATGCAAAGATCAATTAAAAAAGTAGCGGTATTAGGAAGTGGCGTAATGGGTTCTCGTATTGCATGTCATTTTGCAGGTATTGGTGTGGAAGTATTATTATTAGATATGCTTGCACCAGGGTCAAATGAAAGCACAAAAGCAAAGGAAAGAAACCAATTAGTGGAAAGCTCCTTGCAAGCAGCGATTAAATCAAACCCTTCCCCTTTATATCTTCAAAAATTTGCACAAAACATAAGTACAGGAAATTTCACGGACGATATCGCAAAAATTAGTACTGCAGATTGGATCATTGAAGTGGTGGTGGAAAGATTAGACATTAAAAAAATAATTTACGACGAGGTTGAAAAATACAGAAAGCCAGGCACTTTAGTAAGTTCAAACACTTCCGGCATTCCGATACATTTAATGGCGGAAGGACGTAGTGAGGATTTTCAAAAACATTTTTGTGGTACCCACTTTTTTAATCCACCGCGTTATTTGCGTTTGCTTGAAATTATTCCTACTGCAAAAACAGATCCTAGCATTGTAAATTTTCACATGCATTATGGGGATGTGTTTTTAGGTAAAACAACGGTACTTTGTAAAGACACTCCTGCCTTTATCGCTAACAGGGTTGGGATTTTCAGCATGATGAGTGTTTTACATATCATGGAAAAAATGGAGTTAAGTATTGATGAAATTGAATCCATCACAGGACCAATTATGGGTCGCCCTAAATCAGCCACTTTCCGCACTGCCGATGTGGTAGGAATTGATACTTTGGTAAAAGTAGCCAATGGGGTTGCTGCAAGCTGTCCAAATGATGAGGCTAAAAATATATTCACTTTGCCAACATGGCTTGAAAAAATGGTTGAACAAAATTGGTTAGGCGATAAAACTGGCCAAGGATTTTTTAAGAAAATAAAAACAGCTAGCTCCAAAGAAATTCTAACACTGAATTTAAAAACTTTCGAATACGAGCCGCGCGTTAAAATAAAATTTGCTTCCATTGGTGTTGCAAAAGCAATGGAAAGTTTACCCGAACGTTTAAAAAGTTTATACGCAGCAAAAGACAAAGCGGGTGAATTTGTCCGTCAATTTCATTTTGCATTATTCTCCTATATCAGCCATCGTATCCCCGAAATTAGTGATGAACTTTATCGTGTTGATGACGCTTTGAAAGCAGGTTTTGGTTGGGAAATAGGTGCTTTTGAAACCTGGAATGAATTAGGCGCTACACAAGTAATGGGTGATATGAAATCAGCTGGATATGCGCTTGCACCTTGGGTGGAAACCATGCTGAGCAATGGTTTAAGCTTTTATAAAGTACAAGAAGGCAAACGTTATTACTATGATGTGGCAACTGAATCTTATAAATTAATACCAGGAAGTGAGTCCTTCTTAATTTTATCTGATTTAAAGGAAAAGACCATTTGGAAAAACAGCGCTTGTACCCTAGTGGACATGAATGATGGTATTGCAGGATTTAGCTGGAATACAAAAATGAATAGTATTGGTGGCGAGGTTTTAGAAGGAATAAATAAAGCGATTCACATTGCAGAAGATAAATTTAATGGCTTAGTGATTGCCAACGAATCCAATTTATTCAGTGCAGGCGCCAATGTGGGTATGATTTTTATGTTGGCTATTGAAAAAGATTACGAGGAATTAGATATGGCCATTCGTACTTTTCAAAATAGCATGATGCGTGTGCGCTACTCTTCAAACCCTGTTGTAGTGGCCCCTCATGGGCTTTGTTTGGGTGGTGGTTGTGAAATGAATTTACATGCAGATAGTATTTGTGCTGCTGCAGAAACTTATATAGGTTTAGTGGAATTAGGTATTGGTGTAATACCTGGTGGTGGTGGCACTAAGGAATTAGTATTACGCGCTTCAGATGAAATGCATGCAGATGAACCAGAAACAATTACACTTAATCGCAGGTTTATGCAAATTGCGACTGCTAAAGTAGCAACAAGCGCACAGGAAGCGATGGATATGGGCATCTTAAGAAAATCACAGGATTTTATTTTACTCAATCAATCAAGACGCATTACCAAAGCCAAAGACCAAGCACTACAATTATTTAATGCAGGATATACCCAGGCACAACAAAGAAAAGATATTAAAGTATTAGGAAAAGCAGGACTAGGGGCGCTTTACGCAGGTATTAATGGTATGCACAAAGCCGGATACGCTTCTGACCATGATGTTAAAGTGGCTAAGAAATTAGCATTTGTAATGTGTGGCGGAGATTTAAGTGAACCTACTACTGTAAATGAACAATACTTATTGGATTTAGAACGAGAAGCATTTTTAAGTTTGTGTGGCGAAAAGAAAACATTGGAACGTATACAATCAGTGATTACCGCAGGCAGACCAATTAGAAACTAGTTGTAAATTTTTAGTCTTATTTACATCAAAACTGATTACAACAAATCATTCAATGCAGTATGCAATGTAGGATAATCAAATTTGAATCCTGCATGCTCAATTTTATTGGAGGAAACTTTAGCACTCTTTAAAATTTCAATGCTCATTTCCCCCAACATTATATTTAATACGAAAGCGGGAACAGGTATGGGCAGATAAAAACCGCTTAATTTTTTTGTAATTGCTATTATTAAATCTTTGTTACTTGTTGGATCAGGCGAAACTGCATTATAAACTCCTTTTAAGGAAGCTGATTCAATCCCAAATAAAATCATTTTACATAAATCATTATGGTGTATCCAGCTGACCATTTGATTCCCTGTTCCAAAAATAGTTGCTAAGCCAAATTGTGCAGGCTTGATGAATTCAGCCAATGCGCCCCCCTGTTTATTTAAAACAATTCCTATTCTTAAGGTAACTAATTTAATGCCCAAGGTTTCCAAGGGTTTTACACTGTCCTCCCATCGTTTACAGGTGTCACCCAAAAATGCAGCATCTACTGGATCCGTTTCAGTAAATCCGTTCTGTAAACTTTGTTCAGAGTCGGGACCATACCAACCAATCGCTGATGCCGCAACCACTGTTTTAACCTGATGTGGAATTTCAGTTAAATACTTCACCAACAATGCGCCCGACATTACCCTGCTATCTACAATTTCTTGTTTGCGTTTTTTTGACCATCTTTTATCTGCGACACCTGCCCCTGCCAAATGAACAATCACATCTGCTTTCCCAATTGCTGATGGATCTATATAACCCTTCGCTATATCCCAAACTGCATAGGTTAAATTAGGTATTGGGGAAACCTGGGGCTTGGGCTTGCGTGTTAGTATAATTACCTGATATCCTTTACTTAATAATAATTGCGTAAGGGAAGTTCCTACCATTCCAGTTCCACCTGTGATTAATACTGTTTGCATTCGTTAAAGGTACAAGTTTTATGCATTTTGAATGGATTAGTAAGATTCAAATAAAGATTTTAGTAAGAATATTAAAATGATGCGATTGACCAACCGCAAAAAAACCCCACCTGATAAAGGGTGGGGTTACAACTAAAATCAACTATACAGAAAAACTAAATCAATCCGGTTTTTTACCATCCATAAAAGTATTGATGGTTGAAATTTGTGTTTGGTTATTCTCATCCTTATCCACGGTGTACTTACTGTAATAATTTTCAACAGATGCCAACGTGTTACCAAACATTTCCATATTTCTTCTAACATATGCAGGCACTGATTCAAAATCATTGTTAGAATCATTCGCATTGTTAATATTAAAAGATAAATTTCTTAATTTCTGAATACGCTCTGCCACTTTTCTTCTTTGCTCCTCGGCATTATCTAATGGCATATCATAATTAGCTTGTTGATTCACATGCGCCACAGGTGTATTGGACTCTTCTCTCATCACCAATTGCATCGAAGGCTCTTCCTCATATCGGAAAGAAGATTCAAATACAACTTCCGCTGGCGAAGGCGTTTCAATGACAGGAGCAGTACACATTTCAACAGTTGCTACTTCTTCTTCCGCAATATTTTCATCGATGGTCATTTCCGCTTCCATCAATTCTTCCTCCATCAATTCTTCTTCCATGAATTCTTCTTCCATGAATTCTTCTTCTATCAGCGTTTCTTCAACTTCTTCCTCAATCCTGATTTCTTCTGACATAAAGTCTTCTTCCATTTCTACACTTGGATCCGTCTCATTAATTTCAAAAATCACTTCATTGGAGGCAACTACTGGTGTTGAAAATTCTTCTTCAACTTCGTCCGCTTCTTCCACATAAATATTTGTAGGCTTACTTAAAATAAAGTCAGAAACAATAGTAGCTTCTTTCTCTGCTTCCATATTTAAAGTGAATATTTCTTCTTCCACTTCCTCTTCCAAATGCAATTCAACCAATTCATCTATTTCTTCTTCCATAGCCACTTCTACTTCTTCTTCAAATGCAGGCTCCTCTTCTAATACTAAGGTTGGCATTAAATCATTATTCTCAAAAGCCATCACTTCCATTTCATCTTCAACCACTTCCTCTGATGCTAACATTTCATCTTCCTCCATCTCTTCTAATTCATCTTCTTCCATTTCAACTTCAAAGCTATTTGCAGCGGCAATAGATGCTTCTGCATTTAACTCCCAAATAGTATCATACTTATCCAATACAACTTCCTTCACTTCTTCTTCCTCCAATTCTTCTTCGGCTACTAATAACGGAGCTTCAATTGCAGGTGCTTGGTCAAATGAAAAATGAATCGGCGTTTCTTCTGTTTGATCTAAAATAAAATGATCTTCCGCTTTTTTATTGACTTCATTAATTACTGGCTCCTGCTTGATTTGTTCAACTGCAACTGCATCTGTGACCAAGGTCATTACTATTTTTTCCTCAATAGGAGCCTCCGCTTTTTTTGGTGTTTCAGTTTTAAAAGGATCTTTACCTTCAAAACCTGTAGCGATTAATGTGATCCCTAATTTTTTATCAAGGGTAGCATCATAGCCCATACCCATAATTACATCAGAATGTTCGCCAGTTCTTTCTCGTAAGAAATTATTGATGGTTTCTAATTCATCCATCGTGCACTCATGTTCCCCTTCCGCACTATTAATATTTAATAAAATCCATTTGGCACCTTTGATATCATTGTCATTTAACAATGGTGAATTCAAGGCTTCTTCAATGGCTCTTTCTGCTCTATTTTCCCCTTCCACTTCGGCCTTCCCTAAAATAGCAACACCACCATTTTTCATCACCGTGCAAACGTCCGCAAAGTCAACAATAATGTGACCGCGGCTATTAATAACATCAGTAATACATTTAGCTGCAGTTGCTAAAACATTATCTGCTTTCGTAAACGCCTCTTTCATTTTTAAATTACCATATTGAACACGTAATTTATCATTTGAAATCACCAACAATGTATCTACTAATGGTTTTAATTGATTGATTCCTTCCTCTGCTTGTTTTTGACGACGAGGCCCTTCAAATCCGAAAGGTGTGGTAACAATACCCACCGTTAATATGCCTAAGTCCTTACAAATTTTTGCAATAATTGGCGCACCACCAGTTCCTGTACCACCACCCATACCCACAGTGATAAAGGCCATGCGCGTATTAACTTCTAAAATTTTTCTGATTTCTTCTAAAGATTCCTCTGTTGCTAACTTTCCTACAGAAGGATCCGCTCCAGCCCCAAGTCCCTGTGTTAAATGTGGGCCTAATTGAATTTTGTTAGGCACATCGCTTTGTTCAATGGCCTTAGAATCTGTATTACAAATAATAAAATCAACGCCTTCTATATCCTGCTTAAACATAAAGTTTACAGCATTACTACCACCACCGCCTACGCCGAGGACCTTGATGATAGATGATTTTTGTTTAGGCAAGTCAAATTGAATCATTTTTTTGTTTTTAAATGGGTTAGTTAGATGGTTAGTTGTTAGTTAGTTATGTCGAAATTAGTAATTCTAGAATTTATTCTACTTGATATTTATAACCACAATGTGGGTAAATAATATTACAAAGGTTTGTCAGGTTCCTCATTAAATATTTCAATCAAGTTATTCTTAAAGCGATCCCAAAATTTGCTCTTTCTTCTTTCAATTTGTTCTACTGATAAAGTAGTTGCTGGTGCTGCTTTTTCCACTTTTTGACTCGTTAAAGTATTGGCACCATTGGTGTTATTTACAGTCAATGATTTAGGCACTTCCACTCTTTTAAAGTTTTCAGCAAATACCTTATAATTTTGTTCAAAATCGTTATAGCCTTTCAAGATTAATCCAATACATGTTGAATACATTGGCTTTTTTAACTCATCTATATGATTAGGTGCTAAATGTTCATTAGGCAATCCAATTCTTGCATTTAAACCAGTGATATACTCGGTTAATTGAATCAGGTGCTTTAATTGAGATCCGCCACCAGTCAATATCACACCGCCATTTAATTGACGACTATCCAAACCCACTTGCTTTAAATGGTAAGTGACAAAATCCAATATTTCACTCATTCTAGCCTGGATAATTCCTGCCAAACTTTTCACACTGATTTCTTTTGCTGGCATTCCTTTTAAACCTGGAATTGTGACATAAGCATTAGCTTTTGCCTCATCTGCCAAAGCGCTTCCAAACTGGACTTTCATTGCCTCTGCTTGACTTTTCAAAACACCTAAACCAAGTCGAATATCATTAGTAATATTTTCGCCACCGAATGGTATTACTGCAGTATGCTTCAAGATGCCATCATAAAATACGGCCAAATCACTGGTGCCACCACCAATATCTAAGATTGCCACACCCGCTTCTAAATCGATATCACTCATAACCGCACTTGCAGAAGCTAAGGGTTGTAATACTAAATCCTTCGTCACTAAACCACTACGCTCCACCGAACGATTGATATTGCGAATTGCATTTCTGTCCCCAGTTAGGATTAAAAAATTTGCACCCACTTTTACCCCATTCACGCCAACTGGCTCTTTCACATTTGGGTTATTGTCAACATGAAACTCTTGTGGTATAACGTCAATA
Source organism: Sediminibacterium sp. (assembly GCA_030726065.1). Lineage (GTDB taxonomy): Bacteria > Bacteroidota > Bacteroidia > Chitinophagales > Chitinophagaceae > Sediminibacterium. Next base: position 96,528 of record JANREK010000006.1, on the reverse strand, counting down.
ATTTGATCCCCCGCTGGAATAAATGTTTTGCGTTGGTTGTTGATTAATTGCTCAATTTCCCAAGGTTGAATTTCGTTCTCCGCATCCTGACGAACCATGTCACCCCTTGTTTGTAAACTTTTAATATGATGACCTGCAATACCTACAAATACTTCATTGATTTCTAAATCAGGATTGCTTAATTGACAATTTTGAAGTGCTTGTTGAATTGCCTTAATAGTTTGATCAATATTTAACACTTGACCATGTTGTACCCCATTACTGTTGGCACGGCCAAAGCCCAAGATCTCTAATTTGCTAAACTCATTTTTTCTGCCAGCTATAGCCGCAATCTTTGTGGTACCAATATCTAGACCCACAATGATGGGCGAATCATTTTGACTCATTTTTATGTATTTTAGTTGTTAGTTGTTGTTGTTCTTAGAAGTGGTCTTTGTTGGCATTAAAGCCTTCGCTGATTTCTTCTTATTAATTAACGATTTATTGTTTTGTTTATTGTCTTTTTTCTTGATTTGTTTGTTGATTTTTATTGGGGTGCTTTTTTTATTTGCAGCCACTTTAACTGCGGGCTTATTAGCCAGTTTATTTTCAACTAATTTGACTTCTTTTTTTATAGCCATGGGCGTTACTTTCTTCAAGGTATCTTTGATAACCAGCGCTGTTGCAGTATCAGCGTTCGTTAACCCGTTATCCATTGTAGCCAATACCGAATTTTGAAATGGCATCATACCTGGCGCATATTGAATAGGCTCCATTCCCTTTTTTAGGGCAACAATTTGTCCGTCAAATCTGCAATCCAATACCTGATAGGCATTGATCCCACTTTGTACCCACACTTTTTTATAGAAAGTATATAAGCGATTTAATTTATCAGCCAAATTATCCACCGACCCTATTAAAACGGTATGATCCCCTAAACTAGGGACCATTTGAAAATCACCATTGGACCCGATATTTACTTGTGCAATTTGCGCAGTAAAAAAGCTATCCGTTTTAATCGTATTTGAAAAAAAGAGTACTTCATTTAGTAGTAAACTATCTGGCGCTGATAAATTATCTTGATCGGTTGGGAAACCTGTAAAAACGGGCAAACGCAGCACGGTTAGCTGTTTTAAAGGTAAGCGCCAACCTTGATCATCTGTATAAAAGGAGCTTCCCGAAACTGTAAAAACTCGTGCAATCGGAATTCTTTGTTGGATTTTAACTTCTAATAATTGTTGGTTATTAATAAACAATTCTGCATTTTTTATCCACCTTATTTTTTCCAACTCTTGTTCAATCGATGTTAAATTTATGCGTTCAACAATGGTACCTTTGACAACCCCTTGGTCTTTTAATATTTGAGTGATTTCATTTTCATCCATGAATAAAGCCTTGGTCGTTTCGCCTACCAATTCTACTTGTATTTGCGATAATTTTTTAGCTACTTTGGCTTTCCAAGCAATCACAAGTAAAAATATAAGTGCTGCACCGGCAATGCTCCACAAAGTTTTAATCAATATGTTTTGCCATTGCTTCATTTGGTAGATATAAGAAGGTCTTTAATAGTATTGATACAAACATCTATATCTCCAGCGCCTGCCATCACAATTAGCTTATCAGGTGTGGTTGCCGCCCATGCCAACAATGCTTCTTTTGACATTACTTGTTTTTTTGAAATACTCATTTTCTCAACCAACATATCACTCGTAACGCCGGGGATGGGTAATTCCCTTGCTGGATAAATAGGTAATAAAATAACTTCATCTGCTTTATCCAATGTTTCAACAAAGCCCTCACATTGATCCTGCGTGCGGCTATATAAGTGTGGTTGAAAAACCAAAACCATCTTTTCGCCAGGATAAATACTTCTCACACCAGCTATTAATGCATTTAATTCTTCTGGATGATGCGCATAATCGTCAATCAAAACCTTATTCGCTGTTTTAACCTTATACTCAAAGCGACGCTTTACTCCTTTGAAATTTGCAACCGCCAACTTGATTTTATTTTCATCAATACCTAAGCTTAATGCAATTGCAATTGCGGCAGTTGCATTTTCAACATTGTGCAAGCCACCCATGTTCAAAACCACTTCCTTCAAAACACCCCCTGGATGCACTAAATCAAAAATATAAGAACCATCCACCACTTTTAAATTTTGTGTGTGATAAGATGCATCGTTTTTATCATACCCATAAGTTTGAATCGATTTATTATCCGAATTGGTCACCACCGTTGTTCCCATTTTTTGAATCAATGTACCCCCTGGCTTAATCTTATCCGCATATTGCCCAAATGCTTTCAATACCTCTTCCGCTGTGCCATAAATATCTAAATGATCCGGATCCACTGCAGTAATGACCGCAATATTTGGGGATAATTTTAAAAAACTACGATCATATTCATCCGCTTCCACAACCACTACATTTTTTTCATGGCTCCAAAAATTGGTATTATAATTAGAAGGAATGCCCCCTAAAAATGCATTACAGCCATATTCAGTATGTCTTAAAATATGCGCTGTCATTGAAGTGGTCGTAGTTTTTCCATGGGTACCAGCAATACCAATAGTGAATGCATTTTCAGTCACCCATTGTAAAACATCACTACGCTTAACTACATTATAACCATGATCTCTGTAATAATTTAATTCCCCATGATCCGCAGGAATGGCAGGTGTATAAACAACAACAGTAGCTGCTTTGTCCATTTGATTTAAATCATCTTCAAAGTGAATTTGTATCCCTTCCTTCACTAAATCATCCGTCAATAAAGTGGGTGTTTTATCATAACCAGAAACATGCACGCCCTGTGTGTTAAAATACCTAGCTAAGGCACTCATACCAATACCACCAATTCCTATGAAATAGATGTTTTTTATATTCGTTAGTGGATTAATTATTTGCGTATTCATTATTAGATCAATTAATTATTACTATTTCTATACTGATTTTTAAATATGTTGTAGTATTTGCTCAGCAATCACTTGATCTGCATTTGTAAATGCATATGCTTTTATTTTTTCTTCCATCAAGTGCCTACTTTGATCATCCTGCGTCAAACTTTGTAATAAAGGAATCAGATGTTGATTCACGTCATTGTCTTTGACCATTTTCGCAGCACCATTGTCCACGAGTGCCAAAGCATTATAGGTTTGGTGATCCTCAGCTGCATGTGGATAGGGTACAAAAATTGCCGCCTTGCCTGTGATTGAAATTTCAGCCACCGCCATCGCACCCGATCTGCTTACCACAATATCTGCAGCAGTATATGCGGCGCTCATATCATCAATAAAGGAACTCACATAAACATTGGCATAATCATTTGCTGCAGTTACATAAGCGGCAGCATTCGGTTTACCAGTTTGCCAAATCAACTGTATGTTAGCTTCTAAAAATGCGGCCAAATTACCTTGGATGGCTTTATTAATGGAGCTTGCGCCCAAACTTCCGCCTACGATTAATACCGTTTTTTTATTCGGCATTAAACCAAAATGCAACACTGCATTATTTTTACTATAGGAAGTATTGATAATATTTTGTCTCACTGGATTGCCTGTTACCAATATTTTATCAGCAGGGAAAAATGACTCCATCCCTTTTGTTCCTGTGAATATTTGTGTAGCATCAGCACCTAACCATTGATTTGCTTTACCCGCAAATGCGTTTGACTCGTGAATAAATGTAAGTATTGATTTTGTTTGCGCTTGTTTCAAAACGGGAAAGCTAGAATAGCCACCCACACCAAAAACGGCATTGGGTTTGAAATTTTTTATAATCGCCTTCACTTGAAAATAACTCTTCAATAATTTCCAAGGCAAGGAAAAGTTTTTAAATAGATTAGTTCTATTAAATCCTGCAATAGTGATGCCTATAATCTCATACCCTGATTGTGGCACTTTCTCCATTTCCATTTTACCCAGTGCACCCACAAATAATATAGCCGCATCTGGTTGTATTTTCTGAATCGCTTGCGCTACCGCTATCGCAGGGAAAATATGCCCTCCGGTACCGCCACCAGCGATGATGATGCGTATGTTTTTATATTGCGGACTTAACGCCATTGCTTATCTCCGTGTTTTCGTCAGGTAATTCAATTTCAGTTTCTACTGGCGCCTTCCCTTCCATTTGTTCCACATTTCGTGCGACACTTAATATCAATCCAATAGCGCAACAAGTAAATATAAAGGAGCTTCCACCCATACTTACTAATGGCAATGTCACCCCTGTCACTGGAACAATATTGACATTCACTGCCATATTTGCAATGGCTTGAATGATTAATGTAAAACTCAACCCGAGTGCTAAAAAAGCACCAAAAGCATAAGGACATCTTCTAAAAATTCGAATACATCTAAATAAAAAAACCAAATAAATAAAGATGATGAATGCGCCGCCAATTAATCCATACTCTTCAATAATAACCGCATATATAAAATCATTATACGCTTGCGGTAAAAAATTTCTTTGCCGACTATTGCCAGGACCAAGTCCGAAAAAGATACCTCCATTAGCAATGGCAATTTTTGCTTGTTGCACTTGGTAAGGAACTTCCCTTTCGTTGGCGTACATAAAATCCTGCACACGATTTACCCAAGTGCCAATGCGACCAAAACTTTTCATTTTTTCAGCAACCACTTGCTGTCCTTCCACCGATTTACTGGAGTGTGTCGCTATGGCTACACCCACAATAATTGCCACAGGAATCATCGCAACCAAAATGGTCAATAAAATATGCTTGAAATTCACCCTACCTATAAACATCAGCAACAATGAAGTAGCCCCCGTTAATAAGGCATTAGACAAATTTGCTGGCATGATTAATCCGCAAATAATGAATACAGGAATAATAATAGGCAAAAATCCTTTCTTAAAATCCTTTATCACTTCTTGCTTTTTACTTAACACCTTTGATATATACATAAACAAAGCAAGTTTTGCTACATCACTACTCTGTATGGTCAAATTGATAATGGGTAATTTAATCCATCTACTTCCATCATTTATTTTTGCACCAAAAAATAAAGTATAAATTAATAATGGAATTGAAAACATGAATAATATGGTTGCAATTCTTGAAAACACCGTATAATTGATCCGGTGCAAGCCAAAAATGACCAGCAAACCCACCAAAGTAAATATCACTTGCTTAAATAAATAAACGCTTGTGTTACCACGGTACATTTTATAGGCCAAAGAACCTGTTGCACTATACACGACCAGTATAGATATCAATGATAATACAATGACTAACCCCCATATGTATTTATCACCCCTTGTTCTTTGGTCCAAATGCTCCTTCATACCTCCAATCGAAGGCATTTGTGAAAATAATTTATCCGTGGTCTCGTTGAACATGCTTATAATTCTTTTACTGACTCTTTAAATTGAACACCTCTATCCTCATAGTTTTTAAATAAGTCAAAACTTGCACATGCTGGGCTTAACAAAACAACATCTCCTTTTTCAGCTAACTTAAAAGCTGCAGTCACTGCTTTTTTTGCAGAATCTGCTTCTACAATCGAAGCTACTTTATCTCCAAAAAAGTCAATGATCTTTTTGTTATCAGTACCCATGCAAATAATTGCCTTTACTTTCTCTTTCACTAATTCAGCAATTAATTCATAGTCGTTTCCTTTATCCACACCGCCTAAAATTAGCACAGTTGATTTTTGCATGCTCTCTAATGCATACCAAGTACTGTTTACATTGGTTGCTTTACTGTCATTTACAAAGTCAACACCACGAACAGTTGCCACAAATTCCATGCGGTGTTCAAGGCTATGAAAATTACTTACGGCTTCGCGGATTTTTTCCTTGCGAATTCCCAAAGTAGTTGCAGCAATGCTTGCTGCCATTGTATTATAAGCATTATGCTTGCCTTTTAATGCAAAATCATAAATACTCATCGACACGCGTTCTTCTTGGATTTTCAACATCATTTGGTCGTTTTTGATGTAGCCTCCTTTTTTTACTTCTTGTTTCATAGAAAATGGTAATGGGTTAGTATTAGTAGTTAGTAGTTCTAAATGTTTAACAATGACTTCGTCGTCAATGCAGTAAATAAAATAATCCTGTGCAGTTTGATTTTCAATAATTCGAAACTTGCTTTTAATATAGTTTTCGAATTTGTACTCGTATCTGTCTAAATGATCTTCTGTGATATTTAATAAAATAGCGATATCAGGTTTGAAATGTATGATATCATCTAATTGAAATGAGCTTACTTCAATAATGTATAAGGATTTAGGCGCAATAGCGATTTGTCTCGCAAATGAAAATCCAATATTACCTACCATGGCTACATCATCATTCACCAATTGACAAATATGATATAATAATGAAGTGGCAGTGCTCTTTCCATTGCTACCAGTGATGGCGGCAATTTTACTAAAGCCTTTATATCTATATCCAAATTCAATTTCACTAATCACGGGAATACCTTTGGCTCTGATCGCCTTCACCATCTCATTTTTTTCAGGGATACCCGGACTTTTCATTACCTCGTCCGCATTTAAAATTTGATCAACACTATGCTTTCCAGACTCAAAAGTAATACCATTATCCTCCAACTCTTTTTGGAAATGAGCTTTAATGGCGCTTCCATCAGATACAAATACTTCATAGCCTTTTTGCTTGGCTAATAAAGCAGTACCTATTCCGCTTTCCCCTGCACCTAATATGACTAATCTTTTAGACAATGTATTATCTTGTTTTTAATGTTAAGATGGAAGCAACCACTAATAAAATCGTAATGATCCAGAAACGAACTGCAATTTTACTTTCATGAAATCCTTTCTTTTGGTAATGATGGTGCAGTGGACTCATTAAAAACACCCTGCGTCCTTCACCAAACTTCTTTTTCGTGTATTTGAAATAACTTACTTGAATAATGACACTTAAGTTTTCAATTAAAAACACACCACAAAAAATAGGGATCAATAATTCTTTTCTAACGATAATGGCTAATGATGCAATAATGCCGCCCAATGCCAAACTTCCAGTATCTCCCATGAACACCTGCGCTGGATAAGCATTGTACCATAAAAAACCAATACAAGCACCTACGAATGCACCCACAAATATGGACAACTCCCCTAAATTGGGTATATACATTACATTTAAATAGTCAGCGAAAACATAGTTACCACTTACATATATAAATACACCTAATGCAGCACCTATGATAGCACTTACCCCTGCTGCTAATCCGTCAAGACCGTCTGTTAAGTTGGCACCATTTGAGACTGCAGTGATAATAAATATGACAATTAATATATAAATGATCCATGTAAATTTTTCAGCACCTGGTCCAATCCAACTGACCAATCTGCTATAATTAAATTCATGATTTTTAACGAATGGGATAGTCGTAATAGGTGTTTTAACTTTTACAAACCTTCTTTCCTCTCCATTAATTTTTCTAACAACAATATCAGCACCTTTTACCGCCTTCTCTCCTTTGGCCAAGCTTCCAGAAACATTGGTTGATACTATTTCTCTTTCCACCGTGACTGCATTGCTAAAATATAAGGTTACCCCAATAATAATTCCCAATCCAACCTGTCCAATAATTTTTGAAATACCAGCTAATCCATCACTATTTTTCTTTTTATAGGCTTCTCCTTTATTTTGAGATTCTTTTCTTGCTTTTATTTTAAAATAGTCATCTAAAAAACCAATGAAGCCCAACCAAACCGTACATAAAATCATTAAACGGATATATACCTTATCTAAATTGGCAAATAACAAAGTTGGGATTAAGATGCTTAACAAAATAATGATACCTCCCATGGTAGGCGTTCCCTTTTTTTGTTGCTCTCCCACTAAACCTAATTCACGTACACTTTCACCAATTTGCTTTTTTTGTAAAAATAAAATCATTTTTTTACCATAAACAGTTGCAATGAATAAGGACAATAAAATCGCCATGGCAATTCTGAATGTCAAAAACTGGAATGCTCCTAATCCAGGTATATTGAATGTTTTGTCTAACCATGAAAATAATTGATACAGCATAGGAGGTTTATTTGGCTAAATCGTTAAATAAATTTTGTAATACTTCTTTATCATCAAAATGTTGTTTCACACCTTTAATATCTTGGTATTTCTCATGCCCCTTTCCCGCAATTAAAATAATATCTCCAGGTTTTGAAAAACGCACCGCCGCTTTTATTGCTTCTTTACGATCCACGATATTGATATACTTCCTTTTTGCTGAACTACTCAAGCCCTGCTCCATATCCTTGATGATCTCATTAGGATCCTCGGAACGAGGATTATCACTTGTGAAAAATACTTTTGTACTTAAATCACAAGCTACTTGTGCCATTATTGGACGCTTCGTTTTATCTCTATCTCCACCACATCCAACCACTGTAATGACATCCTCTCCGCCCTTTCTTAATTTTGCAATTGTAGTTAATACATTTTCTAATGCATCAGGCGTATGTGCATAATCAACAATTCCAATACGCTGATCAAGTCCGATGATATAATCAAACCTACCTTCTGCACCTGTTAACGCACTTAGTATGGTTAACACCTCCTCCGATTTTTCACTCAACTGAATAGCAACGCCATACACTGCTAAAAAGTTATAGGCGTTAAAAATGCCAATCAACCTGCAATGCACTTCAATTTCATTCACCAACAATACCAATCCATGCAATTGATTCTCTAATATTTTTCCTTTATACGTTGCTGGTGCATGTAATGCATAAGTCAACTTATTCGCTTTTGTATCCGCTAACATTTGTGCACCATTTTTATCATCTAAATTGGTGATCGCAAATGCTGCATTGGGCAAATGATCAAAGAATGCTTTTTTAGCGTCTAAATAAGCCTCGAAAGTTTTATGATAGTCTAAATGATCATGTGTAATATTTGTAAATACCCCGCCAGTGAAATTTAATCCTGTAACGCGATGTTGATGAATAGCATGACTACTTACCTCCACAAATACATGTGTGCAACCCGCTTGCACCATTTTATCCAATAATGCATTTAATTGAATTGCATCAGGTGTGGTATGCGTCGCTGGAACAATGGTATCGGCAATGTGATTTTCAACAGTGCTAATTAAACCACAGGTATACCCTAAACCTTTAAATAATTTAAACAACAAAGTCGCCGCCGTCGTTTTCCCATTGGTACCCGTAATACCCACTAATTTTATTTTATTAGATGGTTCGTTATAAAACTGATGTGCCATAATGGCAACAGCAATACTTGTATTTTCAACCATCAGGTAGGTAACCACTGGAACTGTTACCCTAGGTAATTTTTCGCAGACAATAACAGTAGCTCCTTTTTCAATGGCAGTGTCAATAAAATGATGCCCATCTACTTGAACACCGCTAATGGCAACAAATACAGATGATGGTGTCACCTTTCTTGAATCAATCTGAATATCATTGATTAATTGCTTCGTTGATCCAACAACTTCACGAAGTGCAACTCCAAATAATATAGATTGTAATTCTTTCATTAATTTAATTCAATTTGAATTTGTTGTCCTTTTGAAATATAAGCGCCTTGTGCAATACTTTGTTTTACTACTTTTCCCTTTCCAATACAGCTCACTAATAAGCCTCTTTTTTCACATAACCATAATGCATCTTGTAATTTTAATCCACTGATATCTGGCATCGTACTGTCTGAAATCATTTGTTGTCTACCTATAACATTCGCACCTATGCCATTTAATTTTATCCAATCAGCAGAAGCATTCGAAGAGTCTTTATATGGAATAGCTAATGTTTTAGCAATTTGCTGTAAGGACATTTTTGAAATCGAATAATTAAACAGCTGACTATCTTTTACATTAAATGCAGGAAGTATGTTTAATTTATTTTGAATATAAGTTGAATACAATCGATCTGAAATTTCTTTCCAAACTGGACCTGCAACAGATGCCCCATAATAATTAGCAGCATGTGCCTTATTTTTTATTATTACTACGATCGTATATTGAGGATTGTCTGCAGGAAAATAACCTGCAAATGAAGATTGGAAAATACCTTCGCCATACCCCTTGTTTCCATTCGCTACTTTAGCCGTTCCTGTTTTGCCAGCCACTTTATACAAGCTATTCGCAAATAGTTTTTTTCCAGTACCATTAATACAAACGCCTTCCAAGGCGATACGTAAATCTCTAATAGTTGTTGGCTTGCATAATTGCGCATTATATACTTTTGGTGAAAATGATTTTAAAATACGCCCCTCTTCTTGTATCGCATTCACCAAATAAGGCTTCATCATCACCCCATTATTTGCTATCGCATTATACAAATTCAAAGTTTGAATTGGCGCTATTTCAATATTATAACCAAAGGCCATCCATGGCAAAGTGGTCGGCCCCCAAATTTTATTACCTGGTTTTACAATTCTTGGTTGCTTCTCCCCTACTAAATCAATACCCGAAGTGGAGTCCAATCGCAATTTTGTTAAATGCTTAAAATATAGATCAACATTATTGGTATAATTAGCCATGGCAATTTTTGCCATACCTACATTGGAACTTTCTTCAAAAGCTTCTAATACAGATGCATCAAATTTCCCATGCTTTTCAGAATCATATACCGTTTGACCTGCTACATTCCAAGTACCCCCTTCTAAGTTAACACATGAGTTCAAGGTAACTTTACCATCCTCTAAGGCTGATAATAAGGTAACTAATTTGAAAGTGGATCCGGGCTCAGTAGGTGTCATTGCATAATTCAAATCCTCTCTATATACACCCTCACTTATTTTTCCAAGATTAGCAATCGCTTTAATTTTACCTGTTTTCACTTCCATCACCATTGCTACACCTGATGTCGCTTCATTTTTGATCATCATCTTCATTAACGCATTCTCCGTTACTTCCTGGATAAAAACATCAATGGTACTCACAATATCTTTCCCTGTTTCTGGCTCAATCTCAAATTGACCTTCCTCCACAGGAACAGTTACTCCACCTGCAATTGCACGAACTAACTGACGGCCATTGCGTCCATTTAATACGGTATCGTATGATTTTTCAAGTCCTACTTTATTTTCATCTCTGGCTAATCCAATGGTACGGTAGCCAATATTTTCATAAGGATTTAATCTGAAATTTTTCTCCTGCGCGATCAATCCACTCTTATAGCGACCCAATCGGAACATTGGAAACTTGATCAATGTTAAATATTCGCGATAGTCAATCTTTTTTCTTAACTCGTAATTCCCTTCGCTTGCTTCAAAAGCTTTTGTCAATTCATTTTTATACCCTTCGGCAGATTTATCCTTAAATAAAGTGGCCAAGGAAATAGATAATGAGTCAATATTTTCTCTAAATATTTTTCCGCTCTTTTCATGTAATGGCTCAACCCTAAAGTCAATGTAAATATCAAACCTAGGCATATTGGTACTTAACATTTGTCCATCCTCGCTGTAAATAGTTCCCCTTGCCGCTGGAATTTCCACAATACGTTGATGTAAGCTATCACTTAAGCTTCTCCAATATTTGCCTTCTACTTGTTGAATATAAAATGCCCTACCTAAAATGGTGATACAAACTATAACAATTAAGATATAGCTTAAATATACCCGCCATAATATGTCGCGTTTTACATCCATTATTTTGAAACTTCTTTTAAATTATTATTGGCAGATGGAATTCTTTTTTCTAAAACCAAACGAATAGGCATTTCCTTAGCAACCACTAAACCAAAAGGGGCCACTTCATTTTCAATTTCAACAGTACGACTGCGGCGCATCAACTCGGCCTTCACTGTTTTATATTCAAATTGCAACTCCTTTAACTCCTTTTGTGTGGTATTGATTTGACGAATGGTCTTGTCGGTTAAATGCCCGTTCGCAATGTAGAGGATTGCTAAAAATGCCAGGAACAAAAACAACGTAATGTTCATGACTATCCATTGATAATTAAAGATGCTTTTAAAAGCAGCTTTTGGACTTGGGTTAACGGGTTCGGACATACTACTTATAATCTTTCGGCAGCGCGCAATTTTGCGCTTCTGCTTCGATTGTTTTCTTTCATCTCTTTCTCAGAAGCCACTACAGGTTTTTTTGTAATGATCTTCCAAAATTTTTCCCTTTCTACGGATAAGAAAGGATTCGCTTGATTTTCTTCCTCAGGTGCCACTCTAAATGCATTTTTCACCATTCTGTCTTCGATCGAATGAAAGGTGATTACCACTGCAGTTCCACCTGGTTTTACTACCTCTTTTAGTTGCGCTAATAAATCTTTAAGCGCTTCCATTTCTTCGTTTACTTCTATTCTAATCGCTTGAAAAACTTGTGCCCAATATTTATTTGGATTCCCTTTTACTACCGGCGCAATCAACAACTTGAAATCGGCAACGGTATTCAGTTTTACATGCGTTCTGCTCGTAACAATATGTTTCGCCAATGTTTTTGAATTAGACACTTCCCCATATTGTTCAAACATTTTATGTAATGCAGATTCATCATAGCTTTCAATTACCTGCTTTGCGGTTTTTAGCTGGCGTTGATCCATCCGCATATCAAATGGACCATCAAACCTTGTTGAAAAACCCCTTGTTCCTTCATCAAATTGATGGCTACTCACCCCTAAATCAGCTAAAATACCATCTACTTGATTAATTTTATTTAAGCGTAAAAATCGTTGTAGGTATCTGAAATTTTCAGGAATGAAAACAATACGTTTGTCGTTGGGTATGTTGTTTTTTGCATCGGCATCTTGATCAAAGGCAACCAGTTTTCCTGTTGGACCTAATTTTGATAAAATACCTCTGCTATGACCGCCCCCGCCAAAAGTGGCATCCACATAAACCCCATTAGGTTTGATGTTCAAATGCGCCATTGTTTCATTAAATAAAACAGGAACATGATAATCAGAAGAAAAAGCAACTTGTTCCGATGCAACTATATCATTGTTTTGATTTTGCATCATGGTTACTTAATCTTGTTTTTTAATTCCAGCCATTACTTCCTGTGCTAGATTACTAAATTCATCTGCAGAAAAATCTTCAAAGAGCTGTTTGTATTTGCTTGCATCCCAAATTTCAAAACGATCTAAGGCAGCTGCTAATACAATTTCCTTTCTAGGTAAAGCGAACTCTCTTAATGTAGCTGGTAATAAAATACGACCAGCACCATCTAATTCAACCTCGGTTGCTCCACCTAAAAATTGACGACGAAACTGTCTCACTTTAGGATCAAAATCATTCAATTGGCTAATACGATCTAATATACCCTGCCAGCTTTTTATCGGATAAAGTGTCAAACACTTCTCAAACCCCCTGCTCACAATAAAATGCGTCTCTCCTTCAGCCAACTGCTTTTTCAAGCTGCCGGGAAGCAGGAAACGACCTTTTGCGTCGATGGTTGATTGATATTCTCCGTGAAAGCCTGTCATTGTTAATAATTAAAGTGTTTTTTACCACTTGTTCACACAAATTAACACATTTTACCACTTTTAAAAGCCAAATGACCCCTTCTAGTTTTCCACAAGTAATAAACCAAGCTGATAATCAATACAGTAAAGGGATTTGAATGAATTTTGGCTAAATTCTAAATAATTGGATGTTTATAGCTGTGGAAAACCCTAAAAAAGAGGTTAATAACTCGTGAATTAGGGTGAAAATCAAGGCAATATGTACCTTTGCATCATGAAGCAGCTACCAAAACTGAACTTAATTGACTTTGACTACGAGTTACCTAATGAAAGAATAGCCTATACCCCTTGCCAAAATAGAGCTGATAGTAAACTACTGGTATGGGATAAACAGATCATTGCAGATAGCCAATATCAAAATATAACCGATTTTATACCTGCACATAGTACACTCCTATTTAATAATAGTAAAGTAATTGCTGCAAGAATATTATTTGACAAACAGGCAGTTGAAAATGATGAAACACCATCAGTTCAAAATAAAATTAATTCACATCAAGAAGAAAACGCACAACTAACTAAAAGTAGTGTAATTGAAATATTTTGTTTGGAACCAAGTATGGAATATAGTCCTGTGCAAATAGCCATGCAAGCAACGAACAAAGTAGCATGGAACTGTTTAGTAGGCGGTGCTAAAAAATGGAAAACGCCCTTTCTTGAAAAAATATTATTTCATAATAATAAAGAGATTCATTTTTTTGCAAAAAAATTAAATCAAATAGATGGAAAATTTTTAATTGAGTTTTCCTGGGACGATACGACTATTATATTCTCTGAAATTTTAGCATTGATTGGTCAAATTCCGCTCCCCCCTTATATTGTAAGAAATACGACAGCCGAAGATAAGGATAGATACCAAACTACCTATGCCAGTGAAGAAGGATCTGTTGCAGCACCTACTGCAGGCTTGCACTTTAGTCAGGAACTATTAAATAAAATTTCATCAAATAATATTGCGCTTCAGTTTTTAACCCTACATGTTGGCGCAGGCACATTCCTGCCCGTGAAAACTGAGATCATTAATGACCATCCCATGCATGCGGAGTTTTTTGAAATTGAAAAAAAATTAATTCATTACTTAATTGAAAATAATAACCGGCTAATTGCAGTAGGCACTACTTCACTTAGAACGATTGAAAGTTTGTATTGGTTAGGTATCAAAATTATTGCGAATCCAAAAATAATAGCCACCGATTTACACTTGCTGCAATGGGATGCTTATGAAGTGGATGAAAAAGAAATACCGAAACTAGAAGCACTCCATACAATTGTCAACTGGATGGAAAGGAATCAATTGCAAACCCTAATTTCTAAAACACAATTAATGATTATGCCAGGCTATCGTTTTAGAATGGTGAAGGGACTGGTTACCAATTTTCACCAACCCAAATCAACCTTGCTTTTAATTATTGCTGCAATCGTAGGATCCGAATGGAAAACCATTTACCAACACGCCTTGGGCCATCAATACCGATTTTTAAGCTACGGAGATGGGTGTTTATTTTGGATCCCAGATACTATTCAAGCATCCAATGATTAAGTCGGGATATCCTAATTAAATTACTACAAATTAAGCAATGGGAAGCGTAATTTCAATAGTGGTGCCATGGTCCAACTCGCTATGAACGCGGATCTGCCCTTTATGTAAGGCGACTATACGTTTTACATAACTCATACCTAATCCAAAACCCTTTACATTGTGAATATTACCGGAATGGGCGCGATAGAATTTTTCAAAAATATGCTTTTTCGTTTCATTGGTCATCCCTATCCCATTATCCTCGACGGTAATGATGATTTTATTATTCACATTGGCAGTACTTACTAAAATATCAATCGTATTCTTTGAATATTTAATTGCATTATCCATCAAGTTAGAGATTACATGTAATAAGTGTTCTTCATCAGCATTAATTTCGGGCTTCGGTGCCTTCAGTTGCATATGAATATTAGAAGGTTTCTCTTCTAATTGTAATTTATAACTATCCACCACTGCCTGAATTAAGTCATGTACATTAACAGGCTGCCTGTTTAATTCTAGGTCCTTATTTTCAAGCTGCCCGGTTTCTAAAATAGTCTCCACATGTTTATTCATCCGTACATTTTCCTCCTTAATAATATTACTAAAATAGGCTACCGAAGTTGGATCCGACTGCACTTTTGCGGTTTTTAAAGCATCCACCGCCAATGAAATTGTTGCTAAAGGCGTTTTTAATTCATGCGTCATGTTATTAATAAAATCATTCTTGATTTCATTCACCTTACGCTGATTCAATAAGGAGCGAATGGTAATAAAAAACGCCGCTAATACTACTATAATAAAAAGTATCGCCCCAAAAATAATCCACTTCAATGAATTTAGTAAATACAATCTTACATCAGGAATAACAATGATTAACGATTCAAAGGGCCCCACGGGTTCAATGACATCCTGCGGCATCACTGGTACTCGAACTTGTAAGCTATTTAAATCTTCCGTAAAAGAATCATCAAAATTATTACTCCTTAATTCGAGTATGCTTTTTTTATCTGCCACCGCAAATTCAAAATGCAAGTCGCCTATTTCAAATTTATCAAGCGCCGACTTTATCTTTTCCTTTAATTCTTTATAATCATAAATATCTGCAATCGTTGACTCATCAAACTTATATAAATGAAAATCACTCTCTAAACTTAATCGCCCCCTTTTTGGCAATCGAAATGACAATCCGCTATTCATTTTTTTTCCGATATCCGTCACGACTAATAAACCTGTTTGGTTAATCTTTTCAGACAACTGATTCCTTTGTAATAAAAACAAACCCTGCAACCAAGTAATTTGGATGAACAATATCCCAATGATGGATAAAGTGATTAAAACAATAATAAATGGGAATGTTTTTTTCATAAACAGGAAATGCGAAAAATTACTTTTTTACCTACTTTTTTACGTTATGTGAATATAAATAAAAATCCCTCCAGATAAGTCGGGAGGGATTCAAATATTTTATAATATTTTGTTATTGTATCATTACAAAACGCCTTCAACCAATATGGTTGTTTTATTATTCGCCACTTCCACAAATCCACTCTTGATGGTGTATGCTTCCGTTTTAGTAGCAGTCATTAATACCTTTACTTGACCCTTGCCTAAGGCACTCACCAACGGAGCGTGCTTATTCAAAATTTCAAATAAACCATCAATACCTGGCAATTGCACCCCAAATACTTCTCCACTAAATAACTTTTTGTCGGGTGTTAATATTTCCAATAACATGTGCGCAGTTTAAATGTTCGAATTTGTTAATTAAGCTTGTGCCATCATTTTCTTACCTTTCTCAATGGCATCTTCTAAAGATCCAACTAAGTTAAATGCAGCTTCAGGATATTGATCAACCTCACCATCCATAATTGCATTAAAACCACGAATGGTATCTTCAATGGATACATATACCCCTTTCAATCCTGTAAATTGTTCTGCAACGAAGAATGGTTGAGATAAGAAACGTTGAACACGACGCGCACGAGATACGATTAATTTATCTTCATCACTTAATTCATCCATACCTAAGATAGCGATGATATCTTGTAATTCTTTGTAGCGTTGTAAGATCATTTTTACTCTTTGCGCTGTATCGTAATGTGCATCACCTACAATCGCTGGCGTTAAAATTCTTGAAGTTGAATCCAAAGGATCTACCGCAGGATAAATACCTAAATCGGCAATCTTACGACTCAATACGGTTGTTGCATCCAAGTGGGCAAAAGTAGTTGCTGGCGCCGGATCTGTTAAATCATCCGCAGGCACATACACCGCTTGCACGGAAGTAATAGAACCATTTTTTGTTGAAGTAATACGCTCTTGCATCAATCCCATTTCAGTTGCCAATGTTGGTTGGTAACCTACCGCAGATGGCATACGACCTAATAAAGCCGATACCTCAGAACCTGCTTGTGTAAAACGGAAGATATTATCAACGAAAAATAAAATGTCTTTTCCTTTTCCTGCACCATCTCCATCACGGAAATATTCTGCAATCGTCAAACCACTTAATGCAACACGCGCACGTGCTCCTGGAGGTTCATTCATTTGTCCAAATACGAAAGTAGCTTTTGATTCTTTTAATTGTTCTAAGTCTACTTTGCTTAAATCCCATCCACCTTCTTCCATGCTATGTTTGAAAGCATCACCATATTTCATGATCCCTGCTTCAATCATCTCACGTAACAAATCATTACCCTCACGTGTTCTTTCACCCACACCCGCAAATACGGATAATCCACCATGCCCTTTGGCAATATTATTAATCAACTCTTGAATCAATACTGTTTTACCTACACCCGCACCACCAAACAAACCAATCTTTCCACCTTTTGCATAGGGCTCAATCAAATCAATTACTTTGATACCTGTAAACAATACTTCAGTTGCAGTACTTAAGTCCTCAAACTTAGGCGCTACTGCATGAATGGGACGACCATTTGATTTATCTAATTGTGGTAGACCATCAATCGCATCACCTGTTACATTAAATAAACGACCATAAATATCTTCGCCTACTGGCATTGAAATTGGTTTACCTGAATCTTCTACTTCCATACCTCTTACTAAACCTTCTGTTCCTTCCATTGCAATAGCACGAACACTATCCTCTCCTAAGTGCTGTTGCACTTCAAGAATAATTTTTTCGCCATTGGGTTTTAAGATAGCTAGGGCGTTATAGATTTCAGGAAGTGCATTCTGATTAGGGAATTGCACATCCACTACTGCGCCAATAATTTGTTTGATTTTACCTGTTGTTGCCATAATATTCTATTTCGGCTGCAAAGATAAGGTATTGCAAGATTATTGCAAAAATTGTAGGTAGATAATCGCAGCTAAAATTCCACCAATAATGGGTCCAAATACTGGAACTGCCGCATACCCCCAATCACTGCTGCCTTTCCCCTTAATTGGCAGGATAAAATGCATGATTCTAGGCCCCAAATCTCTCGCTGGATTAATGGCCCAGCCTGTGGGTCCACCCAATCCAAAGCCAATTCCACCCACTAATAGGGCTACTGGCAATGCAGATAATGACCCCAAATCGGATCCAGCTGATTTTAGGAAAAAGATCCCTATTAAAAATAGCATGGTTGCCAAGGTTTCCGTTATGAAGTTTTGGGGCAAATTACGAATTGAAGGACCGGTACTAAAAACTGCTAATTTAGCTGATGCATCATTACACTCCATAAAATGATCTTTATATACCATCCAAACGACCAAAGCGCCTAACATCGCTCCCAATAATTGGGCTAAAATATATGAAGGTACTAAGGCCCAACTAAATTTACCTGCGCTCGCAAGTGCAATAGTTACTGCAGGATTTAAATGCGCCCCACTAATACTAGCAGTAACATACACCCCTATAAAAACAGCAATCATCCATCCGAAAACAATGGAAATAAGTCCGCCATTATTTCCCTTTGTATTGGGAAGTACAACATTGGCAACAACCCCATTACCAATAGTGATGACAAGGGCTGTTCCTAAAAATTCAGCTGCGAAAGGAGTCATGATGTTCTATTTTAGTTGTAAACGATATATTAAATTAAGAAAAAATGAGCGTTAAAAATATTTATTTAAAAATTACAATTAAACACGCATTTATTTACAAGTATTTATTACAATAAATTTTACCAATGATTAGTTGCTTTAATCGCACGCGTCCAACCTTGAATACAATCCGATCTTTCTGCTTCATTTACTTTCGGCTCAAAGGTTTGATCAATTTGCCACTTAGCGCGCAATTCTTCCAGGTCCTTCCAAAAACCTACCGCCAACCCTGCCAAATAAGCGGCGCCTAATGCTGTTGATTCAACCATAGTAGGACGAATCACTTTGGTATTTACAATATCAGATTGAAATTGCATGAGTAAGTTATTATGTGTAGCACCGCCATCCACACGTAATTCCGCAATGGGGATTCCAGCATCTGCTTCCATGGCTTTTAACAAATCATAACTTTGGAATGCAATACTTTCGAGTGCGGCGCGCGCAATATGTGCCGACGAAGTGCCGCGCGTGATTCCAACAATGGTACCTCGAGCATGTTGGTTCCAATAAGGCGCGCCTAATCCTGCAAATGCAGGTACTAGATATACGCCATCCGTGTCTTTTACTTGACTTGCCAATGCTTCAATCTCTGATGAATTTCGAATTAAGTGCAGTCCATCTCTTAACCATTGTACCACAGCACCTCCAATAAATACACTTCCTTCCAATGCATAATAAGTATGTCCATTAATTTGTAAAGCAATGGTGGTTAATAAATTATTTTTTGAGGTCACCGCTTTTTCACCTGTATGCATTAACATAAAACAACCCGTACCATAAGTATTTTTCACCATTCCCGCTTGCGTACACATTTGACCAAATAATGCAGCTTGTTGGTCACCGGCAATTCCAGCAATCGGTATTTCATGATGTGCAAATAATTGCGTGGTATGTCCATAAATTTCACTACTACTTTTTACTTCAGGCAGCATCGCAGCTGGCACATCTAATATTTCTAATAGTTCCTTATCCCATTGTAGGGTATGAATATTAAATAACATGGTTCGAGATGCATTGGTCACATCAGTTACATGTGCCTTGCCGTTGGTTAATTTCCAAACCAACCAGGTATCAATCGTCCCAAAAATTAATTTCCCTTTATTGGCTAATTCGCGCGCGCCTGCTACATGATCTAAAATCCATTTTACTTTTGAACCCGAAAAATAAGCATCAATCACGAGGCCTGTTTTTTCTTGAATTTTTTGTGCAAGTCCTTTTGCTTTTAAGGTATCGCAAAAATCCGCAGTCCTTCTATCCTGCCAAACAATGGCATTATAAATAGGCACCCCTGTGATTTTATTCCAAACAACGGTGGTTTCTCTTTGATTGGTAATTCCAATAGCAGCAACATCGTCAATGGACAATCCCTTCATGCTAATCGCCTCAGTGGCTACCCCCATTTGTGTACTCCAAATTTCAAGTGGGTCATGTTCTACCCAACCCGCTTTAGGAAAAATTTGCGTAAATTCTTTTTGAGAGGTTGCGTGAATTTTTCCTTGATGATCAAATAAAATAGCGCGACTACTTGTCGTTCCTTGATCAAAGGATAAGATATATTTTGGCATTACAATCGTTTAATTAATTGTAAGATAAAAAAAGAAAAGCAAAAAACTACCTTCTGTTTTTTAACCAAGATTCAGGATCCAAGGCTACTCCCTTTTCGTTATAAATCATAAAGGAAATGGCACCCTCCCCATCTAGGTTCACACCCGACTTACCTAAAACAGTTCCTGCTTTCACTTCCTGTCCCACATTCACAGTCGCATTATTTAAGTAAGTATACATCGTGAAGTATTTACCATGTTGAATGATAATTGTTAAATCACCATTCACATCACCCACATATGAAATCTTTCCGTTGGCAACACTTCGAACCGAAGTTCCCTTGGGTGCTGCTAATTCAATACCGTCACTTTTTCGAGTCAATTTGGTACCAGGAATACTTTCAACACCAAAATGTATATACACATATCCCTTATCCACAGGCCAAGGTAAATTACCTTTATTGGTTTCAAAGGAAACGGATGTTTCCCTGCCTTCTTCTGTAGTTTCTAATGCAGAATAAGGACGGTTATCCGTGGTACTTTTTAATCCCCCTTCTCCTGCGCTTACCTTGGCGCCAGTTGCTGTTGCCGTTTTATTTTCAATACTTGGCTTGGCTTTGGTATTATCATTGTTGGCTTTTAGTTTAGCCAATCTGTCTTTCTCCTTTTTCTTTGCTTCTAAAGTTTCTCTTCTGATAATTGTCAAGATTGCTTGTTGCATTTTTTTACGTTGTGCCTCCTTTTGACGCACTTGTGCAGTAATTTCTTGCTCCTTACTTTTTAATTGTTTCACCACTTTATCCTGCTCTTTTCTATCCGCCACCAAAACTTTCAATTGGTCATTTTGAACATTCAAAGTTTTCAATCGGTCTTTTTTATTTGAACTCAATGTTTCAATTTTTACCCCTAAATACTTTTGAGATAAATCAATGGCTTGCGCTTGCGCAGTCCTATTTTGTCGATAACTTTTCAAATAGGTAATCCGCTTTACTGCGTCATTAAAACTGTTGGCTGAAAATAAAAAACTTAAGTATTCATACCCACTGCGACTTTTGTAAGCAAAGATGATACTCTTGGCATACCTCGATTTTAAGGTATCTAAATCCTTATTTAATTTTTGAATATCTAATTGGTTGGTATAAATAGCATTATCTAAAATTTGCACCTGCTTTTTGATCCCATTAATTAAAGCCTCTCTTTTTCTAATTTTATCTCGAATGACCGCCCATTTCCCCAAGGAACTTTTTTTATTTTTTTTAGTTTGTTCTAATAATCGATTCAAGTCATCTAACTCCTTACGAATAGACTGCTCTTCCTTTTGCAAATCTTCCCTTGAACCATTTGCTTGTGCTTGTACATTCGCATTGGCAAAAATTAATAATAAAACAAAAAGAATGATTTTTTTAAACATAATATTTTTTTTCGCTATCGTGATTACTTCCGCTTACCCGTTTTAGGTATACCCACTTTAGGTATGGCAAAAGTATATTTGACAGGCTCGTTAAATGTAAATACCTTCACTTCCATTTGAATATCCAGTTTCTGCTGTGCTACAATTGAAAGGGTTCTGTTTAACGGAAACTGATATGGCCCAACATTGACATGATTTGCATAAATAATATCGCAAGTACGGTGCTGATTTACGTCTACATCATCTAATTTCAAATGCAATACTTTAGAATTATCATTATTTAAAATCACCAAATTCTTAAACAACCTTCCCATTAAACTTACTTGAAATTGATTGTTATTGGATTTATAGGATAAGATACTGGTGCTGTCCATGAAAATTGGATTTCCTAAAATTAAATCCTGAAGGGTACTGAAGGTGAATGGAATTTTTACTACTTCCTGGAGGTAACTTATAGGCCTACGCTCAACACTTTTTGTTTTATTTAAAGGATACAACAAAACAACACTATCTTTTTTTATGAAAGCCTTGATCCCAATCACACCCATCGCACCTCGAATCGTAATATAAATTTGACTGTCCTTAATCATACTCACATTAGCAATGTAAGAATCAGCATTTTTAGCAGACTCGTATTCTACCTTTATCCTTGCATTCATTGTTTTATAATCAAGCTTTGCGATAGCAATTTTGCTTAATATATTTTTAACTATGGCAAGGGAATCTACTTTTTTTATTTCTGCAACAAATTGGCGTTTGGTTGTATCGCTTTTAGATACTGCATCTTGAATGATTTGTACTTTTTTAAATGTGGCGCAAGAAGACACTAGTAGCAATAAAAACCCCAATAAATATTTTTGTTGCACCATGTATTTAATTATTTTTTTCCAGTATGCCCAAATCCACCAGCTCCTCTTTGCGTTTCGTCTAATGCAACAACCAATTCCCAATCTGCTTTTTCGACAGATTGAAAAACCATTTGCGCAATCCGATCGCCATCATTTATTGTTTGGGGCTCCTGAGATAAATTTATTAAAATTACTTTTATTTCTCCTCTGTAATCTGCATCAATAGTTCCTGGCGTGTTTAAACAGGTAATACCTTGCTTAATGGCTAATCCACTTCGCGGTCGAATTTGTGCTTCCCAATTTTCAGGAATGGCTAAAGAAAGTCCAGTGGGTATCAAACATCTTTGCATGGGGGCTAATGTAATGGGTGATGTTAGAAATGCCCTTACGTCCATGCCTGAGGATCCAGTTGTTGCATAAACCGGCAAGGGATGATGACTATTATTTACAATTTGGACTTGGTGTGGCATGTCAACAAAAGTAAGTAAAAATCAAAGGAATTAGCACCTGAAATAACCACAGTAAATTAGGAATATGTTAAAAATAAAAGATGGATCCAAATCTGATGGTATTAGATAATGGATTTCTTGATAACCCACCCCCCGAAGGCACTAAATAAGATATATTAAACTTGCTTTGAAGGTACTGAAAACTAGTACCTAATGTAAAATATTGGCCATTACTTGAAACTTGAGATTCATAAGTATACCCAGTTCTTAAATAAAATATGCTGTTATAATTATATTCAGCCCCAACGGAAGCCTTCAATGTTTCCCCTAATGGTGGACCATATTGTTTTGTAAAGGAATTGAACCAACTTGAAACCACGGATTGATTAAAATATTGATCATCAGTTCCGCCGGTGGAAAGATCAGGATATGCAGGCACTAATAATCTGTTTACATCAATTCCAAATTCTAGGGAATTATCACTGTCAAATTTAGTTAAGTATCCCAAACCAAATCCCAGATTGGCTGGAATGAAATACTTCCTTGTATTTTCATTGGAGTAATTTATTTTACCCCCCAAATTTGACATCAATAAACCTGCATGAAATCCTTGTCCATTTTGATTTTGCTTAAAAAACAAACTAATGTCACCTGCGAGCGTATTGCCGGCTCTAAAATTGGTACTTGAATTTAATAGTGCCCCTTGAACCAACCTTGAATTGATATAACGCAAGGAAACGCCCAAACTTAAATTTTGTGTTAATAATATACTATACCCCGCATCAAAACTAAATTCAGAAGGTTTGGTATCTAAATACTGCGTTCCATATTCATCTGAAAAAGTAATATTTCCCAAACTAAAAAATCGCAAGGAACTATTAATACTACTAAACTCATTTAACTTTTTATAGTAACCCATACTCGCCAAATAAACATCCGACAAACCCAAATCCTTTAACCAGGGTGTATAATTGATTAAAAAGCCGGAGTTCTTTTCCAACATTGGCAACTTTGCGGTATTGCCAAACAAATCGTTGGCTTCAGGTGACATTGCTAAGGATAAGTTTCCCATACCCGCCGATCTTGCATCAGGTGATATGCGCATAAAGGGAACCGCTGTATTAATTCGCTTATTATAAATTTGCGCATATACCCCTTGAGAAATAAAAAATAAAGCTAAAAACACGATGCCCAATTTTCTCATTCCCAATATGACCGATAATGCGTTTTTCATGATTTTCATTATAATAAAGTAAAGATAGTTAATGGGGACTAATTTTTAATAAACTTATTTGTGAGTTGTATTTCTTGTTGGTCATCCTTCACAATCAATTTATAAAAGTAGGTGCCTTCGGGCAGCGTCCCTAAGTCCATAACATTTGATAACACAACCCTATTATGAAGCGGGCCCTCAAAAGTTTTGGTCAACTGCTTTATTCCTATATTATTATATATTTCAATGGTATATATAAGCGACTTATTCGCATCCTTTAGCTGGCTAATTTCAAAGCTAAAACGCGTGCTAGATTGCACTGGATTAGGGTAATTTGTTAAATTTTTAACGGCCAAAGTCTGACTATTGGGTACAATTACATTAATGGTATCCTTATTGGAGTTTCCTATTAAATCCCAGGCTTTAATAATGAGTTGATGAGCACCTGTACCTAATATAGGAAGTGCATATTTTATTTTACCACTTTGATAGGTATTCACATCTGCTGTGTAATAATTATTTAAAATAACGGGGCTTTGCGCTTCTCCATCAATGACCAAACTAATATCATGCCCTAATGAGTTTCCTGAAGTTTGAATACCTGAACTATCTTTTAAATTGATATATAAATTTGAATTCGCGTTAATCCAAGTTTTTTGTTTGTACTGGTTTAAAGTGTCATTGATGAATACTTTTTCAAAAACAGGTCCAGTGGTGTCCGTTGAAACATTTTCTGAAAAAGCATTTACAAACAAACTATCATAAATACCAATGGCATCCACATTACCCATATTATTGGTTGCATATAATTGCATTCTTAAAGCCCCTTGATTGATGGCTACCTCCTTTGGTAAAATAAAATCAACCGTGAATAATCCTTTGGTTACAATTGCATTCCCTTTAAATAAAATATCGTCTTGTGTAGAAACATTTACCGGTATACTTGATGAAGCATTCGCCAACGTTTTTTGTTTTTTTAGAATATCAAATAAAGTAAATTCAATCAAACCATCAAAATTATTGAGCAGATTTCCATTGGCCTTAATGGATCCGGCTACTTGATACTTTCCACCCGCTTTTAAGGTGTCCTTCCCTTTGAATATTTTTTGATTGATCCGCGCTAAGTCAACCATGTACTTTGGTTTCGCTAATTGCATTGCAGGATCACCCATTAAATTAAATTTAAAGGCGTTGGTATAATCACTCCCCTTTTTCCAATAATTTGATTTTGCATTTTGCAAGGCGGCACCAATACTTTTATAATTATCAAGGGGGTCAGAAACTAATAATTGCTGAACAAACTCCTCATTTATTTCCTTGTTATTAAAAGCAAAAACCAACCGACTTGCGGCCACTAGCCCAATAATCCCTTTTTCGTTTTTCACAAAAGCATCAAAACCAATTGGTGAAATTTGCGGTTGGTCAAATGGCGCAAAATCACAACTGGCAGTAATCATCAAGGGAAGTTTACCCACATTGTCCCACTGCAAAATTTCATTTTGAGTAATCACCGCTTCCTCTGCCAATCGTGTATAATTTCCATGCCCTGTATAGTTCAAAATTAAAGTTCCATTATTCACCATTTGCTTAATCATATTATTCGCCAACGGATATGTATTACCTGCAGAAGAATTTATCGCAGGAAATAAATCCAGGTATATTTTTTTCTGATTCCACTTGGGTTGATTTAGCTTCAATCCTGTTGAAATTTCTTCGGCATGTTGCAAGTGCAAATTATAATCACCATCATCTGCTATCCAGGTTATTTGATTACGCCATGCACCTAAATTTTTTTGACTTTGGTATTGCATTAATTTTTTAACGGTCGCTTCTGCATCTACTGCATTTTTAACAGGCAGTCGCCCAACTGACAAAGCCAATGACTGAATTCCTTGCGGCGAATTAATATCTTTCCCGTCTTTTAAAATAGCAAAAAAATCGTCCGTGGTATAACTTGATAAAACAGAATTTGAACTGACGCTTTCATAACTAGGTACTTGTATTTGGTTATCTATTTTTTTATAATCAAAATTTCCGATACCTAATAACAACAAATATTTTGGAGTGATTGTATTATTTTTCTTCGCCTTATCGTAAATATATTTGACATAATTCCTAATGCCAATGGGGCTTGGCTGGCCTCCTGAAAACTCATTAAATACACGCGCAGTGGTGGTTACGAAAGTAGCCAAGCCATTATTTACCGCATGAAATTTCGCTAAACTGTCCGCCGCTTTTAAATAATTAGATGCAGTTATAATGATATAATCCGCGGCAGGGGTATTTAATAAACTCGGATAGTCGATGTTTAACACTTCCACCAAACTAGGTGTTTCATATCCTAATTTATTGACGGCAAAAAACTCACGCAAAGTATCTGCCCTTTGAATGAAACTGGCAACCCCGTTTTGAAAATTATTTACCATCTCCACCGGATTTTCGGGCTGAGTCACCTCCCAAATTTTAGTGGATGCATCGGCATCTTTGATTTGATATTGTATTAATTTGCCATTCCCCACCAAACTGGTGTTTCGAAATGCGACCGACTTAGCCCCGCCATAAAAACCAATTTTTCTTTTTGCCTGGAGCGTGATATAATTAATCCAGCCTTTACTATTTGCATTCGCACTTAGATAGCCCACCCCTAAGTTTGCGGTTACTAAATTTGTGCTCATCAAATTATTGGTCAAGGGTATTCTGAATGTATCCAATACTATATTTGCAGCATCATCATATATATATCCCGAAATGGGTGCGACGATGGTTGTTCTTAATTTTTGATCATTCAAGGTCAACTCAAAATTCGCAGCAGAAGCGGTGCTTGCTGCCGCATAATTCAATTTAAAAATTAAATCAGACGGATTGACTAAACCCTCCATATTTAAGGAGGTTGTGATTTTAGCTTGCTTCCCTAAACCTAAGCCCATGGCTGGCCCCCACCAAATTTGGCCACTGTTTAAAAGATTGATCGTGTCTTTCTCCATCACCCATCTTTCATCAAAAACATCAGTAGTTGCATTCGCAATATAATTTGAATTTGGCTTTTGTATTCTTTTTCCATCCTTCCCTAGTGAAATAAAGTAGTACACTGAATCGCCATATATATTTTTATTATGCTCGAATAATTGTAATGATCCATTCCATTTCCATTGAATATTCCCTTGGCTATAAAATAAAAAGTAATCTTGATTATCAAATTGACCATCTCCCCCGTCCTGCATTTCAATAGCATTTTCGTTGAATCCTACCCCCATATTTGCACTTACTCTTTCAACTAAATTGGCCGTATTCAAATTAAATAATTGAAGTTGCGCGCTCGTGAATGGAACGGTCAAACCCCAGGATTTAAGTTGGGCGCCCGTGACCTGATAAACGCCCTGTTTTGACACAGCAATTTTAACCCATTTCCCTGGTGAAAACGGCACAAATTGCGCGCTAATATTGGTTGAAAAAAATAGCGAACTGAATAAAATGTATAATACACCCCATCTCATAAGCTAAAATTAAGCTTTTACTAACATAAGATTCTAAATACATATGAATAAAATGAGCAAAAACTAGTTATATTCGCTGTATATTTTATCACTAATTTGACCCCGCATTTACTATGAATTTTATAAATAGTATTTTATTGTTTTTCGCAATGTTATTAATTAGTCCCGTACTATTTAATTCAAATGAAAATAAAACATTCAAAACCCTGTCTAATAGCATGCTCGTTGATGCTAAAAATGACCCTTATGAGGGTATGACACGTATTCAAGGTGGTACATTCGCCATGGGCGTAAACCAGGAAGATGTAATTGGAGATTGGAATAACCGCTTAAGAAGAGTTACTGTTAGCTCATTTTACCTTGATCAAAAGGAAGTAAGTAATAAAAATTACAAAGAATATTTGCATTGGCTTGAAAAGGTATACCTACCTACTAATCAAGATTCAATTGTTAATGAAGCAAGGCCAGACACTTTAGTTTGGCGTAGTGAACTTGCCTATAATGAACCCATGGTAGAGGCCTATTTCAGACACCCTTCATTTAATGATTATCCTGTTGTGGGAATTTCATGGAATCAAGCAAATGAATATTGCAAATGGAGAACAGATAGAGTGAACGAAAAACTATTAACTAAGCTAGGATATATTGATGCGAAGAATGATGCGAACAAGCCAGTAGGTGCGAATAACTTTAACAAGGAAGCTTATTTGACTGACGAATACAATGTAGCTCCAACTAATAAAATAGCAAATAAAAAACCAAAAAAAGGCGAAGATGCACCTAAATTAAAAATTAGTTTTGAAGATGGTGTGATGACTGCCGACTATCGTTTGCCTACTGAAGCCGAGTGGGAATATGCAGCAAAAACAACTTTAGTAAGTGGATCATCTACTACTGCATTAAAAAATGGGGGTAATGCTAAAAATAAAAACGCACAACTTACCTCTTCTGATTTGCCTTTTCCTTGGAGTGGCAGCGGCAACAATAATATCAGAGATTCAAAAAAAGGTAAAACGCAAGGATTGTTTTTAGCCAATTTCAAAAACGGCAGCGGAGATTATAAAGGAATGACAGGTTATATCAACGAGTCCAATGGTATGGTTGATAAAGTGAGTAGCCATTTGCAAAACCCAAGTTTAAAATTATACAATTTAGCAGGCAATGTGAATGAGTGGGTAGCAGATGTTTACCGCCCCATGAATACAGTGGATATGGATGACTTTAATCCATTTCGTGGAAATGTATTCCAATCTAACGATACCAAATTAGCGAAAGGAAGTCGTCGTGATGCAAAAGGTAGAGTCATAAAACAAATCGAATCTGATTCAGCATTAAAATTACGCAACTATGATCATGCTGATGCCATAAATGCTTTGGATGGTGACGACGCAGATAATGCTAGTTACGAATCAGGTATTACCACATTAATTTCAAATAAATCTAGGGTATATAAAGGTGGTAGCTGGAAGGACCGACCTTATTGGTTAAATCCAGGAACCAGAAGATATTTGGACCAAAATAAATCAAGTAACAATATTGGATTTAGATGTGCGATGTCCGCTTTTTATGAAGCGCCTCCAAAAACTAGCATTTTCAGTTTTGGAAGAAAAAAATAAATAACCCATGAATATACGCATTGGCTCAGGTATTGATTTTCATCAGCTTGTAGAAGGTCGTGGTTTATGGATTGGAGGTATTAAAATTCCACATACAAAAGGCGCACTTGGGCATAGCGATGCCGATGTTTTATTACATGCAATTTGTGATGCATTATTGGGCGCATTAAGTTTAGGTGATATTGGTACCCACTTCCCAGATAATGATAATGCATACAAAAATATTGATAGTAAAATTTTATTAAAAAGAACTTACGATTTAATTACTGAGAAGGGATATTATATTATTAATATCGATTCTTCTTTATGTCTGGAAGCGCCAAAAATAAAACCACACGTACAAGCGATGCAAACTTGCATTGCCGAAATTTTAAATATAAGTGTTGATGCAATTTCCATCAAAGCAACTACCACTGAAAAAATGGGATTTGTCGGAAGAGAAGAAGGCTTAGTAGCCTACGCAACTTGTTTATTAGCGACTAAATAGTTTTATGCAATTACCATCTATTGCTTTTTTATACGAAATTTTCAAAAAAAGTTCAAGTGTTCAAACGGATACACGAAAATTAAAACTAGGGGATATTTATTTCGCATTGAAAGGCCCAAATTTTAATGGGAATGTTTTTGCTTCATCTGCACTAGAAGCTGGCGCATCATTTGCAGTGGTGGATGAAGCCATACCTAATAGCGAAGCCATTGATGATCGAATTTTACAAGTAAGGGATGTGCTAACCACTTTGCAAGATTTAGCAAAGCATCACAGGCAACAATTCGATATTCCATTTATTGCAATCACAGGAAGTAACGGCAAAACAACCACCAAGGAATTAATTGCTGCAGTACTTAGCACCCACTTCAAAACATACACGACCGTTGGGAATCTAAATAATCATATAGGTGTTCCACTTACCCTATTAAGCGTTCAATCAGATGCGCAAATGGCAGTGATTGAAATGGGTGCAAACCACCTAAATGAGATAGGAAGTTATTGCCAATACGCAATGCCCAACTATGGGATGATTACCAATTGCGGTAAAGCACATTTGGAAGGATTTGGTTCCGAGGAAGGAGTAAAAAAAGGTAAGGGTGAATTATATGATTACCTTAAAATAAATAATGGCGCCGTATTTGTAATGAAGGATTATGATTATTTAAATACAATGAGTTCAGGTATTGAAAATATAATCACTTACGGAAATACGCATGGTGAATTACAAGGCCAACCGCAAACCAATAATGGATTGTTACAAGTGGTTTTCACCAAAGGAACCTTACTTGACAAAATACAAACACAATTAGTAGGCGACTACAACCTACCCAACGTACTTGCCGCAGTTTGCATTGGACAGTATTTTAAAGTACCCATTGAAAAAATAAAAAGTACGATTGAAAATTATGCACCTTCCAATAGTCGCTCCCAATTAACCGGTTGGAAAAACAATCAAATAATTTTGGATGCATATAACGCCAATCCAAGTAGCATGAAAGTTGCGGTTGATAATTTTGCAAAGTTAGCCGCTGAAAATAAAATTATTTGCCTGGGCGGAATGAAGGAATTAGGCGAAGCTACATTTAACGAACATCAAGCTTTGGTCGAACAACTACAACAAACTACTTGGACAAAAGTGGTTTTGGTAGGTACTGAATTCAAAGATTGCACGCACCATTATAATTTTTTTGATACCGTGGTGGCTGCAAAAAAATGGCTGAACGATCAAAATTTTGTCCAACACACCATCTTAATCAAAGGTTCCAGGGGTATTCAAATGGAACAACTGATTGCTGAGTAATCACGCATATTTGAACAATGCGCAATAAAACGATATCTTTGCGCCATGAAAAACACCTACCTCTGGAGTACCCTCACTAATAAGTGTCCTAGATGTAGACAAGGTGACTTGTTTGTTTCCAAAAATCCTTATCGACTTTCCGAGATCACTAAAATGAACGAGCACTGTCCTATTTGCAATCAAGCCACAGAAATTGAGGTGGGATTTTATTACGGTACTGGCTATGTTAGTTATGCATTAACAGTGGCCTACTTCGTATCCACTTTTGTTGCATGGAAGGTATTATTTGAAATGACTTTTGATTTAGATGACAATCGGATTTTTTACTGGATGGGAACTGCTATTCTAACATTATTCATGATACAGCCAATTTTAATGCGCTTATCCCGCTCCATCTGGTTAGGCTGGTTTGTTTCTTATAATAAAGACTGGAAAAATAGTCCTTTAGAATACAATGAGCGAATGATTGAAACTAAAAAGGATTATTAAATTTATCTAGGAAACCCCAATAATTACAAAGGGTTTCAGTAACTTCGCTTCCCAAAAAGAGAGGTGTCCGAGTGGTTTAAGGAGCACGCTTGGAAAGCGTGTATACGGCAACGTATCGGGGGTTCGAATCCCTTCCTCTCTGCAAAATATAAACAGCAACCCATCCCGGGACACGGGATGGGTTTTTAATTTAGTCACGAGAGCCGAAACTTGTTTCGAGCTCGAAGTGAATGAATTAAAAACACGAGGGCGCGAAGCGCCCGATGGGTTGCTGTTTTATTTTCATAACTTAAAGGATGCCGACGAACAAAGTGAAGTCGGCCATCCTGATTTAAAAAAATTGTAACGAAGTGAAAAGTTTTCCCTACCACTCCCCAAAAACCTTCACTGCATTCCTCGTAGTCATCTCCGCTACTTCATGCAATGGAATATTTTTAATCTCTGCTAATTTCTTTGCCACTTCGACAATAAAAGCAGGTTCGTTTTTTTTAACACGATAAGGTACAGGCGATAAGTAAGGTGCATCCGTTTCCAATACCAACCACTCTATAGGAATATCTTTGATTGCTTCCGCAACCCCAGCATTTTTATAGGTAAGCACGCCCCCTAAACCTAAATGAAATCCCATACCAATAATTTGTTCTGCTGATTCCTTACTTCCACTAAAGCAATGAAAAATGCCGCGTAATCCTTTTTTAGCAAACGGCTTTACTGCTTCAATGGTTTCACCCATCGCATTACGCGTATGAATCACAATAGGTAAATTATAATCTAAGGCCCATTGCATTTGTGTATTAAAAGCGAGCTGCTGTTGCGATACAAAATTTTTATCCCAATAAAAATCCAAACCAATCTCACCAATCGCAGGAAATTTTCTTTTCGACAATTGATCTGCAACAATCGCTAATTCCGCTTGCACATTTTCTTTTACATAACAAGGATGTAATCCCGCCATTGAAAAACAATTTTTCGGAAACGCATTCTCCACCGAAAGCATTGCTTCCAAACTATGACTATCAATTGCAGGCATAAAAATTTTAGTTACCCCTGAACTAATCGCATTTTGCATTAACTGGTTCAAATCAGGTAATAATTCCTCCGAATATACATGCGCATGGGTGTCAATAAATTGCATAAATAAGCTGAATTTGATGCAAAGCAATGCTTTTTTTTAATCTCTGCATACTAAAATAGGAATTTATATCGTTATTGTTTTTAGTTAGCCGTAGCTAACACCATCTAAATACAAAAAGGTTTTTTATAGGGTACGGATTATACGGCCGAGGTTTCTACCTTGGCTTTTTTTTGCACCTAATTAATTAGAAGTAATTGCCTCAAATCGATAACCTAGTGTACTAAAATAATTAAGCACTAATGGCAACGCAATATGTAAACGATCCCAAGCTTTTGCACTGTCGTGAAAAACAATAATGGAACCAGGCTCTGCATTTTTAATCACATTTTTAGCGCATTGTTCTCCTGTAATTTTAGTATCAAAATCGGCACTCAACACATCCCACATAATTATTTGTTGTGGCAAACTGGCATCTGATTTTATACTTTTTATCTGACAACGTTTGATGCGACCATAGGGTGGCCTAAATAAGTCGGAAGCAATTAAACTGGCCGCACTTTTAATATTATTTATATAATCATCTGCGCCAACCTTCCAACCATTTAAATGATCGTAGGTATGATTTCCAACCGCATGCCCATGTTGTAAAACGGACTCGTATATATTAGGATAGGAAAGTACATTATTCCCAATGCAGAAAAAAGTTGCCTTGGCATTATATTTATTTAATTCTTCTAGAACAAAAGGCGTAGCACAAGGATGCGGCCCGTCATCAAAACTGAGATAAATCACCTTTTCATTGGCAGGTTTTCGCCAAATGCAATTCGGATAAATTGCCCTAAGCCAAAAAGGTGTTTTAATCAAATACATACCCAAAGATAAATAGTTCTTTTGCCCAATTGAATATTATCTTTGTATAAATAATTTACAGCATGGATTCAAAGGTCAGAGTAAGGTTTGCGCCCTCTCCTACAGGCGGGTTACATATAGGTGGGGTAAGGACCGTTTTATTTAATTATTTATTTGCAAAACACCACGGTGGTGATTTTATATTAAGGATTGAGGATACCGACCAATCACGTTTTGTGCCCGGTGCAGAACAATATATTATGGACACATTAGCCTGGTGTGGCTTATCCCCGGATGAAAGCCCTGCAGTGGGTGGCGACTATGCGCCTTATCGCCAAAGCGAGCGCAAACATTTGTATAAAAAATACGCAGACCAGCTCATTGCAGATGGCTATGCTTATTATGCATTTGATACCCCTGCTGATTTGGAAAACAAAAGAAACGAAATCCCCAATTTTCAATACAATAAGGCGCATCGCAATGAAATGAAAAACTCCATTTCATTAAGTGAAAATGAAGTGAATGATTTATTAAAAAATAACACCCCCTATGTAGTAAGAATTATCATGCCGGAACAAGAAACCTTGTCCTTTAATGATTTAATTCGCGGTGAAGTTTCCTTTGATACAAGTACAGTGGATGATAAAGTTTTATTAAAAGCAGATGGTATGCCAACTTATCACTTAGCCGTGGTAGTGGATGATCATTTAATGAAAATTACACATGCTTTTCGTGGAGAAGAATGGCTTCCTAGCGCACCCGTTCATATTTTACTTTGGAAATATTTATTTGGCTTAAATCATATGCCGCAATGGGCACATTTGCCATTGATATTAAAACCGGAAGGACATGGAAAATTAAGCAAGCGTGATGGAGAAAGATTAGGCTTCCCGGTATTTGCCATGGATTGGATGGATCCCAATACAAAAGAACAAACCATTGGATTTAAGGAAAGAGGATTTCTTCCTGAAGCATTAATCAACTTATTGGCTCTATTAGGGTGGAATGATGGCACAGATAAAGAAATTTTTAGTATCGACGAATTAATTGCGCAATTTTCACTAGCGCGTGTGCATAAAGGTGGTGCGAAATTTGATTACGAAAAAGCAAAATGGTTCAACCAAGAATGGATCAAGAAAACAGATAATGACCAACTTGCTACATTAGTAAAACCATTTTATGATGATGCACAAATTGAAGTTCACGAACCCGCCTATTTGGTAAAAGTAATTGGACTTATAAAAGACAGATGTCATTTGCTGTACGATTTCATTACCCAAGGCAGTTTCTTTTTCAAAGCACCAACTGAGATTGACACTGCGTCTATACTAGCCAAGTGGGAGGAAAAAAAACAAGCCTTCTTTACCGAATTGACTGCGGCATATGCTGAAATGATCACTAACGGCGATACACAACCCGTAGCTGCTGATCTTGAAATACATTTTAAAGCCCTTGCAACGACCCATGAAATAAAGCCAGGTGACCTTATGTTGCCTTTTAGAATCATGTTAGTGGGTGGCAAATTTGGACCTGGTGTTTTTGAAATCATTCAAGCTATTGAATTAAAAGACGCGAAAGAAAGAATCGAGTACAGTTTGAAATTACTTTCCAATAAATAATGTAAATTGTAGTAACACTTAACATGAGTAATGTGAAACCCATAAGAGTATTAGTCGCCAAAGTTGGATTAGACGGACATGACCGTGGCGCTAAAATTATTGCAACCGCTTTAAGAGATGCCGGAATGGAAGTTATTTATACCGGCCTTCGCCAAAGTCCTGAAATGCTGGTACAAGCTGCCTTACAGGAAGATGTGGACGCGATAGGCATTAGCATTTTATCTGGCGCACATATGACCGTTTTTCCGAAAGTTTACAAACTAATGCAGGAAAAAGGATTGACAAATGTATTACTAACAGGTGGCGGAATTATACCTGAACAAGATAGTATTGATTTAAGAGAGATGGGTATTGGTACCTTATTTGCACCTGGCACTAATACCACTGATATCGCAACCTATATTCGAGAATGGGTGGCGAAACATAAAAAATAAGGTGCAATAAAAAATTAAATTTTTTATTATGTCGTTCCAAACTTTGTTTACAAAATTAGAAGACCACACCTTAATTATTACCATTAATCGTCCCGATGTTTTAAATGCGTTGAACAAACAAGTTATCAATGATTTAGATGCGGTTATGAATCGCGTATATAAATTTCCAGAAATTAAAAGTGTGGTTATCACCGGCGCAGGACTTAAAAGCTTCGTTGCTGGTGCAGATATAAAAGAATTTGAATCCTTAACTAAAGAGCAAGCAATAGCGGTTGCAAAAAGAGGACAAGCCGTATTCTCAAAAATTGAGCATTGTCCTAAACCAGTAGTTGCTTGTGTGAACGGATTTGCATTAGGCGGTGGGTGCGAATTAGCCATGAGTTGCCATTTTGTGATTGCATCGGAAAGCGCCACTTTTGGCCAGCCTGAAGTAAACCTAGGCATCATGGTAGGTTATGGTGGTTCTCAAAGGTTAACGCAAAGAGTAGGCAAAGGCCGGGCCATGGAATTAATCATAACTGGTAAAACCATTAATGCGACACAGGCCATGAATTATGGCTTAGCCAACTATGTGGTTCCGCAAAGCGAATTACTAGATAAGGCCTTTTCTATATTAAGGGTATGTCATCAAAAATCTCCGATCGCTGTTGGCAACTCCATTAAAGCCATTAATGCAGTGTGGGATGAGCAAGTTAACGGCTATGATGTGGAAGCCGACTTGTTTGGAGAATGTTTTGTCACCGATGATTGCAAAGAAGGAATACAAGCATTTATAGATAAAAGGAAGCCTGTTTTCAAAGGACATTAACCCTTTTTTGCCCGAATTTAATAAGCCTAACTGATGCAATTTTATAATTGCTGTAGTACCTTTGTGCTATCAAAATTTTATGATATGGAATATAGAATCGAGAAAGATACCATGGGCGAAGTAAAAGTACCTGTAAATGTATATTGGGGTGCTCAAACACAAAGAAGTATTGAAAATTTCAAAATAGCACAAGACATTAATAGAATGCCGAAAGAAATTATTCGTGCATTTGCTTACTTAAAAAAGGCAGCAGCATTAACCAACTGTGACGCTGGTGTTTTGCCGAAAGAAAAATGTGATTTAATAGGACAAGTATGTGATGAAATATTAGCAGGTAAATTAGAGGATCAATTTCCATTAGTCGTATGGCAAACAGGTAGTGGTACGCAAAGCAATATGAACATGAACGAGGTAATTGCCTATCGTGCACATGTTATCAAAGGTGGCAGCTTATTAGATCATGATAAGTTTTTACACCCGAATGACGATGTAAATAAATCACAATCCTCTAACGATACTTTTCCAACAGCCATGCATATTGCGGCTTACCAAATTTTAAAAGAAATTACCATTCCAGGTATTACCACTTTAAAAAATACATTGGATGCAAAGAGTGCTGAATTTATGCATATTGTAAAAATTGGTCGTACCCATTTTATGGATGCTACCCCACTTACCTTAGGGCAAGAAATCAGTGGATACGCAAGCCAATTAAAGCATGGCTTAAAAGCCATTGAAAATACATTAGCACATTTAAGTGAATTAGCATTAGGTGGCACCGCAGTGGGTACGGGAATTAATACACCCAAAGGATATTCAGAAAATGTAGCAAAACATATCGCTAAGCTCACAGGACTTCCATTTATCACTGCTGAAAATAAATTTGAAGCACTGGCTGCACATGATGCGATTGTAGAATCACATGGCGCATTAAAAACAATAGCAGTAAGCTTAATGAAAATTGCGAACGATGTTCGTATGCTATCTTCTGGACCAAGAAGCGGTATTGGTGAAATCTTTATTCCAGACAATGAACCAGGCTCTTCCATCATGCCAGGCAAAGTGAATCCTACCCAATCTGAAGCACTAACTATGATTGCTGCACAGGTAATGGGCAATGATGTTGCCATTAATATTGGCGGTTCCATGGGTCACTTTGAATTGAACGTATTTAAACCCGTAATGATTTATAATTTCTTACATAGTGCAAGATTAATTGGAGATGGCTGTATGAGCTTCAATGAAAAATGCGCGATCGGGTTAGCCCCGATTGAAGCTAATATCAATAAGCACGTGAACAATAGCTTAATGTTAGTGACTTCTTTAAATACCAAGATTGGTTATTACAAATCAGCAGAGATCGCACAAAAAGCACATAAGGAAGGAACCACATTAAAAGAAATGGCAGTTAAATTAGGTTATGTTACCCCTGAAGAATTTGATGCGTGGGTTATCCCTAAAGATATGGTCGGGTTGTAGTTTAATGCTTATTCATTCTTATTAACGATCAAAGAGAATGAATACTGTTTCGAACGAACATTTGAGCGAAGCGATTGAGAGAGAGAAATACGTATTTATTCTCTAATCGTTAAAATATACAACCAACTATTAATGAACGCGCTCTCCATTCAAATAAGTACGCTTCACTTTTATTTGCAAAATACTATCCGTAGGCACCTTCATTAAGTTCTTATCCAAGATAATAAAATCAGCTTTCTTCCCTACTTCTAAGGAACCCACTTGTTTTTCCATTCGGTTTGCTTTTGCAGCCCAGATGGTCATACCTCGAATGGTTTGTTCGCGCGTTAATGCATTTTCCATTTGAAAACCACCTGCAGGAAAACCTTTACTATCTTGTCTTGCCACTGCCGCTAAAAATGTTTTAAATGGATTAATTTCTTCTACGGGAAAATCTGTTCCCAAAGGAAGCCATCCATTTTCATTTAACAATTGTTTGAAAGCATAGCCTCCTTTTAATCTTTCCTCACCTAATCTATCCACTGCCCAATACATATCACTAGTCGCATGTGTTGGCTGTACCGAAGGCACAATACTATTCTCTCCAAACAAATGAAAATCGGAAGGATGAATAATTTGAGCATGTTCTATTCTCCAACGTTTGTCATTCTTCCCTTTTAAATATTTCGCATACACATTTAATATGGTACGATTCGCACTATCCCCAATCGCATGCGTACACATTTGAAAATCGGTATTAATTAATTGTGCAGCCAATGAATCAAAATGTGCTTGACTACTTAATAAAAAGCCCGACCTGCCTGCTTTATCGCTATAGTGTTGTAACAAACAAGCGCCCCTACTCCCGAGTGCCCCATCACTATATACTTTGATTCCTTTCACCGATAAACGATCAGTGACATACCCACCATCGGTAAAATATTTTGAACTGTAGGATTCAGGTTTGTCACTTAACATCACATACAAACGCATTTTTAAATCATTGCTTTTTTGCAACGCATCCACTTGATCAATATCTGCTGGACTTAAGCCACAATCAGTAATGGTCGTTAATCCTGTTGCAAAACAATTTTGCTGGGCGCTGATTAACCAATTTTTATAATCCTCCTTGGTAACAGGGGGCATTATTTTATCAACCACACTTACTGCATTATCTACAAGCAATCCGGTTAATTTTCCATCTAGGGTTAAAAACTGACCACCTTCCATGGTTTGACCTGGCTTTACTCCTGCTAACTTTAATGCAAAGTCATTAGCAATACTTGCATGCCCATCTACTCTTTCTAATATTACAGGTCGATCCGGAAATAATTCATTTAATAGCGCATTGGTCGGAAATTGTTTGCCCGGAAAACGGTTCTGATCCCAGCCTCTTCCTTTGATCCAACCCGTTCCAGGATGCTTCGCTGCAAAGTCTTTCACGCGAATAATGGCTTCATCCCAAGTAGGCACAAACATTAAATCTACTGTGTATAGGGATTGTCCATATCCTAAAAAATGCGCATGCGCATCAATAAAACCTGGATAAACACTAGCGCCGTTTGCATTAACAACGCTATCTGATTTGTATTCTTTTAATATATCATCATTATTACCAATCGCAACAATTTTACCATCCTGAATGGCCATGGCATCTGCGACACTAAATTCATTGTTGACTGTGAAAATTTGTGCATGATGCACAATCAAATCAACCCTTTGATTAATACAGGAGCTCAAAAAAAATACAATTGCAATAGCTAATAAATGTCGCATAGAATAGTTTGAGAAATAAAAATAACTAAAATAAAAGGAAGAAACTACAAAATAGGATAAACGAAATCCTAATTAATTTAATAACTCACAAGGTTTTAAGCCGGTATGTTTTTTAAAGGCGGCAGAAAAGTGAGAGATGGAAGAATAGCCCAATAATGCGGACACGTCCGTGACACTTAATGCTTTTTCATACAACAAATATTTCGCGTGTTCCATTCTTTGTTGTTGGTAAAAATCAAATATCGTAGTGCCAAAAACCTCTTTAAAACCCTTCTTTAAATAACACTCATTCATTGCCACCTTACGGCTCAATTCCTTAATGGTAATAGGATCTCCAATATGTTGTAATAAAAATTCACGTGCTTGATATATGCTTTCAGTGCCACGCTCATCTGCTAAAAATTTACAAGAAAATACAGCGTCTTTTTCTTCCACGACATGCTCCAAGCTATACACCAATAATTCATGCACTTTCGCATTTACAAAAATATTTTCAAGTGAACCTGTATAACTATGATTTAACAAAGCATCCAAAGTAGCTCGCTTTTTTAAACTTAATTGAAATGTTTTAGAAAAATTTTCTGGATACTTAAAAGCCAATAAATCATCTTTTTTATTATCCAATTTTACATGATGAACAAATTGATGTAAAAAAGTGGAAGTAAAATGAAATGAAAAAACGTCAATCGTACGCAAAGGGCCTGAACAATCAGTGGTCGGTATTTGATTACAGGTTCCACATAATTTATTATCACAATATCTGTTGCCCGATATGCAAAATCGTAATTCTAAATAGTTATCCTTGGGTGTACTAGCATTATAGTGATATACAAACATGCCGGTATCCTCGGCCGTCCAACTATCCTGTGCTGCATATCGACGAATATGGTATTGGGTAGAACCTGGGATGCGCTGCTCCTTGGAATACAACAAGGCCATCCCGTCAAATCCATGGGGTGCATTTACTTGTTTTAATATTTCCTGGGCTACTGTCATAAAAGCAAAATTAAGGCATTAAAAGTAAAGTAACTATTGAAGGCCAAAATCTGACGCAAAAATGACTAAAAAAAGGGCCCGTTTTTAGGCTAAAAAGCTATGCACAAAATGGCCAAAATGGGGATAACTAAATTGGGGCTAAAACAGGCTTTAAACCCTTAATTTTCTTAAGTTTGTGTGCATTCGGAATGCCTATAAAAACAAAATAATTTTACCCATTTTATGTCAGAAAATTTACAGTCAAGCGAATCAGCCGAAAATAAAAATTACGGTGCCGATAGTATCCAGGTTTTAGAGGGATTGGAAGCCGTTCGAAAAAGACCTGCTATGTATATTGGAGATTTGGGCTCCAAAGGCTTACACCACCTTGTATATGAGGTAGTTGACAACTCCATTGATGAGGCATTGGCAGGCTATTGCTCTCATATTGAGGTGGCCATTCATGAAGATAATTCTATCAGCGTTCAAGATAATGGTCGCGGTATTCCTACAGCAATGCACACCAAGGAGAAAAAATCCGCTTTAGAAGTGGTAATGACTGTGTTACATGCTGGAGGTAAATTTGATAAAAATACCTACAAGGTATCTGGTGGTTTACATGGTGTGGGGGTGAGTTGCGTAAACGCACTTAGTACCAAGTTGTTGGTAACCGTTGAAAGAGAAGGTAAAATATTTGAGCAAGAATATAGCATTGGTGTCCCAAAATATGCAGTAAGAGAATCAGGAACAAGCGACAAAACTGGAACACGCGTTCATTTCTGGCCTGACTTAACTATTTTTCAAGAATCAGTTTATAAGAGAGAAATATTAGAAGGTCGCTTACGTGAGCTTTCCTATTTGAATAAAAGAATCAACATTACAATAACCGACCACAGAGAATTAGACGAAGCTGGTGTTGCTTATAAAAATAATTTTTATAGCGAAGGGGGTATTGTTGAGTTTGTACAAATGTTAGATAAGAATGGCAATCGCAATCCAATCATTGCACAACCATTGTATGTGGAAGGTTTAGATGAAGCCTCTAATGTAATGGTTGAAGTTGCATTGACCTACAATGACGATTTTAAAGAGAATATATTTTCTTATGTAAATAATATTAATACGATTGAAGGTGGGACGCATGTTACAGGATTCAGAACTGCACTTACCCGCGTATTTAAAAGTTACGGTGATAAGGAAGGTTTGTTTGAAAGAGCAAAAGTAACGGTGGAAGGAGATGATTTCAGAGAAGGCTTAAGTGCTATTATTTCTGTAAAAGTACCCGAACCACAATTTGAAGGTCAAACAAAAACTAAATTAGGTAATAGCGAAGTGAGTGGCGTGGTTCAAACTACTGTTTCTAGGGTATTAGAAGCTTATTTAGAAGAAAATCCGAAAGAAGCGAAGTATGTAATCTCAAAAATCATTTTAGCGGCCCAAGCCCGTGTAGCAGCTAAAAAAGCGCGCGACATGGTGCAACGCAAAACGGTACTTACCGGCGGCGGTCTTCCAGGAAAATTAGCGGATTGTTCAGATAGGGATCCAGAAAGATGTGAGCTTTATTTAGTCGAAGGAGATTCGGCGGGTGGTACAGCAAAACAAGGACGTGATCGTGGCTATCAAGCCATTTTACCTTTACGTGGTAAAATTTTGAATGTCGAAAAAGCAATGGAGCATAAAATTTATGAAAATGAGGAGATTCGTAATATGTATACTGCACTTGGGGTAACCGTTGGTACGGCTGAAGATCCAAAGGCTTTGAATATTGCAAAACTTCGTTATCATAAATTAATTATTATGACCGATGCCGATGTGGATGGTTCTCACATCGCCACATTAATTTTAACTTTCATCTTTAGATATATGAAAGAGTTAGTGCAAAATGGCTATGTATACATTGCACAACCTCCTTTATATTTAGTAAAAAAAGGGAAGGACCAGGAATATGCCTATAGCGAAGAACAAAGAAAAGCATTGGTTACAAAAATTGGTGGTGGAAAAGATGATTCAGTAAGTATCCAACGATATAAAGGTTTGGGAGAAATGAACGCAGA
The DNA here is from genome assembly GCA_030726065.1 of Sediminibacterium sp. Classification (GTDB taxonomy): domain Bacteria; phylum Bacteroidota; class Bacteroidia; order Chitinophagales; family Chitinophagaceae; genus Sediminibacterium. The sequence goes on along the minus strand of JANREK010000006.1, from coordinate 53,641 downwards.
TCAATTATGGGAAACGACCATGGATCCATCCAGAAGAACCTTGAAACAAGTGACCATTGAGAGCGTTGCCGAAGCGGATCGAATTTTTAGCATGCTCATGGGTGACGAAGTGGCTCCAAGAAGGGAATTCATTGAATCACACGCGAAATATGCTAAAATTGATGCCTAAAAGTTAGTATTAATACAATTTTTGGCCATTTTAACAAAAAACAGCCCTTGAACTTAAATGAATCACAATAAATAACCTACTTTCAATTAGAAATTTTCACTTTAAAATTTATACAAAATGGACACTACAAAAATGATTAAAGCGTATTGCTTAAAAACAAAAGAAAAAAATGTACCCATGCTTGACGCTGTCATCACTAGAACTGCAAAAGGCGGTTATATGGCAGGTGGCAATGATGGTAAAGGAAATAAAATGGCAGCGATCTTAAGCGAAACAAATGCGCTTAAAGCAATTGCTGACGGAGTGGCTACAAAAGGATTCTAGTTTAACTGGATCTTTTCTACACAATTCCAATCTTATTTAAAAGCCGCACTCGATGAATCGAGTGCGGCTTTTTCTATTTTATGCATTTAACGTATTCACTTATTTAACGCCCAATACGCCAGTATGTATTTTATTTAATAAACGGTAACATTCACTCATCCCTTTGATATCCTTAATAATTAATATGAAATTTTTTTCCGCTTGTTTAAAATGGGCAGTATTCATCGATGTTTGGGCAAACAATAATAATTGTTTGAATGTATCACTTTCAAAATAAGGCGCATCCGGACGATTAATAAAAAAGCACCTTACTGTTTCGTCTTTCAAAGTCATTTTTTCAAAACCTAATGCGATGGCTATTTTTCGGCACTTTACTGTCGTAAATAAATCTTCCACTGACTTAGGCATCGGACCAAATCGATCAATCATTTCCCCATGCAGGAAATCTAATTCTTCGTCATTTTCAGATTGATCCAATCTTGTATATAAGGAGAGCCGCTCTCCAATACTTTCCACATAAATATCTGGAATCATAATTTCCAAATCAGTGTCAATCGTACAGTCTTGCACATAATCATCCTGCTTACTAATTTCTTCCTGGAACAATTCTTTGAAATCAGATCTTTTTAATTCTCTTACCGCTTCTGCTAAAATTTTCTGATACATTTCAAATCCAATCTCCACCATAAACCCGCTTTGCTCTCCGCCTAATAAATTACCCGCACCGCGAATGTCTAAATCGCGCATCGCAATTTGAAATCCACTACCTAACTCACTAAACTGTTCTAAGGTTTGCAATCTTTTTCTGGAGTCATCAGGCAAAGTACTAATGGGTGGCGCTAATAAATAGCAAAATGCTTTTTTGTTACTTCGGCCTACCCTTCCCCTTAATTGGTGCAAATCACTTAAGCCAAATTGATGTGCATTATTAATGATGATGGTATTCACATTGGCAATATCCACGCCACTTTCCACAATATTCGTACACACCAACACGTCATATCTTTTCTCAATAAAATCTAATATTTTTTCTTCCAATTGATGCCCTTCTAACTGACCGTGTGCGAATCCAATACTTAAGTCAGGACATAAACGCTGAATAATTGCACACATTTCCGACAAGCCTTGTACACGATTATGAATAAAAAATACCTGCCCACCCCTTTCTGCTTCGTAATAAATGGCTTCGCGAATTGAATCTTCGTTAAACACCTGCACTTCCGTATGAATGGGTTGTCTATTGGCAGGTGGGGTATTTATTATACTTAAATCACGCGCGCCCATTAAACTAAAATGCAAGGTTCGTGGAATAGGTGTTGCAGTTAATGTTAAACAATCAACCGTCGCTCTTAATGTTTTTAATTTTTCTTTATGCCCTACCCCAAACTTTTGTTCTTCATCAATAATCATTAAACCCAAATCCTTAAATACCACATCCTTCCCTAAAATACCATGCGTACCCACTAAAATATCCAACTTCCCTTGTTTTACTTTTTCAATGGTTTCCTTTTTTTGTGCGGCAGATTTAAATCGATTCAAATAATCAACCGTAATAGGAAAATCCTTTAATCGATCCACAAAGGTTTTATAATGTTGAAATGCTAAAATGGTGGTGGGCACCAAAAGTGCTACTTGCTTTCCATCAATGGCCGCTTTAAAAGCAGCCCTAACTGCTACTTCTGTTTTACCAAAACCCACATCACCACAAACCAATCTATCCATAGGCGAAGGCGTTTCCATATCCTTTTTTACATCGGCTATTGCCTTTGCTTGATCCAAAGTTTCCTCATAAATAAACGAAGCTTCCAATTCATATTGCATGTAATTATCCGGCGTAAATGCAAAGCCAGCTTGTGCCTTACGTTGTGCATACAACTTTATCAAATCGAAGGCAATTTCCTTCACCTTTGCTTTTGTTTTGTCTTTTAATTTTACCCAAGCATCCGAACCTAACTTATTAATTTTTGGAGGCGCCCCTTCCTTCCCCGTGTATTTTGAAATTTTGTGTAGTGAATTTATATTCACATATAATATATCACTGTCCTTATAAATTATTCTCACCGCTTCCTGCATTAAACCATTCACGTCAATTTTTTGCAACCCACTATAAACACCCACGCCATGATCAATATGCGTAACATAATCGCCGGGCTGCATATCACGTAATGTTCTGAGCGTAATGGCCTTACTTTTACTATAGGCCTGCTTAACTTTGTATTTATGATAACGTTGAAATATTTGATGATCCGTATAACAAACAATTTTATGATCATGATCAATAAAACCTTCGTGAATATTTTTTACAATAGGTGTAAATTGTATTTCCGTTTTCAAGTCTGTGAAAATAGCATGCAAACGCTCCAACTGCTTGGCTTGCTCTGCAAAAATAAATAAAGCATAGCCCTTTTTTTCAAGCTCCTGCAAGTTGGCAATCAACAATTGAAATTGTCGATTAAAGCTAGGCTGCACTTGGGTGTTAATTGAAATAACCTCCTTTGAAATATTTGCTTGAAACCCCCATTCTATAATGGTGCTATTCAATAATGAAGCCTCTGCATTTTCAACCGTATCAAAATCATCTAATTGGGTATGTTTGATATGCGCGTCCCCCAATTCAATAGGTTTATTGTTTGCTGTATGGGTTAAAAAATCATTTAAGGACTCCCATTGATCCATGCCACGTTGCTTAATTACATTCCAATCCTTTATCCAAAGAATAGTGTTACTATTCATAAATTCAATGAGTGGAATTTTTTCAGTATCCTCAAATTGCGTAGTAACATTTGGAATAATATTTACTTGCAATAATTTACGTTCACTCAATTGCGTTGCAGGATCAAATAAGCGAATACTATCCACTTCCTCACCAAATAATTCAATACGATATGGCTTTTCATTGCCGAAAGAGTAAATATCAAAAATACCGCCCCTAAGTGCAAACTGCCCTGGCTCGTATACAAAATCGGTGCGTTCAAAACCATAATCTATAAATTGCTGCATCATAGCATTCAAATCAATACTATCATTGGTTTTGATTTGAATGATATTTTTTTGTAAAGTTTTGGGAAGTATCACTTTTTCAAAAAGCGCTTCAGGATAAGTCACAATAATTTTTTTATTGCCGCCCATTGAAATTTTAGTCAATGCTTCGGTTCGCAACATTACATGCGAAGGATTTAAAAAATTAAAATTGTGAGGTGTTTTGAAAGAGGAGGGAAAATAAAACAAATCCATCGCCTCAGTCACGCTTTCAATGGAATTAAAAAAATAAGCTGCTTCTTCTGCATCATTCAATACGACAATATGATTCCACTGATTCGTTTTTTCATGCGTAAAAATAGTTTGTAAAACAAAAGCAGGTGCCGATCCATTGAGGTGCTGCAGAAAAATTTGAAAAGGAATTTTTTGTGTCTCGGACATAGCTATCCTGTCCGCCAAAGAATTTAGGAGGGGGGATACATTAAACCGTTCAAACAAGGATTGCTCATTCATACATCACCCTACAAAGATACTATTTCAATACTAATAACTTGCTTTGGCGCTAATAATTACTTCCATAGGCACAAAGGTTCCCGCTACAACTTGCACTATTCCTAGTTCATTTAGTTGGTTAAAACTTGTTGCATAATACCCTTTTTCATACCCGACAAAAATGCTATACCTGCCTGGAGCTAAATTTACCTTAAAATGGCCCAATGAATCAGTTGTAAAACTCCCAATTAATTGAGTGGTTGGCAGATTAAATATATTACCGCTTATTTGACCTGCAGATTGAATGTTCGTTGGTTCAAAAACATAGAGCTGGGTCGCATATCCAACACCCTTTGAAAATGGCTTTCCTTTTTGTGGCATTTGATTGCCTTTTTGTTCAAAAACTTGACCTTGAATACCCTGCGCTACTTGTGCTTTTGATTGCTTATTGACTGTCAGACAACCCAAAAATAATCCAGCTAGTAGCATTAGTCCTAAAGTAGTTGCGTAGACGCTTTTCATTACATGTGCATTTGTTTAAAGTTACAACAAAATTTAAACCGATTTACAAACAACTATTAGGAAAAACGACCTATGAATGGAGGCTTACAAATCAGGTAAATTGCCAAAATATAGATAATATATTGTAATTTCGAATATTCCTATTTAAAGGTTTTATAAATACATGCATGTGAAAAAATGGCAAATTTGTTTATTGGTTTCATTTATTTTTTTTCAACAAATAAATGCACAGGTTCAAGCCAGAAAATTAATATTATTAAGTACGGCAAAATCTTTAGATATTGAATCACGCGCTTCCTATTCAGAAGCTTTAATCAAAGCCAAGGAAAAAAGATGGCCCTTATTTTATCAAGCCGGCAATAACCGTCGTTCCTTAATAGGTATTGATGCGTTAGGCCTACCCATTTATTATACAAGCTTTGCCGATCCTATTCCCGCAATCACAGTCAATACGAATAAACTTTGGCCAACCGCAGCTAACGGTTTTAATTTAACTGGTGAAAGCGATAGCTTGACAAATACTTTCGGCGTTTGGGATCAAGGTGCGGTACTTACTTCACATATTGAACTTAGAAACAGAATTGTACAAAAAGACAATGCCACTAAAGCTTATGAACATGGCACGCATGTAATTGGCACTGTTATGAGTAAGGGATTGAATCCATTAGCAAAAGGGATGTCCTATAATTTAAAAGGGGCTTATTCCTATGATTGGAATAATGACAATAGTGAAATGTCTGCAGCCGCAGCCAATGGAATGCTTATTTCCAATCACTCTTACGGAATAGTTAGTGGGTGGGATCAAAATAGTGATTCTTCTGATCGTTGGGAATTCAATGGTAAGTTCGATGAAAAGGAAGATTTTAAATTTGGTCTTTACAATTATAAAGCACAGTTACACGATTCCATTATGTACAATGCACCTTTTTATTTAATTGCGAAAGCTGCTGGAAATAATCATGGAAGTACTGGCCCAAAAGTGGGTGATCCCTATTGGAGAAGAGATGCCAATGGGAAAATGTATAATGCAGGCGGAAGGCCTGATAGCTTAAGCAGTAATGATGGTTATGAAACTTTATCTGCAGATATTAATGCAAAAAATTTATTGGTGGTAGGTGCCGTTTTTGGCTTGTCAAGCCCCTATACCAAAAAGGAAGATGTGGTCATGTCCTCGTTTAGTAGTTGGGGGCCAACGGATGATGGAAGAATTAAGCCCGATATTGTAGCGGATGGCGTGTCTGTATTTTCAGCCACTGCTTCCCATGATTCTAGTTACGGTTATAAGAATGGGACTTCGATGGCAACCCCAAATGCTGCCGGCTCCTTATTATTATTACAAGAACTAAGCCAACAATTAAGTCCTAAAAAGTTTTTGCGATCGACCACAGTGAAAGCTTTAGCGATACATACAGCAAATGAATCAGGACCCAACCCTGGACCAGATTACAAATTTGGATGGGGATTACTTAATATGTTTGATGCCGCAACCGTTTTGAAGAATGCATTAACCACCAAAAATAGCAATGCTAGTTCTGACTTAGTCTACGAAAACACCTTAAATAATTTAGACTCCACTACCTATACAATTATTGCTTCCGGGAAAACCCCAGTAAAAGCAAGTATTGTTTGGAACGATGTTAAAGGGACTGTCAGAAGTACATTAAATGACACAACACCCCAATTGGTGAACGACTTGGACTTAACAATAAGTCAAGGCACCAAAATCACTAATTCATGGAAACTAAATCCGAAAACTCCTGCCAGTGCTGCTTTTAAAGGTGACAATATTTTAGACAATGTTGAAAAAGTAGAAATCGATACCACATTAGTAGGTAAAAGCTATTTGATTAAAGTTAAGCATAAGCGTAATTTAGATCGAGGACAACAACCTTATTCATTAGTCATCAGCGGTGCAGGTGGTGCAGCTTATTGCGCATCCACTGCAAGCTCAAGCACTGGTAGTAAAATTGACAGCGTAAGCCTTAATAACATTCAATTTGTACCAGCGACTAATAAGGATTATGTAGATAATACCAATTTATTCATCAACGGCGAACCCAACAGTACGCTCAATTTATTTTTAAAACTAGGAAGTGCAGATGCGACCAATAATACGCGCTTCGTAAAAACCTTTATTGACTATAATAGCAATGGCACATTTGAAACAAATGAATTAGTCAATACAAGTACTGGAATCACGAATAGTAATTATACTGCAAATATCAGCTTGCCCGATACATTACAACTTGGTCGCTTAATAAAGTTACGAATTGTGGTGATGGAAACAAGCAATAGCGCCAACGTATTGGCATGTGGCACTTATACAAATGGAGAAACACAGGATTATACTTTAAGAATCATCAACCCGTCTAGCGATTTACAAATGTCAGATTTGGTAAGTCCACAGAATGCAGCTTGTAAAAGATCTGTACAATATGTTACCGTAAAAGTGACCAACAATGGTACAACACAACAAAAAAACTTCCCGCTTAGCTTAACAGTAACAAAGGGTACAAATACCATTTTAAATATCAATGAAACTTTTAATGGCCGACTGGAAGCGGGAGAGTCCATGAATTATACTTTCCAAAAACCCATCAATTTAGAAGCAGCTACTAAATATTCATTCACTGCAACCGTTACCTCAACAATTGACCAACTAAAAGAAAATAATACTTTAGCTACGGTTATCACAACTGCCGATAATAGTATAGCACCTACAGGTACCGCAATCAATTGTAACAATAGTTTAAAGCTTACTGTAAATTCACCATCAGCAAGTAAAAGTTACATTTGGTATGACAGTGCAAACTTAGAAACACCCATCGCAGTAGGATCTAATATCACCGCGACATCCACAAAAAGTAATTTATATTTAACACATGGGTTCCAAGGATTTGTTGGACCCGCCCACAATACCACATTGGGTGCAGGAGGTTACAATAATTTTAGAGGTAATTACATGAAGGTAACCACAGGTACCCCAATGACTATTAATACCGTAAAATTATATACTGCAAATGCTGGAAAAATTAAATTTGAATTGATGTACATGGCTACCGATACCACTTACTATCCCGGCCTATCTCAATTTGTTACCGTAAATGCAGCAGCAAGTTCTCCGAGTCCGGTTGCAGGTGCTTCAAGCTATGTAGCTGGCGATTCTGGTAGAATTTACGAGCTTAACTTTAAACTCAATGTCGCAGGTAATTACTATATCGTTGCTACTTGTGATAGTACTGCTAGCTTATACCGAAATAATGCAGTTACCACAAGTCCATACCCCATTGGACCAAATAAAGTATTCAGCTACACAGGCAATAGCGTCACTCCTTCCACTGGAAATTTTCAAAACTATTTTTACTTTTTTTATAATACCCAAATTAATACGAATGATTGCGATAGCCCACCTACAACAGTACCTGTAAACATAATAAGTGCTCCTACTTTTAAATTACAGGGGGATAGTTTAACAGCTACAGCAGCTAGTTCCTATCAATGGTATATGAATGATGAATTTTTAAATGGCGCTACTAACCAAGTTTATAAACCAACAAAAAATGCTATTTACAAAGTAATGGCGAACACCAATGGGTGCCAAATTCTATCTGAAAATAAACTTGTTTTGGTAAGAGACAATAGTGGCAATATCATCACCAATATTGTAGAAGGTTCTGCTAAGGACATTAATTTAAGGATAACTTCCACCGATTATATTGAAAATTTAATCAAAGGAAATGCCTTTTATATCTCATTTAGCAACTTACAAACCAACAATATTTCATTAGATGTATTGAACTCCATGGGTAATCGAGTAGCTTATCAAAACAAACTGGTTAACCAAAGAACTCCTCAAAAAATTGACATTCCAAATTTAGTTACTGGCGTTTATTATATCAAAGTATATGCCAACAACAAAGTTTATGTTCAGCGAGTTTTTATCACTAATTAATTATAAAAAAATAATAATATGGCACTAGAATGGGTGGAAGGCGTAATCACAAAAATTATTGATGAAACTACCAATACGAAAAGATTTTACTTTGAAATATCAAGTTTAGAGAAATTTGATTTTATACCAGGTCAATTTGTAACGCTTGACTTGCCAATACATGAACAAAAAAATAAGCGCTGGAGAAGTTACTCTATTGCTTCAGAACCCAATGGTACCAATACTTTTGAGTTAGTTATTGTTCACTTGGAAGGCGGACTTGGTACTACCTTCTTGTTCAATGAAGGTAAAGTGGGTACTAAAGTTACATTAAGAGGACCACAAGGTGTTTTCACTTTGCCTAAGAACTTTGAAAACGATGTTTACTTTATTTGTACTGGAACAGGTATCGCTCCTTTCCGTTCAATGATTCGCTATATCCACGAACACAAAATTCCGCACAATAATATTCATTTAATTTTTGGTTGTCGAAAATTTGAAGATGGTTTATACATTGATGAATTAAAAGAATTAGAAAGCAAAGAACCAGGATTCCATTTCCACCCTTGCTATTCAAGAGAAACTGAAGTGCCTGTTGGATCACACATTGGATATGTGCATCCTGTGTACCAAGAATTATTGAAAGAGAACAAAGAAACAGCACATGTTTGGTTATGCGGTTGGAAAGCAATGATTGATGATGCACGCAAGAATATGACTGATCTAGGATTAGATAAAAAACAAGTGCACTTTGAATCTTTCGGTTAAATTATTTATTCAATAAAATATGAATAAATAATTTAACCTCCTTTTTATAATTTTACTAGTACCCTTTTAAATAAGCCCCTCGCTGCACCGAGGGGCTTATTATATAATGTAATAATTATTGAATTAAATATTTGCAATAAAATTCAGAAATACAATTTTGAGCGAGCGTTTGTAGCGAGACGAAAAATTCGTATTTTGAATTAAATTGCTTGAATAGATATACTAGGCAATATGAGCTAACAATAATTCTCTTACTTTATTCATTGCAATACGTTCTTGCAACATACTATCACGGTAACGAATAGTCACGGTGCCATCTTCCTTGGTTTGATGATCAATAGTCACGCAGAAAGGTGTTCCAATGGCATCCTGACGACGATATCTTTTACCAATCGCATCTTTCTCTTCATAAAAGCAATGGAATGATTTTTTACATTCATCCATGAGTTCTTTAGCTAATTCAGGCAATCCGTCTTTCTTAGTTAAAGGCAGTATCGCTAATTTATTAGGCGCCACTTTCGCTGGCAAATGCAAGACCACTCTAGAATCAGTCGTGCCATCTTCCTTAGCAATCGTTTCTTCCTCATAGGAATTCGCTAACAACAATAAAAACATTCTATCTAAACCAATAGAAGTCTCAATAACGTAGGGCACATAATGTTGGTTGATCTCCGTATCAAAATACTGCATCTTCTTTTTGCTAAACTCCTGATGACGCGTTAAATCAAAATCGGTACGAGAGTGAATTCCTTCTACTTCCTTAAAGCCAAACGGGAATTCATATTCAATATCCAAAGCAGCATCGGCATAGTGTGCTAATTTCACGTGATCATGAAAACGGTACTTTTCTGGCGCAATACCCAAACTTAAATGCCATTGCATTCTTTCATTTTTCCAATGTTCATACCACTCTTTTTGTGTTCCTGGCTTAACGAAAAATTGCATTTCCATTTGCTCAAATTCACGCATTCTAAATATAAATTGACGGGCTACAATTTCATTTCTAAAGGCTTTCCCAGTTTGTGCAATACCAAAAGGAATTTTCATCCTAGCAGTTTTTCGCACATTTAAAAAGTTTACAAAAATTCCTTGCGCCGTTTCTGGTCTTAAATAAATGGTACTTGCTTCTTCTGCTATAGCACCAATTTCTGTAGAGAACATTAAATTAAATTGTCTTATTTCGGTCCAGTTACTGGTACCACTTACACTACAATTAATTTTATTTTCTTCAATTAATTTTTTTAGCCCCTCAAAATCTTCCTTCGCCAACAAGGTATCCATATCGGCCAATAGTTTTTCAGCGGCTGCTGTATTCCCTTTCGCAATTAAAGCATCTGCATGCCCTTCAATCAAGTGATCAACACGGTATCTTTTTTTACTCTCTTTATTATCAATTAAAGGATCGCTAAAACTATCCACATGACCACTCGCTTTCCAAGTGGTAGGATGCATAAAAATAGCCGCATCAATACCCACAATATTTTCATGCATTTGGGTCATGCTATTCCACCAATAGTCACGAATATTTTTTTTCAATTGTGCACCATAGGGGCCGTAATCATATACTGCACTCAACCCATCATAAATTTCACTGCTAGGAAATACAAATCCATACTCCTTTGCATGGGAGATGATTGCTTGTAATGTATTGTCTGGTTGTACCTTACTCATAGGGTGCAAATATACTACGAGATTGTATTATCGATGTAATTTTTCGTTGTTTTGATGGCGAGACCCATCCCTTTGCGTTTTCTTTTGTATGTTTTTCTCCAATGCTGTGGCCAAATCGATGCCCGTTTGATTGGCTAGACAAATCAATACAAATAACACGTCTGCCATTTCATCGGCCAATAAAACTTCTTCCTCCTTATTTTTAAAGGACTGGTCCCCAAATTTGCGCACCATGATTCTAGACAACTCCCCTACCTCCTCCATTAAAATTCCCAAATTAGTGAGTTCACTAAAATACTTTACGCCGACTGTTTTTATCCATTGATCCACTTGCTCCTGTGCTTGTTGAATGGTGGTTGTATTTGACATAGTATAATTTACTTTTTAATTAATTAAAACCCAACTCGTTTAAATTTATTCTTTGTTTTTTGAATCAATGGTGATGGTGACTGGGCCATCATTAATGAGCGCCACTTTCATATCTGCCCCAAACTTGCCTCTTTGGATGGAGGCACCTAAATCCTTTTCCAGCTGATGTATCATGGCCTCGTATATTGGAATGGAAATTTCCGGTTTAGCAGCTGCAATATAGGAAGGCCGATTCCCTTTTTTGATGGAGGCATGTAAAGTAAATTGACTTACCAATAAAATTTCACCACCCATTTCATGTAGGCTTTTATTCATGACCCCACTTTCGTCTTCAAAAATGCGCATATGAATAATTTTATTAGAGAGCCATTCAATATCTAAAGTATCATCTTCATTTACAATACCCACCAAAACCATTAAACCGCGTTGAATTTGGCCAATAATTGCGCCTTCCACTGTGACGCTTGCTTCCGAAACCCGTTGAATTACCGCTCTCATGTATGACTGTTTTGCACCATGAAGATAAACAAAACTATTTTCACTAATTTAGCTGTAATTTCAAGCCCTTGAGTAGTATTAAAAAATTAGTAAGTCAAACCGCCTGGTATGGGCTTAGCTCCATTGCAGCTAGGTTTATCAGTTATTTGCTGGTACCTTATCTTACTTGGAAGTTTACCGAATCGGCTTATGGTGAAATGTCGATTGTTTATTCCTTCATCCCCTTTTTAAATGTCATCGTTACGCATGGCATGGAAACGGCTTATTTCCGATTTGGCACCAAGGAAAATGAAGAAAAAATTTACCACACCAGTAGTTTTTCCATGTTGATGGTGACTGCAGTGGTATTAATGGGACTTATTTACTGGAGCGCACCAATTGCACAACTTTTGCAAATCACTGCACATCCGGAATATATCACTTTAATGGCTTGGGTCGTTGGATTAGATGCACTTACCACCATTCCTTTTTCAAGATTACGCTTACAAGAAAAACCTAAAAAGTTTGCTTTTGTTAAAATAGGCGGAATTGTTTTGAATATAGCAGCTACTTATTTTTTAATCAGTGTTTTGCCGCAGTATGTTCAAACGCACGCGACCAGTTTTATTGCCAGCTTTTACAAACCGGAATGGTCCGTGGGATATATTTTAGTTGCCGGGATTGTTCAAAATGTTTTTGTTTTATTATTGTTAAGAAAAGAAATTAGTGCATTACGCTTTTCATTTGATTTTGATTTATGGAAGCAAATGATGATTTACGCACTTCCTCTAATTTTAGTGGGGTTAGGCGGTATGGTCAATGAAACATTAGACAGAATTATGTTGGGTTGGTGGGCGCCAGGCGGCTCCCCGGAGGCAAACAAAGCGATTGTTGGCATTTACAGTGCCTGTTATAAACTATCTATATTAATTACTATTTCAGTGCAAGCATTTAGAATGGGCGCTGAGCCTTTTTTCTTTAAACAAGCGGATACGGACAATGCACCAAAAACCTATGCAAGGGTGATGAAATTTTTTGTCATCACTTTATGTATCATGTTTTTAATGGTCGCACTTTATTTAGATATTTGGAAAGCGTTTATTCGTAATCCGGCCATGTATGTGGGATTAAAAGTGGTGCCTATTTTACTTTTGGCAAATATATTTTTAGGCATTTACTACAACCAAAGTATTTGGTATAAATTAAGCAATAAAACAATGGCAGGTGCTTGGATAACTATTATTGGCGCAATTATCACCATTACAATCAATTATTTAGCCATTCCTTATTTTGGATTTATGGCAAGTGCTTGGGCCACTTTTTTCTGTTATGGTACCATGATGGTGATCAGTTACAAGTGGGGACAAAAAGTGTACCCAATCCCTTACGCTACAAAAAAATTAATTGCTTATTTTGTGATTACCCTTCTACTATATGCAATAAATACGGGCGTACATCAAATTTCAACCAACGCCCCTTTTAATTATTTATTCGCAAGTGTTTTACTTGTGGCTTTTATTTTATTTGTAGCAAGAATCGAAAAGAAGGAATTAAAATCTATTTTCAACAGCAAGTCCAATTAGTTTTTAAAATTTGAATTTATTATGGCCGAAGATTTAAATATACACACAGGAACAAAACAAGAACAATACGAAGCATTAATTCCGCAAATAGCAGGTTTGCTTCAAGGTGAAACTAATTTAATTGCTAACCTCGCCAATATTAGCGCGGCATTAAAAGAACAATTCAATTGGTGGTGGGTTGGATTTTATTGGATACATGATGATGAGTTAGTATTGGGACCATTTCAAGGACCCGTTGCTTGTACGCGCATTAAAAAAGGTAGAGGTGTTTGTGGTGGCGCCTGGGAACAAGAAAAAACATTGATCGTGGCCGATGTAGAAAAGTTTCCTGGACATATTGCTTGCAGTAGCGCTTCCAAATCAGAAATCGTTGTGCCTGTATTTCATCAAGGAAAAATAGTGGGTGTTTTAGATGTGGACAGCGCGCATTTATCCGATTTTGACGAAATTGATCAATTATACCTGGAGAAAATTGTAGGTTTAATCCCAGGCCTGTAACAAGACTTTAAAAAGTCCCCGAAAAATTAAAAAAATCAATTAAGTTTGCAACCCCTAAGCGGATGTGGCGAAATTGGCAGACGCACTAGACTTAGGATCTAGCGCCGCGAGGCGTGTGGGTTCGACCCCCTCCATCCGCACAATCACCTAAAAAAGCCCTTTCAGAGTAAATTTTGAAGGGCTTTTTTATATTATTAGCTGTTTTTTAGGTGCAAAAACCTACCTTTGCCCCCCTTAAACCCTAGAAATTACTAGTAAAAAAGAAAAGAATATGGCAAGCATAAAAAGAGAGAACATTGGCCTTTTAAATGACAAACTAACCGTTAATTTAACGCCCGATGATTATTTAGGTGGATTTGAAGCGATATTGAAAAAGCATGCTAAAACAGCAAATATCCCAGGTTTTAGAAAAGGGATGGTGCCTGCAAGTATGATTAAAAAAATGTACGGGCAATCCGTTTTTACTGATGAGGTTTTAAAGAAAGTAGAAGGTGAATTAAATCAATATTTGTCTACAGAAAAAATTGAAATTTTTGCACAACCGCTTCCATTGGATACCCAATTGGCAAATATGGATTTCAACAATCCAGGGACCTACGATTTTGCTTTTGAAATTGGCTTAAAACCAAAGTTTGAAATAAAAATAAAAGACATAAAAGTGAAGCGCTATAAAGTAGCAGTCACAGATGCAATGATTCAAAATGAAGTGGATCGTATTCAAACACGCAATGGTAAAATGACCGAGCCTGCAACTGCAGATTCTGAAGAAAATGTTTTGAATGTTACTTTTATTGAATCAGACAAAGATGGTAATGAAGTGGAAGGTGGTATTAAAAAAGACAACTCTTTATTGATTAAATATTTTACAACTGCCACTCAAAAAAAATTATTAGGCAGCAAAACGGACGATACCCATATCATTCAATTGAAGAAAGCCTTTGAAGACAAGGAACTTGAAGTAATTTTAGGTGATCTAGGTATTACTAAAGAAGAAACAGACAAGTACTTTAAATTGGTCGTGACTAAAGTAGGTTTGATAGAAAAAGCGGCCATTGACGAAACTTTATTTTTAGCCACTTATCCCAATGAAGCGATCAAAACGGAGGAAGAATTCCGTGCAGCATTAAAAAAAGATATCGAAGGTTACTACGAACAACAAGCACGCAATCAAATACATGATCAAATTTATCACAGCTTGATTGAAGATACAAAAATGGAATTCCCTACTGCATTTTTGAAGCGTTGGTTACAACAAGGTGGTGAAAAGCAAAGAACATTAGAAGAAGCGGAAAAAGAATATCCTGTATTCCAAGACCAATTAAAATGGACTTTAATTAGCGGTCATTTAATGAGCGAAAATAAAGTGGAAGTAGTAGCAGAGGATTTAAAGAATTTTGCAAAACAACAATTGATGAGTTATATGGGCAACCAAATGGGCGCCATGGGTGATAACGACAAATGGTTAGAAGACTATGCCGTTAGAATGATGCAAGACAAGAAATTTGTAGAAGATAGCTACAATAGAATTAGTACAGACAAATTATTCAAAGCCGTTGAAACTGAGGTACAAGCAAAAGATACCCCTATTGATGCTGAAAAATTTGCAGACATGTTAAAACAGCACCAGCACTAGGCAAAGGAGGCGCAGCCAAGTAAAAATGGTATGACTTGAAATAAATCATTGAAAGCCAAGGCCTTCTATTTTAAATAGAAGGCCTTTTTTGTGTCATATTCTGAAACTTTGGCATTCTTTTTGTAGTTCCTTTGAATACAAGGTTTTACCTTTAACCACTGAAAACAGACAATATGAATTTAGGAAAAGAATTTGAGCAATTTGCGATCAAAGGAAGAGGGATCAGCAGCAATAGTTTACATCAATATAAAAATAGCGTCACTAACCTGACCCCCTATATTATTGAGGAACGCCCTATGAATGTGGCAAGCATGGATGTATTTAGCCGCTTAATGATGGATAGAATCATCTTTCTTGGCGAAGGCATTAATGACTATGTAGCAAATATTGTTACCGCACAGTTATTATTTTTAGAAAGTACGGATCGTACCAAGGATATTCAAATGTATATCAACAGCCCAGGCGGAAGCGTTTATGCTGGATTAGGTATTTATGATACCATGCAGTTCATTAGTCCCGATGTGGCAACTATTTGTACAGGCATGGCAGCAAGCATGGGTGCCATTTTATTATGCGCCGGTGTGGAAGGAAAAAGAACCGCTTTAAAACATAGCCGTATTATGTTACACCAACCAAGTGGGGCTATTGGTGGTCAAGCAACAGATATTGAAATCACTGCTAGAGAAATAAAAAAATTAAGAACCGAATTATACGAGGTAATTGCACACCATACCCATAAGGATTTAGCAACAGTGAGTAATGATTGCGACAGAGATTTTTGGATGACTGCCGCTGAAGGAAAAGAATATGGATTAGTGGATGAAGTTTTATTAACGAACCCGCGCAAGATTAAAAAATAAAGAAGAAAAAATAATTGTATGATACTTACCAATCAATATTTAATGGCAGAGGACGACGAGCCAAAAGAAAATAAGAAAGAAGAAACAGGACCTAGTTTTTTGAATAAAAAAATGGAGCAAATCTTTTTTGAAAAAAGATCCATTTACTTATGGGGTCAGGTGGATGATAAATCAGCAAAAGACATTGTAACAAAATTATTATTGTTAGATGCGGACAAACCAGGTGAAGAAATTAATTTTTATATCAATAGTCCAGGTGGCGTTGTTACAAGCGGCATGGTTATGTTTGATACCATGAACTTAATCAAAAGCCCGGTGCATACTATTTGTATGGGATTGGCTGCTAGCATGGGTTCCATCCTTTTAAGTATGGGCGAAAAAGGAAAGCGTACCATTTTTCCGCATGGGGAAGTTATGATACACCAACCTAGCCTAGGCGGATATTACCAGGCAACGAGTGCAGATATTGAAATTCAGGCAGAGCAAATTAGAAAGACCAAAGAATTAGGCGCTAAAATATTAGCGAAGAATTGTGGCAAAACCGTTGAGCAAATTATGGCCGATTTTGATAGAGATTATTGGATGGATGCCAAAGAAGCTGTGGCATATGGCATTGTTGATAAAATAGCGAAATCGCTTTAATAAATAAATGATCATGAATAAAGTTGAAGTAATACAATGTTCCTTTTGTGGACGCAAGCGAGAAGAAGTTAAAATTTTGATCGCTGGCCAAGAAGGACATATATGCGAGCATTGTATTGAACATGCCCATGAAATTATTGTGAAAGAATTTCACCAAAAAAAGGCGGATGGGAAAGCAGGGAATTTGAAAGTGCAAAAACCAACAGCCATCAAAGCTTTTCTAGACCAATACATTATTGGACAGGATGATTCTAAAAAAATATTATGTGTTGCCGTTTATAATCACTTTAAGAGAATTAATTTACCTGTCACTACCAAGAATGAAGTGGAGATTGAAAAGAGTAATGTGATCATGATTGGTGAAACAGGCACTGGTAAAACCTTATTGGCAAAAACCATTGCAAAATTATTAAACGTTCCTTTTGCGATTGTGGATGCAACTGTATTTACAGAAGCGGGTTATGTAGGTGAGGATGTGGAAAGTATGTTAACGCGTTTGTTACAAAACTGCGACTATGATGTGGAAGCCGCACAAAGAGGCATCGTATATATTGATGAAATTGATAAAATCGCAAGAAAAGGGGATAACGCTTCTATCACAAGAGATGTAAGCGGTGAAGGTGTACAACAGGGATTATTGAAAATGCTGGAAGGAACGGAGGTTTTGGTACCCCCACAAGGAGGTCGTAAGCACCCAGACCAAAAAATGATTAAAGTGGATACTAAAAATATATTATTTATTTGCGGTGGTGCATTTGATGGTATTGATAAAATTATTGCCCGTCGTATCAACACCAACGCCATTGGATTTAGTGTCAATAAGGACGAACAAGAATTACAAAGAAAGAATTTATTACGTTTTGTAAATGCACAGGATATTAAAAGCTTTGGATTGATTCCCGAAATGTTAGGGCGTCTTCCTATTGTTACCCATTTAGAGCCATTGGATGCCAACACCTTAAGAAGCATTTTAACTGAGCCTAAGAATGCATTAATCAAACAATACACCCAATTATTTGCGATCGAAAAAATCAAACTCAGTATCGATAATGACGTTTTTGATTATATCGTAAACAAAGCAATGGAGTATAAATTAGGCGCTAGAGGATTAAGAAGTATTTGTGAAAGCTTGTTTACACAAGCGATGTATGAAATGCCAGGAACTAATGTGACTGAATTTAATGTAACATTAGACTACGCCAAAAATATGTTCGACAAGAGTAAATTAAGCACTTTAAAAGTGGCTTAGTACAATTATAAATTAAATTATTAAATCAAATTTTATGCAAGAACTAATTGATCGTTTAGTAAAAGAAACAGGCGTTACACCAGAGCAAGCAAAACAATCTATTGAAACTATCGCGGCATTTGTAAAAGAAAAATTCCCAATGTTAGGTGGTGCTGTAAATCAAATATTTAAAGCAGGCGGAAAATAGTTGGGAACTTGCTAAAAAGTAAAATCCTCCCGAAGGAGGATTTTCAAGCAAGCAATCGAAAACAAGGAAATCAATCCTATCTCAAACTAATACTTTTTTGTTGAGTTTTTACTTTTTTTAACAGTATTTATTCAGACTCCGATACCGCTAATTATAGTGTATTGTTTTTCAATCACTTATAATAATTCGGCCTTTAAGCCATAGCGCCTGTTTTTCAGGTAAATCAAATAAAATAACCAGTTCCCGCCAGGAAATATGGCCGCTCTGCTGCTTTCTCAATTTCAAAATTTCAAATATTTGCTGATCTTCAAAAATCCCCAATGACTTCCACTGGGAAAAGTTCATGTTACTACTATTAAGTAGGGGTTTAAAGTTTTTTTGTACCAACAAATGGGGACGCAAATTTTGAAAATCGGTGTCTGCTAATCCATATACCTTTTTTAATTGCAGGGGATGCGTAAACCCGCCCAAATGATTTTTATAATTGATAATTTGATGAACAATATTCATAGGTAATTTGGTTTTATCATGCCATTCATTCGCATCCGCTTCATTGACATCAATGGTCCAACTGACAGCCCTATTATTCATTTTTAGCCAAGGCCCGTCATTACTTTCTTTATTCGATTTATACCTTGACGCATAATCATAATTTGATTTGTAATTATTTCCCTTTTCGTTTGTAGTATATCTCCCCCCCTCTTGCTTAAATTTTCCGTTGACTTTAATTCAATAAATGGTATTAACTGATGCGCAATAACTGGATCTAACCCATACAACTTAAGAATATCTTCTTTTTTGTAAAAGCGCCCGCCCTTTTCACGATAATGCATTAAGGTGTTGACTTGCTTTATTGGAATGCCTAATTGAATTGCATTTGCACTATCAATAGTATTAGGATCAAATTTAAACAAATGAAGCGTAGGTATGGTTAAGGGTGAAGTCTTTCCAACTAAACCGTTTTTATTGGGAACTAAAAATGTGATTACCATACTCAAGGTTAATATTACACCGAGTACAATAATGCCTTTTCTTTCCTTTCCTGAAAATATAAAATAAGCTTCCCAAGAATTTATCATATTAAATTTTCATACGAATTAGTGAAAAACCGAAGGCAATAAAATGAATTTATTCCATCTGTGATAGGGACAAATAAACCTATCTCATGTCAACAGTCCAATTCAAGCCCATCATAGGCCAAATGCATGCCTTTAGGTAAAATAGCTTCCACCTGATCATGTAATCCTATTTGGTGGCTAAAGTGAATAAAATATACGGTGGGCACTTTCAACTCCGTCGCTAAAGCAATAGCTTGCTCCAAATTAAAATGGGTGGGATGATCCTGTTTCCGTAACGCATTCAAAATTAAAATCTTAGATCCCTTTACTTTTTCTTTTTCTTCAGCCGAAATATAATTTGCATCCGTGATGTAACTTAAATCCCCAATTCTAAAACCAAGTACCGGCATTTCTCGATGCATAACATGAATGGGCAAAAAAGAAATATCTCCAACTTTAAATTCAGCTTGATCAATCGTATGTAAAATCATTTCAGGTAGTCCCACATCTTTCTTTTCCTCAAACGCATAATAAAAATCTCTTTTGATGACAATTTGTGTAAGCGCATTGGCATAAATAGGCATGGACTTGTTGGAAAAAAAATTAAAGGGCCGAATATCATCTAATCCTGCATAATGATCCCTGTGCGGATGTGTAAAAACAATAGCATCTAATTTGGTTGTTTTGGTACGTAGCATTTGATACCTAAAATCAGGGGTAGTATCAATCACAACTGTTGTTGTCGCACTTTGAATTTTTATGCTTGTTCTTAATCTTTGATTAATAGGATCTGCTGACTTGCATACTTCACAATCACAACCTATTAAAGGCACGCCTGTACTTGTTCCTGAACCGAGGATAGTGAAATGTACCAAAATAAATATTTTTAAAACAAACAAATAAACCGAGTCCGCCTATTATTCCGCAGGGGTCAAACTCAATTTTTTGACTTCTTCATATACCTTTTGAGAATTATGCGTCAATTTATCAAATTGAATATCCAATTGTGGGATTAATTCCATCAAGGTATTGATTCGCGCTTCTAAATTTAAAAACTTATTCAAAACCACAATTCTCCTTGATTCAAGTAAACACCAGCCACTCTGAAAATTACCGCGCTCATATCTAACTACATATTCAGATTCTCCCAAAATATCTTCCAATTTATCTAAGGTGGTTTGATTTAATTTCATATTAATCGTTTGATTTATAGGGTAATAAGACGGCATACAAATATAGTTTTTTTGCGCTCCAGCCATTTAATTATGCACTGCGAGTTATTCACATTTCGTACCTTTGTAAACACAACACGACTATGGCTATTACCAGTAGAAAAATTATAAACGACCCAGTACACGGATTTATTACTATTAATGATCCGGTGATTGCAGCTATTGTTAACCACCCCTATTATCAAAGATTAAGGCGTATACAGCAAATGGCATTGGCGCAATTGGTATATCCGGGTGCGGTACATACCCGTTTACACCACTCTTTGGGTGCCTATCATTTAATGTGTAATGCTATTATCGAACTTAAGGACAAAGGAATTAACATTACCGACGAAGAGGGGCAAGCAGCAAAAGCGGCCATCTTATTGCATGATATTGGACACGGCCCTTTTTCTCATGCACTTGAAAATGTGATTTTAAAAGGGGTAACCCATGAGGATTTATCGCTTTTGATTATGCAAGCTTTAAATACCGAAAACGACGAAGCACTCCACGGGAAATTAACCTTGGCTATACAAATTTTCACGAACCAATATCCTAAAAAGTTTTTACACCAATTAATAAGTGGGCAGTTAGATGTGGATCGGTTGGACTATTTGTCACGTGATAGTTTTTTCACTGGCGTTAGTGAAGGTGTCATCGGATACCAACGCATTTTAAAAATGTTGACCGTTCACGACAATGAATTAGTAGTGGAGGAAAAAGGAATTACCAGTGTTGAAAAGTTTTTGGTCTCCCGTCGATTAATGTATTGGCAAGTATATATGCATAAATCCGTGGTCGCCGCTGAAAACATGTTGGTTAAAATTATTGAACGCGCGCAATGGTTATTAGCACAAAAAGACGAGGCTATAAAAACGGGCACCGTACTTGATTATTTTTTAAGCGAGTTCACTGGCAAATTAGCCGATATTGATTTAAACGCTTATTGCCAATTAGACGATACAGACATTTTAAGCGCCATTAAAAAATGGCAGCACCACAAGGACCCTGTGATATCTCTTTTATGTAACCGATTATTAAATCGGAAGTCCTTTAAGTGTAAGATGCAAGACAAACCCATTAGCGAAAGTGAATGGGAAATAGCCTATGAATTAGTTAAAGCTAAGTTCCCCATGAACGAGAAAGATCTATCTTTTCTTTGTTTTAAAGGAGAAGCCACGAACACCTTATATAAAAATGATGGAGAAACTATTAAAATATTGCTAAAAAACGGCCAAATAAGCACAATTTCACAAATTCAAAATGCTTTAATCAACGAAAGTCTTTCCGCCCCGGTGAAAAAATTTTACATTTGCTTGCTTAACGAATAACCCCTCATTTAACCCCAGCGTATGCTTCAATTTACTGCCCAACAAATAGCTCTAATGATCCAAGGTCAAGTGGAAGGGGATGCCGCTTTAGCAGTAAATAATTTTGGTAAAATTGAAGAAGCAAAAAAAGGAGACATTTCCTTTTTAGCCAATCCCAAATACGAGGAATTTTTATACACCACGCAGGCATCTATTGTCATTATAAATGCATCCTTAGTATTGAAAAAAAGTATTTCCGCTACGCTCATTAAAGTACCTGATGCTTATGCAGCATTCGCAACTTTACTTACAAAATACCAGGAATTAAAAACACAACAATTAAACGGAATTGAACAACCCTCCTTTATAGCGCCTACAGCAAAAATGGGTAAGAACCACTATATCGCTGCATTTGCGCATATTGGAAATAATGTAAGTATGGGAGATGATGTTAAAGTTTATCCCAATGTAGTGATTGCTGAAAATGTTAGCATTGGTAACAATGTGGTATTACATCCAGGCGTAATTATTTATTCCGACTGTGTGATAGGAAACAATGTAACTATACATTCAAATGCCGTGATTGGAAGTGATGGTTTTGGATTTGCACCAACGGCGAACGGAAGTTTTCAAAAAGTTCCTCAGTTGGGAAATGTGGTTATTGAAGATAATGTTGAGATCGGATCTAACACCACCATTGATCGCGCGACCATGGGTTCCACTTATATCAGAAAAGGGGTGAAATTGGATAACTTAATACAGATTGCACATAATGTAGAGATTGGAGAAAATACAGTCATCGCCGCACAATGTGGTATTAGTGGCAGCACCAAATTGGGAAAAAGTGTCATGATGGGTGGGCAAGCGGGTGCCTCTGGGCATTTATTAGTGGCCGATGGGGTGAAAATTGCTGCTCGAAGTGGCCTTACCAAAAGCATCAAACAAGCCAATTTAGTAGTCACCGGCTACCCTGCCGGAGAGCATGGCGCCACCCTAAGAAGCCAAATTCAGGTAAAAAACCTGCCATTATTGGAGAAAAGGGTCAAGGAACTTGAAATATTAGTGCAACAACTGTCCCAAAAAGGCTAATTCAGCTTAATTTTACTGAAAATCATCGCTTTACATTAGCGAAGCATTAAACAAGAATAGCATGGATCAAAATTTTAATCCCGATAAGCAACATACCTTAAGCAAAAGTATCAGTATTAGTGGCACCGGTTTGCATACAGGCGTGTTGGTGGATATGACCTTGACTCCGGCCAACCCAGGTTACGGGATCCAATTTCAAAGAGTTGATTTACCCAATAAACCGACCATTAAAGCAGATTGCGATTTAGTCACAGATACTAGCCGTGGAACTACCTTACAAGTGGGTGATTTAAAAATTAGTACTGTTGAACATATTTTAGCAGCCCTAGTTGGCATGGGCGTTGATAATTTATTAATTGAAGTGAATGGTCCTGAGATTCCAATTATTGATGGAAGCTCGAGTCCGTTTATTGAAAAAATAGAAGCAGCAGGAATTTTTGAACAGGATGCCGCAAAAGCATGGTATAGTATTGATGAAAATATATTTCACTATGATGACGAGAAGCGTGTTGAAATGGTGGCACTCCCCGCGCTTGATTATCAAATTACCACATTGATTGATTTTAATAGCCCCGTATTAGGCACACAACATGCAGCATTAAAAACCATCAAAGATTTTAAAACAGAAATTGCACCTTGTCGCACTTTTTGTTTTTTACATGAATTAGAAACCTTACTTGAAAACGATTTAATCAAAGGCGGCGATATTAATAACGCTATTGTAGTGGTGGATAAGCCAGTGTCCAGTGAGGAAATGAGTCGATTGGCAAAAGTATTTAAGCGTGATAAAATTGAAGTAAAGAGCGAAGGTTATTTAAATAATTTGGAATTAAGATTCCCGAACGAACCTGCAAGACATAAATTATTAGACGTAGTGGGCGACTTAGCATTGATTGGTTACCCAATTAAAGCACGCATCATCGCCAATCGTCCAGGGCATAGTAGCAATGTGGAGTTTGCTAAAAAAATTAAGCAGTACATTAAAAAAAATAAACACGTTAAGGATGTTCCTGTATATAATCCTTCGGAAATACCTGTGTTTAATTTAGAACAAATTGAAAAAACATTACCACACAGGCATCCGTTTTTATTTATTGATAAAATCATTGAATTAACAGATACGATGATTGTGGGTGTGAAGAATGTTACTTACAATGAATGGTTTTTCCCTGGACACTTTCCAGGAAATCCAGTCATGCCAGGTGTTTTACAAATTGAAGCATTAGCCCAAACGGGTGGTATATTATGCATCAACGCAATGCCTAAAGGACAATACGATACTTACTTTTTAAAAATAGATAATTGTAAATTCAAACAAATGGTAAAACCAGGTGATACCATGTTGTTGAAAATGGAATTAACCTCCCCTATTCGTCGTGGTATTTGTGAAATGAGAGGCACGGTATATGTGGGAGGTAAAGTAGCTACCGAAGCTGATTTAGTAGCACAAGTAATTAAAAGAGCAGAATAAAAGAAGATTAAATTATGACACATCCATTTACCTATATTGATCCTAATGCAAAAATTGCATCCAATGTAAAAATTGATCCATTTACCGTGATTCATGGGGATGTGGTTATTGGAGAAGGTACCTGGATTGGCAGTAGTGTAACCATCATGAATGGCACTAAGATTGGAAAAAATTGCCGCATATTTCCAGGCGCAGTTATCGGTGCCGATCCACAGGATTTAAAATTTAATGGCGAAAAAACAAATGTTGAAATTGGCGACAATACAACCATTCGTGAATTTGTAACCATCAACAGAGGAACTTCGGATCGTTGGATTACTAAAGTGGGTAACAACTGTTTAGTCATGGCCTATAGTCATATTGCGCACGATTGTATTATTGGCAATCATTGTATATTAAGTAATAGCGTGCAAATTGCAGGTCATGTTACATTGGGTGACTATGTTTGGATTGCAGGCGTGAGTGCGGTACACCAATTTGTAAACATTGGACAGCACGCCTATATAGCTGGAGGTAGCTTGGTAAGCAAGGATGTGCCTCCTTATATTAAAGCGGTGCGTAATCCATTAAGTTACGGCGGGGTGAATAGTGTTGGTTTAAAAAGAAGGGGATTTGATTTGGAAAAAATAAATCATATCCTGGATATCTACAGATACATTTTTAGTAAAGGAATGAATACAACGCAAGCATTAGAATTTATTGAGGAAGAAATTCCTGCAACAGATGAACGCGATGAAATTGTAACTTTTATTAGAGATAGCGGAAGAGGCGTTATTAAAAGATTCGGCAAGGGTGTCGTTGAAGAAGATTAATCCATATGCAAATTAGCTTACAACAAGCCAGCAAGAGATTCAATAAAGAATGGATTTTCAGAAATCTAGATTATACATTTGAGCTTGGACAACATTATGCACTTATTGGCAATAATGGTTCTGGAAAAAGCACTTTACTTCAAATTATAGCAGGCTACAGCAGCTTAACCAAGGGTACTATTCACTGGAGTGACAATGACCATACAACCATTTTTCAACAAATTAGTTTTGCAGCACCTTACTTAGAATTGGTGGAGGAATTTACCACGTTGGAGCAATTTGAATTTCATGCTACATTCAAAACATTGCAATCATCTATATCAGTCAACGATATTATAGAACGCATTGGATTAAAAAATTCAGCGAACAAACAAATCAGGTATTTTAGTAGTGGTATGAAACAAAGATTAAAATTAGCGTTGGCGATTTTATCTGACACCCCCTTATTATTATTAGATGAGCCTTGTAGCAATTTGGACAAAGAAGGCTATCAACTTTATGCCGAACTCATTCAACAATTTGCGCAACACAAATTAATTATTGTGGGCAGTAATGATCCGCAGGAATATACATTTTGCAATCAGCAAGTAAACTTAATGGACTACAAAAAAGCCTAGCTTTTACTAGCGATCAACAAGTTCAAATCCGTATACTTTAAATTAAATTTTTCACTGATATAAAAATCAGTCAAAGCACCTTTGTATAAATAAATGCCCTCTCTAAGATGTATTTGGTGCCAAATAATTTCAGACAATCCACCCAAATCTCCAATTTGTACTAATAAAGGCATCAATACATTACTTATCGCCTGGCTAGCACTACGTGCAAAGCCACTTGGTATATTGGGAACACCATAATGAAGTACCCCATGTTTTATTCTAATAGGATTCTCATAATTAGTCAATTCACTGGTTTCAAAACAACCACCTCGATCAATCGCAACATCAATAATAATACTACCTGGTCGCATTGCTGACACCATATCCTCTGTGACTACAATGGGTGCACGGCTAAAATCATTTCGTAAAGCACCAATGGCAACCTCACAGGTTTTTAATTGCTTCGCTAAAATTTTAGGTTCCAATACTGAGGTCCAAACTCTTTGTCCTAAATTATTTTGAAGTCGTTGTAATCTTGAAACGTTGTTATCAAATACTTTTACCGAAGCACCTAATGCCAGTGCATTGCGCGTAGCAAATTCACCAATGATATCTGCGCCAATAATCACTACCTTGGTAGGTGGAACGCCGCTAATGCCACCCAGTAATACCCCTTTACCTTGGTTAAAGTTACTCAAGTACTGACCTGCAATTAACATCACAGCACTACCTGTAATTTCACCCATGCTCCTTAATATAGGATAGTTCTGATTTTCATCTTTAATATTTTCAATGGCAAGTGCAGTAATTTTTTTGGCCATTAATTTTTCCATCAACCCTTTTTCTAATGCAGTTAAATGCAAAGGAGAAATAATGGTTTGATTCATTTGTAAAAAAGGCAAATCCGCTTCAACCGGAGGTGCTGTTTTAACTAATATTGGACATTTGTAAACTTCTTCTTTGTCAAATACAATTTTAGCGCCCGCTTCGGAATAATCCATATCGCTATACCTACTTCCTTCACCGGCATTGTGCTCCATTAAAACCTCATGGCCATTGGCCACTAAAACACTTACTGCCTCGGGGATTAAACCAATTCTGTTTTCTTGAAATGCAATTTCCTTTGGAATACCAATCATCAAAGGTTTTGTCCTAAACTTAATATCTAAAACCTCCTCCTGTGTTTCATAGGTAATGGAACTATCAATTTGGGGCTTTAAAGTACTCATAAAACAAAATTTTAATGAAGATACAAAATTTGGATGGACAACTTAGGGTATAAAAATACGTCGGTGTTCGGGACCCAATATTTCAATTTCAATATGTAGCGCCTCCGCAGGAATTAAGTTGATTGCTTTTTCTGGCCATTCAATAAAACAATAATCCGAATCCTCCATGGCCATTTCAACACCTGCCCTACGCGCTTCTCCGTCATTTTCTAAACGATACCAATCCATATGATAAATCACTTTCCCAAGGCCTTGATACTCATTCATGATCGCAAAAGTGGGGCTATTCACTCTATCCTGCACCCCTAAAATTTTACACAGCGCAGTAATCATAGTGGTTTTGCCGGCGCCCATGGGTGCATCAAAAGCCCAAACGGATTTTGAAGCAAACTTCTTCATTAGGCTTCGCGCTACATCGTTTATTTCCGCTATAGTATAAATCATATCCATGTTGCAAAGATAAGTGAACATATACAATGTTTAAAAGGGTATTAATGCTTTATTATATGGTCAAAATGCTTCGTATCTTTACCCTATAAATGTTTTTAATATGGAATCAGTTCAATGGAAAGTAGATGGCATGAGTTGCACCAATTGTGCCTTATCGATTCACAAATATTTACAGACAAAGGGAATCAGTGAACCCAAGGTGAATTTCATGGAAGGTGAAGTGCAATTTGACATGCCCGAAAATATTACTAAAGATACCCTCATCAAAGGCATACAAGGTTTGGGATATAAAGTAAGAGGACAGGAGGAAGCAGGCGCTAAAAAAAAGTGGTTGGATAATAATGGAGAACGCGCCCTTTTTAGTTTTGTGTTTACGCTGCCACTTTTAATGCACATGTTACCTGGCGTTCATATTCACTGGATGATGAACCCTTATGTGCAACTCGGATTAACTTTACCGGTATTTATAATTGGCATGAGTTATTTTGGGAAAAGTGCCTGGCATAGTATTCGCGGTGGTATTCCGAACATGAATGTACTCGTTGCCATAGGTGCAATTGCTTCATTTGGTTATAGCTTATACGGCACGCTGATGGAATTAGGTATTGGATTTGCATATTATGAAACCACCGCCACCATTATCACTTTGGTATTTTTTGGTAATTACATGGAGGATGCAAGCATACAATCCACCCAACGTGCATTAAAAGATTTAGTGAAGGCGCAAAAAGTAATGGCGAATATGATTGTGTTTGATGAAAATCACAAAGAAATTATTTTTAATGTAGAAAGTACCACCTTAAAAGTGGGCGATATAATTTTAATTAACTCGGGCGAGACAGTGCCGATGGATTCAAAAATATTATGGGGCGAAGCGAATGTCAATGAATCGATCGTTACCGGAGAAAGCGTACCTGTGCAACGCAAAAAAAATGATTTGTTATTAGGCGGAAGCACCATTCAAGATGGAAGCCTTAAAGCCTATGTAACTGCTGTTGGCGATGACACCGTCCTTGCTAATATTTTAAAAATGGTGAAAGCTGCACAAAGCGAAAAACCACCCGTGCAAATTTTAGCCGATAAAATAAGTGCCGTATTTGTTCCATTGGTTTTAAGTATTGCGGTTGCTACCTTGGTTTTGAATTATTTTTTTGCACATAATGCATTAGGTGAAAATATTGGTTTTGGGGAAAGCATGTTGCGCGCCATCGCTGTATTGGTCATCTCCTGCCCATGCGCGATGGGATTGGCTACACCAGCAGCTATTGCGGTTGGATTGGGAAGAGGCGCGCGCAACGGTGTTTTATTTAAAAATGCAAAAAGTTTAGAAACATTTAAAGATATTAAGCAAGTGGTTTTTGACAAAACCGGCACCTTAACCACGGGACATTTCTCAGTGACGCAATATAAAATTGTAGATGGTACCCCTGAGGCTGATTTTAAATCATTGGTGTATGCGTTGGAAAAATATTCGAACCACCCTATTGCCAAATGTATCAGCTTAGAATGGAAAACAAGCAATGCAATTCCTTGGGGTAAAATTGAAGAAGTGAAAGGATTAGGTATCAACGCCACAGACAAAGAAGGCAATCAATATTGGGCAGGTTCCTTCAAAACACTAGCAGATCAAAACTACAAGGAGGATGATCACAATATTTATATTCAAAAAAATAACCAACTCATTGGCTGGATTGATGTGGAAGATGAAATAAGACCCGATGCAAAATTGGTGATTGAAACATTACACCAACAAGGAGTACATACTATTTTATTAAGTGGTGACCGACAATCCAAATGTGATAAAATAGGAAAAGCATTAGGCATCCAAGAAATTATTGGCGAACAAAGCCCTGCAGATAAGTTAACGCAACTTGATAATTTTGTAAAAAAATATCCTACGGCAATGGTGGGTGACGGTATCAATGATGCACCGGCGCTAGCTAAAGCAACCATTGGAATTTCATTAAGTAACGCATCACATATTGCCATACAAACTGCACAGGTAATTTTAATGAACCAAGGATTGAAAAATTTACCGATGGCATTGGGCTTAGGTAAAAGAACCTATGAAACCATTAAGGAAAATTTGATTTGGGCATTCTCCTATAATATTATTGCCATCCCTGTTGCAGCATTAGGATTATTAGGTACTTGGGGACCTACTTATGGTGCATTAATTATGGGATTAAGTGATGTGGTATTGGCAATAAATTCATTAAGGTTATTTAAGAAAAAATTAGTGTAACCTTTTTGAAAAATACAGTACAAATATTAAAGCAATATTGGGGCTATGAAATATTTAGGCCACAACAAGAGGCAGTGATTGATGCTGTTTTAGCGGGCAATGATGTATTGACCTTGCTTCCAACGGGCGCAGGAAAATCCATGTGTTTTCAAGTACCTACCATAACTAATGGCGGTATATGCGTGGTGATTAGTCCTTTGATTGCTTTAATGCAGGATCAAGTAAAGGATTTGTTAGATAAAAATATTTCAGCCGTAAACCTAGGTGGTCAGATTACACCTGATGCGGAGGAAATTATTTTAAGCGATGCAAAAAGGGGGAGGTACCAATTTATTTATTGTAGCCCTGAGAAATTAGTGCAAAAAAATTTTCAAACATTTTTAGCGCAATTAAACATCCAACTATTTGCCATTGATGAAGCGCATTGTATTTCACAGTGGGGCTATGACTTTAGACCAGCCTATAGGAAATTAAGTATTTTAAAAAAGCTTTTTCCAAAAGTGCCCATTTTAGCGATGACTGCATCCGCCATTCCAATAGTGCAGAAAGACATCATCAAACAATTGGCATTACAAAAAGCTACTGTTATTACAGATCAATTTTTACGACCTAATTTAAAATACAGTATTCATCTGGTACCCGTTAAGTTGCACAGCTGCCGTTTAATTTTAAACGAAATAAAAGGGGCTATCATCATATATTGTAATACACGCAACAATGTAAGTCAGTTGACTAATTTATTAAAAGCCTACAAGTACAAAGTCGAAGAATACCACGCGGGTCTTTCCATTGAAACCAGGCAACACAATCAACGTGCCTGGATGAATGATGAAATTCAAATCATGGTATGTACCAGTGCCTTTGGTATGGGCATTAATAAAAGTAGTGTACAAGCGGTGATACATTATGATATCCCAGGAAGTTTGGAACAATATTATCAAGAAGCAGGAAGGGCAGGTCGTGATGGCCAAGGAGCCGCAGCTATTTTATTGTTTCAACAAAACGACTGGGATTATTGGAAAACGGTACAAGAAAAAAAATATCCTTCCATCGCTACCATAAAAAAAGTTTATCAGGACTTGGCTGACTATGTGCAACTTCCGATTGGTATGGGTGAAAAACAGCAATTTTTATTTGACTTTGATACTTTTTGCACACGATTTGAGTGGGATAAAATGACTGCACGCAATGCTTTGCAATGGATCGAACAGGAAGGACATGTAAAATTTTCACCAAGTTCCTTTAAACCCTCCTTGGTGCAAGTATTGGCAGATCGTACAATGATGGACCACTTTGAAAAGGAAAACAATATAGGCGCCATTGTGCTTAAAACCCTATTGCGTAGTTATGGAAGTATATTAGATAGTCCGCAGTTCATCAATGAAAATTTATTGGCAAATCTTTTACAAAGAGATATTCCATTTGTTTTAAATAGCTTATCACTTTTGCAAAAACATGGCATGATCAGTTTTGAACAAAAGGAAAACCAACCAGTAGTGCAATTTATATGGAATCGAGCTGCGGCCGCACATATTACCATTGACTTGGATAATTACCAAGCAAGGTTAAAGGCATTTCAGGACAGAATTAAGCATTTTTCAGACTATTTATGGGGTCAAAATGCAAGTTGTCGCAGTGTTTTTTTGGCCAAATATTTTGGCGAAATAAATCCAACCCCATGTAAAATATGCGACCTTTGTACAAGTACGAAGAAATAGGTATATTTTAACAAAACATTGGAAATCCTTTTTTAGCAACAATAATTAAAAAGCGTTTCTTTACACAAAGCAATCAATATGGAAGATAAAAAAACAAGTAAAATTTTGTTGTGCGAGGACGACAGCAATTTGGGTTTGGTACTTAAAAACTACTTAGAGTTAAATGATTACGAAGTAACCTTAGAGCGTGATGGCCGTTTGGGCTTGGGCGCTTTTCAGCGTGAAAAGTTTGACTTATGCTTATTAGATGTCATGATGCCGCATGTGGATGGATTTACCCTTGCCGAGGAGATTAGAGACATTGATCCTGATGTGCCTTTGTTTTTTTTAAGTGCTAAAACTTTAAAGGAAGATATTATCACTGGCTACAAATTAGGGGCTGATGATTATATCACCAAACCTTTTGACAGTGAAGTATTGTTATTAAAAATTAAGGCAATTATCAAACGCAATGAAGATGACAATAAAGTTGCAGACAATATAGAATTTGATTTGGCTGGTTACCATTTTAATCCCAAGTTACGTGAATTAAAATTCAACCAAAAAATACAAGTATTATCCCCTAAGGAAAACGAGTTGCTTAAAATGTTGGCGGAAAATAAGAACGACTTGGTAACCCGCGAAAAAGCACTTAAAAAAATATGGGGTAGCGATACTTACTTTAATGGTAGAAGTATGGATGTGTATATTGCCAAATTAAGAAAGTACTTAAAGGAAGATGAAAAAATAGAAATCGTAAACATTCACGGGAATGGTTTCCGATTAGTGGTGCAATAACGAATTTTAATAGCGGTTCAAATTCGCAACAAATAAATTAACGAAAAAGCTCGGGGTTATCAGAATGGCCTCGGGCTTTTTGTTTGCCCAAATGTCTATATGCTTTATCTGTTACCTCACGACCTCGGGGTGTGCGTTGTAAAAAACCTTCCTGAATTAAAAAAGGCTCGTATACTTCCTCAATGGTACCCGACTCCTCACCTACCGCAGTGGCAATCGTTGTAATTCCTACAGGGCCTCCCTTGAACTTTTCTATAATTGCTAATAATATACGGTTATCCATTTCATCCAAGCCATGCTCATCAACATTCAACGCTTTTAATGCGTGTTTGGTAATACCAATATCCACAGATCCATCATTTAATACTTGTGCAAAGTCACGTACACGTCTTAGTAGTCCGTTGGCAATACGCGGCGTGCCCCTACTTCTTCTTGAAATTTCCCCTGCCGCATCTGCATTAATTTTAACATCCAATATTTGTGAGCTTCTTAAAATAATTTTTTCAATAACGGTGGCAGGATAATATTCCAATCTTGATTTGATACCAAACCTTGATAATAAAGGTGCCGTTAATAAACCACTTCGCGTAGTCGCGCCTACTAATGTAAATGGATTTAAATTAATTTGAATGCTACGTGCATTGGGGCCCGTATCAATCATGATATCAATTTTATAATCCTCCATTGCAGCATACAAGTATTCTTCCACTACGGTACTTAAACGGTGTATCTCATCGATAAATAAAACATCATTCGCTTCCAAACTGGTTAATAAGCCTGCTAAGTCGCTGGGTTTTTCAATCACTGGACCCGATGTTTCTTTAATTTGAACACCCATTTCATTGGCAACAATTCGGCTTAAGGTGGTCTTACCCAAACCAGGAGGGCCATGAAATAAAATATGATCCAAGGCCTCGCCCCTCATTTTAGCAGCCTTGATAAAAATGCTTAAATTTTCAATGAGCTGAGGCTGGCCAGCAAACGCGTCCATCTCCCTTGGACGAATACTATTTTCAAACTCCTTGTCTAAAGGGTTTGAACTATTATTCGAACTATCTAAAATTGGATTGGACATGAATATTTTTTTATTTGGTTGCAGGAACTAGCTTTTCTAATAAGTATTTATAAATAAATTTATTTTTCAAATCACTGAAGTGTTTGCCTTTGGCACCGCCCCATCCATGTCGTCCGCCTGGATACAACATAAATTCAACATCCTTACCATTATCCTGTAAAGCACTTAATAACTGTATCGAATTTTGCATGTGTACATTATCATCCATGGTGCCATGTACTAATTGCAATACCCCTTTAAAATTTTTAACATGTGTCATTACACTACCGGACTTATACCCTTCTGGATTTTCCTTTTGCGTATCCATGAATCTTTCTGTGTAATGCGAATCATATAACTCCCAAGCTGTAACACTACCACCTGCCATTGCATGTGTAAATACATCAGCCCCATAAGTTAAAGCATAGCAACTCATATAACCCCCATAACTAAATCCAGTGATGGCAATTTTTTTAGGATCTGCACTACCATTCGCAATAAACCACTTCGCCATGGTCATATAATCCTGCATTTCCCAATAGCCTAAATTACGATACATATAGTTCACGCCTTCCTTTCCAAAATGTCCACTCGCACGGTGATCAAATGCCACTTGTATCATTCCTTCCTTCGCCCAGTTTTCTTTCATTTCTGGATTGGACCAACTATCCATGACTGTTCCTGCATTTGGACCCCCATAAATGCTCACCATTAAGGGATATTTTTTATTTGGATCCATATTCTTAGGCCAGGTAACAAGCACTGGTAATTCAAATAAACCATCCGCGCTTTTAATTCTAATTAATTCTGTTTTGGCAAAATTTTCAGCCTTAAAACTAGAGTCAACAGCAGTTCCCAAAACGGTAACGACTGGATTTTTGTCTTTACGATCTACTAAAGCAACCGTAGTCGGTGTGTTTACATTACTATAAACAGATACAAATCTTTTTGCATTCGGTGATAAATATACTTGCGCATAATTATAATCACCTATAGAAAGTCGCTTTAAATTTTTCCCATCAAAATTGACAACATAAAAATCGCCACGTGCTGAATTTTCTAATCCGCGTGCAGTAAAATAAATGGACCTTATTTTTTCATCAATTAGTTTAATTCCTGTAACGGTAAACTTTCCGTTCGTGATTGGATTGATTAATTGTCCATTCATATTATACAAATACAACTGATTCCAACCCGATGCATCCGACTGTGCAATATAACCTTCGTTGTTGGCTATAAAATTAATACGACCACTCACCCTGTCCTCTAAGTCGATCCATGTTTTTTGATACTCTTTGTACACTTCTTTCTTAGCACCAGAAGTCATATCCAATTCATAAATTTTTAAGTTATTTTGTCCACGATCCATCCATGGCAACCACATACTTTTGTTATTGGGATTCCAAATAGGCCATCCAAAATACTGGTCTTCTTGGTCATTAAAATCAGCCCAAGTAATTTTGCCACCAGTTGGTGTTGCCCAACCAATTTTTACTGTAGGATTAGGATCACCCACTTTTGGATAACGCGTTTCCTCTACAAAGCCATGCAGCCCTTCACTATTATAGATAGGGAACATAGGTACCTTACTTTCATCAAAACGCATAAAAGAAATAAATTTGCTATCTGGGCTCCACCAAAATGCACGGTATTGAGAAGGACGGCCAAAAATTTCTTCAAAATATACCCAGCTCGCATAGCCATTTAATATCCCACTTTCTTTTTCAGCAGTAATGGCAGTTACTTTTTTATCTGCAACCCCCACTGTATATAAATTATTATCCTTTGTATAACCCACAAATTGACCATCCGGTGAAAGTTGTGGATTTTTTTTGTCGCCTTTATCCGATGTTAAAAAAGTTTCAACACCACTAACCTTAATCGATACTTCCCCGTTTTTTAAACTAACCGTTGCCTCTTCCTTCATAATAGCAGCAGGTGCAAGCGTGTATGCTTCTGTATTTATATTATATACATAATCAGCTGAAGTAGTCCCTGCTTTTAATTTTGTATTTATAACAAATTCATCATTATTCAACCAACGATTAAATCTTGGTAAATTAGATTGCGGCATGCGCATTTGCGCTTGCAAAAGCATCACACAAAAAATACTAGTTAAAAAAAGTAGCTGTTTTTTCATAATTATTTTTTAAAAATCATTTAACCCATTTTTGATTACTCCATTCGGATTTTAATTATCCACCATTATTTAAATTACAACATTTATCATTTTACCCTTCACGAAAATTAGTTTTTTTACTGGCTTTCCTTCCATCCACTTTTGAACAACCGCATTTGCCATTACTATATCACTCACTTCTTGCTCAGTGCAGGATAAATCAATCGCAATATTAGTTCTCATTTTACCATTGATACTTACTGGGTAATCCTTGGCTGTTTCTAAAACATACTTCGCATCAAATATCGGGAAAGCAGCATCTATCACCAAGCCCTCGTTGCCTAACACCTGCCATAATTCCTCACAAAAGTGCGGCGCGTAGGGCGCCATTAAAACAAGCAAGTCAGATAAAACAGATTTTTTATGACAACCCAAATCATATAATTCATTCACACAAATCATAAATGAACTTACCGCTGTATTAAAGCTATGACGATCGGTATCTTCCTCAATTTTTTTAATGGTTTTATGCAACACTTTTAATTCTTCCAAACTAGCTGTCTCATCTACCCATATCTCTCCTTTGATTTCGTCAAAGAACAAACGCCAAAACTTTTTCAAAAAGCGATGTACGCCCTCAATCCCTTTCGTATCCCATGGCTTGCTCTGCTCTACCGGACCTAAAAACATTTCATACATCCTAAAGGTATCTGCGCCATACTTGTTTACTAAATCATCAGGATTTACTGTGTTAAACTTTGACTTAGACATTTTTTCAACCTCTACACCACAAATGTATTTTCCATCTTCTAAAATAAATTCCGCATTCGCATAATCAGGTTTCCACTTTTTAAATGCTTCCGTATCTAATTCAACGCCGTCCACTTTATTTACATCCACATGTAACTGATCAACTTCGTAATCTTTAATTAAACCAGCGGAAACAAAAATGGAGCTTCCTCTTTTGCGATAAACAAATCGAGAGCTTCCTTGAATCATTCCTTGATTCAATAATTTTTTATATGGCTCATCAAACCCAATATGTCCTAAATCACATAACGCCTTGGTCCACATTCTACTGTATAGTAAATGCCCTACTGCATGCTCCGTACCACCAATATATAAATCCACCTGTCCCCAATAGTCACTCACTTTTCTGCTACAAAATTCATTTTCATTATGCGCATCCATATAACGCAAAAAATACCAACTACTTCCCGCAAATCCAGGCATGGTATTGGTTTCCAATTGCGCTTCCTTCCAAGAAGGAATATTCGCTAGCGGCCCTTCCCCATCAGGGCCTGGGCCATAATGATCCACCTTAGGTAATAATAAAGGCAACGCTTTCTCATCCATTGGATAAGCAATGCCATTATTCCATTTAATTGGGAATGGTTCACCCCAATAGCGCTGTCTGCTAAAGGCAGCATCACGCATACGATAATTTATTTTTCGATTACCCAATCCCAATGCTTCAATTTTATCATTCACAATTGCAATGGCTGCTTTTTGTACCACGCCATTTAAAAAATCACTATTACTTAAAATGGCTTCTTTGGTGGGATTCGCTTCCAAACCATTAAAGGCATCTCCAATTATATTGGTGATAGGTAAATTAAAATGTTTTGCAAATTTAAAATCACGATCATCTCCACAAGGCACCGCCATAATTGCACCCGTTCCATAGCCTGCCAAAACATATTCCGAAATCCAAACAGGAATTTCAACGCCATTGAATGGATTAATTACATAAGCGCCCGTAAAACATCCTGTAATTTTTTTCTCTGCAATTCTTTCACGCTCACTTCTACTTTTTACATAAGCAATATATTTTGCTACTTCTGCTTGATGTGAACTCGGAACAATTTTTTCAATGATTGCATGCTCTGGCGCTACCACCATAAAGTCAACGCCAAACATGGTATCTGGGCGAGTTGTATATACACGCAATACTTCAGTAGCGTCTTTTACTGCAAAATTTATTTCAGCACCTTCGCTTTTTCCAATCCAATTGGATTGCATTTCCTTCATGGCATCACTAAACTGAATGGTTTCTAATCCGCTTAATAATCTATCCGCATATTCTGTGATACGTAAATACCATTGTCTTAATTTTTTCTTCTCCACCGGATGACCGCCTCTTTCACTTAAGCCGTTAATCACTTCGTCATTCGCTAGTACGGTTCCCAATGCTGCACACCAATTCACTTCCCCAATACCGCAAAATGCCAAGCGGTAATGCATTAAAATAGTTTGCTGTTGTTTTTCAGGATAGGATTTCCAATCTTCCGCCGTGAATGTTTTCACCTCATCCACTGGACAGGGATGATTTTTATTTCCTTCCTTTTCAAATGCCGACACCAAATTTTGAATAGGTGTTGCCTTTTGTTGTGCGCGATCAAAATAACTATTAAAAAGTTGTAAAAATATCCATTGTGTCCATTTATAATAAGTTGCATCACAAGTGCGGACTTCTCTATCCCAATCGTAACAAAATCCAATATTGTCTAATTGCTTTCGAAAATTGTTAATATTATCATGGGTGCAGATGGCAGGATGTACCCCATTTTCAATGGCATATTGTTCTGCCGGTAAACCAAACGCATCATACCCCATCGGATGCAAAACATTAAACCCTTTTAATCTTTTAAAACGACTATAAATATCCGAAGCTATATAACCCAAAGGATGACCTACATGCAAGCCTGCACCACTCGGATAAGGGAACATATCCAATACATAACACTTGGGTTTGCTTGATTCATTGCTAACCTGGTATGCTTTTTTCTCCTGCCAAATAGTTTGCCATTTCTTTTCAATGGCCCTAAATTGATACTCCATCTAATTGCATTTCATTTTAAATGGTTGAATCATAACAATTCTTTAACCAAAATCAAAAAAATACACATTTTGGCCTAAAAAATGGGATAATTCATCCTCTGCAAATGTAAGCCATTAGCGTTCAAAACCCTACATTTGCAAAGTGAACAAGTAAAATTTTATACCATGGCAGTTACCGGATCTACCTCTTTAAAACGCAGCAAGCCCAACTACATTTATAGTGTGATTGGGGTGGCGATTGTTTTGTTTATTATGGGCATCATGGGATGGCTATTTTTAAACCTACATTCCATTGGGGACAATTTTAAAGAAGATATCCGAATTAGCGTTTATTTGAGAACCTCCGACAAAAATGCAATAGGAAAAGTACAGCAATATATTGCCAGCCAACCCTATGCAAAAAACGTAGAATACGTAAATAAGGAAAAGGCCAAAGACATCTGGAATAAAGAAAATAATGAAGAATGGGCTAAGATATTAGATGTAAACCCCCTTCCTGAAAGTGTCGACTTTTTTGCCAAAGCCGATTATGTGAATCCGGATAGTTTAGCTAGCATTAGCGCAGCTATTGAAAATACATTCAAAACAGAAGTAGCAGATATTCAATATCCAAAGAGCTTAGTGACCAACCTGAATGAAAGGGCTACTAAAATTGGGGTGATTTTTTTAGTGATGTCTATTATACTTTGCATCATCGTAATTATCAGCATCGACAATACCATTCGCTTAGCCATGTTCAGTAATCGTTTTTTAATTAAAACCATGCAAATGGTGGGTGCGACAAGAAGCTTTATTTCAAAACCATTAGTGATTCGTGCACTGATCAATGGATTAACCAGTGCCTTTATTTCCATTGTTTTACTATTTGGTTTAATACAATGGGCAGGTAGTCAATTTCCACAAATCAGAACCATCCAAGGTGCTGGGAACGATTTATTACTTTTTGGCGGCATCATTATTATGGGCGTGGGCATATCCGTATTTAGCACTTACCGTAGTGTATTGAAATATTTAAAAATGAAATTAGACGATCTATATTAACGAATTCATTAAATTTATAATTCAGAAATAAAGTCCAACCAAAAAGAGTATATCCAGCGGAAACGACAATAGCATAAAATAAAATTGTATGACACAGAAAGAAACAAAAAAATCCTTAGACATTTTTGGCAAGTCAAATTATATTTGGATGTTGGTAGGTGCCTTGTTAATTACAGCAGGAATGCTATTAATGACAGGTGGAAAAAGCGCTGACCCAAATGTATTTAATGCAAGT
The DNA here is from genome assembly GCA_030726065.1 of Sediminibacterium sp. Taxonomy (GTDB): domain Bacteria; phylum Bacteroidota; class Bacteroidia; order Chitinophagales; family Chitinophagaceae; genus Sediminibacterium. The sequence continues at coordinate 14,025 of JANREK010000006.1, read as the reverse complement.
GAAGTGTATAGCTTTAGACGCATTACCTTAGCCCCAATCGTTATGATCATTGGCTTTTTGGTTGAAATTTATGCCCTATTTAAAAAAGCATAATTAAAATAAAATTTAAACAGATCCCGACGCCTGCGCTCGGGATCTGTTTTTTAATACACCACTATGAATACAATACAAGCAATACTCATTGCTATCATTGAAGGTATCACTGAGTTTTTACCCATTTCAAGCACTGCACATATGAAGTTTGCCAATCCTTTTTTAGGCATTGACGACTCCCCCTTTGTAGACTTATTTGAAATTGTGATTCAATTAGCTGCCATTGCCTCCATAGTGGTTATTTATTATAAAAGATTTTTCGATTTCAAACATTATAGTTTTTATTTAAAACTGATCGTAGCAGTAATTCCAGCTTTACTATTTGGGGCTTTATTAAAAAAATACATTGATGCTGCCTTAAATAATTTATGGGTGATTGCCATTGTCATGATTGCTGGCGGGGTTATCCTGTTATTTATAGACAAACTATTTAAAGCGAATGAAACTCCTACAAATACCAATAATGATGCAGGTGAAATTAGTTATCAAAAATCATTCATTATTGGTTGCTTTCAAGTGTTGTCCATTATTTTTCCAGGATTAAGCCGTAGTGCCGCAACTATAATAGGCGGAATGAGTCAAAAATTAAGCAAGAAAATAGCATTGGAGTTTTCCTTTTTCTTAGCCGTGCCAACCATGATGGCAGCCTCCGCGAAAAGCACTTTGGACGTATACAAAACTAATCCTGAAGTGTTTTCGTCAGACAACCTCATTACATTATTGATTGGCGCTATTGTCGCTTTTATCGTTGCCTTAGTCTCGGTTCAGTTTTTTATCAAAATTGTTCAAAAAATGGGATTTGCCCCATTTGGTTGGTACCGAATTGTGTTGGGTATCACCATTTTGGTATTGTTATACACGAATTATCTTTGCTAACCCTGCCTATAGGAGAGTTGGGTATTTATTAGTATTTTTAAAACACTAATAAATTCAAGTATGCAAACTGCCTCAAAAAAAGTTGTGAACGGATGGGCCATATATGATTGGGCCAATAGTGTTTACAATCTTGTAATTACTTCCACTATTTTTCCTGCCTACTACGAAGCAGTTACCGGCGATGGCGATGAAAATACCTTAATCGATAAAATTAAAATTGGAAATTATGAGTTTTCAAATACCGCACTTTATAATTATATACTAGCCATTGCCTTTGTCATTGTGGCAATCATGTCGCCCATACTATCATCTATTGCAGATTACAGAGGTAATAAAAAACAGTTTCTTCGGTTTTTTTGCACCATGGGGAGTTTAGCCTGCGCTTCACTTTATTTTTTTGACAGCGACCATATTATGGGCGGTTTAATTTCAGTGATTATTGCATGCGTTGGATTTTGGAGTAGTTTGGTTTTTTATAATTCCTACTTACCCGAAATTGCTGCCCCAGAAGATCGCGATCGAATTAGCGCGAAAGGATTTATGATGGGTTATATTGGTTCGGTACTTTTACAAATTATTTGTTTTGTATTTGTTTTAAAACCTGAACTATTCGGCATCACAGTGAGTAAAGCATCCCAGATTTCATTTTTATTGGTCGGCGTTTGGTGGGTCAGCTTTGGATGGTTAGCCATTTCAAGACTTCCTGTAAGCAAAGGAGTGAAAGGCGCACACAGTAAAAACTTAATTACACAAGGTTATAAGGAACTGCACAAGGTGTGGATTGAACTTAAAACACAACCGCTATTAAAACAATTTTTATTATCTTTTTTCTTTTACAATATGGGTGTTCAAACAGTTATGTTAGCTGCAACACTTTATGGAAAGAGTGAACTAAACATACCAACCACCAACTTAATTATTGCCATATTAATTATACAATTAGTGGCTATACCAGGTGCGCATCTGATGGCGAAGATGGCAAGCAAATGGGGTAATTTTAATACCATTATGGTAGCGATATTGATTTGGATTGGCGGTTGTATTATAGGCTACTACCTGCCACGCAATGGTCTTATGCCTTTTTATTGCTTATCCATTATAGTAGGATTTGTCATGGGCGGTATACAATCAGTGAGCAGAAGTACTTATTCCAAGTTGATGCCCAAAACACATGACACTACTAGTTATTTCAGCTTTTATGATGTCACTGAAAAAGTAGCCATTGTAATTGGAATGTTTAGCTTTGGTTTGATTAATGAAATCACTGGATCACAACGAAACTCTGTATTAGCTTTATGTATATTCTTTATCATTGGGTTTGTTATATTGTATCGCACTTCAAAATTAAAAGGACATGCAGGTATTTAGTGTTGACACAGGCAAGTTTAAATTAGATGGCGGTGCTATGTTTGGTGTTGTACCCAAAGGAATATGGAACAAACTAAATCCAGCAGATGAAAATAATTTGTGTACTTGGGCCTTGCGTTGCCTATTAGTGATTGATGGAGAACGAAAAATACTTATTGATACGGGTATGGGTAACAAACAAGATGCCAAATTTTTAAGTCACTACCACCCACATGAAACAGTTACCTTAAATAATGCTTTACATCAATTAAATTTTAATCCCAATGATATCACGGATGTATTGTTAACACATTTACATTTTGATCATGTTGGAGGTGCTGTACTAAAAGAAAATGATACATTCAACCTGACTTTTCCAAATGCTACCTATTGGGTGAGTGAACCGCAATGGGAATTAGCATTAAACCCCAATAAGCGAGAAAAAGCCTCCTTTTTAAAAGAAAATATTTTACCCTTACAACAAAGTGGCCAATTAAAATTAATTAGCCTCCCTTCATTTAAAAGTGCAAGTAACTTACAGGAAATACATTTTAGCCCCAATATTACTTGCTTTGTTGTCAATGGACATACCCAAGGGATGTTAATTCCTAAAATCAACCTAAATGGCCGTGAATTGGTTTTTATGGCCGACTTATTACCCAGCGTAGCACATATACCACTCCCTTATGTGATGGGCTATGATATGCAACCATTAATCACACTGGCCGAAAAGGAACTATTCTTAAATGAAGCTGTGAAAAATAATTACACTTTGTTTTTTGAACACGACGCGTTCAATGAATGTTGTAGTTTACACGAAACAGAAAAAGGAATTAGATCGAATGCAAGTTTCACATTGCATACCTGGTTGCAGCAATAAAATTCACCGCTACTCTACTACTTCCATCAATGAGGTTAAGGGATGTCGGATGTTTTCATAGCCATCTAAGTCCACTTTAATACTTCCTACTATTATAGGTGTTTCAATGCGAACAGGAATATGGTTTTCATCATCTGTGACCCATACAATCATTTTTTCACCACCATCAAACATGCTACCCTTCTCCAACAAGGGCGCTAATTTAATCACTTTGAATCGGCCATATTGTGTCGTGATTTCAGATCGACCTAAAAATTTAAAATAAGAAGGATACAAAGTATCATCAATAAAAAAACTCAAATTGATTTTATCGTTGATTTGACATTTTTCATAATTAATATTTCTTGCTGCATAAATGGCACTAATAACATCAAATGTACAATCAGCAGTATTAAAAACACCCGTTTCACTAGTGGCTGTATTATTTTTTTGATCAAATAGCACTTCTTGCTTTTTATGAAAGCTGCCTTCGTTAATATGTCGGGTAAATTGATAGGGCAATAAGGTTTTAGCATCTACCACCGACTCATATTTGTCTCTCACTTTAAAAATCCAATCATATTTTGAATTAGAACGGCCATTGAGTGTAAATGTATAGGCCGGTGTGTTATTCCAAGTGGATGATTTAATGCTGAACTCCGCCTTACCCGCATTCACATACAGACCAATAACATTATAATAAATCGTGTATCTCACTTTTTCACCTGCCTGATAGGATTTATTGATTTGATTGCACAAGCCATCCCGTTCCTTGGAAGGTAAAAAAGATAATAATGAACTTAATAATATTAATAAAATGTACACAGGGGCTTTAATTTAAAATGACGCACTTGATCATTAGCATCATGCAAAATTATTGCTTTATGCGGAAATTAATTAATAAAAATGCCCCAATGATGGCAGGTAATAAAAAGTTAACGGCCCAAATGATGGTACTTAAGCATATCAGCATTAAACTATTATTATAGTAGGGTTCCAATAATACTAAAATAATTTGTCCACGTATCACTAAATCCGTTAAACTGATTGAAGGAATGATACTTAGTAGTAAAAACAACACCCCTAATGCTATCCACAAATTAATAGGTGCAATAGGTATGTTTAACATTGATACGGCCCAAGTATATTGAAGCACAAAAACAATATATTTTAAAAAAGAAATAACCAATAAATTCAATTTTAATTTATTTTCAATTTGAAGTTTATTTATTTTGTTCAACCACCCTTTAAATTGACCAGGATGGAAATAAACAAACAAAGCAGCGATCAAGCCCAGTGGCATAAACCATTTGATCCAAGGGAAAAAGGGCAGGTTAAAAAAAAGTGTGATACTCCCAATGCTAATGGTAATGATGAGTTGAGCGTAGGAGGACCAAGCCAATTGTGCCACCCCTTTTATTTTACTTCCCGGAGGTAGCAATAAAATGCGTCCTACATAGTCACCAGAACGTGCAGGGGTAAAAAAAGCAAAAGCTTGACCAATCAATACTGACTTATAGGATTTAAAAATTGAAATGGGGCTCCAGGATGCAAGTAAGTTTTGCCACTTGATGGCTTCCATTAAATAGTTCAATAAAAAAAGTAATACCAAAACTGCCCATTCAAAAAAAGTAACTTTCTCAAACTGAATTCTAATGTCGGCACTGTATTGATTCAAATTTTCATTATGCGCTACTTTATTATAAATAGCGACCAAGCAAACTACAAATAGGATTAATCCAATTGATTTATTTCCCCAACTGCGTAAACGATTTATTAATACCTCCTTCATTGGCGGTAAAGTTCGGAATTTGCCATCATATTTGTAACTTTAATGCAAATGTCAAAAACACCCATTATTTTAGGAATTGACCCAGGAACACAGATCCTAGGTTTTGCTATTTTAAAAGGCGGCACTAAGCCTGCTTTAATACATATGGATGTATTGAAATTGACCAAGGAAAAGGACATTTACGCGCGCCTGCAATTAATACATGCTAAAATCATTGAACTCATCGAAAAATACGAACCTGCCCATTTTGCTATTGAAGCCCCATTTTTTGGAAAAAACGTACAAAGTATGCTCAAGTTAGGGCGCGCGCAAGGAGTAGCGATTGCGGCTGCGCTGCAGTTTAAATTACCGGTGACTGAATATGCCCCAAAAAAAGTAAAACAATCCATTACGGGAAATGGTAATGCTGATAAGGATATGGTCTGGAAAATGCTGGAGCGAATTTTAGATTTAAAAAAACAACCGCAATATTTTGATGCCACCGATGCACTTGGTGTGGCACTTTGTCATTGGTATCAAATGAGTAGCCCAGTGATGCCTGCTGCGAAAGGTTTAAAAGGTTGGGATGCATTTTTAGCAAAAAATCCAGAGAGACTAAAACTTAAATAGCAGCGCATTTATTATCTCATAAGAAAATGATACGCCACTTAAAATTGCTTACCTATTCAAATGCGACTGAATAGTTTTTTGAATTTTCTCAAATTCCTCCTTGGATAATTCTAATTTGGGTTGCGAAAATTCCATATCCTTTGCTATATTAATAGGAATCAAGTGTACATGTGCATGAGGCACTTCCAAACCCACTGTAACCATGCCTACGCGATTACAAGGAAAACTTTGTTCAATTGCTTTGGCAATAGGTTTTGCAAAAATTAATAACTCCGCTAAAAAATCATCAGGCACTTCAAAAATTTTATCTACTTCAATTTTAGGCACTACTAATACATGCCCTTTTTGTAAAGGAAAAATATCTAGGAAGGCAAAAAACATTTCCGATTCTGCAATTTTATAGGAAGGAATTTCACCCGCGATAATTTTTGAAAACAAAGTCATAGTCGATGTATTGAAACACTAATTTAATTAAAAAAAAGAAGCGCCCACAAGATTAATGTGTGCGCTTTGTTTATGTTTTATATTAAAATATCTTGTTATTACTAAATAGTAATATTATCTATCATGAATTTCATGGTGCCATTCGGCGCAACTACTTCCGCAATTTCTCCCACTTTTTTACCTAATAATCCTTTGCCAATCGGTGAGGATGCTGAAATTTTACCAGCTTTTAAATCGGCTTCTTTTTCTCCCACCAAATGATAAGTGACAGTTTTTTTAGTTGCTTGATTGGTAATGGTCACTTTAGTTAAAATAGTTACCTTACTTGTATCAATGGTACTCGTATCCACAATCTTTGCATTGGAGATGGCAGATTCGTGTTGCTTAATTTTTGCTTCTAACATGCCTTGTGCTTCCTTAGCCGCATCATATTCTGCATTTTCTTTTAGATCCCCTTTTTCTCTAGCTTCCGCAATAGCCCTAGAAGCCGCAGGACGATCCACCGATTTCATTCGATGTAATTCCTCACGCATCTTATCAAAAGTCTCTTGCGTAACATACATATTAATTTCACTCATACAGTTCACTTTGATTATAAAAAAAATACAACGCCACATAAATGAAGCGTTGCACTATGCAAAGATATTAAATTAAGGTCAAATAATACCTAATTTTCCTAGTAGGATTTGAGACATCTTCAAATATGCCTCATGGCTATACCCTGCAATATGCGGGGTTAATATGAAATTGGGATGCGCCATAAAGGCCTGTAAACCTGCTTGTTCTGAAGGGCTATAGCTATCTAATTGTTCGTTTTCAAGTACATCCATCCCCACTCCGCTAACTAATTGATTTTGAAGCGCTTTAAGCAAAGCACCGGTATCCGTCACCCCACCCCTACATGTACTTATAAAATAGGGCTTTTGGACACAAGCATTGAAAAAGGAATCATTCGCATAATGTTGGGTGAGCTCCGTTAATGGCAGATGCAAACTAATCACATTAGCTTGTTCATGTATTTCCTGCAAACTAGCTTGCTTAATTTGTGCGGTATCAAAGTTTGTTTTGTAAATGTCATGGGCTAATATTTTAACATCAAACCCTGATAAAACTTTTGCAAAAGCACCCCCAGTATTTCCAAAACCAATAATACCCACTGTTTTTCCAGTAAGTTCATCTGCCCTATTCGCATCACGAATCCACTGCCCATTTTTTATTTCAGCATAAGAACTATGAATACGATTCATTAAACTTAATAACAAACCTAATGCATGTTCCCCCACAGTGGTACAATTTCCTTCGGGACTACTCACGCAATGAATATTTTTTGAAGCAGCAAATCCGGTATCAATTAACTCCATCCCACTTCCGATACGACCAATCCATTTTAATTGCGTTGCCGCATTAATTATAGATTGATCAATTTTCAAACGCGTTGTAACAATCAATCCAGTAGCAGTATCAATTATTTTTGACAAAGCATCGTAGGTAATAGCAGGTTCATACATAACCTCATACCCTTGCTGCGTTAATGTTTCCATTAAAAAAGGATGTGCTGGTGCTGTAATTATAATTCTCATTGCCATTGAACAATATTTTTATGTCGAATAAGTCGTTTAGGTTGATGCAATATGCATTTTAAAGGTTAAGGCCGCATAATCTTCAAAAGTTAAATTTTCGGCACGTTTGGTAAATATAGGATCTTCCAATTGTGCAGTCGTAAAATAAGGCTTTAAAGGATTGCGTAACATTTTACGGCGCTGACCAAAAGCCATTTTTACAATATGATAAAAACTTTTTTCTGAAAGCATCGTAGGAAAATTCGCTTTCCTTTTCATTTGAATTACCCCACTCATTACCTTAGGTGGCGGTGTAAATGATTGCGGTGGCACATCAAATAAATAAGTCACATCGTAAAACGCTTGGGCTAATACACTCAAAATACCATAAGCTTTTGAATTAGGTTTAGCAGCTATACGCTCCGCAACTTCCTTTTGAAACATCCCAATCATCACCGGCACTTGCAATTTCCAATCTAGTACTTTAAAAACAATTTGTGTAGATATATTGTAAGGGAAATTACCCACCACTACAAATTCATCCGAAAACGGAACATTCATTTCTAAAAAATCGGCATTGATCAATTTACCTTCTAATTCAGGATACGTATGCAATAAAAAATTGACCTTTTCAGTATCCAGTTCAATCGCCTTAAAATCCTTGGTGGGAATGTCATAAATATGCTGCGTAAGTGCCCCTCCGCCTGGACCCACTTCCAACAATTGGGCAATTTCCTGTTCAAGCAAGGCCTCCTTAATTTTAATACAAATGGAGGCATCCTTTAAAAAGTGCTGACCCAATGATTTTTTTAGCGTGTACTGCATGAAGCAAAGTTAGGTTTTTGTGCGTACTTTTACAGCCTAATCAAATGGATATGACCCCGGAAATCAAAAAACCAATTATAGGCTTTACATGTGGCGATTTAAATGGTATTGGTATCGAATTAATCATAAAATCATTGTCTGATAGTCGCCTATTGGACTTTATGGTTCCTGTAATATTTGCCAACAACAAATGCTTAAATTTTTATAAAAAGGGGTTACCTGAATACGCCATTAATTATGCTTCCATTAATGATTTTTCAAAGCTAAATCCTAAGCAAGTCAATGTATTAAATTGCTGGGAGGAAGAAGTAGCCATTACCTCAGGGGAATCCACAGAAATAGGCGGCAAGTATGCGCTCATTTCCTTAGAAGCTGCCGTAGCTGCTTTGAAAAATAATCATATTGATGGATTGGTCACTGCTCCTATTCACAAAAAAAATATTCAATCCCCTAGTTTTAATTTTAGTGGACATACCCCTTATTTACAACATGCATTTGGGAACACTGAAAACTTAATGTTACTTGTAGCAGATAATTTAAGAATGGCATTGGTCACCGAACATGTAACCATTCAAGAAGTAGGTAAATATATTACCAAAGATAAAATCAAGCAAAAGCTTACTATTTTAAATAGTAGTTTGAAAAAGGATTTTGGCATTGACGCGCCGCGCATTGCAGTATTAGCATTAAACCCACATGCAGGTGATGAAGGTTTAATTGGTAAGGAGGAAATTGAAATTATCAAACCCGCTATTAAAGAAAGTAAACAACAAATGTTGGTTTACGGCCCTTATTCTGCTGATGCATTTTTCGCAAGAGGCCAACATGAAAAATTTGATGGCGTATTAGCCATGTACCATGACCAAGGTTTAATTCCATTCAAATCATTGGCATTTGGTGAAGGCGTAAATTTTACTGCAGGATTGCCTATCGTAAGAACCAGTCCAGATCATGGGACTGCTTTTGATATTGCAGGTAAAAACAAGGCCGATGCAGGCTCCTTTACAGCAAGTATATTTGAATGTATCAGAATTATATATGCCCGCCAAGGCTATAGAGATATGCGCTTAAACCCATTGAAAAAAATAAGTGCCCGTATGTTTGCAGGTGCTAAAGATGAGACCCTCGAGGGTATGGATTAAATTAATTTTTTAGTTACAATTCAACTGCCATCAATTCTTTCCCTAGGTTATGAAAGGCCAATTGTATTTTTTTAATTTGTTCAACCCTAGGTTTTCTATGCAAATTTGCATAATGATTCAATTGCTTTTGATTAATACCAGAATATTTCTCTAAAGCAGAACCTGTAATTACATTCTTGTAATATTTCAGTAAGCTCTGTGTATCAAATTTAAAAATAAGTTCGAATTTTCCTCTAAATACAACTGGCGGTTTATCGCCATCCTCTTTGATACCTTCCAAATGAAATTGAATTGCATTTAGGATATTTGATTTTATATCATCAGGTGTTTTTCCTGTTGATACACAACCAGGAAGTTGTGGCACATGCGCTGAAAAATTTTTAGCAGCAAAGAAAATTTCAACAATATTTTTTTTCATAATTGTATAATTAAAGCTTACAATAATCCCGCCTGTTTTAAAATTGATTTAACAATCATATGATCCAGCACATCGTTTTTTCCATGATCCGGAATTGTCACTCTCCCTTTTTTAATACTATGTTTATATTGTTTATGACTTCCTTTTTGGGAATGTAAATACCAGCCATCAAGTTCAATTAATTTAATCATCTCTTTTAGTTTTTTATCATTGGGCTTGATTTTACAAAGATATATAATTATATATCAATTTTAAAAATAGTATTTCAGCCCTAAATTGATTGATTTTTAGCCAAATACCCTACCAAACAGGATAATGTTGTTCATTTGAGAATTTTCTAAATTGTTGATAACGGACAATAATTAGAAAAAAATACTATTAAATAAAAAATAATACTAAAAAAAAGATGGTTTGTTTTATAATGGACAAGCCTTAATCAAATCTTCTAAAATAGGTCTTCCCCAATGTGGCATTACCGTAAAATCAGTTTTGACTTGATCAAATGCAAGTTTTGCTTTTTGTGCAATGGGCCTTGCAGAATTACAACCGCCGCCAAATATAATAGGCATTTTATATTGCAGGTTGGCCTTTAAAATATAGGGTCTTGGATTATTTTTATTTAACGCGATTGCCTGTTCTAATGGTTTCTTTATTCTGGATTCATACACCTTCCATCTAAATATAGGATTAACCACCATTTTTGAAGTATAAACGATACTCTCCAAACATAGCACTTCATCACTATTATGCAGTGCCTTAGTTATCTTTAGCCATTGAATAGCTTCATTGGCAAGTTGATCGGAATCACCCATTTTTTTCATTGCCATTCTTGCTTTTATAATGCTAGCATAATAGGCAGGTAACCAAGCGGATGGATCTTGCTTGTACAATTCCTCCATTTTTGCAAAAGCAATAACATACTGATCGCGGGTTTGACATTTATTAAGTAAAACGACGGCAGCTTCTAAATTTTTAGTAAAACTACTTGACTGCGATTTACCTTGATTGAATAAACAGCAAAAAGATAATAATAAAAATATTCGGCGCATTTTTAAAATATATTATTAGGTATGCCCTTGTTAATAGTATACTTGTTATAAGTTATTTCAATAGTTCCTTTTTTGTTTTTTAGCATCTTTTGTTTACTCGCAGGGTCCTCATCTCCAAACTCTAAAGTAATACCATTCGGCAATTTATAATCTTTGGTGTTAAAACTAAAAATAATTTTACTCGCTAACCCTTGTTGGGCATAGGCGCCATATTGCATCGTGATTTCATAACTGCCATTTTCCTTAGTCGTGGTCGCAGTTTTGTATACCAGCGCCTCCACTGGGTCAATCCATAAAGTAGAGATTACCCAATCCAAATTATCATCATTCGGAATTAATTTTATGACAGTTAACTTTTTTTCATTGAGCAATTGCGTTCCCACCGGTATGGAAGTATACCCTTTTGTATTTAAAAGTGTATTAATGGTTAAGGAAACGCCACCTCTTGGCAATAAGGAAATTCCACCCTCTTTTTTCACTTTAAGCAAATCGGGTTTTTTGAAATATACCTTTACCTTACCTAATGAGGCTTTTATAAATGAAACATCGGTTTTCATACTACCCTCGGCCACGTAATCATTGACCAACGCTAATTTTTGTGCCACTTTTTCAATCAAGGGATCTACTTGTGCACTTGCACGTAAACTAAATAGCAAGCTCAGAAATAATATTGTACTTGCGGATAAAAAGCTGTTAATGTTTTTCATTGTTAGTATTAGCTAAGGATATCTTTTTGCTTAATAATGATGATAGAAGCACTTACAAATAAAATAATATGTAATGTCAATACCACTAAAGATATTTTAATTTTTGGAATGTTTAAAATACTTCCTGTGATGGCTTCATTATTGGCATTCACTTGAATATCAAAAAACTCCTTCCAATTATTCATATGCGTCGTAAACAAATAAGGCTTAACGATGGTGAACAAGGGGATATTCAAAGTGCTCAAAATGGTAAAAAATACAATTACGCTCATGGTACCTACAATCGGACCTATTGAATTACTCGACAAACTTGATAATAAAAAACCCAAACTAGTCACTGTTAATAAAGCAAAACTCGCAAATACAAAAGCACCCACATAGCGCCATAGCACATCATTTTGTTCAATCAGTACCACATAATTCGATTTCATTAAAAATAAATCATCCGTGCCAAATATCCACATGCTAACAAACAATGCTAGAAAAGCTAGCCATATTAAAAGTAAAATAGTATAAATACTAGCAGCGATGAATTTAGCCAACACCCAGCGGGTGCGACTATAGGGAGTTGTGAATAATAATCGAAGTGTACCTAAATTAGCCTCCCCCGAAATCATATCCGCCGCTATCAAAGCCACTAACAAGGGCACATGTACCAATAATAATTGTAATAATATATAACAAATCAAATAGCCATTCAATACTTTACCATCCACTGTTAAAGTATCATTAATATCCTTCATTAAAAAGGAAGAATAGGCATCACCATCTATTTTTAACCCCAGTTGTATCACTACTATTAGAGCAGCAATAGCGCCAAATGCAATGTACGTCCTTGGACGGCTAAATATTTTATACAATTCAACTTTGATCAGCGACCACATAATTAAGCGTTTGAAGTGATTTGTAAAAAATAATCTTCTAAGGAGTTCTTCGTTTCAATACCAAGTAGCGCAACCTCTGCTTTTACCAATGATTCGTTCAGCAATGGAATTTCACGGGTAGGTATTTTTAAGTAAACACCTTCACTGCGAGGTAATAAATAATTACTAAAACTGCTTGCAGCAATGACTTTCAAAGCATTTGCATCATCGGTGGTTTTTATCTGTACAATTCTTTTTTCAGGATCTAACAATTCCTTGGTCACCCCTTCCACCATTTTTTTACCTTGGTGAATGATTAATATTTGATGCGCCACTTGCTCAATTTCTGAAAGCAAATGCGAGGATACCAACACCGTTTTTCCCTCTTCCTTAGCTAAGTATTGAATTAATTGTCTGATATCTGCAATCCCTTGCGGATCCAATCCATTGGTAGGTTCATCCAATATAATTAAGGAAGGATTATGTACTAATGCAATACCAATACCTAAGCGCTGTTTCATACCCAATGAAAAAGTTTGCACTTTATCCTTTGCCCGATGGGCCAAGCCTACTTTTTCAAGCGTGGCATTAATGTCCGCTTCACAAATTTTTTGCTTTCGTACTTTTGCAAATAATTCCAAATGTTCCCTAGCACTTAAATAGGGATATAAATCGGGCCTTTCAATAATCGCACCCACTTGTTCTAAAATTGCTTCCCTGTCTTTTTCGATACGCTTTCCGAAAATTTCTATCTGCCCACTCGTTGGATGAATTAAGGACAACAACATACGTATGGTGGTACTTTTACCTGAACCATTTTGGCCTAAAAAGCCAAATACCTGGCCTGCTTGCACTTCAAAGCTTAGGTCGTCCACCGCTTTTAAGCTCCCAAAATGCTTACTTATATTTTGTATTTTAATTACAGACATAAAATAATAACAAAAAAGCCCAAACATAGTTCAGGGTTTTGTATCAATTTAATATTAATGAATACTATTTGTATTGCGGAATAATGCTATTCGCTAAATCTACCATTTGCTTTAATCCATCTTCTGGTAAATTTCCTTTTTTAAACTCAGCCAATACATTTGGTAATTTGTTGGTCATTTCTAATAAGAAATGTGCTTCAAATTCTTTTACCTTACGAACTGCAACCTCTCTCAATAAACCATTCGTACCTAAGTAAATAATGGCTACTTGTTTTTCAACGGAGAACGGTGTGTATTGCGCTTGCTTTAAAATTTCCACGTTTCTAGCTCCTTTGTCAATTACCGATTTAGTAGCAGCATCCAAATCACCACCAAACTTAGAGAATGCTTCCAACTCTCTGTATAAAGCTTGGTCTAATTTTAAAGTACCAGATACTTTTTTCATTGACTTAATCTGTGCATTACCACCCACACGACTTACAGAGATACCTACGTTAATCGCTGGACGAATAC
>JANREK010000005.1 GCA_030726065.1 Sediminibacterium sp. | reverse complement strand
TGTTCCGCACCCGTTTGCCGGTCGCCATCAAAGTATTGCTACTTCATGCTGCCCCTCGACTTGCATGTATTAAGCTTGCCGCTAGCGTTCATCCTGAGCCAGGATCAAACTCTCCATTGTAAATGTTGTTTGATCTGACTATCAATCTCAAATAAATCGAAAATGACGTCTGATTTAATTTTTTTGATGCTGTAACCTTTACCTGTATTTTTCAATTATACAGTTACTGTTATTTCCAAACTTTCAAAGATCTTTTGTGTTTATTTTGCGCGCTATTATTCGTAGCGGGATGCAAAGGTATACACAATTATGTAGATAGCCAAACTTTGTGTGAAATAATTATTAATTATTATTCAATTAGTTAGGCCACATAATTTCGAAGAATTAACCTTTTTTTTGAAGAGGGACGGCAAAGATACAGCTGATATATATATCCACCAAGTATTGGAGGTTTTATTTTAAAGTTATTTCAACTTTATTCAGTGTCTATTTTCCGCTTCAGAGAACAATCCGCAGCAATGATTTATCGCTTGCGGGCGGCAAAGATAGGGAGCGAATACTACTGACCAAATATATTGTATACTATTTTTAATTTTATTTCGTTCAATGCCTTCAAAATGTGACGATTATGGAGCAGAAGTCAATACTAGCAGGGGTTTAGCTAATCCCCTATTTTCTTTAAATAATTGGGGTATTCAATTGCAGATAAATACAATCCATGGGCTGGCGTAGAAAAATCGACCCTTTGGTCATTTTTTGAGGCAATAATCTCATACCACTGCTCCATTGATATGGCACCTCGCCCCACCTGAAGCATGGTGCCCACCAAACCTCGGATCATGCCTCTTAAAAAACGGTTTGAATCAATATGAAATGAAAATCCCTGCGCGTGAATACTCCAAAAAGCCTTAGTGATATGGCATTCAAAGGTATTCACCGTGGTATTTTTTTTAGAAAAGCTTTCAAAATCAGTGTAATCCAATAGCGCATTGGCCGCATCATTTAATAATTGATGATTGACAGGGAAGGGATAAAACCAGGATCTCCCTGCTAAAAAAGGATCTTTAAACGTATGGAGCTTATATGTATAAGAGCGTTTAACCGCATCAAAACGCGCGTGGGCTTCATTTGGCACACTATATATTCCCTTGATCACAATGGAATGCGGCAAAATTGCATTTAAGTTATAAATATGTTTGTCCAATATTTCCAGCGCAGTATCAAAATGGAAGAAGTTTTGCAAGGCATGGACACCAGCATCGGTACGAGAAGCCCCAGATAAAGTAATCGGCACTCTATATAAGGTTGCCAAGGCCTGTTCAACCGCCCCTTGAATGGTTTGTTGATTTATTTGGATCTGAAATCCACCAAAATCAGCCCCATCATACGCAACTTCAATAAAATACCGTTTCATTCCTAACATTATTTGACCACTAAACTACTTATTTTTTAGTTAGCCCCATTTTTAACAAATGAATCACCAAAACTTTAATAAGTTAGCGTCCATATTTACACATTGTTTGATCAAGAAAAAAACACATGAAAAAATCGCTATTAAAATTAAGTTGGTTTTTATATTTCATTATTCAAATGACATTTACTGCGAAAGCGCAGGTAGAAATGAATGAAAAAATCATTGCAGACACCAGTTGGAAAAAAAATTATCGCAGTTTTGCTACCAAAGAAAATGATTTAGTCCATACCAAGTTAGTGGCCAACTTTGATTACACCCAATCACAATTAAACGGGGAAGTATGGTTACAATTGCGTCCGCATTTTTATGCAACTGCACATTTAATATTAGATGCAAAGGGCATGGTTATTCATCAGGTAAGTATTGTAAAAAATGAAACGAAAAATACATTAAAGTATAACTACGATGGAAAGGTAATTAGTATTGATTTAGATAAAACTTACACGGCAAATGAGACTTACACCGTATATATTAAATACACTGCAAAACCCAATGAATACAAGGCAAAAGGCAGTGAAGCCATTACCGATGCCAAAGGATTATATTTTATAAATCCGCTCGGAAAAGAAAAAAACAAACCCACCCAAATTTGGACGCAAGGGGAAACGGAAGGCACTTCTGTTTGGATCCCAATTATTGATAAGCCCAATCAAAAATGTACCCAGGAATTTTATTTAAATGTGCCAAGTAAATATGTTTCCCTATCCAATGGCTTATTAGTAAAACAAGTTGATAACAAAAATGGTACTAGGTTAGATGTTTGGAAAATGGGCCTATCCCATTCTCCCTATTTATTTTTTATTGGTATTGGAGATTACGCAGTGGTTAAGCAAGAGGCTGTTACCACCAGTAATAAAAAGAAACTAGAATTAAGTTACTATATCGAAAAGGAATTTGAAAAGGAAGCAGTAAAGATTTATGGCAAAACCCCGCAAATGATTGCGTTGTTTGAAAAACTATTAGGGGTGCCTTTTCCCTGGTCAAAATATGCGCAAATAAGTGGTAGGGATTATGTGAGTGGTGCTATGGAAAATACCACGGCCACCTTACATAGTGATGCAGTACAACAGGATGCAAGAGAACTAGTTGATGAAAATATTTGGGAGGGCACTATCGCGCACGAACTGTTTCACCAATGGTTTGGTGATTTAGTGACTGCCGAAAGCTGGAGCAATTTAACCGTAAATGAAAGCTTTGCTGTTTATAGCCAAACCATTTGGTTGGAAAACAGCTTGGGAAAAGATGCCGGCGATTATGAAAACTACAAAGGGATGAGTGGCTATTTAAGCAGCCCAACGGATGCCGAAAAAAACCTAGTCCGTTTCTATTATAATGAGCGAGAGGATATGTTTGATTTGGTGAGTTATCAAAAAGGAGGTTGCATCTTACATATGCTTAGGCATTTTGTGGGCGATGAAGCATTTTACAAGTCACTCAATAAATATTTAACCGATAATAAATTTTCTAACGGATCAGCGATTAAATTAAAATTGGCATTTGAGTCCGTGACCGGCAAGGATTTGAACTGGTTTTTTAACCAATGGTATTTTGGAAACGGCCATCCTTATGTTAGGATTACCCAACAATACGATGCCAATAAAAAGCAGGTATTGGTTACACTTGCACAAACACAGTTACAAAATAAAATATTTGAGCTACCCGTTGGTATTGACATTTTTGTAAATGGGCAAAGAAATCATTACGAGGTATTGGCAAAAAACAAAGTGGATAGTTTTTATTTCCCGGCGGCAAGCGAACCAGATAATGTGAATGTAGACAATGATAAAATATTATTATGGGAAAAAAATGACAGCAAATCCTTAAAGCAATTTATATATCAATACTATCATGCGCGTAATTTTTTAGATCGCTATGAGGCATTAAATGAAGTAAGCCAAAATTTGAAAAGTGCCGAAGCAAAGCAACTCATTCAAGATGCCATGAATGACCCTTTTTATGTCATTAGAGCAAAAGCAATCAATAGCTTAAATCCGATGAGCATAAATGAGGCTACTGAAAAAATTATTTACACAGCAGCACAAAAGGATCGCTCCTATATTGTAAGAGAAGAAGCGATAAATATAATTGGTGCATTAAATAAGGAAAAATATAGAAATGAATTCATCAACTGGACTAAGGATTCCTCTTATACCATTGCTGGTGCAGCCTTAGAAGCCCTAGACGCTATTGATTCAGTGACTGCCTATCAAATTGCCAAAGCAGCATCAAAAGGCCCAATTAAAAAAAGATTAAATACAGTAGTTACGAAACTACTTACAAAGTATGGCGGCGAATCTGAATTTGATTTTATTGCGAATAAATATGAAAGCTTAAATATGCAGTCAGAAGAAAAATTTCAAATGACCCAAGCTTTTGCTGCATTATTAATGAAAACAAAAGATGCAGAAAAATTTAAAAGAGGTATTGATATTATTGTTGCCTTTAGAGAATCCATTCCTGCACAATACC
The DNA here is from genome assembly GCA_030726065.1 of Sediminibacterium sp. Taxonomy (GTDB): domain Bacteria; phylum Bacteroidota; class Bacteroidia; order Chitinophagales; family Chitinophagaceae; genus Sediminibacterium. Next base: position 4,881 of record JANREK010000005.1, on the reverse strand, counting down.
GAACCCAAACGGACCCCTATTTTAATTTAAAAGTATTGGGTGAAATTTTAAAAGCGAAAAAGCAAAAAGGGGAAAATGAATTAGTAAAAATAGTAAGTGCAGTGATGCCAATGCTTATCAAATAGGAAGAATTAGGTATAATAAAAAAGGAGTCGCCTTGTAAAAAGCGACTCCTTTTTATATTTATTAAACTACAAAATTCAAATAATTAAAACTACCAACCACCACTAGCGCCACCACCACCGGAACTTCCGCCGCCAAAGCCACCGAAGCCGCCGCCGCTAGCGCCACCCCAGCCACCACCACCGCGACCGCCACCGCCTAGAAGCGAGCCTAATAACATACCGGTAGCTACATCACTGAAACCACTACGTCCAATATTTGAACCGCCACCTCCTCCGCCACCTTTGAGTACTAAAAGAATCACAAAGATGATAATGACGAATAATGCGCCATTACTTTTTTTACCAGAAGATCTTTTTGTTCTTTCAACCTTATATTCGCCAATGGCTGCTTTTGCAATATTATCTGTTGCTTTATCAATACCCTGATAATAGGCATTTTGTCTGAATGCAGGCTTAATATCATTATCAATAATACTATTCGCTGTTATATCAGGAATAGCACCTTCTAAACCATAACCAACTTCAATACGAATTTTTTTATCTTGAACGGCAATCAATAATAAAACGCCATTTCTTGATTTTTTATTTCCAATCCCCCATTCTCTAAAAAGTTTTAATGCATATTCTTCAATGGGATTGCCATCCAAGGTGGGTAAAATAACAACTGCAATTTGATTGGAACTAGCATCATCAACCGCGACTAATTTATTTTCAAGCGCCTGCTTTTCCTCCGGGCTTAAAACACCTGCCAAATCAGTGACTAATACTGGCGGATTTGCTTTTGGAATTACATTTTGCGCAGCAATATTATTCAAGGAAAATAATGCAACAATAAAAACAATAAATAACTTGGTTAATTTCATAGTGCTTTCTTGCATTAATGGATTATTTACCCGTCATGATTTCGTCCGATAATTCATTGGTATCTGAAACACGATCAAAAGGAAAATTTTCAGTAAGTGCCTCACCTAATGCACCAATTACTTGCACCATACCTTGTACATAATTCGCAGTTTTAAAATGCGCAGTCATTTCTTGTACCTGACTGTACCAAAATTCAACGCCCACTTTATCATAAATGCCTTGATCGGCATAAATGGCTAATTTTTTTTCACTCACAGCAACGTATACCAATACACCATTGCGTTCCTGTGTTGCATTCATCTTTTGTTTAAAAAAGATTTCACGCGCCGTGGCTAGTGCATCTCCATTTTTTGTTTTGCTTTCAACAAACACACGAATTTCACCGCTGGTTGTTTTTTCAGCAGCTTGAATCGCCTGGACAAGCTGTTGCTTGTCCGAGGCACTCAATAATTTATCTGTACTAGATTTAAAAAAGGAAAGTGGATTCCACATAAGTGTTGATGATTAAAGCGATGTGTTAAAATTTAACTTCAGGTGCTTTTGACGCGCCTTCATCTGCTTTAAATCCTTCTTTAGTTTTAAATCCAAACCTACCTGCTAACAAATTAACAGGAAATGATCTTGCTCTTTTATTATAGTCTGCAACTGCAGCATTAAAATCGTTTCTTGAAACTTTAATTCTATTTTCAGTTCCTTCCAATTGCGCTTGTAAGCCACGGAAAGCATCATTTGCTCTTAAGTTTGGATAGTTTTCAGACACCACCAATAAACGGCCTAAAGCTTGTGACAACTGACCTTGGTTTGCTTGGAATTGTTGCAATTTTTCTGGCGTTAAATCTTTCGCATCCACTTTCATTTGTGTAGCGCTTGCACGAGCAGCAATTACATTTTGTAAAGTAGTTTGTTCGAAACTAGCTTCCCCTTTTACAGAGGCAACTAAATTTGGAATCAAATCAGCTCTGCGTTGGTAATCACTTTGCACATTGTTCCATGCTTGATTAACATTTTCGTCTTGGTTTACTAATCCGTTGTAACCATTACAACCGTACCCAATTAATATAACGAGTACACCTAAAAAAATGAATAAACCTAAATTTTTGCGTAACATAGTTTTGTATTTGTTTGCAAAGGTAGTGCAAAGCAGATGCCAAACTTTTCGTATGACGGAATTACATGACAAAAAAATCCCCCCAGCTAGGCTGAGGGGTATAAATTAACAAGTTTTTAAGTTTAAAAGGAACGGTTTAACACCATTCTTGATTCCCTAGACCCGTTTATCCCTTAATTGCGGCAATTCCTGGAAGCGTCTTGCCTTCAAAGTACTCCAACATTGCACCTCCCCCTGTACTCACATAACTTACCTTATCATTAAAGCCAAACTGGTTAACGGCTGACACACTGTCGCCACCACCCACCAAACTAAAGGCGCCGTTTTGCGTAGCTTCCGCTACCGCAACCGCAATTGCTTTTGTACCCGCCTGGAAGTTTTCCATTTCAAAAACACCCATCGGACCATTCCATAAAATGGTTTTACTTGCTAAAATTACTTTGGCAAATTGTTCCCTCGATTTTTCTCCTACGTCTAAACCTTCCCAGCCATCTGGAATTTCACCACTTGCACAAGTTTGCGTATTGGCTATATTACTAAAATCATCTGCCACCAGATTGTCTACTGGCAAATGAATATGCACGCCTTTCGCTTTCGCTTTTGCTAAAATTTCAAGGGCCAACGGCATACGATCATCTTCATGAATTGATTTTCCAATTTTACCCCCCTGTGCTTTGAAAAAAGTATACGCCATACCGCCACCAATAATAATATCAGTAGCGCGATCTAATAAGTTTTCAATAATTAAAATTTTATCAGAAACTTTTGCACCACCAATAATGGCAACAAAAGGTTTTTGTGCGGCATGCATTACTTTTTCAGCACTCATTACTTCACCTTCCATTACCCATCCAAAAGTTCGGTTGGCTGGAGAAAAGAATTGTGCAATGATTGCTGTTGAAGCGTGTGCACGGTGTGCGGTACCAAATGCATCATTTACATATACATCACCCAACTTGGATAATTTTTCCGCGAAAGCTATATCGCCTTTTTCTTCTTCTTTATAAAAGCGTAGGTTCTCTAATAACAACACCTGACCCGCTTGCAAAGCAGCTGCTTTATCAATGGCTTCTGCACCAATACAATCATTGGCAAATTGAACCTCCACACCTACTAATTTAGATAAGTGTGCGACGATATGTTTTAAAGAATATTTATCGGTAGGACCTTCTTTCGGACGACCTAAGTGACTCATTAAAATTACGCTGCCACCATCCTTTAATATTTTGGTAATCGTTGGAATAGTTGCACGCATGCGATTGTCGTCAGTAATTTCAAATGCATCATTTAAAGGCACATTAAAATCAACACGAATCAAGGCTTTTTTACCAGCGAATGAAAAATCTTTAAATGAACTCATATTTTTATTTGTTTCTTTTATAATATAATTAAAAATGCCCTCCCGAGGGAAGGCATTGTATAAAAAAATCTTATTTTATTTTACTTGCGAAATATTTCACCGTACGCACTAGCTGACTAACATAGCTCATTTCATTATCATACCAGCTTACTGTTTTCACCATTTGAACATCACCTTGTGTCATTACTTTAGTTTGTGTTGCATCAAATAATGAACCGTATGAAATTCCAATAACATCAGAACTTACAATTTCATCTTCTGTATAACCAAATGATTCATTCGCCGCTGCTTTCATCGCTGCGTTTACTTCTTCAACAGTTACCTTTTTAGATAATATCGTAGTTAATTCAGTTAAAGAACCTGTGATTGTTGGAACACGTTGTGCAGATCCATCTAACTTACCTTTTAAAGAAGGTAAAACTAAACCAATGGCTTTTGCAGCACCTGTACTATTCGGGACAATATTTCCAGCAGCAGCACGTGCACGACGTAAATCACCTTTAGGATGTGGACCATCTAAAGTGTTTTGATCATTAGTATAAGCATGCACTGTTAACATTAAACCTGTAACAATACCGAATTTATCTTCTAATACTTTCGCCATTGGCGCTAAACAGTTCGTGGTACAAGATGCACCAGAAATCACTGTTTCAGTACCATCAATGATTTCATGATTGGTATTGAAAACCACTGTTTTCATTTCGCCTGTTGCTGGAGCAGAAATCACCACTCTCTTAGCACCTGCTTTAATATGTAATTCTGCTTTTTCTTTGTCTGTAAAGAATCCAGTTGATTCAATCACCACATCCACATCATGCGCTCCCCAAGGAATTTGAGCTGGATCTCTTTGTGCGTATATTTTTACAGCATGGCCATTCACCAACACTGAATCATCCGTTGATTTTACTTCTGCATCAAAACGTCCTTGTGCACTATCGTATTTTAATAAATGAGCTAAAACGGCTGGAGATGTAAGGTCGTTGATAGCCACTACTTCGATTCCTGGTGTATTGTAAATTTGACGAAAAACTAAACGTCCGATACGGCCAAAACCATTGATTGCTACTTTTACTGAACTCATTTTTATCGATTTTAATTGAATAGAAGATGCAAAGGTACCATCTTTTTAAAAAATAAGGGCTAAATAAGTAAGAATAAATCAACAAAATCAAGGATTTTAAACAAACAACTGGTCGTATTGGCCGGTATTGGCCGTTTACCCAAATCCGCATTGGCACTAATTCAAATCCCCTACTGTATTGATATTCATTAAAAAAAGCAAAAATCTTTTGGCAGTAAAGCGTTTGAGACCTATTTTTGCGACCCTAATAACATAGTGAACTTGGAGCGTTCGACTAAGGGTTAGGTCACCTCCCTTTCACGGAGGTAATACGGGTTCGAATCCCGTACGCTCTACAAAGCCT
>JANREK010000004.1:34822-42590 GCA_030726065.1 Sediminibacterium sp. | reverse complement strand
ATCAATTTTAATATTGTGAATGTGCGACTCAAGGCCCTATTAAAATATATTATGAACCTGCCCGAATACCAATTGCAATAAATGAAAAGACGCAATTTTATACGAAATAGTGTTGCGCTTATGGCGCCTACTGTGATTGGTGGCAATCCTATTCATATATTAACACAACATCCAATCATACAGCCCGAATTGTTGGCTAGTGTGAACAATGATCGGGTGTTAGTGATTATACAATTGAGTGGTGGTAATGACGGATTAAATACTGTTATTCCTGTAGGAGATTATAGTAAATACTACAATGCGCGAACGAATATTGCTATTCCTGAAAAAAAGATTTTATCATTAACTGGCAACAACGCAACTGGTTTAAATCCAGCGATGACCGCATTTCAAAATTTATTTAACGAGGGTAAATTAAATATTGTTCAAGCCGTTGGATATCCGCAACCCAGCTTTTCGCACTTTAGAGCAACTGATATCTGGATGAGTGGGTCGGATAGTACACAGTATTTGAATACTGGTTGGGCGGGCAGATATTTAGATAATCAATATCCTAATTATCCTGAAGAGTATCCTAGTGATCAAAATCCAGACCCATTAGCGATACAAATTGGATCCATTACCTCCCTTACCTGTCAAGGTCCGGTAGTTAACATGGGGTTGAGTATTTCAAACCCCACTTCCTATTATAATTTAATTGATAACATTGATGACGCGGTACCTAATACCAATGGTGGTTATGAATTAAGTTTTGTAAGACGCATTGCAAAACAAACCAATAAATATGCTGTTCGTATCAAGGCAGCTTCGGATAGAATTAAGCAGCAAGTTACCTACCCTAATAATTCATTAGCATCACAATTAAAAATTGTGGCTAGGTTAATTAAAGGCGGTTTAAAGACTAAAATTTATATGGTTAATTATGGTGGATTTGATACACATGCAGGTCAAACCAATTCCATTGATAAGACCATTGGACCACATGCTACTTTACTAAAAGCAGTATCAGAATCTGTGAATGCTTTTCAAAAGGATATTAAAGGACTAGAAATAGATGATCGTGTAATTGGCATGACCTACTCTGAATTTGGTAGACGAACAAAATCAAATGCAAGTCGAGGAACGGATCATGGCGCTGCAGCACCTTTGTTTTTATTTGGAAAAAATGTTCGCGGGGGGGTATTTGGAAAAAATCCTGATTTGCCTATAAATGCTACCACAAATGATAACATACCTTATCAAACAGATTTCAGAAGTATTTACAATTCCATTCTTACCAATTGGTTTTGCGTGAATGAAACAGATAACATGCAAATTATGTTAAAGAAGTATCCAGCTTTACCATTAATCAATGCAAGTGTTTGTGGTGTAGCTATGGAGAATTCGACTTTTGCAGGTAACACTATGATTAGCAACTATCCAAATCCGTTTAGCGCTCAAACTAGAATAGAATTCAAAACCGCAGGTGGTGCTACCTTGGTTCAATTGTTAGATACTTCAGGATCCGTAATTAAAATATTAGTAGATACAAGTTACCCTTATGCCGGCATGAATAGTGTTACCTTATTTGGTAGCAACTTACCAGCGGGTGTCTACTATCTGAGGCTTCAAAATGGCATAAATCAATATGTCAAAACTATCATAAAGATGTAATGAATTAAACTTGTGATTGAATTGTTTGCTTAATTTTACACTAATCATGCAATCAGATCAAGAATTAATATTACAATTTCAAAAGTCTATTCAAAGGGAGGAAACTTTTACGCAATTGGTGAAAAAACACCAAGCGAAAGTGTACCATCAAATAAAACGAATGGTCAATGATCACGATGATGCTGATGATATTGCACAAATGGTGTGGATCAAAATATGGAATAAGTTAGATGGATTCAAAATGGAAAGTGAGTTTAGTACTTGGCTATTCCGCATTGCTTATAATGAAACCCTTAATTTTATTGCTAAACAAAAAAGGCAGGGTTCCAATACAAGTTCAACTGATATATTAAACTACGAAAACACGCCTAGTCATACGGATGCTCCCAAAAGCAGTGAAATTCAAATAAAACTAGACCAAGGCATTAAGCAACTACCTGAAAAACAGCAATTTGTGTTTATGTTACGTTATTTTGAGGAGTTGAATTATGAAAAAATTGCAAGTATCACTGGTACTACTGTGGGAGGTGCGAAAGCCAATTATCATCAAGCAATTAAAAAATTAGAGGAATTTTTAAAGAAAAGTTAAACCTAGTAATTAATAAATTGTCAAATTAACACAATGGAACAAAAAAAGATAAATACAACACTTGAAGAAGACCAATTAATGGTTGAACGCCTTTTTTCAAAAGAGGCTTTGGCCAATTATGATAAGTCGGCATCAAATGTACCTGCGTCTTATTTTGAAAAATTTCCTGAAACTTTACAACAACGAATTGCAAATAATAAGCCAAAAGTATTTTTTCTTACCCCGCTTGGGAAAATGGCCATTGCTGCAGTATTCCTAGTGATCGTATCTAGCACATTCATTTTTTTAAATAATAGCGTAAGTAAGAAATCGATCATGGTATCCATTTCAATGCAGGATATATCAAATGATGAAATTGAAGCATATGTAGATGCAAACGAGTGGATGGCAGATATTGATTGGCAATCAGAAACATTTAAATCTGATACAGAAATAGAACAGTTTTATAAAGATTCTATTGATTAAATAATTTTCGAAATAATAAAATTGCATTTTAAATTGCAAGTAATAAAAATTAAATATATAAATACCTATTTATGAAATACCTATTTTACACTTTAGCATTGAGCATGGTCATGATTACAACCAATGCACAAAGACCGCAAGAAAGAAGGCACCACTCCAATGAGCAATCAAAACAAGCGGACGTTAAAAAAGGACCTGGCAAACCAAGCAGAGCGAACATTGAAATGTTTAAAACTAAATTTATCACAGATCAATTAGCACTTACTCAGCAAGAGGCGGAGGCTTTTTGGCCAGTATATAATGAACATAAAAATAGCATGCGTGCTATTTATAAAGAGAAAAAAGATAATGAAATCGAGTTACAAGAAGCTATGTTAACAGTAAGAAAAAAATTAGCTACTGCACTTAAGCCAATTTTAAAATCAGATACAAGAATTAACGACGCTTTAAAAGTGGAAAAAGAATTTCTAAAAAAGGCTAAAAATGAAATGACGCGTCGTCGTGGAGGTCCACCACCACCCCAAAGAAGAGATTAAAGAATCGGTTCATAAATGTCACAATACGATTAAGCCCTATCCTGATTTTTCAGGAGGGGCTTTTTTAATCTTCGCAGGTTTCGCCATCACAACAAGGCGAAATATTAGTGCCACAAATACTACATTGGTAATGGCCATGCACCATCACCGGATCCGTTTCCTGAGAACAAACAGGACAAATTTGTATAGCCATAGTTTTTTATTAAATTTAGGAATTAAATCAACAAATACCAGATTTTGACAAATATCTATTTTGTATATTACATCAATTAATTTAAAATTCAATATTAATACAACTCATTGGTAAAAGCTTAATTATGAAATTAAAATATATCTATAGTACACTCTTTATAACATTACTACATATGTCAAATGCTACAGCACAATATTTACCGCTCTATAAAAATATACCTAATTATATGGATACCATTAATGAGGAAGTTATTACGCATGATGGTATTTTAAGAATAGGGAAAGTGTCCATACCTGGATATCAATATTTTAGAGCCGCCAATGATACTATTAAAAGACCATGCGTGATTATTTGTCCAGGTGGTGGCTATGGTATATTGGCTGCGGCACATGAGGGTACAGATGTGGCAAGCTTTTTTAATACCATTGGCGTAAATGCCATTGTTTTAAAATATAGAATCCCTAGTAGCAAGCATCAAGTTAATAAATCAATAGCACCATTACAGGATGCGCAGCAAGCGATATATATGGCTAGGACAAACGCAAGCGAATGGGGTATTGACGAAAATAAGATAGGCATCATGGGCTTTTCCGCCGGCGGACACCTTGCTTCAACAGCTGCCACCCATTATGAAGATATTAAAGTAACCAATCCAGGAAATACTTCCTACCGCCCTAATTTCCAGATACTGATTTATCCCGTAATTAGCTTTAGTAGTTATGGTCATAAAGGATCAAGGGATAATTTAATTGGTCCAGTTATTAATGAGGATCAGGTACATTATTTTAGCAATGAAGAACATATCAACAAAAATGCACCCCCTGCCTTTTTAGTACATGCAAAGGATGACGCTTCTGTTCCTGTAGCAAACTCGATTAATTATTACAATCAGTTACAAGAAAAACAAGTTCCTGCAGAATTATACCTTTTTGAAAAAGGAGGACATGGATTTGGAATGAAAAATAATACCAGTGAAATTTTCTGGCCTCAATTAATGCAACAATGGTTGATAAAAAATAATATTATAAATAAATAGCAAAAAAATACGCATCTATGTTTGATACGTATTTTTTATAGAATGTATTTAGTCTACTTTTTTACCTCGCTCCCTTTCCATCCAAAAAAGGCGACCACCAAAAAGGCAACCATCGGAACGATATAGCCCGTTTGAATATTACCTGTTTGGTCAGATATGAGTCCAAATATTCTGGGTAGCACCGCGCCTCCTACAATTGCCATGATAATTAAGCTGCTCCCCATTTCGGTATCGGAACCTAGGTCCTTAATGCCTAATGAAAAAATTGTGGGGAACATCACTGACATAAAAAAGGACATACCAATTAACGCATAAATAGTGATGATGCCATGTGAAAATATGGCAACAATACAAAGCAGCGTAGCTAATATGCCATACGCCGTCAATAATTTATTCGGGCTAAAATAATTCATTAAAAAAGTGCCTGTAAAACGGCCAATTAAAAAAGCTAAAGCGGCAAAACTTAAATAATCAGCTGCTTGTATTTGATCAATCGCTGCTGCTTCGGTAGCGAATAAAATAAACAAACTAAATACACAAACCTGTGCACCCACATAAAAAAATTGGGTAATCACAGCCCATTTTAAATGGGAATGCTTAAAGGTGCCCAAAACGGTTGCTTTATCTCCACCTGATTTTTTAGTTCTGATATCTGGCAATTTTACCAAATAAAATAAAATAGCAATAATTATTAAAACAATACCAAGAATAGTATACGGTGTTTTAACCGTATAAGCTTCCGATGCTAATGCAGCTTGCCTCACTGATTCACTCATTGCACTTAATTCGGCATCTGAATTTCCCTTCGTTAAAATTACCCTTGCTCCAATAGCAGGGGCTAAAAATGCAGCTAGCCCATTAAAGGATTGTGCGAGGTTTAAACGCTGGGTGGAAGAACTTGGATCTCCTAATGCCGATGCGTAAGGATTGGCAGCTGTTTCAAGTATGGTTAATCCTGAAGCAATCACAAAGGAAGCAAACAAGAAATAGAGGTAAGATTGATTGTTAGCGGCGGGTACAAATAAAAATGCCCCTACTGCAAATAAAAGAAGTCCTAAAATGATGCCGGTTTTATAGCCCAATCTTTTCATCACCATACCTGCAGGCAGGGCCATAAAAAAATAAGCAATATATACCGCCGAATCCACCAATGTGGATTGGGTCGTCGTTAAGGTAAATGACTTTTTTAAATGAGGGATTAAAATGGGGACTAGGTTATTGGCAAAACCCCATAAAAAAAATAAACAAGTGATTAATATAAATGGGATTAAATGGTTGGTTGTTTTTTGTGATGTCATAAGTAGATCAATTATAATTAAATATAATTTAAGCAGCACTAATAAACAAAATTATATATAATCAAATACTAAAATAATCTGTACCTTAACAAATCATTTAATACATTTGTAAAATATTAATTGCTATTTATGAAAAAAGGATATTTACTAGGTTTGGTTTTATTAGTTTGGTTTCAATTATCGGCAAATCCTAAAGCAACACCGAGAGAATTCTATTTAATTAAAATATATCACTGCACTACACAAAGTCAGTTAAATCATATTGACGATTATCTAGAAAAAACGTATTTGCCATTTTTACATAATAATGGTATCAATAAAGTAGGCGTGTTTGCGCCCATCATGAATGACACCAGTGCTGACAAGCGAATATTTGTATGGGTGCCATTAAAAAACTTAAACCAGCTAGATGCCTTAGATCAAGTTTATGAAAAATTAAATCCATTTGGTGATGACCCATTAATTCACTTGGATAACAAAGACAGTAGTTTGCCTTATACGCGTATAGAAAGTATTTTAACAAAAGCATTTAAACTGCAGCCGCAATTTGAAAAATCGTCCGATTTAGTAAAATCAAGCAATCGCATTTTTGAGTATCGTAGTTATGAAAGTCCTACTGAGGAAATGCACTTAAGAAAAATTAATATGTTTAATGAAGGACAAGAAATTGAAATATTCAAACGTTTAAATTTTAATGCCGTATTTTATTCAAAAGCATTGGTTGGCGCTAGAACACCTAATTTAATTTATATGACTAGTTTTAATGACATGAACGACCGCAATACACATTGGGAAGCATTTAAGCAGCATCCAACTTGGAAAAAAATATCTGTTGCCAAAGAATATTTAAAGATTGTTAATAGAAACGAAACTATTTTAATGAAGGCAAAAGCTTACGCAGATTTTTAATGCTACGTTCTTGATGTTTAAAATATTCAACAAAGATTGAATATTTTAAACATTGAATCATTAATATCAATTATTTTCTATTGTTAAATGATACTCCTGAATTAATGCAGGATTTTCAGGAGTTAAGGTGAATGCTAATTTAAGTTTTCCTTTTTCACAATCAATGATACAATAGCCCCTTAATTGGTTTTCAGGCATCATCGCATTCACTTGAATGATCTTGCCCACTTTTTTAAAAATAGCATCCGCGGAATTTTTTAAATCTTCAATAGGATAGTCTTCAAAAAAGTTTTCAGCAAATATCGGCGTAGATTGATCCCAATGCGTAATAATTTTTGCCAATTGCGTTTATCTTTCAATTAAGCTATTGGAAACTTTGATGGGCCTTGGTTTTAATTGTGCTAATTGAATAAGGGTATCTAATACAATAAGATTAATTCTTGAGGTAGGCGCATAAGTTACATTCGCAAATAATATCACACCAATCCCATAATCAGGTAAAAAGCGCCAATTGGATCCAAATCCAGGCAAACCCCCACTATGGCCAACACTCTTCTTGGTTTCTGCATCTATTGTCCAATTCAATCCATAGCTATAACTACTTGTAGTCGCTAATTTTTTTCCGGTCGGAAAAATTGTATTTGGATTTAATCCAATAAAACGCGCGGGTTGGTGCATCTCTCTTAGGCTACTCCTTTTAATGGGGAAGGTTTCCGCGGCATCTCTAGCAGGCCAGGCATCCTCGTGCAATGCAACATACTTACTAAACATATCAATGGAAGTAATCATGCCGCCCATTGCACCATAAATGCCATTTTTTAATAGTTGTTCCTTGCGCCATTGCTCATTGATATAACGATAGCCATTCGCAAATAAATTTTTGGGGACATCGCTGTATTCAAAACTGGTACCCTGCATTGACAAAGGCGCTAAAATATTTTTAGCAATATAGGTGTCATATGTCAACCCTGATACTTTATGTATGATATATCCCAACATCGCAAACCCCAAATTACTATACTCATATTCCAATCCTGCAGTATTTGATAAGGATAATTGACTTTTGATTAATGTATTTAATTCTTCTTC
>JANREK010000004.1:24950-34722 GCA_030726065.1 Sediminibacterium sp. | reverse complement strand
GAATTAACTAAAATAATTAAGGATCCATTTGATGGACAGCACCTACCAATTGATTCTTTAAAATTCATCAAAGATGAAAATTGGATTCAGTTTGAAGTAAAAAGTACCATTGAAATAAACAAAGATGCGGTTGTTAAGAAAGATGCCAAACCTGAAAAAATTAAAAAAACATTTTATTTTGAATACAACCTTATTACAGAGCAGCTTAATGAATTGGTTGGATTTAAAAAACCAAAACGCAAACCAAGTTGGGCAAACATTTCACCCGATGAAAAAATAGTGGTATTTGGCAGAAATTATAATTTGTTTTATATGGACAAAGAAAATTTCAATAAAGCTATCTTGAATGACGAGGACAGTACAATTGTTGAACACGCTATCACCAAAGATGGCATTCAAAATTATAGCTGGCATAGCGAAAGCGCTTATGGTGGTGGAGAAACCAATGTTGATGTAGAAAAAAATAAAAATAAAAGAAAGCCAGTTTATGGTTTATGGAGTGAGAATAGCAAACATCTCGCAATCACTAAAGTGGATAATCGCAAAGTAAAAGATTTATGGGTACTCAATAGTATTGCTGAACCAAGGCCAACGCTAGAAACCTACAAATATTGGATGCCCGGCGAAAAAGAGACGCCGATGGATCATTTGATGATTGTTGATATGACTTCATTTAGCTATAAAGAAATTGATGTATCCTTATTTAAGGATCAAGATGTTGCTGTTTGGAATAAAACAGCGTATGTTAATGCTAGAGACGATGAACACAGACCAAATATATGGTTAGGCACGAATGATCAGCTTTACTTAGCGCGCACCAGTCGTGATTTGAAAAAAATTGACCAATGTGTTGTTAATATCAACACGGGTGTCGTGAAAACATTAATTGAAGAAAGTTTAAATACTTATGTTGAAATTAAAAAACCAGGATTGGTTAAGAATGGTGAGGAAATAATTGAGTGGAGCGAGCGTGATGGCTGGGCGCATTTGTATTTACATGACAAAGAGGGAAAAGTAAAAAATCAAATTACCCAAGGTCCATGGCATATTGAAGATGTCGTATCCATTGATGAAGATAAAAGAGTGGTTTACTTTTCAGCGAATGGCCGAGAAAATGTAAATAACAACACTAAGGAGGATCCTTATTATTTGCATTTATACAAAGTGAACTTTGATGGCACAGGTTTACAATTATTGAACCCTGGAAATTTTGACAATAATTTTAGTATGAACGACAAGAAAAATTATTTTGTAAATAATTCATCTCGCGTTAATGCAATACCGGCGTCGTCATTATATTCAGCAGACGGGAAAAAATTAATGGACTTGGAAACAGCTGACTTAAGCTCCCTATTTTCAGCAGGGTATAAATTTCCAGAAACATTTAAAGTAAAAGCGGATGATGGCATTACTGATATTTTTGGTGTCATGTATAAACCTTATGATTTTGATAGCACTAAAAAGTATCCAATCATTGAATATGTGTATCCTGGGCCTCAAACTGAATCCGTAAATAAAAGTTTTAGTAAGGGAATGGATCGTATTGATCGATTGGCGCAATTGGGATTTGTAGTGGTGACCATTGGAAACAGAGGCGGACATCCTGCACGTAGTAAGTGGTACCACAATTATGGTTATGGCAATTTAAGAGATTACGGATTGGCGGATAAAAAAGCAGCTGTTGAACAATTGGCTGACCGTTTTACTTTTATTGATCGTGATAAAGTAGGTATCCACGGCCATAGTGGTGGTGGTTTTATGAGTACCGCTGCTATGTTTGCTTATCCTGATATTTTTAAAGTAGCAGTAAGCAATGCTGGTAATCATGATAATAGTGTTTACAATAGATGGTGGAGTGAAAAACACAATGGGGTGAAAGAAAATATTTCTGATAAAGGAGATACTACTTTTTCTTATATGATTGATAAAAATCCAGACATCGCAAAAAATTTAAAAGGAAAACTATTATTGATTCACGGTGAAATTGATAATAATGTTCATCCTGCAAATACCATTCGCGTGGTGAATGCTTTAATCAAAGCCAATAAACGTTTTGATATGTTAATTTTACCTACACAGCGACATGGCTTTGGAGATATGAGTGAATATTGGTTTTGGAAAACAGCTGATTACTTTTCAAAATACTTATTAGGTGATAATACGGAAAGGTCTGTTGATATTGAAGAGTTGAATAAGGAAATTGAAAGAAAAAAATAAGCAAGCATCGTGTCGTCCTAAATAAGCGATACGGGGGATTCCGGATCCAATTTTTGCACAAATTGGATCCGGATTAATGAGTGGCTTTATTATTTTAGCAAGTGCCAGGTACTTGGACCTATGGATTTTTTCAAGAAAAGTTACCGCACTAAAATATATTTTACAATAAGTAGTCTGAGTGATAGGATGAGGATAACGCACATCCCGATTAAACTTAATATATATACCAACTCAATTCTTCCTCCTTGCCCATGCATAATGCCCCACAATGCCCAAGCAATAACTAAGGGTGCTGCAATGGAGTCGTAGAAAAACGAAAAACAAAAAGCAAGTATAATTGCAATAGCAATCATCAACACAGCCCAATTCTCAGGAGCAATGCCCCAGGCATTCCATTGCAAATTAACCAATAATGCAGAGATATTAGCAACTGTGGCCACACTGATCCAACCAATATAAATAGTGAAAGGGGCAATAATAAATATTCGATGTATCAACTGTATATCATTTGAAAGGCTTCTCGTGTAAATAAATATTTGAATTAACACCATCAAAAATGCAATCATGACAACGACACTTGTAAATATTTGTAAATAATGCCAAGCTAAAATCCAAGATATATTTAAAACGGAAGTAGCCCAATACCATGGGGTAATTTGATCTAAATATTTTTTAATGACTGGGAACTCTTTTTCTTTTAAAGAAAAATAAGTATGCGTAATTGAATAGCACAATAGAAATAAATAAATAAGCCCCCAAATAGAAAATGTAAATCCAGCAGGCACAAAATAGTTTGGATAAAAGGCAGAAATTTGACCTGTATTGTATCCATTAATAGGTAAAATACTTGCCAATGCATTAACGGTAACTACCCCTATAAATAAAAGCCAATTAATTAATGTTTTCATATAAGCGAGTTGAATTGACCAATGTTTACAGAGAAAATATTTTATTCATCAAAACCCATTTTTCACCAGGATTTGCATTGGGTAGTGCTTGTTGATAATCCCACAATAATTTTTCCCATTGAACCACAATATCATTAGATGCGTCCATGGCCGCTTTTTTCTCAAAGCTAAAATCATCGCCCGCCTCCATAATCATAAATAAACGATTGGATACCCTGTAAATATCCATCACATGAATATCAGCATCTTTAATTGATTTAATAATTTCAGGCCACACAGACTTATGGTATTCCTCATAAGCAGCTATAGCAATAGGGTCGTCCTTTAAATCAACTGCAAAACAATATCTAACCATGATTCTAGATTTTATAAATGATCCCCCAAATGTAATTTTAATATTATAAATATAAACTATTTATTAGCACCATACACAAAGGCTTCCATCACCCTCATTGATTGTAGCGCATCCATTGCAGAACAAGGATTTACGCCATTGCCTATAAAATAAGACACCACCTGCTCAATTAAATTTTGTTGGTTATGCATGGGAGGATCAAAATGTATCACTGATTCTTTCCCATTTTTTTCAATGGTTATATCATTACCAAATACGGGAAACGAAATTTTACCATGTTCCCCTATAATTTCAAAAACATCTTTCTCTAATTCCGCCGAAACGGTAAAATCCCATTCGCCATTAAACGTAATATTATTATCGAGTTGCATAGTACCTTGTACGCTGTCTTCGGCTGGATACAATCCTGCCCTATTTTCGGATTTTCCGTGATAGCTGATTGCATCTCCAAAATAAAAAAATACCAAATCCAATTGATGTGGTGCCAAATCATAAAATAAGCCGCCGCCTGCAAGTTCAGGGAATACACGCCAATTATCGGCGGAACCACAATTGGGACTCGGTTGCTTGAACATTTTAATATTGACTTGTTTTACAACACCAATATAATTTTCAGCCAACAAACTTTTTACTTTTAAAAATAAGGGAAGCGCGCGACGATAATGTGCCACAACTAATTTCACACCTTTGGTGTTTGAAATTTGCTGCATGGTTTCACATTCAGCGACATTCAATGCCATCGGTTTTTCAACATACACCGGCTTGCCAACCTTCATTGCTTTTTCCGCATAGGCTGCATGAAATTTAGGAGGTGTTGCTATATATATCGCATCCACTTCGGGATGATTAATTAAATCGTCAACATCGGTAAAATAAAAAGGAACATGATGACGTTGTGCATAATCTTTTACTTTTTCAGCATTACGTCTCATGACCGCCATTAATTTAGAATTAGGCACTTTGTTAAATGCTGGACCACTTTTAACTTCAGTGACGCTTCCACAACCAATCATACCCCATCGAATTATATGCATATGCAGCAATTTACTTAAGATTTTTGGATTATTTAGCTATGTTTTTACCTATTTAGTCATTACAATAAAGTTATAACCACTAAATAAAAAAGAAATTCAATTCGCCTAAATTATACCCGTCTTTATGAAAATTTACAGTAGTATTTGTAAAAATAAAAAAGGGCAGTGTAGAAACACCGCCCGTACTTAACGATTGCTTGCTCAAACCAAAAAAGTTGTCATAGATGGGATCGAACCATCGTTAAGGGTTTTGCTGACCCTTGCCTCACCCCTCGGCCACATGACCCTACAAAGATAGGGGAAATTTAATATAGTCTATTAAAATAGTAGACTTTATTAAAAAACTATTTTATGGCCTATTTTAATACAAAGAATAGCGCTAAATGGCCTTCAATATCAAATTTCATGGGGATAGGTATTTTAACCAAAAAATAATTATATTTAACATAGGACTTATTTTAAAACTATAAAACGAATTGCATATGAACAGCCGTCGCATCTTTTTAAGAAATACTGCTTTAGCCTCTGGAGCATTAATGACTTCAAATATATTTGCCAATAGTAAAATTTTCAACACCGATACATTACGTGTGGCCACTATTGGCGTGAATGGCATGGGATGGGCCAATACCATGGCTGCACTCTCTGTTCCTAACCTTGAAGTGGTTGCTTTATGTGATGTAGATGAAAATGTTTTAAATAAACGAAAAGCAGAACTTTTAATCAAACAACCAGGCGTTCAAAAAATTGATACCTATAGTGATTACAGAAAAATTTTAGACCGAAAAGATATTGATATTGTAATTGTAGGTACACCCGATCATTGGCATGCCTTACAAATGATCAATGCTTGTTCCGCTGGGAAACATGTGTATGTTGAAAAGCCTGCAGGTAACTCTATTGGCGAGTGTAATGCAATGGTTGCTGCAAAAAATAGGTATAATCGTATTGTGCAAGTAGGACAATGGCAACGCAGTCAAAAACATTTTAAGGATGCATTGGATGTGGTACATTCTGGACAATTAGGTAACATACGTACTACAAAAGTATGGTGTTATCAGGGTTGGATGCGCCCACAACCAGTGGTAGCGAATAGCGCGGTGCCTGCAGGGATTGATTATAAAACCTGGTTAGGTCCAGCACCCACTCAGGAATTTAATGCAAGCCGTTTTCATTTTCATTTTAGATGGTTTTGGGATTATGCAGGTGGCTTGATGACAGATTGGGGCGTGCATCTATTAGATTATGCCATTCAAGGTATGAAAGCAGGTAATCCAAAAAGTGTCAGTGCTTTAGGGGGCAAATTTGCTTATCCTGAATTAGCGGAAGAAACACCAGATACCTTAACTACTTTATATGAATTTGATAAATTCAATTTGGTATGGGATTCAGCCATGGGTATTGACAATGGCTCTTATGGGCGCGATCATGGTATTGCATTTATTGGCAATAATGGAACATTGATATTAGACAGAGGTGGCTGGGAAGTGATTGAAGAAAGACAAGCAAAAAATAAAGTAGCTATCGCAAGACATAAAAGCGAGGACAAGGGTGTAGAATTACATTGGTTAAATTTTACCAATGCCATCCGAAACAATACACCACAAAGTTTACATTGCTCTATTGAAGATGGTGCACATATTGCTACCATTGCACAAATGGGTAATATCGCTTATCGTTCAGGTCAAAAGGTAAACTGGGATGACAACAAGAAATTATTTACGGATGCTGCGATCAATAAAGAATATTTTACCAAAGCCTACCAAAACGGATATAGCTTACCTAAGTTTTAGTTATGCAAATTTGAACTTTGGTCATCATGTACTTTAGGTAACAAGCTATATTTGTATACACTAATACGCGAATTATTTTTTAACTTACCTATACAATTATAGTATATGGCTAATAGACGCAACTTTATCCAACACCTAGGCTTAATGGCAGGTGCCTTTTCAGCAAATAGTTTATTCAACCAAGCACATGCAGCTGAATTTGAACATATCAATTTGCAAAAAAAATTGCTTAGCCCTAAGGAATTAGCGATGGACGAGGATTATTGGAGTGTCATTCAACAAGGGTACACCGTAAGTCCCTCTTTGATTAATTTAAACAATGGTGGTGTATGTCCAAGCCCTAGAATTGTGCAAGAGGCAGTAGAAAGATTTAATAAAATGTCCAATGAGGGCCCATCCTATTATATGTGGCGCATACTAGATCAAGGAAGAGAACCCTTAAGGTACAAACTAGCACAATTGGCAGGATGCGATCCGGAAGAAATAGCTATAAATCGAAATGCTACCGAGGCATTAAATACCGTCATCTTTGGATTAAACTTAAAAGCAGGTGATGAAGTTGTAGGAAGTAAGTTTGATTATCCAAACATGATCAATGCATGGAAACAAAGAGCATCCAGAGAAGGTATCGTTTATAAGCAACTGGATTTTAAATTTCCAAGCGAGAACGAGGATGAGATGGTGCGTATGTATGAAAATGCAATTACACCTAAAACCAAAATATTTCACATCACCCATATGGTGAATTGGGTGGGACAAATTATGCCTGTAAAAAAATTATGTGCATTGGCAAAAAAGCATGGTATTGAAACTATTGTTGATGGTGCGCATAGTTTTGGTTTAATGGACTTTACAATCCCAGAATTAGGTTGTGATTATTTTGGCACTTCATTACATAAATTTTTATCTGCACCCATCGGAAGTGGGATGCTTTGGATTAAAAAAGAAAATATAGAAAAAATTTGGCCACTGGTTTGCAATGATAATCCCAAAGGAACGGACATACGTAAGTTTGAAACATTGGGTACTAGAAGCTTTCCCATTGAACAAGGTATTGGCGAAGCAATTAATTTTCATACTGCTATTGGAAGCAAAAGAAAAGAAGAGCGTATTCGTTACTTAAAAAATTATTGGGCAACTAGGGTGAAAGAAATACCTAAAGTAAAAATTAATACTTCATTAAAAGATGCATTTTCTTGCGCAATTTGTGGGGTAAGCGTGGATGGTATGACTCCTGGTGAATTAGATAGCGCATTATTTACAAATTATAAAATACATACAGTAGGTATTGTATGGGACAACCTGAGTTGCGTTCGTATAACACCGCATGTGTATACTAGAATACAAGATTTAGATAAATTGGTGAATGCGATTGAAGCTATTGCAAAAAAATCCCCTGCTAGTAAATAACTAACAAGGGATTTTACAATTGGGGTTATAACAATAACTTATTTTCTTGCTATTTTAAATGTTTTTGAAAACGACTTGTAAGTTTTACTTACAGGATCTAATGTTTTTGAAGTCACTAAAACCGTTGCCGTACAAGGTACACCTGGTAATAAATTATTTATAGTTACTGGATTTGTACCAGCTACTGTTCCAACTTTAGTATCACTAAATATAGAAGCGTTATCTACATCTTTTTTTACTGTTATATCAATCGTCACGCCATCTTTTGGAAAAGGGGAAGTAGTTACGTTCACATTTACAGGTTGTGATGCACTTAATGCTGCAGTATACGTTGTATAATCCACTTCCTTATTATCCACTTCTACCTTAAATGCGATATCGGGTTCTGCAACAACCACAGGCGGTGGTGTTGGAGTCACTGGTGTTGATCCACCTCCTTTACTACAAGAAGCAATAACCAAAGTAAATGCTACTAAAACAAAGCAAAATTTTTTCATACCAATTGAATTTATATTAAAACAAATTTACATAAAATCTTCAATTAACAACCCCTTATCATAAAATGGTTGGTTTTGACCTTGAAACATTTGAAAATTGAATATATATCCTAAATATATTAGGCAGAAGATGAATTAAATTAGAATATATACAATGTGTATATCATTGATTTTCATTACGATATGTGATATATTGTGTAATGAAAAGCATATACATAGTAGTTGACTTGCTATTGGCCTCCTTTTATAGTTTTACGTTAAATGGGCAAACAAAATTTCCAACTATCATCAACCTAAGCGGAGATTCAAAACAAATTGAGGGCATAATTTGGGATTGGAGCTTTGGAGAGCAGTTATTGGTTAACACCCTTTATTCTGATAAAAACTTCCTACTAACAACCGGATTTTTACAAAATGATTTTGGGGTTGGTGTCAATTTTAAAATTCTTGAAACAACCACACCCTTTAAAATAGGACCCAACCCCTTTATTAAAAATTTAAAAATTCATAGTGATCAAAGCGGGATCCTTATTTCAAAAATTGAAATGCGCAACGCGCAAGGTCAATTATTAAAAATGGTAGAAGGGCCATGGTCGGGAATTCAATTTGAGCAAAACCTATCTTTTGCTTCGGCAAATACGGGCATTTACTTTATTTCGATTCATTATGTTGTTGGAAAATCAATTTTGAAAAAGCAAATTTTCAAAGTAATAAAACAATAATAATTTATGAAAAAAACTATTTTATCTCTTTTAATGTTAACCCTATATTTTATTAATGTAAACGGACAAATAAATAAAGGAATAAATTTCCAAGGAGTTGCCAGAAGCGATAATGGCATTATATTAGCAAATAAAATTGTTACCCTTCGACTATCAATTAAAAATGATTCAATAAATGGAGTTATTGAATATCAAGAAATAAAATCAATTACGACAAATACTATTGGACTATTTTCGGTAGTGGTTGGGAGTAAAAAAGATCGTCATATAACTAGTATCGGAAATTTTGAAAATATCAACTGGTCAAATACAGAAAAATTTTTAGAAGTGGAAGTTGACTTGACAGGGGAACTATATTTTTCAAGTTTAGGGATTCAAAAAATTAATTACGTGCCTTATGCTTTTTATGCAGACAAAGTAGATGCCGTAAATATTAATGGGATTGTAGGGGTAAAAAAAGGAGGTACTGGATTTGACAATCTTAAGGATTTTAAAATTATGGCTGCTTTAGATAAAGTAAATAATACCCCTGACAGTAATAAACCTATTTCAGAAAATACACTATTAGCGCTTAGTGAAAAGTTAACAAAGTCAGATACCGCTTGGCTTAGTAAAAGAATTGATACAAAGCTTAATAAGTGGGATACGAGCCATTTAAGTAACAGAATTGATTTAAAATTAACCAAATCAGATACGCTTATATTAAGTAAACGCGTTAATCAAAAGCTTAACAGTAGTGATACTGTTAGAATTTTTAATAAAATAAATCAGATCCCCGTATTAGATACTACCAGCCTAAGCCAACGTATTAATTTGAAATTAAATAAGATTGACAC
>JANREK010000004.1:0-24850 GCA_030726065.1 Sediminibacterium sp. | reverse complement strand
AATTATTTAAGCAATCGAATTAATCAAAAATTAAGTTTAGATAGTTTAACCGCGAATAAAATTACAAATGCCTTAAACTATACCCCCGTACCCAATGATTACGGAAATTTTTATGATACGGCGAAACAATCTACTTCAATCGCCACTGCCACAGTCGTAAAGTTTAATTTTATGAATTTTGCAAACAACATTGCCATCACAAATAACACCAGTGGCCTTCCTACGCGCATCACTGCAAAAAACGCAGGGCTTTATAATATAAAGTATACTTTGCAATTTATTAAAACAGATGCTGCCAATGATGAGGTAAGTATTTGGCTCAGGCGCAACAGTAGCGCTTATCCAAACACAAATAATACTTATACAATACTCGGAAGTGGGATTAAAAACACGATCTCTAATTCATTTTTTGTAGCATTAGGAAATGACGACTATGTCGAAATATATTTTTCCTTAAAAAATGTAAATACGAGTCTCACTAGTGTATATCCACAACTAACGCCTTCACGGCCAGCTACACCAGCAGCCGCCGTTTCAATACAAAGAATAAATTAATGCCAACCTATCCAAAAGGTTGGTCAATTGAAATACTTTGTTTGGAAAAAAAGTGAGGACCATCTTCTGCGATGTACAAACAATCTTCCAATCTAATTCCAAATTCACCTGGGATTGAAATAGTAGGCTCATCACTAAAACACATGCCTACTGCAATTGGGGTTTTATTTCCTTTTACAAAATTAGTCCACTCATGACCCTCGAGTCCTATACCATGTCCGGTTCTATGTGGTAAGCCAGGTAATTTATAATTATTACTAAAGCCGTTATTTTCAATCACCGCACGTGCAGCAGCATCTACTTGCTCACAAGCAACGCCAATTTTTATTGCCGCGAATGCAGCATCCTGTGCCCGCTTTTCTAAATTCCAAACATCAGTTTGTCTTTGCGTAGCCTTGCCAACCACAAATGTTCTAGTAATGTCTGATGCATACCCTTCACAACTTGTGCCACCATCTACCATCACTACATCTCCTTCACGAATGGTTTGTGGCGTTATACTTCCATGTGGCAAAGCCGAATATTTTCCAATTTGAACTGAAGCGCCGCCACTATAGCCCAACTTTCTAAATGCAGCTGAAATGTTGCCGCTAAATTCTGTTTGCGACATGCCATCACGAATAGTTGCAAATGCAGCTTGATAAGCGAGTATGGTTATATCGCTTGATTTTTGCATTAACGCTAATTCTGCTTTTGTTTTAATCATACGACAACCTGCGGTAATTGGAGTGGCATCTACTATTTCAAATCCTGTAGCCACTTTTTTTACCCCATCTGCGATAAAAAATCGTACTCTCTCCTCCATGCCTATCTTACGATGTTTAACGCCTCTATCTTTTACAATACCCACAATGACTGCATAAGGACTTTCATGTTCTTCCCAACATCTAACTTCATCACCAAACACTGGAAGTAATAATTCACGCGCGCGATCCTCTTCAAACTTAGGACACACATAAGCGATCGCTCCTTTCGCGGGAATAACCACACCAAATGTGCGTTCACTTTGTCCCCATCGCATACCAGTAAAATAATAGCAGGAAGTAGTGCCTTCTAAAAATATGGCATCTATTTTTTCACGATCCATCATTGCTTGCGCATTTTGGATTCTTTGTTTGCGTTCTTCTATAGTTATAGGAATAATGCCTTCCTTCGCTGGCATTAAATCACGAATTGACTTTGGTAATTCGGCTTCCCATTGATGATTATTTGCACTTTTCCCAAATACCGAACTAGGCAAAGTCATGGCGCCCGCTGAAAGTGCGGTAAGACTTAAAAATTTGCGTCTATTATGTGACATAATTGATTATTTATATAATTTAAAGGTATTACTATTTTGATTCAATCGAAAAACTTTACATTTAATTCTCAAATAATCAACAGAAGTATTTTGAAAATATCTAAACGATGGATGGCCCTTTTTCTTTGCTTGCAAATAGGCCAAGTGGAAGCACAGAAAAAAAATGAAAATGTTCGGTATTTAATACATAAAACCAACCAACCCATTGTTATTGATGGCATGATGAATGATGATGCTTGGACAAAAGCGATGTTGGTGGACAATTTTAATATGGTGTTACCCATGGACACCAGCAAGGCCCAAATAAAGACCGAGGTTAGAATGACTTACGATGATAATAATTTATACCTCATTGCAATTTGTTATAAAAATGGAGACGGAATTGATGTAGTTGAATCATTAAAAAGGGATTGGTCCTTTGGAAAAAATGACAATTTCATTGTATTTATGGATACCTATGGTGATATGAATAGTGGATTTGCATTTGGTGTTAGTGCCGCAGGTGCACAATGGGATGGCACTATGTTTGATGGGGGAAGTGTAGATTTAAACTGGGATAATAAATGGACCACAGGAAGTACTTCAGATAAAAATAAATACATCATTGAAGCTGCCATTCCCTTTACGTCCATCAGATACAAAGAAGGGAAAATGGAGTGGGGTATTAATTTTAGTAGAAATGATTTAAAGAGTACCGAGAAATCGGCCTGGGCACCAGTGCCAAGACAATTTCCAACAGCTTCCTTATCTTATGCAGGAGTATTGGTGTGGGATGCACCACCACCTACAGCAAAAAATAATTTTTCACTCATTC
Source organism: Sediminibacterium sp. (assembly GCA_030726065.1). Classification (GTDB taxonomy): domain Bacteria; phylum Bacteroidota; class Bacteroidia; order Chitinophagales; family Chitinophagaceae; genus Sediminibacterium. The sequence goes on along the minus strand of JANREK010000004.1, from coordinate 22,181 downwards.
CTTATTTTAAAACTAGTGTTGCTAAAGAGTATGCCAATGCGGCTGGTCAAAAAATTACACAAGCAAGCGTCACTGGCAGAGATGCAGGCTTGGATGCAAAAATAAGTTTATCCTCCTCGCTGAATTTGGATTTAACATTGCATCCCGATTTTTCACAAGTGGAAGTAGATCGTCAAGTAACTAATCTGAGTCGTTTTGAATTATTTTTTCCTGAGCGTAGGCAGTTTTTTTTAGAGAACGCTGATTTATTTTCAAATTTAGGATTCCCTAATACACGTCCTTTTTTCTCGAGACGTATCGGATTAAATACAGATATTGATTTTGGTGCAAGATTAAGTGGTCGCATTAATAAAAATTGGCGGATGGGATTAATGGACATTAAAACAACCGCCAATGATGCTATTAACTTGGCGAGTCAAAACTTCACCGTGATGGCACTTCAAAGAAAATTATTTAAAAAATCAAGTATTGAATTATTTTATATTGACAGGACCGCATTAGCATTTAATGGGAAAACAAATGAAGCCGGTGGTTGTAATTGTGTTTATAAACACGACGGCAATGCATTTAATAGGAATATTGGTTTTGAATATTATTTAGCGCCCCCCAATAATACATTTTCAGGAAAAACAATTTTTATAAAATCATTTACACCAAATGCTACCGGAAATGATTTTTTAAACGCTGCTAATTTCCAATATAACCAACGCAAATGGATATTGTCATGGCAACATGAAATTGTAGGTGAAAACTATAATGCAGAGGTAGGCTATGTTCCTAGAAATAATTACATAAAATTTAATCCGAGTATCACACGTTTATTTTTTCCTAAAAGTGGGACTATTTTAAGTCATGGGCCACAGATTAGTTCCACTTATTATTACAATAATAATTTTATTACAACCGATTATAGTAATACTATAATGTACTTAATTACTTACAGAGACAAAAGCACGCTTTCGGCGGTTGCGCAAAACACATTTATAGAACTACTAGCCCCTTTTGATCCAACGCGCATTGGAAAGCTCCCATTAGAAAAAGGAACAAGGCACAAATGGACAAATATTGGATTAGACTGGACATCTCCACCACAGTATATATTGACTTATAGCCTATCCACAAGAGTGGGTGGGTATTATGCCAATGGGCATTTATTAAGTATCTCAGGGAATGTGGGTTATCGTATTCAACCTTACGTAAATATTGATTTTTCAAGTACTTATAATCAAATAAAATTGCCCAGTCCATGGGGAAACAACAACTTTTTATTACTAGGCCCAAAACTTGATGTCACCTTTAGTAATAAACTGTTTTTAACCACCTTTTTTCAATACAACGAACAAACAAAAAACATTAACTTCAATACACGATTTCAGTGGAGATATAAGCCAGTTTCAGATTTGTTTATTGTATACACGGATAACTATTATATAGGACCTGTATTTGTGAAAAATAGAGCGGTGGTATTAAAATTTACCTATTGGTGGAACAAATAAAAATAAAAATAATGAAAAAGCAGCTTTTAATGATTTCCCTTTTTTGTTTTGCAACCATTGCAAGCAAAGCAAATGTGCGATTACCAAATATCATTGGATCACATATGGTATTACAACAAAAATCAATTGTTAAGTTATGGGGTTGGTCAGCCCCTACTGAAAACATCACCATAAAAGTGAGTTGGGATACGACTACCTATAAAGTGGTTGCAGGCAGAGATGCAAAATGGATCACTTCCATAAAAACGCCGGAAGCAGGTGGATCCTATTCAATCACCATAAAAGGAAATAATACGATTAAATTAGAGGATGTATTAATTGGTGAAGTATGGCTCTGTGGTGGTCAAAGTAATATGGAATGGTCTGGCGATCAAAATTTACCTCAAAGCAAAGTGGAAGCACCCAATGCGACCAATAATAAAATTCGTTTTTTTTATGTAGCTAAATCGACTTCCGCTTTTCCACAAGATAATGTGGATGGAAAATGGATGGTCTGCACGCCCGAAGAGATGATACATTTTAGTGCGATTGGTTATTTTTACGGAAAAAATTTATTTGAAAAATTAAATTGCCCAATAGGTTTGATTAATTCAAATTGGGGTGGCACGCCTGCTGAAACTTGGACACCTGATTATGTCATCAATAATGATGAAATTATAAAAAAAGGGGCCGATGCTTTAAAACCAGCTGACTGGTGGCCACACAAAACTGGACTTGCTTACAACGCAATGATTTATCCAATAACAAATTATACAATTGCAGGTGCCATCTGGTACCAAGGGGAAAGTAATACGCAAACTTATTATGCGTATGAAAAATTATTCACTGGTATGATTGATGCATGGCGTCAACAGTGGAATAAAGCATTCCCTTTCTATTTTGTTCAAATTGCGCCTTTTGCTTATGGTTTTAAAAATATTGGAGCATTACTAAGGGAAACACAAACCAAAGCTGCTGCATTTCCAAATACTGGAATGGTTATAGTTTCCGATTTAACGCCTGACACCAATAATATTCATCCTATACTAAAAAAAGAAGTTGCTGAGCGCCTTTCTAATTTAGCACTTAATAAAACATATGGTTACAACCAAATTGTTTACGAAAGTCCCCTATACGCTTCACATAAAATTGAAAAAGATAAAATAAAAATTCAATTTACAAATGCCAACAATGGCATTATTTCAAAAGGAGATGAAATTACCTGTTTTGAAATTGCCGGAGCTGATAAAATATTTTATCCAGCACTAGCAAAAATTGAAAACAATGAAGTAGTCGTGTCCAATAAAAATATAAAATCACCGGTTGCTGTTAGATTTGCATTTAACAATACCGCAATACCTAACTTATTTAACAAAGAAGGATTACCTATTAATCTTTTCAGAACAGATGATTGGGAAATGGACAGAAGTGAAATAAAAAAATAATTATCTATATTTTAAAATAAATGACATGCGTACAAAAATTAATTTTTTTATAATGATAAAAAGTATCGGCTTTATATTGGCAATTTTATTTTTTATAGAAACAGTAAATGCGCAAGTCATAGATCCTGCTTTATTGCAAGGATTAAAATATCGAAATATTGGACCCCACCGTGCTGGTCGTACTGTTGGAGTTTCAGGCGTTGCAAGCCAACCCAATGTATTTTATATTGGTGTGAATAATGGGGGTGTATGGAAAACCAATGACTATGGGCATACTTGGAAGCCCATCTTTGATAGTGAAAATACAAGCTCAGTAGGCGATGTAGCCGTGGCACCTTCTAACCCAAATGTGGTATATGTTGGAAGTGGTGAAGGAATTCAGCGTCCTGATTTATCCATTGGGAATGGTTTATATAAATCAACAGATGCTGGAGCTACTTGGAAAAATATGGGATTATTTGATGCACAACAAATAGGAGGAATCAGTATTGATCCCTATAATGAAAACAGAATTTTTGTTGCAGCATTAGGCCATCCTTATGGCCCTAATAAAGAGCGTGGTGTTTACCGAAGTTTAGATGGCGGAAAAACATTAGAACAAGTTTTATACATCGATGAAAACACGGGTGCTGTACAAGTAGGTATTGATCCAAATAATACGAATATCGTTTTTGCTACCATTTGGTCGGCGCGACAAGGCCCTTGGGAAAATGGTGCATGGAATGGCGAAGCAAGTGGATTATACAAATCCATGGATGGTGGAAATACATGGAAAAAAATTACGAAAGGTTTACCTACCACAAAACAGGATGGTCTAGGTCGTATTGGTTTTACCATTGCGCCTAGTAATTCAAAAAGAATGTATGCAACTGTAGATGCTGAAAAAAATGGGGGAATTTATCGTAGCGATGATGCTGGTGAATCTTGGTATCTGTTAACATCAGATGGCAGATTATGGGGAAGAGGTGCAGATTTTGCAGAAGTAAAAGCAGATCCCAAAAATGAAAACATTGTTTACTCAGCAAATGTGGTAATGTGGAAATCATTAGATGGTGGAAAAAATTGGGAAGGAATTAAAGGTGCTCCAGGTGGCGATGACTATCATAGAATTTGGATTAATCCCAACAACACAAATATAATTGCCATTGGATTAGATCAAGGTGGTACCATTACGGTGAATGGTGGCGAAACTTACTCAAGTTGGTATAATCAACCTACTGCACAATTTTATCATGTAAGCACTGATAATGCTTTCCCTTATAACGTATATGGTGGACAACAAGAAAGCGGCTCTGTTGGCATTGCCTCTCGTTCGAATGATGGTAATATTAGTTTTAGAGAATGGCATCCAGTGGGCGTTGAAGAATATGGCTATGTGGCCGCTGATCCTTTGGATCCAAATATTATTTATGGTGGAAAAATCACCAAGTATAATAAGTTAACTGGGCAGGTACAAAATATTTCACCCGAGCCAGTAAAAACAGGTAAGGTGCGATTCATTAGAACTGCACCGGTACTTTTTTCACCCGTAGATAATAAAACTTTATTTTTTGCTGGCAGTGTTATTTTTAAAACAACTACTGGTGGTGATACCTGGGAACAAATTAGTCCTGATTTGACAAGAGAAACTTATGATATTCCTGAAAGTGTTGGAATTTTTAATACCCCTGATTTAAAAACGATGGCAAGGCGTGGCGTGGTTTATGCACTTGCACCATCTTATCAAGATATTAATACAATTTGGGCTGGAACAGATGATGGCTTAATTCATATTACCAAAGACGGCGGTAAGCATTGGAAAAATATCACGCCGACTACCCTTACTTCCTGGAGCAAGGTCTCCATGATTGATGCAAGTAGATTTGATAATAATACCGCGTATGTAGCAGTGAATAGAATCAGATGTGATGATATGACACCTCATATTTACAAAACAACAGATGGTGGTGTTACATGGAAAAAAATAATTAACGGCTTACCGAATGAACCTATCAATACGGTAAGGGAAGACGCTGTAAGAAAAGGATTATTATTTGCAGGTTCAGAAAATGCAGTTTATTTTTCCTTAGACGCAGGTGAAAATTGGCAATCATTAAGATTAAACATGCCTGCAACTTCGATTCGTGATTTAGTCATTAAAGATGATGACATCGTGATTGGAACGCATGGTCGTAGTTTTTGGATTTTAGATAATATCACACCACTTCGTCAATTAAAAGTAAACGCACCAACAGCAACTACTTTATACAAGCCACAACAAGCCATTCGTGTTCGTTGGAATATGAATACAGATACCCCACTTCCACCGGAAGAAGCAGCAGGTGAAAATCCCCCAGATGGCGCAGTCATTGATTATTATTTAAATAATAATGAGGAGGAGGTGCAATTAGATATTTTAAATGACAAGGGCACCCTGATTCGACGTTTTAGCAACATGGATACCCTATATAAAATACCTGATGTAAATATTCCGTTGTATTGGATAAGACCGCAACAGATATTAGCTGCAAAACAAGGGGCGCACCGCTTTTTATGGGATATGAAATACACTCCCTTAAATGTGCCTGTGGAATACCCAATGACTGCCGTTATTCATAATACTGCACCGGTAGCAACCGCTCCTTGGGTAATGCCAGGTAACTATACAGTTAAATTAACCGTGAAAGGCAAGGTATATACCCAAAACTTGGCCATAAAAATGGATCCACGTGTCAAAACGCCTATTGCACAGTTGCAAAAGCAACATGATTTATCAGTTATTTGCTACGAGGGTCGTAAAAAAAGTATGGTTAATTTTCCAGAAATAGCTCGTAAATTTAATACGCTGTTTGAGATACTGGTTCATACGGATATGCCCCCAACCAAACAAACAGAAAAAGCGGTGTTAGAAACACAGCAAGCATTATTAAAATTAAATACAAATGGTAAATAAATTAAAAAGTTCGCTTTTTATTTATGGGGTAGTTATTATTTCATTTGCTTCCTGCAAATCAAGCGGGATGTTAATGAAAGAAAAAAGTATTGATGATATAATGTCCGCATACCAATCCGCTGATAAACCCGGGGCAAGTGTACTTGTTTTTAAGGATGATAAGATTGTATTTAAAAAAGGATATGGGGTAAGTAATATTTCTACCCAAGAAAAAATTAATCCTACCACTAACTTTAGATTAGCATCTGTTAGTAAACAGTTTACTGCAATGTCAATTTTGTTACTAGTTCAAAAAGGCAGATTAAAACTGGAAGATCCCCTAAAAAAATATTTTCCGTCATTTCCTGCTTATGGAAAAGATATAAAAATAAAAAACCTGTTAACGCATACATCAGGTTTAATGGACTACGAGGATTTAATGTCCCCTACGCAAGCGGTGCAATTGCATGATACAAACTGCCTGCAGTTAATGTATAAAGCAAATGGCTTATACTTTGCACCAGGTTCACAATATAAATATAGTAATACAGGATATGCAATACTAGCATTGATTGTAGAAAAAATATCGGGACAGGATTATGGCGTTTTTTTAAAAGAAAATATTTTTAAGCCATTGAAAATGAAAAACAGTGTCGCATTTGAAGAAGGAAAATCAACAATACCCAATCGCGCATATGGTTACTCATTGAACAACGGAAGCTGGGTGGAAACTGATCAAAGTATGACTAGTGCCGTATTAGGAGATGGTGGTATATATACAAATACGATTGAAATGACCCAATGGATTAAAGCACTATGGGATTATAAATTATTAGGATCTGAAATGCAAATTCAAGCATGGACGAGAAAGAAATTAAATAATGGTACACCAATCGATTATGGATATGGCTGGCATATAGAAGACTATAAAAAGATAACACACCCGCACCACGGAGGAAGCTCTATTGGATTTAGGAATCAGCTTTTACTGTTTCCTGAACAAAAATTAATGGTCATACTATTAACCAATCGAAATGAAGGTGACCCTATGAATGAAGCGAAAAAGATTGCTGATATATACTTAAATTAAATTAAATGATAAAATCATTAAAATCGTTTAAATACTTTACCCCCTTTGTATTATACATACTCGCACTACTGTCTTTTAATGGGAATGGACTAATTTGTTGGACGCCTTTATTATATACTTTTTTTCTAATCCCGTTTGTTGAACTATTTATAAAAGCCGACCGACAGAATTTAGATGAGGTTGAGGAAGCATTGGCAAAAAAAAATAAGGCCTATGATTTCATTCTGTATGCTGCGGTAATCATGCAATATTATTCATTATGGGTGTTTTTCAATTCATTAAAACAAGAACAAGTAAGTACTATTGATATGATTGGCAGGGTACTGAGTATGGGACTACTTTGTGGCGCATTTGGAATTAATGTTGCGCATGAATTAGGTCATCGGGTAAATAAAATGGAGCAAACATTTGCTAAATTACTTTTATTGACTAGTTTATACATGCACTTTTTTATTGAACATAATAAAGGACATCATAAGCACGTTGCTACACCACATGACCCTAGCACAGCAAAGTACAATCAAACTGTTTATGCGTTTTGGATTCAAACATTAATTGGTACTTACCTTAGTGCCTGGAAAATAGCGAATGAGGAGGTTGAAAAAAAAGGAAAGCGATGGTATTCGCTACAAAATGAAATGTTGCTATTTCAAATAATTCAATTACTATTTGTATTAGCGATCTATTATTTTTTTGGAACAATGAGTGCGTTGCTATTTGTATTAGCGGCTTTTATGGGAGGTTTGTTATTAGAAACCGTTAACTATATTGAGCATTATGGATTGTCACGCACACAAACCAATGAACAACAATTTGAACGCGTACAACCACATCATAGCTGGAATAGTAATCATATTATTGGCAGGTTAATGTTATTTGAATTAAGTCGCCACAGCGATCACCATTATTTGGCATCAAGAAAATATCAAATTTTAAGAAGTTTTGATAATGCTCCGCAAATGCCCACAGGCTATCCGGGCATGATTTTATTGTCCTTATTTCCGCCCTTATGGTTTAAAATTATGCACCAACAAATAAAGAAATATAAATTATAGGTATTGACTTTTTATAATTTATTGAATGCCATTCGTAAAGTTTATTCATTGAAATTTCAAAAACTGATATGATTTTTCTATTTCATGTTTTCTCCCTTTATGAATAAAGCAAAATTTATACTACTACTTGCCTTTCTAGGTTTCAATACTAGTATTGGTTGGGGACAAAATTTAACACAGCAATTAAGAGGAACCATTGTTGATCGACAAACTAAAAATGTGCTAGCGGATGCATCTGTAATGATTAAAGATGCAAAATTAATTGCGATATCAGATAGTAATGGGAAATTTAGTTTTAAAAAAATTCCGATTGCGAAATATGACCTAATGATTAGTAAACTGGGTTATCAAAACACATTGATTAACGGGATTGAGCTAAATAGTGGCAAGGAAGTGGTATTAGAAATTGAATTGGAAGAGGCGGTGACCATTTTGAAAGAAGTAACTGTAAGCAGTAATAAAAATAAGGAGCAATTTAATAATCCATTTGCATTAGTCAGCACACGCCAGTTTGGTCCGCAAGAAGCAGTAAGATACGCTGGTGGATTTCAAGATCCAGCAAGGATGGCATTGGCCTTTGCGGGTGTTAGTAATGCTGGATCGGATGATAATAATGAAATTGTCATAAGGGGCAATTCGCCACGTGGTTTACTTTGGCGATTAGAAGGTATTGAAATACCGAATCCCAACCACTTTACTGATGGGCAAGGTTCAACGAGTGGTATTGTATCCATGATTAATGCCTACAGTTTGGCTAAATCTGATTTTATGACCAGCGCCTTTCCCGCAAATTTTGGGAATGGCTTATCGGGTGTATTTGATTTAAATTTTAGAAGGGGCAATAACCAAAAAACTGAATTCACTGGGCAATTAAGTTTGATAGGCCTAGATTTTGGGATGGAAGGACCCATTGGAAAATCGGGCAGTTCCTACCGTGTTGCAGGCAGGTATTCCACTTTGAAATTATTATTGAGCACTAATATTATTAATTTAAATACAAACAATTACAATCCCGACTTCAGAGATTTAAATTTTACAGTGGACGTACCTACCAAAAAGAGCGGTGTATTTTCCCTTTGGGGATTAATGGGTAATAATGAAACTTATCAAACCACCTTAACTGAAAAAAATATTGATAAAGGAAGTTTGAATGTTTTTGGAATAAATCATAAAATTTCTTTTCGAAAAGTATTCTTTAAAAATATTTTATCGTTCAGTTATCAATCGCAAGAAAATTTAAAACAGAATATGACGGGAGGAGTTACTGGTTTGGTGAACCGGCAATTAATATACAAATATCCTGCCTTACGATTTTCAAGTTCATTAACCTATAAATTTAACAATAGGCTTACGATGGAATCAGGAATTGTGTTAAGTGATTTATCCTATAACTTAAAAGACAATCGTTTAGGTTCAAAAAATGTTTTATTTAATTATTTAAATGATGATGGAGGCACAAATTTTTTTCAAGTATATGCACAATTATTAGCTAAATTAAGTACAAAAATAAAAACAACTATTGGCCTACATCAATATAAATTTTTATTAAATGATGCTACTGCCATAGAACCAAGATGGGCCTTACACATTGAAAATATATGGGGCGGTGTATTTTCAACTGGCGTTGGTGTCCACAGCAGATTGGAACCGGTCTCCGTGTATTTATTTAAAAGGTATGCAGCCAATGGAAGTTTTACGCAGCCTAATAAAAATATAAATCCAGGAAGTGCATTTCACTATGTAGCATCTTATGAACAAAAAATAAATGATAAAACAAAGGTGAGGTTAGAAGCCTATATTCAAAACTTAACCAGGGTGCCTATTGACACAGCATACAATGGTGCTTACTCCATATTGAACACCAGTGGTGGTATTCCACTTAATGTTTTAGAAAATAATGGATTAGGAAAAAATAAGGGACTAGAACTAACGATTGAAAAGTTTTATTCAAAAAACTTTTACTATTTAATAACCGCTTCCCTATTTGATTCAAAATATCAAAATAAAAATAAAATATGGCGCAATACTATTTATAACAATAGTTATGCTGGTAATGCACTTATTGGAAAGGAGTTTAAATTGAAAAAAAATAATGGCATTTCAATAAATATTCGCTATTTTTTTCGAGGTGGCAATTGCTATACACCTATCAATTTAAAAGAATCAATAGCTAGGTCAAGGACCATCCTAGATAATACAAAAATATATAGTGCGCAATACCCAGACTATTGGAGGACAGACCTTTCCTTTAGTTATAAGAAAAATAAAAACAAAAGTACTTGGAGCTATGGTGCAGACATTCAGAATGTAACTGATCGAAAAAATATAGTTTATACCAATTACGATAATACAAATAAGCACATTAATAATAATTATGCATTACCTCGCATCCCTATTATATTTATGCGTTGTGAATTTTAAAAAATATAATTTTTAAAAACTATCAGCGTCGCGATAAGCTTTAATAAGAGCGGCTTCACCTTCAACACCTTTAATCGCATTGCCATGCTCCATTCCTAAAATTCCCTTATAGCCATTCCCGCTAATGTGTTTGAAGATATTTTTGTAATTCATTTCGCCAGTACCTGGCTCATTACGTCCTGGATTATCTCCAATTTGAAAATAAGCGATTTCATTCCAACATCTGTTTATATTCGTAATGATATGACCCTCATTTTTTTGCATGTGATACATATCAAACAAAATTTTGCAAGAAGGGCTATTAATTGCCTTACATATCGCATAGGTTTGATCTGAATAACGTAAAAATAATTCAGGGGTATCGCTTAATGGTTCTAAAACCATAATTAAATTATTTTTCTCTAAAATTTCAGTGCCTAGTCTTAATCCATCAATTACATTACCAGTTTGAATGCCAATTGGTAATTTACGATCATAGTTTCCAGGAACAACGGTCATCCATTTTGCATTACATCTTTTTGCCACTTCCACCGACTCCTTGCAAGTTTGTACAAATTTATCTTTCCACTCTTGCGTGCCAGTGGTTAAATTGATTTTATCATTGTTGGAAAAAGCAATTACAAATACACCCATATTCATCCCTAAAGAGGCCAAAGTATCTCCTATTTTTTGTTGCATTTCAGGGGTTCTGCCCATCATGCCATTGTCTTCAATACTTCTAAAACCCATACTATGCGCATATTTGATTTGTTCAATAAAATCCGGACCGGCAGTATTTTTAAACATCCCATCGTGAAAAGCATAATTACATTTAAATGGAGCAGTGTTTTCCCATACGGAATTTTTTGCTGCATTATTTGAATTTGAGGCCAACAAAGTAGTCGTTCCCAATAAAGCGCCTGTTGCCAACATATTTTGTTTTAAAAAATTTCTCCTTTGCATTGTATCCTATTTTTTTATAGCTTAAATTTAGGCATAAGAATCAATACCAACAAGTTTGTACGCATTAGTTTATAATTATCGCCTTGCTATTTTAGCTGTTTCTGTACTGGTTAGTATCTCCTCCAATGCACAAAAGACCAGGTTTAGTTTTTCTGAACAAAAAATGGGGTCTCCCCTACATATTATTTTTTTTGCGCAGGATAGCGTGAACGCAAATAAACAAGCAAGGGCTTGCTTTCAATTAATTGATTCCTTAAATCACATTTTTAGTAACTACGATTCAAGTAGTGAGCTTACTAGCATAAATAATAATGCTGGCATCGCTAAAAATATAGCTTCTCCGCTGATGTGGGAGTTAATTATGCAATCAAAGGAGGCTTACATTAAAAGTAAAGGCGCCTATAACATTGCCATGGGACCACTTACGCATTTATGGAGAAAAGCAAGGCGCTTGAAACAATTTCCAACCCTAGTACAAATAAAAAATAAATTACTGTTATGTGATTTTAATAAAATACGATTGAATAATGAAGACCATTGTATTTATTTATCAGCAAAAGGAATGCAACTTGATTTTGGCGGCATTGGCAAAGGCTATATTGCACAAAAAGTAGTTGACTATCTAAAAAAAGAAGGTGTCACCGCATCCTTGGTTGATGCTGGTGGAGATATTGTATTTGGAGATGCGCCACCCAATAAAAAAGGATGGATTGTCGGTGTAAATCAACCAGAAAAAACAGATGATCTTTTGCCAGAAAAATTGCAATTGAATAATATGTCAGTAGCAACTTCGGGAGATGTTTATCAATTTATTGAACATGCTGGTATAAAATATTCTCACATTATTAATCCTTTAACTGGATACGGTGTAACTTCTCTAAGAAATGTTACAGTGATTGCAAATGATTGTGCAGTTGCAGATTGGTTAGCTACTGCTTGTAGTATTTTACCCATCAAAGAAGCTAAAAAATTAGCACTATCCTTAAATGCAGAACTTTTAATTACGGAAAGTGTCAACAATCGATTAAAACGCAACAATACTAAGGGTTTTGATAAATATTGGGAACTACCGCTCATACAAGAAAAACAATAATCTTATCCTTTTTACAAAATAATTATTAACTTAATTTTTCAAATATTTTATCGTGAAATCAACAACAGCTACACTCCTACTTTTATTTGTTTTTTGTAATATCAATGGACAAAACAATAACGCCGCTTTTGTCCCTTATCAACAAAAAATAGAAGGATCACAATTAGCTTTTAAAATGGTACCTATTCAAGCAGGTAAATTTATAATAGGTAGTAAGGCAACTGAAAAAAATAGAAAAACTAACGAAGGTCCACAAAAAGAAATTCAGGTTTCTGCTTTTTGGATGAGCGCTTATGAAGTTACCCGTGATGAATTAGATGTGTTTTTAAAAGATGAATCAACAAGTCAAAATATAACTGATGATGCGATTACAAGACCAAGTGCGCAATATGTTGATTTAAGTTGGGGTATGGGAAAGGAAGGTGGCTATCCAGCAAATAGTATGTCGCAACGAACTGCGATCATGTATTGTAGATGGTTATATGAAAAGACTAAAATATTTTATCGCTTACCTACGGAAGCGGAATGGGAATATGCTTGTAGAGCAGGTACACAAACCCCTTATTATTTTGGGAATGACCCTGCTTTACTAGGCAAATATGCGTGGTATGCAAAAAATAGTGAAGACAAATTTCATAAGGTTGGGCTAAAACTACCCAACGCCTGGGGCCTGTATGATATGCTAGGGAATTTAATGGAGTGGACTTTAAACCATTATACCCCCAATGCTTATATGGAATACAAATCCATAGATATTGTTCCGGTAGCGAACCCCAAAAAATATCCAAAATCAGTAAGAGGTGGTGGTTTTTCAGAAACTGCCATTGAATTAAGATCGGCCAATCGGTTTCATTCTGACCCTGTTTGGAACAAACGAGACCCGCAAATACCCAAAAGTAAGTGGTGGCTAACGGAAGCTAAAAATATTGGAATTAGATTGGTTAGGCCCCAAGTTCAACCCTCCGAACAAGAGATAAATGAATTCTTCAAAACCTACCTTTTTATCGAATAATTTTTTAACTTACATGTAACAAACGATGCCCCTATGAATGGAGGCATTATTTAAATTTTAAAAATATAAAGTATGCACAAGGATTTAAACAATCACCCTTCACGAAGAACTTTTGTGAAAGATACCAGCTTAATTGCAGGAGGAATAATGGCGATGCCTATGTTATCAAAAGCTAACTTTTTTTCAGGCGCTGATGATGTTATCAAAGTAGCAGTTGTTGGTTGCGGTGGCCGTGGTACAGGTGCGGCGATGCAAGCTATTTCAAGCAAACAAAATGTAAAAATTGTTGCATTGGCAGATGCATTTAAAGACAATGTTGATAATTGTCATAAAGCATTAACAAGAGAAATCAATGAAGGTATTGGTGATATCAGTAAAAGATTGGATGTGCCTGAAGAGCGTAGATTCACTGGCTTTGATGCCTACCAAAAAGCAATTGCATTAGCAGATGTAGTGATATTAGCAACGCCTCCTGGTTTTAGACCGATCCATTTTGAAGAAGCAATTAAACAAGGCAAGCATGTGTTTATGGAAAAGCCAGTCGCAACCGATCCAGCAGGAGTTCAAAAAGTTTTAGCAACAGCTGCTATTGCAAAACAAAAAAAATTAAACGTAGTTGTTGGGTTACAAAGACACTATCAAAATTCTTATCGCGAACTTTTCAAAAGAAAAGATATGATTGGAGAAATTACATCAGCGCAAGCTTGGTGGAATAATGATGGTGTATGGACTAGACCTCGTAAAGCAGGCCAAACTGAAATGGAATATCAAATGCGTAACTGGTATTATTTTAACTGGTTATGTGGTGATCATATTAATGAACAACATATTCATAATTTAGATGTGATTAACTGGTTTAAAGAAGGATACCCGGTTAAAGCACAAGGATTTGGCGGCAGACAGGTTCGTAATAGCAAAGAACATGGTGAAATTTTTGATCATCATTTTGTAGAATACCATTATGCTGATGGTTCTATTTTAAATAGCCAATGTAGACATATTCCAGGAACCATGAGTAAGGTAGATGAATTACTAGTGGGTACGAAAGGTAAAATACATTGTCGTCAAGCAAAAATTGTTGACCATGGCGGAAAAGTACTTTTCCAATTTGCTAAAAAAGGAGAACCAGATGCATATCAAAACGAGCATGATGAATTATTTGCTGCCATTACAAAAGGGGAATATAAATATGCGGATGCAGAAAATGGTGCTAAAAGCACCATGACTTCAATCATGGGTCGTATGGCAACATATAGCGGTCAAATGATTGAGTGGGATAAGGCAATTAATTCAGGCATTGATATACATCCAAAAGTATATGATTTTAATGCTGCACCTCCTGTATTGCCAAATGCAGATGGATTTTATCCAATTGCAGTACCAGGTGTAACTAAATATTTTTAATCCTATTGTAAATTAGGGATAAGCAATTCACATAAAAACCCCTTCCCTATTTATCGGGATAGAGTTTTTTTATGCCAACAAGCTTATTAGAATTAAAAGAGTAATAATAACCTATTGTATTTTTTTGCCGTTGCACTAATAAAATCAGATAATTTATACTTTTTTAATACTTCAGTAGGTAATTCAGCAGCACCTTGAACAAGCTCGACACAAGTGGGCTTACCACAATAGCAATTAAATGTTTGAGAAATTTTCCATTCTGTGGCTGGATAAAAAAAAGTCAATTCATCCCCAATAGCAATATCAGTTAAGCATTCCAATTGCATGGTACTTGTATTAAATAAAACATTCGGCTCACAAGAGTGATTAATGTATTGTAAATATTCAGGGCTTAAGTGTATGTGCTTATCTTCTCCAACTTGAACAGTTAAATAATTCGGTGTGTCTACAATTTTTGAAGAACCAAAATCAATAATGATGTCTCCTTTAGAAAAAGGTGCTGTGGCAAATAAACCATTTTGGTTCGTCAATAACTGCTGTTTTACCTCGCAATTAGGATGTGAACTGATTAATTTAAGATGATGATGATTTGACATTTGCTTACGGATTTTGAATTATTTTTTTTCTTTAGCGATAGCACGACTGGCTATCCCATTTAATCCATACTTTAATAAAAAGGGAATGGTTAATGGAATAAGTCGTCCAATGGTTGGGTTATAATAGGTAACTAATAAAGAAAGAATAAAAATAATAGGTACAACTAATGTGAAATAAAAGCCCAATAATATTCTTTCTTTTGAAATTTGGTGGGTTAATAAATCATGCTTGGGATTACTTACATAAAACCATAATACCGCATTCATAATTGCTGTCAAACAGATATTAATTACATAAACACCATAGGGTATCATTAAATGTGTATCAGAAGCGTATTCCCCTATTAATCCGGAGGTAAAAGGCAATAGTACCACTGAAAACAAAAACAACAAATTCAACCAAATTAATCTTGAAGTATATTTTTCAATATAGCCGAAAATGCGATGATGAACGGACCAATAATAACCAACGATACAAAAGCTAATTATAAATCCTAACAATTTCCATGACATTTCCTTAAGTGCATCCCAAAGTAAATGATCTGTAGGGTGTTCAATTACAGGGACCTTAAATTCAATTACTAATAATGTAATTGCAATAGCAAAACAGCCATCCGTAAAAAATGAAATGCGATCTAATTGAAAAAGTGCTTTGTTTGCACTATGTCCTACTTGTGCCATAACTATTTATTTTTTAATTGTTGTTGAATTTTGTTAAGAACAATATTTTTATTTTGATTTCTTAATTTTTGAGAAGTAGTTGTGAAATAGGTATGTGCTTTTAAAAATTTTTCTTGAATTTGTAACCGTTCTTTGGGTGTAAGTTTTTTAACCAATTCTATTTCCTGTAGTAAATTATTGCTATTGGTATCATAATCATCTCGGCCTAAATAATCCAAATCGGCGTCACATATAATTTGTTCATAATGATTTTTAGGAGATTGTGGGATTTTGGTAGCCATAATCATTCCAGTAATCAAACTTATTTTTGATTTAGGAAATTTCATTTCATTTAAAATAGCAGTAGCATATTCAGCACCCCTGACTTCGTGCCTTTGGGGCTCCCAGATATAACCCACATCATGCAACCAAGCAGCTAGCTTTATATCTTGAATTATTGATTTTTCAATTTTCTCTTTTTTAGCAATACGTTCTGATTGAATTACCACGTCTCTTATATGTTCAATAGTATGATACGTATACTGCTGAGGTAAGTTTAATAATAAAAATTGTTCGATTTTTTCATACGCAAGTTCGTATTGAAATTCAGGACGATTGTACTGTATTTCTTTAATCTCAATAGGTTTCACCTTTCCTTTTACCTTTACCGGAGTTAGTTTTTTTGATTTAAATGATTTTAAATGTTTCACCTTCTTCCATACTGCATCGGAAACTATAATTTCATTAGCTGCGGCTACTGAACATAAGCGAGAAGCTAAATTAACTGAGTCACCAATAACTGTAAAGTTCATTTGCTGTTTGGATCCAATATTTCCGCTAATCACTTTTCCCCTATTAATTCCAATACCTATTTTTATAGGTTGTTTTAAATTAATAATACGATCCTGGTTAAATTGAATTAATTTTTCCTGCATTTCAATTGCAGTAAGAACAGAATTTTCAGTGTCCTGTTCTATTGAATTGGGTGCCCCATATATGACCATTAAAGCATCCCCAATAATTTTATCTAAAGTGCCATTGTATTTGAAAATTATTTCAATCATTAAATTAAAATAATCATTTAGCGTTTCTACTACTTCATTCGGTGCCATGGTTTCAGACATGGATGTAAAACCCCTAATGTCCGAAAATAAGATGGTCGCCTCTTGTTCCTGCCCGCCTAGGTTGAGCATTTCATCATTTTCAAGCAACTGATCTACTATTTGCTTTGAAACATACTTTTTAAAGGTAGATTTCAATTTATCTAAATTTGATAAATCCTCCATAGCAACCACCGATCCGATGGGTTCATTGTAGTCATTCATCAATGGAGAAACCGAAATATTTACTGTGGTGGATTTC
This sequence comes from Sediminibacterium sp., assembly GCA_030726065.1. GTDB lineage: Bacteria > Bacteroidota > Bacteroidia > Chitinophagales > Chitinophagaceae > Sediminibacterium. The sequence goes on along the minus strand of JANREK010000004.1, from coordinate 4,715 downwards.
CCATTGCATTCCAGTAAAATTTGACTTTCAGATATGGTAGCCGATTCTAGCTCACATTTTGTGATGAGCTGTGTAATAAACTCATTTGATTCAAATACATATTCATAGTGATTACCTAATACATATTCCTTATCAAGATTAATAATTGCAATTGCAGCCCTATTAATATGATTTATTTCACCCATTAAATTTGTAGTAAAAACACCAGTGACAATTGATTGCATTACATTGTCATTGAAGGTTTTGGCTTCCTTAATGTTTTCAATTAGTTTAATGTTATTATAGGCAACACTAGCCTGTGTTGCAATTGCTGACAACATATTTGCATCAGAATCATGAAAAGGCGAAAGCCCTTGCCTTGACTCTTTATCAAATACTATAATTACACCTACTAAATTTTTTTTGTCTAAAAAGGGTGCAATTAATCCAAACTTACATCGCGTTTTAGATAAAAATGAATCATCCTCAATTTTAATATTGAGTGCTTTCCTAGATTCATTGATTTCACTTATAATACCCTTACGCTTATTGAATATCAAGCCTTTTAAAACAGAAATATCAATATTAAAATCGGCGCCAATATGTAATACATCTGAATTGTCGTCCTCAATTAAAATTATACCAGAGCTGGCGTTCAAAACCCCACATGACTTTACTAAAATTTCCTGTAGTAGCACGGAAATTTGGTCAAATGAGTTAAGCTCATTAGTAATATCCAATAAAGTTTCTAATTCAAGATACTTTAATTGAAGATCGTTAATATTGAATTCAGAAGCCATTACAATTCGTTAACAGCGGCTTCTTCTGTTTCATAAACAGTTGAATATTTTGTCAAGCCCATAATATTAAATGTCTTTGCAACAATTGGCGCTAAATTATAATAACCAATTTTACCATTCACCTCTTGTAATTTTTCAATGATTTCAATCAAGATAGAAACACCAATACTGTTTACAATTTTTGTGCCCGCCATATTAATTAAAAACTTAGTTTGACCCTGTGCCATTTTTTCATAAACAACCGCTGATACCGCTTCGCCACCTACATTGTTTAAATAACCATTAGTTTCGATGATAACGATGGAATTGTTTTCTTTTATAGTAGTTATAAAGTCGCTCATAAATTAGTTTTATTGTTTAATATTTTTTTTCATTGTTACGGTTGTTCCTTCATCAGTAGATTCAAACTCAACTGAATCCATTAATTCCTGGATAAGCTGTAAGCCCCAACCCCTTTTTCTTTCATCCTTCCCTATTTTGTTTTCAATTTTAGGGATTTCAACTTTTGTTTTATCGAATCCAATACCTTGATCAATCACCTTAATAACCAAAGAGTCATCTTCAATTAAAAAATTGATAAAAACATTGTTTTCTGCTTTTGAATGTTCAAACGCATTGATACAGGCTTCTATCAATGCCAGACTTATCTCGCCAGCTTGATCATCAGTAAGATTCATGTGCCTTGAAATTACTTCGGCTGTTTGGGTTGCAATCAATTCCATATTTGGAAGGATAGGCAACCTTAGTTCGACGGAGGGCTTTTTCATTTATTATTATTTAATGGTTATGTATGTTTTATTACTACTAATGTGATGTCGTCTGGGTTATGATTGCCCGATAACCAAGCATCTGCTTCAATCATCAATTGATCAATAACTTCTTGTGCAGTTTTGTTGCCATAAGTAGTAATTAAGTCCTGCAGTTTTTGATAGTCAAACAATTCTCCCGCTAAGTTAGGGGCTTCTGGTAAACCATCCGAAATTATCACCAAAATATCTCCCTGATTAAAGGCGGTCGTGGTCTGGTCAAAATGTACATCATTAAAGCTACCCAATGGAACCCCAGATAATTGAATTTCCTCGGCGGTTTTGGTCGCAGCCCTATATATAAAGTATGGAGGCATACCCGCTGAACTCAATGTAATTTGATTGTCCTTAACCAGCGCAATGTTTAAGCTCATTCTTAATATGCCTAAGTCCACTTTTTTAACCACTCGGTTTAACTCATGCAACATATCTTTCGGACTCATTTGAGGTAAGCCAATAATGCCGGCTTTGGTAATGGACACTAACATACCTGAAGGCGTTCCATGTCCAGTAGCATCTCCGCAAATTGCATATAAAGAACCATCCGGTTGTTCGAAAAAGTCATAATAATCCCCACCCACTTCGGTAGAAGTTCTTAAATATCCGGCGATATCTAAGTTTTTAATAACTGGTAAAATCTTGGGCAATAATCTTTCTTGCAAGGCTTTCGCTTCCGCCAATTCACCATTTTTACGTTCGTCTTCTAATTTTTTAAATTGTTTTTTTTCTCTCCATTTTGAAAAAACATAAATAAAAGTAATAGCAGAAATAAAATATATTAAATATGCCCACCAAGTTCTCCATGGTGGAGGTAATATATGAATCACCATTTTTGCACCCTCCTCATTCCAAATACCATCATTGTTGGCCGCTTTTACCCTAAATGTATAAGTACCTTCTCGTAAATTAGTATAACTAGCAAAGCGTCTAGAACCTGAATAAATCCAATCCTCATCATAACCTTCCATTTTATAGGCATACTGATTATGTTCCGGATCTCTATAATTAAAAGCTAAAAAATCAAAGGATAGGCTATTTTCATTATTATTTACAACAAATTCTCCTAAAGGATTAGGTGACTCAACGAAAAGCGTTGTATCTTTTTTTGAAAATTTTTGAATGATGACTACCGGAGGCTTAGCATTGTCTTTTATGGAGTCTGGGAAGAAATAGTTTAACCCTTTTGCTCCACCAAAAAATATTTCACCAGTAGAAGATTGAGATCCACTAAAGGTATTAAACTCAAACCCTTGTGTACCTTCCATAGGACCAAAACTTCGATATTGATTTGTATAAGGGTTGTATCGAATGATACCGAAATTTGAGCTTATCCAAAGATTTTTATTTTTACTCGCAAATAAATCATATAAAAATAAACTTGGTATACCATCTTTTAGGGTTAGAAATACTTTTGTATTTTTTTCAAAGTCAACTTTGATCAATCCATTACCATAAGTGGAAAGAAAAGCCCATTTATTATCGATAATTTCCATGCCTTTGTAAATATCGCTTCTTTTAAATAAAATATTTTTTGTTAATGGCTTTGCAGTGTTATTTGATTCATTAAGTATAAAAATGCCTTCCTCATTTAGTACATATAATTCATCTGATGATTTACGTTTCACCATTAATATGCCTTTTTTTAAATTTGGTGGAAGTGTAATTGGTTTAAATGAGGTATCTCCATTACTATTGCTTAATATAACAGGCGACTCGCCAACAAAAATTAGTTCATTTTTATTATTTATATAAGAAATAAGCAAACCGTTTCCACTCAGTTTTATTTTATCTTTTAAAAATCCAAGTTTAACAAAACTACTTGCTCCATTTGCTTTTTTATATAAAATTATTCCATTAGGCGAACTACTAAAAGCATAAATATTTCCTTTTGCATCTTCGCAAAAATTCCATATTCTAATGTAGGAAATACTCGGGTCTTCTAAATATCGTTTTTGGATATTTTTTGACCTATCAATTTCCATAATACCCTTATATGGTACGTATTCGCCAAGCCAAGCATGACCCTTGCTATCAACAAATGTTCCCCACACAAAGGAAAAACCTAAATTAAAATCATTCGGAAAATCTTTTGCTAATAATCCAAACTTTCGTTTATTAGGATCATACTTTGCAAGATCAATCCCTCCCAACCAAATATTATTCTCATTATCTTCAATTATTTCATTGTAATTTTCATTTTCAATGCCATATTCTTTTGCATTTTTGTTATTTAAATGGATGATCTTATTTGTCGATAAATTAATTATATCAATTCCTTTATTAATTACATTTAACCATAAGTAATTGCTGCTTTTACTAAAATGAATGTCTTTTACTAAATTCGAAGCAATCGTATTTGAATTATTTTGTGCATTTTTAAAAGTGGTGATTTGCTTTGTTGAAATATTATATATATAAACACCATAATTAGTTGCTACATAAATATTATCACCGTTGCGTTTAATGTCATTGGGTTGTGTAACAAACAAAGAATCGTTATTGTTAAATATTTTGGTAAATGTATGATTCTGTGTATCAAAATATTGTATTCCCTTATCTGTTGATACCAATAACTTGGAATCATTCAAGGGCAACAATTTATTGACGATTTCTTGATTTCCAAATTTGATGCCATTTTCAGGATGCACTAAGTATTGCGTAAATTTTTTACTGGCAATATCGTAATTTAATATACCAGTACCCGTAGTCCCAATCCATAATGCATTTTTACTATCATCAACATATATACTAACCCCTTTTGTAAAGTTTCTAGGTATATTTTTATTTGATTTAATGAGTGTATCGCCTATTAAAATTGAAATATTTTCCCAGCGATCATTACTTCGGTTTAAATATGAAATGTGACTACCAAGATCAGCCGTCCAAATATTGCCCTTTTTATCTTCTGTAATAGCAAAAACAAATCCAGATGATCTTGAAAATTCGTTTTTAATATCATGGCTGTATTGCTTAAAATTATATCCATCAAAACGATCCACACCCGCTTGCGTACCTACCCATATATAGCCTAACTTATCCTGATATAAGCTCAAAGGAGAGCTTTGAGATAATCCATTTTGAATAGAATATTTTTCAAAAATAAAATCAGACACTTTTTGCGCGTTCGCAT
>JANREK010000003.1 GCA_030726065.1 Sediminibacterium sp. | reverse complement strand
CCTAGCTTTTTGTAATCATGAAATTCGTAGGCAACTTTTTTTGCTTTTAACCAGTCTAATGCTTTTTTGACTGTATTACAATTAGGGATTGCATATACTTTTAATTCGCTCATTTGAATTACTTTATATATTTTTTTGCTAACCAGCTTTCTGCTAATGGTTGTAACCAATGGGCTTCCATCTCTGCTTTGTTATTGACTAAATTATTAAAATATAAGCTATCATTAGTTAATAAACCATTTTCAATCGCATAGCCTACTTGTGCCAATGGAATGGTTTCTACTTTGTTCTTCACCCAAAATGCGAGTAGTTCTCTATTAAACATTTGTAATTGAAATCTTTTTTCTATTTCTTTAATAATATGCACTGAACTATCTGTGCTACATCCGCCCACGGTGGTATGTGATTCATCCGCCATTAGCACAATGAACTGCCCATATAAAATAGTGGCAAACCCTTTTACATTTGCGCCATGGCTTTTCCATATATCTGTAAAGTCTTCTAAGATGGTTTCAATTTCGAAAATTTCACTCATACTAAATAAACGGTTGGATTGGTAGATCCATACCTTAGATTGTGGGTGAAAATTTGCTGGAAAAATATTGGGTAAGTGTACTTTCATAGTCATTTTATTATTTGATTGCTTGTGCAATTATTTCTGCGATATCTAAAACAGCAGGGTCATTTTTATTTTCAGCTACTTTTAATCCATCGGATAACATGGTATTGCAAAAAGGGCAGGCACTTGCTACAAAATCAGTGGCCGTTGCTCTTGCTTCTTCCGCACGCTCTGTATTAATTCTCTTTTCTCCTTTTTCTTCTTCTTTGAACATTTGTGCACCACCTGCACCACAACATAAACCCTTTGATTTACATCTTTTCATTTCCTTTAACTCCATATCTAAACTTTCCAATACTTTTCTTGGGGCTTCATAAATTTCATTCGCCCTGCCTAAATAACAGCTGTCATGGTAGGTGATTGATTTCCCTTTCCATTCATTACTATCCGTAAATTTTATTTTCCCCTGTTCAATTAATTCCTGTAAAAATTGGGTATGATGAATCACATCATAGTTACCTCCCAATACGGGGTATTCGTTTTTTAAAGTATTAAAACAATGCGGACAGGTGGTTACAATTTTTTTGATATTGTAGCCATTCAAAATTTGAATATTTTGATAAGCCATCATTTGGAACATGAATTCATTGCCAGCGCGCCTTGCAGGATCGCCAGTACATGCTTCCTCTTTTCCTAAAATGGCATATTTAACACCCGCTTTATTTAAGATAGTAGCAAAAGCCTTGGTAATTTTTTGCGCTCTTTGGTCAAAGCTGCCGGCACAACCTACCCAAAATAATATTTCAGGTTGTTCGCCACTCGCCATCATTTCCGCCATTGTAGATACCTTCATAAAATTATTTTTATGCCTTTGTCCATGCATCACGGTCATCTGGTGAAAACTTCCATGGCGCAAAATTATTTTCTATATTACTAAACATACTATTCCATTCCTGCGGTGCATTACTTTGCTCCATCACAAGTGACCTCCTTAATTCAATGATAATATCTAAGGGGGATATACTAATCGGACATTCCGTTACACAAGCATTACAGGTGGTACAGGCCCTTAATTCCTCCACGGTAATATAATCATGTAATAATGTTTTGCCATCTGGGATAAAGACTTTGTTTGCTTTTATATTTTTGGAGATGGTTTCAATTCGATCTCTGGTGGCCATCATTATTTTACGCGGACTTAATAACTTACCTGTGCTATTGGCAGGGCATGCGTCGGTGCATCTGCCACATTCCGAACAGCTGTAGGCGTCCATTAAGTTTTTCCAACTCAACTCAGTGGCTTCCTTAGCACCAAAGCTTTCAGGGGCAGCTGCATTTGTTGGTGCCATCTCAGGTTGCATAGCATACAATACTTCATTTTGTATATCAGGCATATTATGTAACGTGCCACTTGGAATTAGTGGTGCATAGTAGGCATTTGGGAAAGCTAAAACAATGTGCAAATGCTTTGAGTAAGGCAAGTAATTCATAAAAGCATAAATGCCAATAATATGAAGCCACCAAGCTGTCTTTTCAACAAGCAGCAATTGTTTCTCATCAAAATTAGCCGTTAACCATGGGGTAAAATTTTTCGATACTATAAAGCTTACTTCATGATCGGCCGCATTCATCAACAGGAATAAGCCCATCAATAAAATTTCAATAATCAAAATATAATTAGCATCGGAGCGCGGCCAACCTTCCAAATCCTTACTGATAAATCTTTTTAATTTAATAATATTTCTTCTAATCAAAAAAACCACACATGCAATAGTGACTAGTAAAGCTAAAATTTCAAACGTGTTTATTAAAAAAGTATAAAACCCTCCCATGCTTTCTGAAAATATACGATGCGTTCCAAAAATACCATCCACAATAATTTCGAGTAATTCAATATTAATGATAACGAATCCGATGTATACAATTAAATGCAATACCGCAACAATTGGTTTTTGAAACATCTTTTTTTGACCCAAGGCCAATAAAATTACATTTAGCCATCTTTGACCAGGGCGGTCATTTAAATGAGTCGCTTTCCCTAATAGTATACTACGCCTGATGCGCAATATTTTTTGTGCAAATATCCCAAAGGATAGGATGGTCAAGAGACAAAAAATGATTTCAGCAATTAAACCCATGGTTTGTTATTTCGCTTTTAGGGATACACAAATTTAACCCATTTATAAAGTTATCGAGAGGAACTAGGCATTAATTTTTCTAAATTAATAGTAAAGCCATTGGCTACTCCATTTGCCATTGCTGAGAATAAGGGTGGGGGCTGGAAATTTGATCGCATTCAGCACAAAAAACAAGGATTTTACCCACTTTTTTCGAGTTGGAATTTTCTCAAAATCAACATCTAAGGAAAGGTACCATTGTTGGTAGCGTTTGATATCATTACGAACAATATCGCCATTGGGGCTCGGCCAACTATTTCCATAACCGCCAAACATATTATCCGCGCCATATCCAACCGCAATGTTCAACCATTTGGGTACGGGTAATTGATTATTGAAATCATGTATGTTCGCACTCAGCCAATAGGTTTGCGCATTATAATCTTTGAATAATCTTTCGGTAAACACCGATCCAAAAAATTGGTTGGTTCTATCCTGTAATTGCTTGTCATTATATTTATTATAATGTGCACTAAATTTTAGTCGAACCCTTTGTTTTTTCCATAACAATTCCTGGCCCATCCAAAGTCCAACGCCAATCGTATTACTTCCTATATCAGACCAGCTCCAGCCCCATTGGCTGGAATAACCGTCAAGTGTTTCAATCACTGTTTGGTAAGCCAATCCTGAAAATCCAGCCAACAAAACTGCTTTTTTATGACTCAGTCCGGCCCATTCCCAGGTCCTATAACTTAATCTTGCTAAACTATATGCAGTATATACATGTCCTACCTTATCCATATCCAACCATTCGCCTGCGTCATTGTAATAATGAAAACTACTTTTAGGGTATCCAGCATACCAAATTTTATTTAAGCCGATCATGGAAGCGCCATAGCCGAGTCCTTGGAGTGAAGTGACTAAGCGCAATCTTTTTTTAAAGTTTACAGGTTTGTTGGCTAAATGGGTACCTAGGTGAGGTTCGTTATTTGTATTAGCAGTAGTAATTATTATACTTGAATCAGCCGTTTGACCCATACCCCTTTGGGTAATTAAAAACAGGGAAATAAATAAGATTGTAATTAACTTCATGTTATTATATATCAAATTTAAACATTAAAATTAATAATCCTCCTTTGCGAATTGGTGGATTTGCAATTATTGCTTAAAATTGCCATTAAACAAGGAACTATGAGTGAAATGATTGAATTGAATGTGCAGCGCTGGTTGTCCGGAAATTATGATGCGAATACAAAACAAGTCATTCTTGATTTACAAGCGAATAACAAAGAAGAATTACAAGATTCATTTTATAGAAATTTGGAATTTGGTACTGGTGGATTAAGAGGCATTATGGGGGTGGGGACCAATCGTATTAATAAGTACACGATTGGTATGGCAACGCAAGGGTTTTCCAATTACTTACTTAAAACATATCCGAACGAATCAATAGCTGTTGCCATTGGGCATGATAGTAGAAATAATTCCCGATTTTTTGCAGAAACTACTGCGCAAGTATTTGCTGCGAATGGGATTAAAGTGTTTTTGTTTGAAGCATTAAGACCTACACCTGAATTAAGTTTTGCCATTAGACAACTTAAATGTAAAGCGGGTGTTGTATGCACCGCGTCACATAATCCTAAGGAATACAATGGGTATAAGGCCTATTGGGATGATGGTGGTCAATTAGTCCCGCCGCATGATAAAAATGTAATTAGTGAAGTTGAGGCAATTCAAAGTGTGGATGAGGTGAAGTGGTCAGGTGGCGAGCATAATATACAATTGATGGGTGAAGCAATGGATCAGGATTATATCAAAATGCTTAAATCATTAAGTGTGTATCCTGAAATAATTACGCAACAACAGGATTTAAAAATTGTGTATACGCCAATACATGGTACTGGAATTACCTTGGTACCAAAAGTGTTAGCTAGTTTTGGTTTTACGAATGTGACTATTGTAGATGAGCAAGCAACACCCGATGGAAATTTCCCAACTGTTAAATACCCGAATCCGGAAGAAAGTGAAACCATGAGCATCGGTTTGACAAAAGCGAAAGCGATAGATGCGGATATTTTATTAGGTACAGATCCTGATGCAGACCGAGTAGGGGTGGGTGTTAAAAATCATAAAGGGGAATGGGTGTTAATGAATGGTAATCAAACGGCAGTATTGGCATTTGCCTATATGATGGAGGCCCGAAGGGCTAAGGGAATTGCTGCACCCAATGATATGGTGGTGACCACCATTGTAACGACAGAAATGATAAACCAAGTAGCTAAAATAAATGAAGTTAATTGCTACAATGTATTAACTGGGTTCAAATGGATTGCTGAATTAGTCAAAGAAAAAGAAGGGAAGGAAAATTATATTATTGGCGGTGAAGAAAGCTTTGGCTTAATGATTGGAGATCAAATTCGTGATAAAGATGCGGTAAGTGCGGTTGCTTTATTATGTGAAATGGCTGCTTACGAAAAAAGCAAGGGAAAAACACTATTTGATAAGATGATTGAATTGTATATTCAATACGGGTTTTATTATGAAAATTTAATCAGCATCACAAAAAAGGGTATGAACGGGCAGCAGGAAATTAAGGATATGATGGAAGGGTATCGTCAGTCGCCACCTGTTACTATTGATGGAGAAGCGGTGGTTACCTTATTAGATTATGAATTACAAGTAGGAAAAAATTTACAGACGGGTGCAACTTGGAAATTAAATTTACCTAAAAGTAATGTGTTGCAATTTATTACGGCAAAGGGTAGTAAAATTTCTGCAAGACCAAGTGGAACAGAGCCTAAGATTAAATTTTATTTTAGTGTGAATACGGAATTAAAGGACAGGGAATCATTTGACAGCAAATATCAAATGTTGCGAGAAAAAATAAATGGCATTATCAAAGACATGCAATTAAATTAGCCCTAAAGCATGAATAAATCAGCGCCATTGGTAGATGCCTACCTGCATAAGGGATTGAGAGAAAAATTAGTTCTTCTATTAAGAGAGAAAGGGATTACAGATGAAAATGTACTTACTGCTATTGGCAAAATACCAAGACATTTTTTTTTAGATTCTGCTTTTGATAAAATTGCTTATGAAGATCGCGCATTCCCAATTGCTGCAGATCAAACTATATCACAGCCGTATACAGTTGCTTATCAAACGCAATTATTACAAATTAAAAAAGGGGACAAAGTACTTGAAATTGGAACAGGGAGTATGTATCAAACATCAGTTCTAGCCGAAATGGGTGCCCAGGTGTTTACCATTGAAAGACAAAAGCAATTGTTTGATAAAACTGCTAAATATGTTTTTAAGGACTTGTATTTGAACGTACAATTTTTCTTTGGTGACGGGTTTGAGGGATTGCCAGATTTAGCGCCCTTTGATAAAATACTAATTACAGCTGCAGCGCCGCATTTGCCAGAAAAATTATGGGCCCAGTTAAAAACCAGTGGTAAAATGATTATCCCTTTAGATGAATCTGAAACTGCACAACGCATGATGCGCTTAACCAAAAAAAGAGACGGGTCTGTAAAAAAAGAGGCCTTTGATCAGTTTTCTTTTGTACCCATGTTACAAGGAAAAACCCAAAAATAAAATTGGTTGAATTTTACTTTTGGGTTTTATAGATTGAATTAAAGTACTAAAGCTTTATTTCAAGATAAGTTTCATTATTGCATTTGATCCATAGATCCACCATCTTCCATTCTGTTATTTTTTCTTCTTAATAAATTCACGTCAAATTTACCAAAACGATAGGAGAAGTTAATTCTAAAAAATTGCTGATCTCTGATTCGAGTATCATTCTGTATAAAGTATAAGCTTTCAGAATAAGTTTTAGTAATCCTTGTTTTGAAAGGGTCACTAACGCTGATGGATACATTTGCAGTACGACCACCTGTTAATTTCCATTCTTTTTTAATGGCTATGTCTGAATCAAAATAAGGAAGATTATACCCTTGCGCTGTTGATTGTGGTCCGCCACCAAATCTGCCACCAAAACTGCGACCTGATCCTCCTGCACTGCCACCTGGAGGTAAAATTGTTTTGGCTTGGTACTGACCACTTACTTGAATAGAATAGCCTTTAGGTAATTTAAAGTTATGGTTCATCTTACTAAACCAACTTACTAAATCGTTATTTACATTTTGTCCAGGGATGGTTGCTTGTATGGAAGAATTAAATAAATTAAAACTCAAGTTAACGTCCCACCATTTGTTAATCGTTGTTTTATTGCTTAGCTCAAGACCGTAAGTGATGGCGGTGTTCGCGTTAATATAGGAGATATAATAGGCGCTATCATTTGTAATGGGATTGATTGCCTTATACACATAATTCGAGATTAAGTTAGTGCTGTATTTGTAATATACGTTGGCTAAAAAATTGGATCCTTTTTGGTAAGCATTATTATATCCAAACTCAAATGAATGGGTGAATTGGGGCGATAAATTTGGATTACCTACACTTATATTTTGCGGATCACTATAGTCTGGAAAAGGTTGTAATTGAAAAAAGTCAGGTGCGCTAATTCTTTTTGAATAATTCAATTGCATATCTGCTTTGTCATTTATTTTATAAGTAACAAAGGCACTTGGGAATAAAGAAACGGGAATTGAAATTTTTCTATTTAAGGAATCCTTGCCTGCAAAGTTTAATACATTAATTGTCATTGTCCGACTTTCGGCCCTTAATCCCAATTGGTAACTAAATTTATTTTTCTTGCCATTTAAATTTACATAACCAGCTGCTACATCTTCGCCAAATTTGAATTTATTACTGATGCTACCTAAATAGATATTATTTCTGAACTGATCTCTACTGTTAAAATTACTGCGAACATTCAATCTAAATCCTGCTTCAAATTTAATTTCATTTTTAAACTCACGTGCATAATCGATATTAGTGGTATAGGTGGTTCTGTCGCCAATGCCATTACTTTCTTGGTTTAAAAAAGAGGAGTTTATTTTAGACCAAGTATCTAAACTACTCCCATTATAATTAAAATCGGCAGTGATTTCATGTCCCTTTTCTGCAAATAAATGTTTGAAACTTATTTGCGTACCATTATTTAAATAGTTAAAATTGGAACTATTAGAAAGGGTGTAATTTTTTTTCAAATTACCGATTAAGGAATCAATGACTTGGTCCCCACTCGACAAGGAGCCACCCTGACTTATGGTTCCATATAAGGAGAAAGTATTTCTGTTATCAGGTAAGTAGTCTAATCCGCCACGATAAGTGTTAAAGGAGCCATTTCTTTTACCATCGTTAGTGGTATTTGCAAAGGTGGGAAGGGCAGTCCCTAAAATTTGTCGGTTATTGGTGGAATTGGTTATGGATTTACGACCAAATGAGTTTGCACTTAATGAAAAATTTAATTTACTATCTCTAATATTTAAATCACCCCCACCACTAAATTTTCCACGCATATCTATTCCAGTTCTTATCCCACCATTGTATCCATTTTTACGATTCTTTTTTAATACAATATTTAATATACCAGCATTACCACCAGATGCATCATATTTTGCTGAAGGGTTAGTGATAATTTCTACTTTATCAATGATGTCTGCTGGAATTTGATCCATGGTTAAAGTGGTAGGTCGATTGTCAATCAATAAGGTAGGGGTCGCGTTTCTTAAGGTAACATTTCCGTCAATATCAACGTTTAAATTTGGGATATTCTTCATTACTTCCACTGCAGTCTGACCACTGCTGACAATATTTTTATCTACATTAAATATTTTACGATCAATACCCATTTCAAATTGTGGGCGTGCGGTACTGGTTACTGTCACACTTTTCAAATCGGTTGGATCTTCTTCTAATTTAATATTACCTAAATCCTTATCCACCATCGCCATCATTTGCTGCATGCTTTGTCCGCCACCCATTTTGATGTTAAAGCTTAAGGTGTTCTCTATTTTTTTATATCCTATAGCGGAGATGACTAATTTTAAATTACCCATCACTGGTAAATTTTCAAAACTAAAATCGCCATTGGAAGCAGTCAATTGGATACCTAAAATAGTTTCACTAGTTTTTTTGGTCATTGGGTCATACTTGCTTCCTTTGATTTGTAGGGTAGCACCGTCAATACCTTTTTTATTTGCATCTACAATTTTACCATAATATCTGCCCATATTCATATTTCCTGCAGCCGCTTTTGGCGCCAAGTCGGTGGGCCTTTGTGCATTGCTTATGAATTGGATAAAAATGAAAATAAATGTGATTGTTATTTTTTGTTTCATACTTATTGGATGTGTATTGGACCTTTGAGTTTATTTGATTTTGCAAATATCAGGCATAATATCTAAGGGTGGTATTCAGATATTATGAACGGCAATTAATTAATACAGTTTAAAAGGAATTTGTTTAAAATGAATGTAAAAAGAACACCATTAGGCCTCCCCAACAAATCCCTAGGATAAAAGCAGCCCATTGTATTGGTCTTATCGCTTTCATGACTATTGGCGCTAATGTATCAGACAATTTTGTTGCCAATGATTTTGAGATATTCATTTTAGTATTTTGAGCAAATTTCCCAATAAGCTGAGGGAAGATGCTGGCTAATTCTTCTAAAAAAACCGATTTAAGTTGGGCAACGGTTTTATCGCCTATAAACATGGACATCATGGGTAATTTGTCCTTGATCGTATGATTAAAGAAGAAATCTAGTTTTTCCTCCATTAAAGGCTGCATTGCTTTAAAACTTGCTTCGCTCTCCGATTCATTGGGTATAAGCAATTCAATAGGGAATTGATGAATTAAGTGAGACAGCGGGGATTCCCATGAAAAACCGCCAATTTGAATTGCTTTTGTTGGAAAAAAAAGGCTTTTTCCAAATAACCAAATAAGCAGCCAGCCGAATAAGCCAGTCAAAATGGGGATTAAAAAGAGTTCCATAGGGCTGTTTTTAAAAGAAATCCTATTCTTAACAATTAAATTGGTAAGAATAGGATTAAAAGGGGGAGAACGATGGGTCTCGAACCCACGGCCTACAGTGCCACAAACTGTCGCTCTAACCTACTGAGCTACGCCCTCCATTTGGGGGGCAAAAATAAGGTAATTTTAAGGACGAATAAAATTAGTTTTCGTGTTTTTATAATTTTATCATAAAAACGCGCTCTTTAACCAAATTAAACACTTTCAAACTTATTTTGCGCTATTTTTGGAAACATACATGCGAAACATTATGACCTATATTAAGCAAAATAAGTGGAAGGTATTCACAATCGTAATCATTATTGGCGCAGTTTTTTTTGCGTTCAAAACAACGGAAAAACAAAACGGGGAGTCGCCTGAAATTCGCCATCGTAAATTACTTTCCACCATTGGGTATTTGTTAGAAACGGAACACTATAGTCCGCGAAAAATTGATGATGATTTTTCTAAAGATGTTTTTAAGGAATATTTGAAAGCCTTAGATCCGGAGAAAAATATTTTCTTACAATCTGATATTAATGTACTTCGTGTACATGAAACAAAATTAGATGATGAAATTCATGGAGAGGCTATTTTATTTCAACCCGCAACAAGTGTAATTTATGAAAAGAGAGTGATTGAAGCGCGTAAGGTTTTCGAAACAGTGATAAAATCTCCATTTGATTTTTCCATTGATGATTCTGTTTTATTAGATGTTGACGTTAAGTTAGCACCTTTGAATGAAAAGGAAAGATATACTTATTGGCATCAAATATTAAAGTATAAAACATTAGATCGGTTTGTTAATTTAACTGAGGAGCGTGAAAAAAATAAAACAAAAGAAAAATTTGTTGTTAAGGCCGATTCCACTTTGGAAAGAGAAGCGCGCGCTTCCGTGAAGAAAGAATATTTAAAAAGATTTGAACGTTTAGAAAAAACATTTGACAAAGAAAAAAGATTCGAACTTTTTTTAAATACAATTACAGGCTTAATGGATCCGCATACGGACTATATGGCGCCTGTTGAAAAGCGTTCATTTACTGAACAAATGAGTGGTACTTTTTATGGTATTGGCGCACAATTAACCCAGGATGACAATGGTATTAAAATTGCAAGTATTCAGCCGGGTGGTGCAGCTTGGAAGTCAGGACAGCTGGTGGTAAATGATGTAATTGTAAAGGTCGCACAAGGCGCAGACGAGCCTGTAGATGTTTCTGGTTATGAAACCACCGATGCGGTAAAATTAATTAGGGGTAATTTGGGTACTGAAGTTCGATTAACAATCCGAAAGCCTGATGGATCTTATAAGATAGTTGCCTTGAAGCGGGAGAAGATTGTATTAGATGAGGGTTTTGCGCGCAGCGCGATCATTCAAAAAGGTGCTGATAAATATGGGTACATTTTATTGCCTGATTTTTATGCCGATTTTGAGCGCGAAGATGGTGCAAGATGTGCAAGAGATGTTGCAAAGGAAGTTGAAAAACTGAAGGCGGAAAATGTAAAAGGAATTGCCATTGATGTCAGATACAATGGTGGTGGGTCATTATATGAAGTAGTTCAAATGGCAGGATTGTTTATTGATCAAGGACCCATGGTTCAAATTAGAAATAAAGAAGGCAGGTCACAAACCTTATCAGACGAAGTGCCAGGCAGTATTTATAATGGTCCATTGGTGGTAATGGTCAATGAATTTAGTGCATCCGCAAGTGAAATTTTTGCCGGGGCTATACAAGATTATAAGCGAGGAATAATTATGGGTAGTACCTCCACTTATGGAAAGGGTACGGTTCAACGAAACGTTCCTTTTGGAAAACCTTTAGATGATTTGGGTATTCAGACAGAATATGGTGCAGTAAAATTAACCTTCCAAAAATTTTATAGAGTGACTGGTAGTTCTACACAACGCAAGGGGGTTGTGCCGGATGTAATATTGCCTGACGAGTATGAATTTTTAAAGTATCGTGAAAAAGACAATGAATCTTCCTTGCCTTGGGATGAAATGTCACGGACTAAATTTCAAGTTTGGCCTGGTAATGCCCCAATTGCAGCAATTGCAGCAAAAGTTAATGATAAAATTGCAAAGGATACCTCCATGATCGCGTTCAAAAAGACACTTGCTTGGGTTTCCACACAAATAGATCGTCCTGTTCACTTAAAATTGGATAAGTATATAGCTTTCCGTAAGCAATTACAAAGCACCATGATCCAAAATGATAATCGCTTAAAATTGAAAGATAGCATGCAGGTGATTGCGCTGAAAGCGGATTACAATAAGTTTTATAATAATCCCGATAAAACCAAACAGGATCGTTATCAAGCTTGGTTAAAAGTTATTGCGAAGGATGCGCAGATCAATGAAGCAAGTAAATTGTTGGGTGAATTTTCTGCGCAAAATTTTGTAGCGAAAAAAACGAATTAATATAAAAGGGAATTATGAAAGTGGAAGCATTGGATAAAGTGAAAAGATGGCATGTAATTTATACAAAGTCAAAGTGGGAGAAAAAGGTGGAAGGCTTGTTGTTGAAATCAAGCATAGAAAGCTGGTGTCCTGTTCAAAAAAAAGAAAGACAGTGGTCGGATCGAAAAAAAATTATTGAAGAACCTTTATTTAGATCCTACGTTTTTGTTAAAATAGATAAGGAAGAACATAGTAAAGTATTAGGCACCATTGGCGTAGTGAATTTTTTATATTTTGAAAAAAAGCCAGCAATCATTAGGGATAATGAAATTGAAACCATTAGAAAATATTTAGGTCTTGCCAATGCCTCTATACAAGTGGTGAATATGACTAATTTGCCAACGCAAACCAAAGTTTCAATTAATCAGGGCTTATTTATGGGTCAAAAAGGAGAAGTCATCCGGTCTGGTAAGAAAACGGTGTTTGTAGAATTACAAAGCATTAATATGATGATGTTGGTTGAATTTAAATTAGCTGAAATTTCAGTAGTTTAATAAATGCTCTTTAATTGCTTAGTTTAATTATTGCCAAGTTAAGACAAAGTCCAGTCTATAAGTTGATTGCTCCATTCTTCTCGATAAGGAGTTTCAATACGAATATAATTATCGGTATATCCTTCCAGCATTAATTGGCTGGGATTTTCTTTTGTAGCCTTTGGCGATTCAAATAATACTTTTCTAGTTTCCCCCAAATGCTGTGCTGTAAAATATTGTAATTTTTGGTAGGATAAATTCCTTAAAATTTTATTGCGCTCCTGTCGTACGGAAATAGGGACGACTGGCTTAATGGTCAAAGCCTTAGTGGCAGCACGTTCGGAGTAGGTGAATACATGCAAATAGGAAATATCAAGTGCATGAATAAAATCCAAACTTTCTTTAAAATAATCTTCTGTTTCCCCTGGGGATCCAACTATTACGTCAACGCCAATACATGCATGTGGCATTATTTTTTTGATATGTTGCACGCGCTCTAGATACAAATCTCTGGTATATCTGCGCTGCATTAATTTTAAAACAGCATCTGATCCACTTTGCAAAGGAATATGAAAATGCGGCATGAACTGATCGCTATTCGCCACCCAATCTATTATTTCATTCGTGATTAAATTGGGTTCAATGGAGGATATGCGATATCTCGGAATATTGGTTTCTTGGTCCAGCGCTTTTACTAAATCAAAAAAACTTTCATCGTGTTTTTTGCCACCGGTTTGTCCTTTTCCAAAGTCACCCAAATTAATACCGGTTAAAACAATTTCCTTCACATTATTACTTGCTAATTCATTTGCCTGTTGCACTACATTTTCAATACTGTTACTTCGGCTTTTACCACGAGCTAGTGGGATGGTGCAAAATGTACAACTATAATCACAGCCGTCTTGTACCTTTAAAAAGCTACGCGTTCGATCATTCACTGAAAATGAACTGTGAAAGTCGGAAACATCATCAATTTCGCAGCTATAAATTTTTGCGGCATCGCCCTTGGTTAAATTGGCAAGGTGTTTAATTAAGTTAAATTTTTCTGCAGCACCTAATACTAAATCAACCCCCGGAATGGAAGCTATTTCCTGAGGTTTTAATTGTGCATAGCAGCCTGTAATGACTACAAAGCTTTCAGGAGATCTGCGCTGGATCCGACGCACCAGTTGGCGACATTCCTTATCTGCATTTTCAGTAACCGAGCAAGTATTTATGACATACACATCCGCTTTATCCCCAAAATCCTTCTTTTCAAAACCATTTTGTTCCAATTGTCTCGACAATGTGGAGGTTTCTGAAAAATTCAATTTGCAGCCTAAAGTGTGAAATGCGACCGTTTGTTGTTTGCTCATGGGCCACAAAGGTAAAAAACCTTGGGGGAACCTTAAAATCTTAAAATATACTTAAACCGGGTATTAATTTCCAATTTTGGCTAGATTCAATTAAGTTTGCAACTACTAAAATGGTCAAAAATGGACTTCAAAAAAATCAATAATTGGACGGGCTGGTTGGTTACTTTAATTGCATGTACTGTATATATTATGACCTCAGAAGCTGCAAGCAGTTTTTGGGATTGTGGTGAGTTTATCAGTAGTGCGTATAAACTACAAATCCCACATCCGCCAGGGGCCCCCATGTTTGTATTGTTAGGCAGGGTATTTATTATTTTGTTTGGGGATAATCCATTAACCGCAGCAAAGGCGGTGAATACCATGAGTGCATTGGCAAGTGGGTTTACCATTTTATTTTTGTTCTGGACCATTACGCATTTTGCAAAACGCATCGTGGTTAAGCAAACAGGTACTGAACCAGTAGGCTATCAAATTTTAGCTATTATGGGTGCAGGTATCGTAGGTGCGTTGGCCTATACCTTTAGCGATTCATTCTGGTACAGTGCTGTTGAAGGGGAAGTATATGCGTTAAGTTCATTCTTCACTGCATTAGTTTTTTGGGCGATATTAAAATGGGAACACAAAGCAGATCAACCCGGTGCAGATAAATGGATCATCTTTATTTTTTACATGATGGGTTTATCCATTGGTGTTCACTTATTAAATATATTAACCATTCCAGCAATCGTGATGGTATATTATTTCAGACAATATAAACCTACCATCACTGGTGGATTGGTAGCGTTTTTAGTGGGTGTAGTGATCACAGGATTTATTCAAGTGGTGCTTATACAATTCACAATTAAATGGGCTGGGGCATTTGACGTAAACTTTGTTAACTCCATGGGGTTGCCATTTTTTAGTGGTTTTATTTTCTTCTTTGTTTTATTGGCAGCAATTTTAACATGGGGCATTTATTATGCAAATAAAAAAGGGCTTTATTTTTTAAAGTTAGGGGTGTGGTCAATGATCTTTATGTTATTGGGTTATACTACTTATATCACCACCATGATTCGTTCAAATGCAGATCCTTCCGTGGATATGTATAATGTAGATAATCCTGTCACCTTAGTTGGCTATTTAGGAAGAGAGCAGTATGGTGATTGGCCTATATTATTTGGACCAGATTATGTGGATAAGGTGGATTATATAGAAAATGGTGATCAATATGTAAAAGCACCTACCAACTATGAATTGGCTGGTAAAAACTATAAACGTGATTGGTCTTCTGCACCATCATCGCATTTATTTCCAAGAATGTGGGATGGCGAAAATGATCGTGGACAAATGGATAGTTATAAGGCATTTGCAGGAGTAGTAGATGGCGAAGCACCAACTTTAAGAGATAATATTAAATACTTTACGAATTACCAATTTGGTTTTATGTATCTGCGCTATTTCCTTTGGAATTTTGCGGGTAAGCAAAACGATTTACAAGGTTTTGGAAATGTAAGGGATGGTAATTTTAGTACTGGTATTTCCTTCATTGATAATTTCTTTTTTGGAGATCAGTCCAAACTACCGGATACGATTAAAAATAATAATAAGGCGCACAATAGTTTATTTATGTTGCCTTTCTTTTTAGGCTTGTTTGGATTTTTATTTCAATACCAACAAAATAAAAAGGATTTTATTGTTACAGGCTTATTATTCTTTTTTACTGGATTAGCCATTGTACTTTACTTAAATCAAGTGAGTTTGCAACCTCGTGAAAGGGACTATGCTTATGTGGGATCGTTTTATGCATTTGCGATATGGATTGGGTTGGGTGTTTTGCAAGTCATACAATGGTTAACGAAGGTGGTGAATCAAAATACTGCGAGCATTATTGCTACTGTGGTTTGTTTGTTAGCGGTACCTGCTTTAATGGCACAGCAAGAATGGGATGACCATGATCGTAGTCAAAAGTTATTACCCCGTGATTTGGCGCGGAACTATTTAGAAAGTTGTCCTCCGAATGCAATTTTATTTTCCTTTGGAGATAATGATACCTACCCTTTATGGTATGCGCAGGAGGTGGAAGGAATTCGTCCCGATGTGCGTGTGGTGGTGAATAGTTTATTGGGCTCGGATTGGTATATGAGGGAGCTTAGGTATAAAGTAAATGAAAGTAATAAGTTTGATGTTATTTTTTCTGAGGAACAAGTTTCAGGCAACAAATTAAATGTGGCATATTATAATGCTTTGCCTGAATATGGAGAAACACGCTACCATAATTTAGATTCTGTATTAAGGTACGTGATTGGAGATCCTTCTGGGAAATATATGGCATCTACGACAGATGGTCCTGTTAATATATTCCCTACGCACAAATTTAAAGTACCTGTAAATAAGGCAAATGCTTTGGCATCAGGTATTGCAAAGCCAACGGACACGATGGTAGATGAATTACTAATTGATTTTAATCCAAATCGTCAATATTTATTGAAAAATGAATTAGCGATGTATGCCATTATCGCTACGAGCGATTTTAAGCGACCCATTTGCTTCACTTCAACGCAGGAGTTAAAAGAATTAGGTATAGATAAGTATGTGCGTCAAACGGGTATGTCCTATCAGTTGGTGCCGGTATTGAATCAAACCATTGATGCAGATGTGGCTTATAAAAATATGATGACTAAATTTTCATTTGGCAATGCAAAAAATCCAAATGTATATTTCGACGAAGAAAATAGACGTCACTTGAATTCAATGCGATTGGCTTTCTCGCAAGTTGCACAAGCATTAGCTATAGAGGGCAAGCGGGACAGTGCACAGCAATTGCTCAGAAAATTTGACGCAGAAACCAATGAGAAAAACTTCCCTTATGGAATGACCTCCAATAGAGGCAATCAACACAATTATTTCTCTTATTTGTTCCTACAAGCTTGTTACGCTTCAGGAGAATTAAAATTAGCAAATAAGGTAAGTGTTTCCTTATTAAAGGATTTGAAACAAGCAGTCGCTTATTATAAATCATTAGGGGAAGCAATGAGTGATGATCAGTTTTTTGTAAATGCTGAAAATGCCTATCAGGGTAAGCCGAATAGCTTAGTCAATAAACAAATTGCATTTGTACAAGATATATTAACCTGTGGCCAATTAATAGAAGCGGTTAACAAAATGGAAAAAGATTTCACGGTAGCTAAAAATTAAGCAGCTCAATTCTTATACGATAAGCCCTCTTTGACCTTTGGTCAAAGAGGGCTTATTATTTTAGGAGGTCATCCCGATTACAATAAGGTGGTCAAAGTTGCCACGACCGTGTCAATTTCTTGGGTCGTATTATATTTAGAAAACGAAAAGCGCACGGTAACGATATCTGAAGGTTTATGGAGTGCGGCAATGACATGAGAGCCTTGTTGCGCGCCACTTGAGCAAGCGCTACCACTACTGGCGCAAATATGTTGAATATCTAAATTAAAAAGGAGCATTTCCGTTTTTTGATTCTTAGGAAAGTTTACGCTTAGTAAAGTATATAAACTTTCTCCAAATGTATCTCCGTTAAAGCTAACGGTTGGGATATTATGCACTAGAGAATCGTACATGTATTTTTTTAATCCTGAAATATATTCCTTGTCTTTATCGTGGTTTTGATTTGACAATTCTAATGCCTTTGCAAAGCCAACAATGCCATATACATTTTCGGTGCCCGCACGCATGTTTCTTTCTTGTGTCCCGCCATGTAAAAATGGGTTGATTTTAATATTTTCATTGATATATAAAATACCTGTACCTTTTGGACCATGAAATTTATGCCCTGCAGCAGTAATAAAATCAACGGGTATATTTTTCAAATCAAAATTATAATGCCCTACAGTTTGTACCGTATCGCTATGGAAGTAAGCGTTGTGTTTTTTGCAAAGTGCACCCACTTCAAGTAAGCTTATACAATTACCAATTTCATTATTAGCGTGCATAATGGTAACAATCGTTTTTTCGGGACTATTGTTTAATAATTCCTCTAATTGATTAACATCTATATGTCCATTGGGTAAAATACCTACATAAGACAATTTTACATGGTGTGCTTTTGCCAAATATTCAACTGTATGAAGCGTAGCATGGTGCTCAACCGGAGAGCTGATGATATGCTTACAACCCAAATCGGTCACCGCTGCATGTAAAACGGTATTGGTACTTTCGGTGCCACCGCTGGTAAAAAATATTTCTGCAGGCTTCGCGCCTAATATAGCCGCAATTGATTTTCTAGCTTTTTCAATAGCCATACGTGTTTCACGACCATAGCTATAAATGGAAGAGGGGTTTCCAAATTGTTCCTTAAAAAAGGGCAAAATTGCTTCCAGCACATCAGCGTCGATCGGCGTTGTAGCAGCATTGTCAAAGTAGATTCTTTCCATACCCGTTAAAATTACTAAATGCTATGAATTATTGAAATAATATTATCGGCTAAATCGTCCGCTTTCAATTGCGTGGGGGCTTCCGTATATATGCGAATAATGGGTTCTGTATTACTGGGTCTTAAATGCACCCACTTGTTTTCAAAGTCAATTTTCATACCATCGATTTTATTAATCGCGTAAGTGGAAAATTGTTTTTCTAAACCTGCATATATCTTTTCTAATGAAATAGAGGCGTCTAATTCCATTTTTTTCTTGCTCATATAGTAAGCGGGTAAACTTGCTTTTAATGCAGCTGCACTTAGTTTTGTTTTTGCCAAATGTGTTAAAAACAATGCAATACCAATTAATGCATCCCTTCCATAATGCAAATCTGGAACAATGATACCACCGTTTCCTTCTCCTCCAATCACAGCATTTTCTTGTTTCATTTTCTCAACCACATTTACTTCGCCAACGGCACTAGCGAAATAGGCGCAGCCATTTTTTTCAGTAATATCTCCCAAAGCGCGTGTGGATGATAAATTACTTACGGTACTTCCTTTTTTATGTTGCAATATATAATCTGCAATAGCAACTAAAGTATATTCTTCTCCAAATAACTCGCCATCCTCACTCACAAAACAAAGTCGGTCTACATCAGGATCAACAGCAATACCTATATGGGATTTGGTATTGACTACTGTTCTGCATAATTCAGTTAAATGTTCTTTTAAGGGCTCTGGATTATGAGCGAAATTTCCATGCATTTCGGAATTTAACACGTTAATATTTGTAACACCTATTGCTTTGAGTAGAGCAGGTACTGCAAATGCGCCCGAGCTATTAATTGCATCCACTACAATAGAAAAGTTTGCTTTTTTAATCGCGCCAATATCTACCAATGGATAATTTAGTATCGCGTCAATATGTTTTTGCAAACTGTTGTCATTCGAAATAATTTTACCCATATGATCTATATCCGCATAATCAAAATCTTCGTTCGCGACTAATGACAAAATGGTTTTACCTTCTACTGCATTTACAAATTCCCCTTTATGGTTTAATAATTTTAAAGCATTCCACTCTTTGGGATTATGGCTGGCAGTTAATATGATACCACCATCTGCTTTTTCAAAAACAACACACATTTCAACGGTAGGGGTGGTGCTTAATCCTAACTGTATCACATCAATGCCTAAAGCAATCAAGCTTTGCTCCACTAAATTAGTAACCATATTGCCGCTAATTCTGCCATCTCTGCCTACCACTACTTTTTTAGGGCCGGCCGATTTTTGCTTCAGCCAAGTTCCATAGGCAGAGGCGAATTTGACAATATCAATAGGCGTTAAGTTATCATTGGGCCTGCCCCCAATGGTGCCTCTAAATCCAGATATGCTTTTAATAAGTGCCATTAACTATAGGTTATATTATAAAAATAGGTTCTGCAAATTTACTTTAAATTTTTGCTATATAGCTGCTTAATTCCCATCAATTCAGCTTACTGTTTAGATTCGCTTTAAGTTTGTGTTCCTTTTTATTTGGTAAATCATAAATAGGCAAGTTAGGAACCTCCCAATCGCTTATGAGATAAGCAACTAAAAATTGAATTGTGTCGACTTTTTTGGGTAAATCAACTCGTAGCTTTTTCGAACACCTTTTGATTTTACATGAAAAATGTTTATTTGCTGATCGTTTACGCCAAATAGTATTTCACAATTAATAATTAGCTGGTTGAGTTGCTTCACATTTTTTACTTCAAAATAGGACCAGGTGCTTTCCTTTTGTATTTCATATCCAACATATTCTAAATTAAATTTAGTACCATTCGCATTCAAATTTAAGCGTTTGGTCATGTATGCTGCAATTAACGCATCTGCTTTATTTTTTTGATTGGCTTGCGACAAATCGATCGTGGTTTTAGCATCAGCCCCCATCATTTTTTCAAGGTCATTGGTGAAAGTTCGAACGCTAATTTCGATAGTGGCTTCCTTTTCATTATGGTTAATTTCAATCACTGACACGAAAAAGGGGTGTATCAATGCAATCAATGCGGTTATAAATGGGTTGAATCCGATGAGCGCCATAATGTTTATTTGTATTTTACAAAGGTCTTGATTAATTTAACATAACAAAATTTTCATTTCATGGATGATTTGCTAATTTACCTCAGATTAGGATTTAGACATATCATCGATATCGATGGATCGGATCATATCCTATTTATTTTGGCCTTGGTAATTAGGTATGTTTGGGAAGATTGGAAAAAGATATTGGTTTTAGTCACCTCCTTTACGATTGGCCATTCTGTAACACTTGCATTAAGTACATTAAACTGGGTCAATTTCCCCGTTAGTATAATTGAGGTTTTAATACCCATCACCATTTTATTAACCGCGATATCCAATTATTTGGTGAAAGATTTCAGTTTTACCTCAAAATATCCGTTCATCTACTTTGCAGCTCTATTCTTTGGGCTCATCCATGGATTGGGCTTCAGTAACTACTTAAAAAGCCTTTTGGGGCAGGAAGAAAGCCTTATAGGGCCACTTTTTTCATTTAATTTAGGCCTAGAACTAGGACAGCTATTGATTATTAGTATTATTTTACTTTTTTCATTTATATTCGTGTCCCTATTTAAAGGGGATCGTAAGTTGTATGTCAGGATTGGGTCTTTCATAACTTCTTTTCTTGCATTAAATATGGTAATAGACCGCATAGTTCCTTTTTTTAATTAAAAAATTGACCAGATGAATTTTAAAAAATTAGTAAGTATTTGTTTGTTAATTATCGCAAGTGCTTCTGTATTAATCGCGCAAGACATTCGTAACAATCCAACGTCCAATCATGGGAACAAGTTTGAACAGTTAGGAACTATTTTAGCAACGCCCAACGAATATCGAACAGCGAGTGGGGCACCTGGGCCTAAGTATTGGCAACAAAGAGCTGATTATGATATCAAAGCAACATTGGATGAAAAAAAATTATTATTAACAGGTGCTGAAACAGTCACTTATTTTAATAATTCACCGGATGTGTTGACTTATTTGTGGTTGCAATTAGATGAGAATCAACATAGCACTGTCAATAATGGTGGCTTTCCTGAGGAAAGTAGAATGGGTCGCGCAGTAACACCTGCAACGATAGATAAATTGATGGAACAAAAATCAGACAATGGTTTAGGTCATATCATCTCCTCTTTAACAGATGCGTTAGGTGCGAAATTAAAATACACCATCAATGGTACGATGATGCGTATTGATTTACCTGCTGCTTTAAAGCCAGGTCAAAAATTTACTTTCAAATTAAAATGGAGTTATAAAATTACAGATCGTATGACCGTTGCTGGTCGTGGTGGTTTTGAATATTTCCCAGAAGATGGAAACTATTTATTTACCATGGCTCAGTGGTATCCTCGTTTATGTGTGTATTCTGATTTCCAAGGATGGCAAAATCATCAATTTACGGGTCGTGGTGAGTTTGCTTTGGTTTTTGGAAATTATAAAGTAGCCATTACAGTGCCAAGTGATCACGTGGTGATGGCAACAGGACAAGGACAAAACTATCCTGCAGTATTATCTGCTGCGCAGTTGGCAAGATGGACTAAAGCACAAACTGCAACAGAGCCTATTGAAGTAGTCACTTTAGACGAAGCAAAAGCGGCAGAAAAAAATAAAGCAACGACGAATGAAACTTGGGTGTTTAATGCAGAGAATGTGCGTGACTTTGCATTTGGAAGTAGCCGTAAGTTTGTTTGGGATGCAATGGCTGCAAATGTAGAAGGTAAAAAAGTAATGTGTATGAGTGCTTATGGAAAAGAGGCTTATGGGTTATATCGTAAGTTTTCAACGAAGGCAGTAGCACATACCATTAAAAGTTATTCTAAATTTAGTATTGCCTATCCATATCCTGTAGCACAAAGTATTGAAGCATCTAATGGAATGGAATATCCAATGATATGTTTTAACTATGGTAGAACAAGTGCGGATGGTACTTATACCGAGTCTGCTAAAAATGGTATGTTAGGGGTAATTATACATGAAGTAGGCCATAACTTTTTCCCAATGATTATTAACAGTGATGAGCGTCAATGGTCATGGATGGATGAAGGATTAAATTCATTTGTAGAATATTTGACAGAGGAATTATATGATAATAAATTCCCTTCTCGTGGCGGTCCAGCATGGTCCATTGCGGATTATATGCGTTTGCCTAAAGATCAGTTAGAACCCATCATGAGTAACAGTGAAAATATTATTCAGTTTGGTCCGAATGCTTATACAAAGCCTGCAACAGCATTGAATATTTTGAGAGAAACAATTATGGGACGTGAATTATTTGATTATGCATTTAAAGAATATGCGCGTCGTTGGGCATTTAAGCATCCAACACCCGCTGATTTATTCAGAACCATGGAAGATGCGAGTGCAGTTGATTTAGATTGGTATTGGAGAGGGTGGTTCTACGGAATTGATCCAGTAGATATTGCTATTGATACTGTAAAACATGCGGTATATGACGCAACTGCAGCAGCTCCTGCTTCAATGGGTGGTGCTATGATGCGTGGTGGTCGTGGTGGAATGGGTGGTGGCGCAAGAGGAATGGATAAGCCACAGGTGCCTGCTTTTGATGACATTTCTAAAGTAAGAAATAGAGCGGATAAATCAATTGTGTTTTTAACAGATTCAGATACTACACTTCGCGATTTTTACTGGAGATATGATCGCGGTATTGAGCCTTATGACACAGCGGCAAAGAAACCTGCAATGAATTTTGGTGCGCCAGAACCATTGACAGAGGCAGAGAAAGCAAAGTATACGGATGTTAATTTGTATGAAATCACTTTCTTGAACAAAGGTGGATTGGTGATGCCAATCATTGTTGAATTTACTTTTGCAGATGGCACTAAAGAAACACAAAAATTATCAGCACAAATTTGGAGAAAGAATGAAAATAAAGTGACGAGTGTTTTCTTAACCAATAAAAAAGCTGTATCTATTCAATTAGATCCAATGCGTGAAACTGCAGATATTGATGAGTCAAATAACAAATGGCCAAATGTATTGACGCCTTCAAAGTTTACGATGTTTAAAATGAAAGGTTTTGTACGTGGTCAATCTATTGGATTGTCGCCAATGCAAAATGCGCAAAACAAAAATTAGCTTGATTAAAATTTATTGAAAAATAAGTTTCATAAAAAAAGTCCTTCCTTATTCGGGGAGGACTTTTTTATTTAGGACGATGTTTGGTTCTATATAATTTATAAAATTGTACTATTGGTGTGCGGCTGCCTTATAATTCTTCCATTTTTCAATTACCCCTTGCATATCGGAAGGTAATTCGCTTTCGAAAACAATTTTTTCGTTAGTCGTAGGGTGAATAAATCCTAGCGTTGCGGCGTGTAATGCACATCTAGGACAAATCTCAAAACAATTATCAACAAACTGTTTGTACTTGGTATAAATGGTGCCTTTTAAAATTTTATCTCCACCATATTCCCAATCATTAAATAAAGTATGGCCAATATGTTTCATGTGCACCCTAATCTGATGCGTTCTTCCAGTTTCTAAAATACATGATACTAATGAAACATAATTATAGCTTTCCAATAACTTATAATGGGTGATGGCGTGTTTGCCTATCTCGCCTTCAGGATAAGCGTCAAACATTTTTCTATTTTGTTTGTGTCTAGCGATGTGCGCTTCAATAGTTCCTTCCTGTTCAGCGACATTACCCCAAACTAAGGCCATATATTTTCGTTCTACCGTATGGTTGAAAAATTGTTTCGCTAAATGTGATGCAGCTTCCGGTGTTTTGGCAAGTACAATTAGTCCTGTTGTATTTTTATCAATACGGTGTACTAGTCCAAATCGAGGTAATACATCTTCGCTTAAAGTTGGATTCTTCGAAAGTAAGTGATGTGCCACACCATTCAATAAAGTACCTGTATAGTTTCCAATACCAGGGTGAACGACCATGTTTGACGGCTTATTGATAACCATGACTGCTTCATCTTCATATACAATATTCAAATCCATGGCTTCCGGCTTAAGCTCGGTATAATCAGGATTAATATAACTCATATACACCACCTCATCGCCTGGTCTTGTTTTATAATTGCTTTTGACTACTTTTCCATTCACCGTTAAAAAACCACCTTCAATACCATTCTGTATTTTATTACGCGTGATACCTTCAATATGACTTTGGAGCCATTTGTCAATACGCGTTGGCTCTTGACCCTTGTCAATATTAAACACGAGTTTTTCGTAAATGGATTCATTTTGTTCTTCACCAACTATTTCTATTTCTTCTGACATGATGCAAAAGTAGGATATTGCGGCTTAGTTTGTAACTTTGTGTTATGCGTCAAAAAGTGTTTTTTGAAGATTTAGGGGTAAAATCCTATAAACCAACCTGGGATTATCAGGAGGAGTTGTTATTAAAAAACACCCAATTAAAATCGATCAATCGGGCAAGCGATATGCCTGCAGATCAAGCCAATACGGAACATCGCTTGTTAATCGTAGAGCATCCGCCTGTATTTACATTAGGTAAAAGCGGCAAAAGGGAGCATGTGTTGGTATCTGAGGAACAATTACAAAATTTAGGCATCGAATTTTATCATATCAATCGTGGGGGGGATATCACTTATCATGGTTTGCAGCAAGTAGTAGGATATCCCATATTAGATTTAGATAAGTTTAAAACCGACTTAGGCTGGTATTTGCGCAGTTTAGAGGAAGTGATCATCCAAGTATTAGCTGAATATGGATTAAAAGGGGATAGGAGTGCTGGAGAAACAGGGGTGTGGTTATCGCCAGAAGATCCATTTATGGCAAGAAAAATTTGTGCCATGGGTATTAAGTGTAGTCGGTGGGTTACCATGCATGGCTTTGCATTAAATGTAAATACGGACTTATCGCATTTTGAATATATCGTACCCTGTGGTATTCAAGGAAAGGCAGTCACCTCATTAGAAAAAGAATTAGGTAGGAAAGTGGATTATAATGAAGTGAAGCAAAAAATTAAATTGCACTTCGAAAAAGTATTCGACTGTGATATAGTCACGGCTTAGTTGCAAAATTTATATTAGACTTTTGTAATCACAATTACATAACAGGCAGATTGGTGATTTAACGCGCTTTAAAACAGCAAGGTTCCTGCAGGCAATGATCTATTTCCTTGTAAGCCACCACTATGAATCATTAAAATTTTAGCAGTTGGTGAAAAATAATTATTGGCTAGTAAACTTTTTACTGCCATAAATAATTTGCTAGTATATACCATATCGGTAGGAATTTTTTCTGTTGACCATAGTTGATTCATAAAATCAAATTGTGCTTGATTCGTTTTTGCATAACCGCCTAAGTGAAAATCATGAAGTAAGTTAAATGGCGTTTCTTTATTAGTGATGATTTGCGTTATTTCATTGCGAATAGTTGCTTCATTTTTTAACACTGGTATACCAATGACATGTTGGTGTGGCTTTGCGGCGTTTATTAAACCAGCCATCATGGTTCCAGTTCCCACTGCGCATATGATATGACTGTAGCTATTGGTTTTTTCATTGGATACAATAGTGGCAGCGCCTTTTGCGCCTAGGGTGCCATATCCGCCTTCGTCAACAAAGTAGGTATTGCTTGTGACATTATTTTCAAGTAATTCGGTCTTCAATAATTGAAAATTATTTCTACCTAAAAATTTTAAATCCATACCATAGTGCATCGCTTCCAGTAAGGTGGGGGTGATGGGTTCGTCTTCATTGGATTTAACATACCCGATGCTTTTTAAATTATATTCTTTTGCGGCAAAGGCCAGTGCCACCAAATGATTGGAATAATGGCCTCCAAAACTTGCAATGGTATCTGCATTTTCTTCCTGTGCTTGTTGCAAATAATATTTAAGTTTAAACCATTTATTTCCGCTTACAATGGGGTGTAGCTCGTCTAATCTTAATACAGCTAATTGTATGTCTTTATAACAAAAGCTAGGAACTGCTTGTATGTTAATGTTTTCGTTCAAATTTTCTCTATTAATATAAAATCAGTTATTTTTGCGCTGCTTTTAACATCAAGTAAAAATACGATTAAAAAATACAAACAATGAGTGCACCCACATTAGTGATTTTGGCAGCTGGAATGGCAAGTAGGTATGGAAGCATGAAGCAAACGGAAGGATTCGGTCCCAATGGGGAAACGATCATGGAATATTCAATATATGATGCTATTCGTGCAGGATTTGGGAAGGTTGTTTTTATTATTAGAGAAGAATTTGCGGAGCCATTTAAAAATATTTTTGAACCAAAATTAAATGGCAAAATTGAAACCGCTTATGTATATCAATCTTTAGATAAGTTTACCAATCATTATCCAACCCCTACAGATAGAAAAAAACCTTGGGGTACTGCACATGCATTATTATGTACCAAAGGGGTGGTCAATGAGCCGTTTGCAGTAATCAACGCAGATGATTATTATGGCGTAGATGCATTTAAACAAGCTTTTGATTTTTTAACCATCACCTGTTCTGAAAAAACATATTGTATTTTAGGCTATGAGTTATCTAATACATTAAGTGATAATGGAACCGTAAGTAGGGGGGTATGCACTTTGGATAATGAATCGTATTTGACAAATATCAATGAGCGTACAAAAATATTTAGAACTGCGAGTGGTCAAATAGTATTTGAAGAAGCAGGTGTTGAAACTCCATTAGCAGAAGATACCAGAGTGAGTATGAACTTTATGTGTTTCGCGCCTGGTTTTATTGATTTGTGCGAACATGAGTTTGCTTTATTTTTAGAAAAACAAGGGCAGGAATTAAAGTCAGAGTTTTTCATTCCTTTGGTAGCGGGCCGATTTGCAGAATTAGAATTAGGGAAAGTAAAAGTGATCGCTACACAAGCAAAATGGTTTGGCGTCACTTATAAGGAGGATGCGCCTGGCGTTAAAGCAAGTATTGATCAATTAGTAGCAGGGCAAGTATATCCAACGCATCTTTGGTAATAGTGGTTAGTTAAATGATTTAACGCTGTACATAAAGTTTTTTAAATTATCTAGTTGTGACTTTCTGTTGCTACTAGCACTACTTGTAAACTTTGGTAATTTAATATTTATATCTTTTGTTTTTTCATTGCCCTTTAAAGCATTGACAACATCTATAATCTCAGTTGATTTAACAGCAAAAGCAACACCTTCAGCTAACTTTTGTCTTGTACTTATGACGCCAATCAATTCGCCATTTGAATTAAATATAGGAGCGCCAGAGTAACCAGGATTGGCGTTAATTTGAATTTGGTAGGAACTGCTATCGCCTTCATAACCTGTTTGCGCACTTAAATAACCTTTACCATAAACAATATCATTGTCATTGCGCGGAAAACCTAGTGTAAAAATTTCTTCACCTAAGTCGGAAATTTTTCGACGAATTGCGTAGGGGATAGTCTTGGGTTGTTTGTAATCCTTATCTTCTATTTTTAATAAAGCAAGGTCGTTAGTAACATCGCTATAAATAATTCTAGCATTTAATTCCTGTCCTTTGCTATTTATAACAATAGCGCCATCACCTTTTAGTACATGCGCATTGGTGATGATATATCCTTTGGTGTCAATTAAAAATCCAGAACCACCGCTTATTAATTTTGCATTTTCAGGAACCTTTGTTTTTACTTCATTCAATAAATGTCCTTGTACTTGTTGGTTCTTTTTAATTACCTCCACTGCCTTACTTAATTGTAATAATTGAGATCCATTTAAACTAGGGGATAAGTACATTACAATAATAGAAGTAAAAATGGCAAAAAATCCACCAAATGAAGCGGCGATGGCTATTACTTTTTTATATTTCGACCACAATTGAATTACTTTGTTTGGCACCCCTACTGCTTCAATAGGTGCCCATTCCCCATTGGCTAATAAATTAGAAAAAACTTGTTGAGATGTATGCGTAATATTTTTTCGCTTCGCATAGGTTTCCATTTGATTTAAAAATAGCTTGTGTTCAACAACCATTTGATCAATGTCTGCTGATTTTTGTCTGATGACATCAAATTCCGTCCTTTCCTGATCCGACAATTCGCCAGACAGGTATTTTTCAATGGTCTCTAATAATTGTATGTCTTCCATAATTAATCTCCTATATTATATTGCGTAAAAAACAGTTTTTTTAGGCGCATCAAACATTTATATTTTTGGTTCTTGGCATTATCAGCATTGGTATATCCAAACTGACTAGCTAGTTCCTGCATCCCTTTTTTATTTAAATAATAACCTTCTAACAAACTTTTACAAGGCTCTCCTAAACTATTTAATGCCCGATCCATAATTGCGAAAGCAGCATCTTTTTTTTCAATTTGCCCCATATCCATTTCGATAGATATGCTTTCTTCGTTTTCACTCAATGGACTACTGTATTTACCCATTTGTTGTAAGCGTTTTAACCACAAATGCTTACAAATTGAAAATAGATAGGTTTTAATTTGGCAGGTGAGGACAAATGAGTCCAATTGTACTTTTTCATATAAAGCAATCATTGCTTCCTGAAAAACATCCCTTGCGTCGTCAAAACTTCCATTGTTATTTTCTACGAAGTGCTGAATCATCGTAAAATGACTTTTATAGAGTGTTTCCACTGCTTTGGAGTCATTTTGAGCTAATCCCTTTAATAGGGCTTGTTCATTGAGTTCAGCTTTCAAGGTATTTATACGTATTTGAGGCAAAAGTAACCCAAAAAGGGTTCTTTTATATTTTTTAGGGGCAGAAGGTTACCTTTTTATCCTTTTTGTATTAAGAGTGTTAATTAATTAATTTAAAACAAATTTTATGAAAAAAGTATTCGCAATCTTAGCTATCGCTGCATTAACTGCATGTGGTGGTGCTTCTACTGAAGCTACAACTGATACAGCTGCTGCTGCAACTGTTGACACAACTGCTGCTGCAACTGTTGATACAACTGCTGCTGCAAAATAAATAATTGAACTGTTGGTGGGTTATTTATAACCCATACTTGCCAACTAACAGTTATCGGAAGAGTTTCATATGGCAAGCAATCGTAAGAGTCCCGCCGTTTCTACGGGGGGACTCATTTTTTTAGCCCTCCCCAGCACCTGTTTAGGGTATCCCCAAATTTATAGGATTGACCAGCCATAATTCGCCGATTGGTTACCTAAATGAATTGAACACATTTCTTGTTTTATTTCAACTAATGGGTATTAGTGGTTTGTAAATGAGCGATTTGTAAAACAACTATTTGTAAGTTTTGGCATTATTTATAGCAAACAATTTTGTCAATTAGCCTATATTGATTACCTTTGTGGAACGATGAAAGCAAATATTAACAATTGGTTTTACTTTTTCTTTTATTTCTACTTTAATCAAAGTAGCCGGGTAATATTTGTAAAAGCATAAAGAAATTAAATAAATATACAATCCCGGCCCAACAGTCGGGATTTTTTTTATCCCAAAATGAAGCAGGGGTATAAATGAAAGTTTGAAGTGGAAAAAGCTAGTGGAGATATTGAAATGGGAAAAATAGAGCGTAGAAAAGGATGTAGAAAAAGTAAAGCGAGATAGACGGTAATGACTGGAGCGTATAAAAATTTAAAAAATGGATTTAAGATAAATGAATAAAAAGGTTACGATACAAGGTTACGAAGGAAGTTTCCACCAAGTGGCAGCGATGCATTTTTTTGGAAAAAATGTGCAGGTAATTACTTGTGATACTTTTAGAGAAGTGGTGAAAATTGGAGGGGATGTTAAATTATCAGATGGGGCTGTGATGGCTATTGAAAATTCAATTGCTGGAAGTATTTTACCAAATTATAATTTAATACAAAAAAGTAATCTTCAAGTGATTGGGGAAGTGTATTTATCTATCAGTCAAAATTTATTGGCGAACCCTGGTGTAAAGCTCGAAGATATTAAGGAAGTGCATAGTCATCCAATGGCGATATTGCAATGTTTGGATTATTTAGAAAAATATAATTGGAAATTAGTTGAATCTGAGGATACTGCATTAAGTGCTAAAATAGTGCACCAATATAAAAGCAAACATACGGCAGCGATTGCGAGTAAATTTGCTGCACAATTGTATGATTTAAATATATTAACACCCGATGTCCATACTTTGAAAAATAATATCACTCGCTTTTTGATTATGGAACCTAAAGTTTCAAAAACAGTGATCGAAAACGCGGACAAAGCATCTGTTTATTTTCAAACAGATCATTCAAGAGGTATTTTGTCAAAGGTATTGGCTAAAATAGCCCAAGGAAAAGTAAACTTAAGCAAATTGCAGAGTATGCCAATCCCTGGAAGCACTTTTAAATATGGCTTTTATGCGGATTTGGAATTTGACAATAAAAAGCAAATGGAAAAAGTGTTGGAGGAAATGAAAACTTTAACGAATAGTTTGAAAATATTTGGGTTGTTTAAAAAAGGAAAAGTAGTAAAAGGATAAAGATGCATGTAACAGTTTCACATAGATTACAAGGAATTGGTGAATATTATTTTTCATCCAAGCTACGCGAGATTGATGAACTCAATAAAGCCGGCAAGGGGATTATTAATTTAGGAATTGGCAGCCCTGATTTACCGCCACATCCTGATGTTATAAAAGTATTGCAAGAGGAAGCAAGCAAGGACAACGTTCATGCTTATCAATCTTACAAAGGTTCTCCCGTATTAAGGGAAGCCATTGCGAATTGGTATCAAAAGTATTTTAAAGTGGCTGATTTAAATCCAGCAACGGAAATACTTCCATTACTAGGAAGCAAGGAAGGGATCATGCATATATGCATGACCTATTTAAATGAAGGCGATCAGGTATTAATTCCAAATCCTGGTTATCCGACATACACAAGTGCAGTTAAGTTAGCGGGTGGCACTCCGCTTTATTATGCATTAACTGCCGAAAACAGTTGGGTACCTGACTTTGAAAATTTAGAAAAATCAGATTTATCAAAAGTCAAGTTGATGTGGGTGAACTATCCGCATATGCCAACAGGTCAAAGTCCTACTAAGGAATTGTTTGAAAAATTAGTAGCCTTTGGAAGGAAGCATCAAATATTGATTTGTCATGACAATCCTTACGCATTCATTTTAAATGATCAACCGGAAAGCTTATTAAGCATTCATGGTGCGAAAGAGGTAGTGATTGAATTAAACTCTCTTAGTAAAAGCCAGAATATGGCAGGGTGGAGAGTGGGCATGTTAATTGCCGCCGAGGACCGAGTCAATGAAATACTTAGGTTTAAATCCAACATGGATAGTGGTATGTTTTTGCCTGTGCAATTAGCAGCGGCAAAAGCATTAAGCTTGGATCAAAGTTGGTATGACTCCGTGAATAAAATATATACAGCACGACGTGAAAAAGTATTCGAATTATTAGATGTTTTAAAATGTGCCTATTCAAAACAACAAGTGGGAATGTTTGTTTGGGCTAAAATTCCCTCTACTTACAAAGATGGTTATGCGTTAAGTGATAAGGTATTGTATGAAGCCAATGTTTTTATCACCCCTGGTGGTATATTTGGTAGTGCAGGCAACGATTATATCAGAGTAAGTTTATGTGGTTCATTGGATAAATTTAGTGAAGCAATAAAAAAAATAAAAGCATGCGTTTAGCAGTGGTGGGTATTGGTTTAATGGGGGGGTCTATTGCATTGTCTTTGAAAAAGAAAGGCTTTGTTAGCCATGTTATTGGCGTGGATCAAAACATAGAACACCAAAAGCAAGCTTTGCAATTAGGTATAGTTGATGAAATTATGTCCCTGGAGGACGCAGTAACATCTTCCGATATCATTGCGCTTGCCACACCGGTTAATGTAGCTGAATTATTATTGCCCACCATTTTGAATTTAGTGAATAAGCAAGTTGTTTTTGACTTAGGGTCTACTAAGGAAAGTATTGTAAATGTCGCGAATGCACATTCCAATAAAGGAAGATTCGTTCCAACACATCCAATGTGGGGTACTGAATTTAGTGGTCCAACAGCTGCACAAACAGATGCGTTTGTAGATAAGGCAACGGTCATTTGTAATAAAACACAAGTAGATCCAGATGCCTTAGCTATCATTGAGCAAATGTATGCGCAGCTAGGTATGCATATATTATACATGGATGCAATCAAGCATGATATTCATGTGGCTTATATAAGTCATATATCGCATATTACTTCATTCGCACTGGCAAATACAGTGTTGGAGAAGGAAAAGGAATCGGATGCAATTTTTGAGTTAGCAAGTGGTGGTTTTGAAAGTACCGTTCGTTTGGCAAAGTCCAATGCGGAAATGTGGGTACCCATCTTTATGCAAAACAAAGAAAATGTGTTAGATGTGTTAAATGAGCATATTAGTCAACTTCGAAAGTTCAAAGCCAGTTTGGAAAAAGAAAATCCAGACTATTTATTGGAGTTGATTCAAAATGCGAATAAAATAAAAAGGATTTTAAAATAATTACAAAAAAAAGTAAAATACTATCAGTGATTTTACAAAAAATATTAAAAATGAAGAAGAAAGAAGATTTGAATATAACCAATGAATTAATTGAGGCTGTTAAATCCCAAAAAACCTTTTCAGAGATTGGGATTAATGAGCAATTAGTGAAGGCGGTTACAGAATTGGGTTACACGCATGCCACTGAAATTCAGGAGCGTTCTGTCCCTGTGTTGATAAGTGGTACCAAGGATTTTATTGGATTAGCGCAAACGGGCACTGGTAAAACAGCCGCTTTTGGTTTGCCCTTATTACAATTAATCAAAACTGCAGATAAGTTTCCGCAAGCATTAGTAGTTTGTCCAACTAGGGAATTATGTATGCAGATTGTAAACGAAATGAATTTGTTTAAAAAGCACATTCCAGGTTTACAAGTATTAGCTGTGTATGGTGGAACCTCGATAGGCATGCAAATTAAAGATTTAAAAAGAGGGGTACAAGTGGTGGTCGCAACCCCAGGTCGTTTAATTGATTTGATCGAAAGAAAAGCGATTAACTTAGAAAGGATACAATATGTTGTTTTGGATGAAGCAGATGAAATGTTAAACATGGGATTCCAAGATGACATTGAATTTATCTTAAAAAATACACCGAATAGAGAAAGTATTTGGTTGTTTAGTGCAACGATGCCAGCTGAAATTAGAAAAGTGAGCAAGCGTTACATGAAGGAACCCGTGGAAGTGACTATTGGTAAAGTGAATGCTACAAACAAAAGCATTGATCACCAATATTATTTAACATCAGCGCAACATCGCTATGAGACTTTAAAAAGAATCATTGATTTTAATCCTGGGATTTATGGGATTATTTTTACCCGTACCAAAGCGGATGCGCAGGATGTAGCACAAAGATTAACCCGCGAAGGTTATGATATTGATGCCATTCATGGTGATTTAACGCAACAACAACGCGATCGCGTTATGGGTCAGTTTAGAGATAAAAGTTTGCAATTATTGATCGCAACAGATGTGGCGGCTCGTGGTATTGATGTAAAAGGTATTACGCACGTAATCAATTTTGAATTACCTGATGACGTGGAAGTGTATACCCACCGAAGCGGCCGTACGGGTCGTGCAGGAAGTCAAGGAATTTGTATATCCATTGTTCATGCGCGTGAATCTTATCGTTTGCGTCAAATTGAAAATATCAATAAATGTACTTTCCATAAATTAGATATCCCAAGTGGTAAGGATGTATGTCGCAAGCAATTTTTCCATGTGATGGATAAATTAATGTCAACAGATGTGAGTCATGGTGATTATGAAACTTATGTTCCCATGTTGGCTGAAAAATTTGCAGACATGACTAAGGAAGAAATTTTAAAGCGTGTCGCTGCTTTGGAATTTAATCGTTTCTTAAGTTATTATGAAAATGCACAGGATTTAAATATTCGTACTACAGATAAAGGACGTCGTGAACCAATGCAACAGCAGGATCGCAATCGTGATAGAGGTCGTCAAGAATTTGGCGGCGCTGATCGTGGTCGCACAAGAAGCAATGATCGTGGAATGGAACGTAGCTCATCAGATCGCGGAAGTCGTGGTGCGGAAAGAGGAGCAAGCGGATATACGCGTTTGTTTGTAAACCTTGGTACTAAGGATGGTTTTTATAAAGCCAGCTTTTTACAATTCATTTTAGACATGAGTGATTTAAGAAAAGAAGCTTTAGGAAAAATTGATATGCGCGATATGAATAGCTGGGTTGAAATTGAATCAGGTGCCGCAAAACAAATGATTAATGCAGTAGATGGTAAAAATTACAAAGGCCGTCGTATTAGAATGAATGATGCAGATAGCGGTGGTCCAAAAGGATTCAGCAAAAAAGAAGGTCAATAGACAACGCTTCTGAAAAAAGTAAAGCATAAATAAAACATTTAAATATTAAAATTGGGAAAAATGGTAGACTTAACTGAACAACAACAAAAAGTAAACATTTTATTAAAAAAATCACCCTTGATTATTTCAGGTCCTTGCAGTGCAGAAACTGAGGAGCAAGTGATGCAAACTGCTATCCGATTGGCAGCCACTGGTAGAGTGGATATTATGCGTGCAGGTATTTGGAAACCAAGAACGCGTCCGGGAAGTTTTGAAGGTATTGGCACCAAGGGATTGCCTTGGATGCAACAAGCCAAAAAAGAAACTGGACTCCCGGTAGCAATTGAGGTGGCTACTGCTAAACAAGTGGAAGATGCACTGCATTTTGATGTTGATGTTTTGTGGGTAGGTGCTCGAACAACCGTGAATCCGTTTAGTGTGCAAGAAATTGCAGATGCATTAAAAGGGGTGAAAGTTCCAGTTTTAATTAAAAATCCAATCAATCCTGATTTAGAATTATGGATTGGCGGGATGGAACGTATCGCAAAAGCAGGCATTGAGGATTTAGGTTTAATTCATCGTGGATTTAGCTCTTATGGTAATACGGAATTCAGAAATGCACCCATGTGGCATTTGGCTATTGAAATGAAGCGTCGTTACCCAGGTATTCCAATGATCAATGATCCATCACACATTTGCGGTCGTCGTGATATTTTACAAGAAGTAGCACAACAAGCAATGGACTTAGATTTTGATGGTTTAATTATTGAATCTCATATTGATCCAGACAATGCTTGGAGTGATGCCAAACAACAAATCACACCAGAAGTATTGAAAGAGATGTTGGAAGCAATTCGTTGGAGAAAAGAAGATGTTGCTTCTGCAGAATATCATGCTGCGCTCGAAAAATTACGTCAACAAATTAACCAATTGGATGATGAGTTGTTGCAAGTTATAGCTACGCGTATGAAGGTGGCTGAAAAAATTGGTGAATACAAAAAGGAAAATGACATTACTATATTACAAACCAATCGTTGGAATGAAATTTTAGAGCGTGCTGTAGGCAAGGGAAATAAAATTGGCTTAAGCGAGGATTTTATTACCAAGTATATGGATGCAGTTCACATGGAAAGTATTCAGCACCAAAATAAAGTAATGAATAAATAACTTTCGAGCTCGTTAGCGCCTTGTACTTTTATTATTGATGGTACAATGGGTTTAATAAATTAGTAATCCTTAATCAAATACATGAAAAACTGGAAAGTTAAATTAGCTACAAGTACAGTGTCATTTATATTAGATGGCAAATTTCAAGCTGTTGAAAAATTGGTCAACAAGGCAAATGCATTTTACATCACGGATGAAAATGTATATGCCTTGCATCAAAATAAATTCAAGGGTAAAAAACCCATTGTCATTCCTGCAGGGGAGGAGCACAAACAACAAGCCACAGTTGACTTTATTATTGAAGCCCTGCTTAACTTAGGCGCAACGCGCGAAGCGGTGCTCATTGGGGTGGGCGGCGGCGTAGTCACCGATATGGTGGGCTATGCGGCAAGTATATATATGCGTGGGGTAAGTTTTGGTTTTGTACCAACGACTATTTTGGCTATGGTGGATGCTAGTATTGGCGGGAAAAATGGGATTGATGTTGGCTTGTATAAAAATATGGTCGGACTCATCAAACAACCTTCCTTTTTATTATACGATTTTGATTTTTTGAAATCATTACCAAATCATCAATGGGAGAATGGGTTTGCTGAAATAATTAAGCATGCAGCCATCAAGGATGCGAAATTGATGAAGCAATTGGCTGCACATGATTTGTCTTTTTATCAAAAAAATAAAAAAGAATTAATTGCACTTATTGAAAAAAATGTAAAAATAAAAATGTCCGTGGTGCAAAAAGATGAGTTTGAAAAAGGCGATCGTAAGTTGCTCAATTTTGGACATACTATTGGACACGCCATTGAAAATGAACATGCATTATTACATGGACATGCAATTAGTATCGGCATGGTATATGCGGCTAAAATATCTCAGGTTTTACTTGGGTTTACTGATACTGGTATTGTCATAGAAACCCTTAAAAAATATGGTTTGCCTATTAGTATGCGTTTTGATATTACGCATGCGATGGCAGTAATGCAGAAGGATAAGAAAAAGGCAGCCCAAGGGATGCAGTATGTGTTATTGAATAAATTAGGAAATGCCGTATATGAAACGGTACCTATGAAATCATTAGAAAAATTAATAAAGTTGTATTCTTAAGATGCGTGTAATAGTATATCCATCAAAATTAGTAGGGGCGCAAATTGCACCAGCAAGCAAAAGTAGTATGCAAAGGGCCTGTGCTGCAGCATTGTTGCATAAGGGTAAAACGATTATTCATAATCCTGGCCATTCCAATGATGATTTAGCCGCAATGGATGTTATTCAAAAATTGGGAGCGGTTGTTGCAATAAACAAAACAAATAGCAAAGAACGCAACAATATAACAATTACCGTATCATCCAATGGCGTGCATCCAGTGGGTCCCGCCATGAATTGCGGTGAAAGTGGCTTAGGCATTCGAATGTTTACCCCTATTGCAGCAATAAGTAATCAGGTCATCAGCATTGAAGGAAAGGGAAGCTTAGTAAAAAGGCCGATGCATTTTTTTGATGAAATTTTACCTGCCTTAGGGGTTACCATAACATCGCAAAAAGGTTTTTTACCGATTGAAATAAAAGGGCCTTTACAACCAGCAAACATAACTGTGGATGGTTCTTTGAGTTCGCAGTTTTTGACTGGCTTATTAATGGCATATGCTGCAACTGAAGTATATGATACCGAAATCAAGGTGTTGGATTTGAAAAGCAAACCTTACATCGATTTAACCCTAGGGGTATTAAATGCATTTGGTTGGAATGTAAAACATACTAACTATGAAATTTTTAAATTTTATAGTCATACACCATTAAAAGCATTGATTGAATATACCGTAGAAGGTGACTGGAGTGGCGCAGCTTTTTTATTAGTGGCTGGTGCAATTGCAGGCCCACTTAAAGTGAAAGGCTTGCAATTAGATTCAACACAAGCAGATAAAAAAATCATTAGTGCGTTAATTAGTGCGAATGCAAGTATTACCATTGAATTGGATGGTATAATTATAGGTCCTAATAAAAATATGGAAAATGGGGGACAAGAAAAATTAAATGCATTTCAATTTGATGCAACAGATTGTCCTGATTTATTTCCGCCATTGGTAGCATTAGCTTCCTATTGTGATGGGGTGAGTGAAATAAAAGGCGTAAGTCGGTTAGCGCATAAGGAAAGTGATCGTGGACTCACTTTGCAAGCGGAGTTTGCAAAAATGGAGGTAACTATTATTTTATCGGGGGATCGTATGCAAATACATGGCGGCGGTGAAATTAAATCAGCGGTTGTGTTTTCGCAGCATGATCATCGCATTGCTATGGCATGTGCCGTAGCTGCTTTAGGTGCAAATGGGCCCATTGAAATTACTGAAGCGGAGGCCATCAATAAATCTTATACTGATTTCTTTACTGATTTACAACAATTGGGTGCAAAAGTGGATATAGAATAAATTTCTTACCTTGTGATATTGAACTTTTTAACATGAACAAATTTGGAACCTTATTTAGTGTACAGATTTTTGGAGAATCACATGGGGCATGTGTGGGCCTTACTATTGATGGATGCCCCGCTGGCTTACCATTAATGGTGGCTGATTTTACAGAAGATATGGAGCGTCGCAAAGGTGGCAAACAAAAAGGAACGACACCAAGGCAGGAAGATGACATCCCTATTTTTAAAACAGGAATTTTTAATGACCTAACTACAGGTGCGCCACTTATGATGTTGTTTGAAAATAACAATACGAGAAGTGGTGATTACGAAAAACAAAGAGCAGTTCCAAGGCCGGGTCATGCTGATTTCACAGCGCATCATAAGTTTGGGGGTTTTGAAGATTATAGAGGCGGTGGACATTTTAGTGGTCGACTCACTGCAGCGTTAGTGGGTGCGGGTGTGGTTGCTAAAAAATTATTAAAAGGGGTTGAAGTAAAAGCGACCCTTAAAAGTATCGGTGGAGAAACTGATTTAGAAAAAGGATTACAAAGAGCCATCGATAATAAAGACAGTGTGGGTGGAATTGTGGAATGTGTGGTTTCAGGTTTGCCAATTGGATTAGGGGAACACTTTTTTAATTCAGTAGAATCTTTAATTAGTCATGCGGTGTTTGCCATACCAGCTATTAGGGGAATTGAATTTGGTACTGGATTTGCTGCTGCTAATATGTTTGGGATTGAACACAATGATGCAATTATTGATGCATCCGGAAAAACAAAAACAAATCATGCAGGTGGGGTAGTAGGTGGTTATACCAATGGAAATGATTTAGTTTTCCGAATTGCCGTAAAACCTACCTCTTCAACACCCAAAGAACAAAACACGCTGAATTGGGAAACCAATGAACAAGAAAATTTTTCTGTAAAAGGAAGACACGATTTATGCATAGCACTTAGGGTACCGGTTGTCTTGGAAGCCGTTACTGCAATTGTACTTGCAGATTTAATGATGATAGATCAAAAAATTCCAAGAATCATTAAAAATTAAAATTATGGAAAGCGAATTTATATACCATGTCACCACACAAAAGGAGTGGGAACAAGCCTTATTGAATAATGAATATTTACCCTTACACTATAATCAGGATGGGTTCATTCATTGTTCTATTGAAAGACAAGTCCCTGGCGTGTTAGATCGTTTTTACAAAGGCCAATCCGGGTTAGTGAGACTTAAAA
The DNA here is from genome assembly GCA_030726065.1 of Sediminibacterium sp. GTDB lineage: Bacteria > Bacteroidota > Bacteroidia > Chitinophagales > Chitinophagaceae > Sediminibacterium. The sequence goes on along the minus strand of JANREK010000003.1, from coordinate 7,569 downwards.
TAGAAAAAGCCAAAGTTCAAAGGCCTGTTTTATTTGAATTAGCACACGATATAAATGAATTATTCCCGCATATTTACGGATCTCTTAATATTGATTCAGTAGTTGAAGTGATCTCATTGTAGCATAAATGCAGTTAGAGAATTTTATAAAAATCGGGTTAGCATACATCTATTTGATGTTGCAATCTCCTATGGTTGCACCTGCGCAAAAAATTTATCCCAATACCTTAACCAACGCCAATTATTTGGATAGCGTAAACATGAAACGCTATAAAAAATGGATCGATACTTCTCGGATTCATATTGAATTAAATCGGATCACAGGAATTGCAAGTTTTTATAGTAGAAGTTTTGACGGGACTTTGACTGCAAATGGGGAAACATTTAGTAATCAAAAATTGACCGCAGCATGTAATTTATTCAAGTTAAATACAATTGTAAGGGTAACTAATTTAAGAACTGGGTCCTACGTGGTTGTAAGAATAAATGATCGAATGCATCCAAAAATGCTACAAAAAGGGAGAATCATAGATTTAAGTCAAGTAGCATCTAAGAAGTTGATTATCAATTCAAAAGGAGTAATAAAAGTAGCAATTGAGGCCATTGGTTATTCAAAAACAACGCCAAAAACTTAGAAATTCCTTTATCTATAAATTATTTCAATATTTCATCTTTTAGAGCTAAATTTGTACAAATATTAACTATTTAATACTATGAAAAAAACACTATTTTCTCTGGTCATCTTAGCTTTTGCGGGTAATATTTCTGCGCAAACAGATGCGAATGTGAAAAAACCATCTATTGCCTTAAAAGTTTCAGCCTTTGATTTTACTACTGCAAGAGCAATTCAAGTGAATACGCTAGGCACTGTTTTAAGTAACAAGTCTTGGGAAAAATTGAGTAATTCAACAAAAAGTATTGGGGTTCAATATTTTAAAGGAGTCACACCTAAAATAGATTTCATGGTGAATTTGGATTTTGCTTCATTGTCTTATCCCTTCTATGCTTCTTCACTCATTCAAAGAACTAGGGGTACTGCTAGCGGTGCTACAACAGAAGATTTTTATGCAGCTGCAGATGCAGGTCTTAACTTTAAGTTGTTGTCTGACGATCATAAAGTGGTGCCTTATTTATCAGCAAGTATTGGAGTTGGTAAATTTAGTTCTAGCTATATGGCATATGCCCCAGTGGGTGCTGGTATTCAAATTAAAGCAAATCATGGTTCATTTATAAACATCTTAAGTACATTCAGAGCTGAGATGTCGTCTTTAACTAAAACGCATTTCAATCATGGCGTTAGTTACTCAATGCCTTTGAAATTAAAGGAGAAAAAACCAGTTGTTTTGCCTCCACCACCGCCACCAGCTGATACAGATAATGATGGTGTAATTAATGCAAATGACAAATGTCCAACTGTTGCAGGTTTAGCTAAATATGCAGGATGTCCAATTCCTGATACAGATAAAGATGGTGTTAATGATGAACAAGACAAATGTCCAACTGTTGCAGGTTTGGCAAAATATGCAGGATGTCCAATCCCAGATACAGATAAGGATGGCATCAATGATGAGCAAGACAAATGTCCAACTGTTGCAGGCTTAAGTCGTTATAATGGATGTCCAATTCCTGATACTGATAAAGATGGTGTCAATGATGAAGTAGATGCTTGTCCAACAGAAGCTGGAATTAGCGCAAACCATGGTTGTCCTGATGTGCAACCCATTTTAACACAAGCAGCTTCAAATTTGAAATTTGCCATAGGCAAATCTTACTTATCTGCTAAGCGATTAGCTAATTTAGATGCTGTTGTTGCAGTACTTGCGAAATATGTAAATGTGAGTCTAGCGATTGGCGGTCATACAGATAATACAGGTCCTGAAAAATTAAACGCTAAATTATCTGTCAATAGAGCAAATTTGGTTGCTAAATATTTAATTAAGAAAGGAGTAGATGCAAAGCGCATTTCAACAAGTGGTTTTGGTTTTGCAAATCCAACTGCTGATAACAAAACAAAAGATGGTAGAGCTCAAAATAGAAGAGCTGAATTAACTGCAGTTTATAACTAATTGATTTAGAAAAACTTTTCGATACAAAAAAAGAGTCCCGATTTATCGGGACTCTTTTTTTGTATAATCACATTCGAGTTGGCTCCTTAAATTTTAATTCGGATCTATGTCGATGACAATTTGCACCGATTTGTAGCGAGGGTGTACTTGTATGAGTCTTATAAAATGAAGCAACTGTTGCTTGGCTAGTTTAAGCTGTTGGGGCTGCTTTGATATTTTGATCGACAATTCCCAAATGTATTTATTACGAACTCTATTGATGTTGGGCTGTGCAGGGCCTAATACTGTTTTTTGAATAGCTGGTCCAAGGGACTGGAAAAAATGCAATGCCGCTTCTTCGGCAATATGATTGTCCGGATGTTTAAATAATATGCTCATTAATCGACTAAATGGCGGATAAGCAAAGTGTTTTCTGTTTTGAATTTCAAATTCATAAAAAGCGAAATAGTCATGTCCCTTTAAATATTGTACAATGGGGTGTTGTGTTTGGCTTACTTGGATAATTACTTTTCCATGGTCGTTTTTTCGTCCAGCCCTTCCACTCACTTGCTCCATCATTTGAAATGCGCGTTCATTGACACGATAATGATTAAAGTTAAGTAAGCTATCTGCATCTACGATGCCCACCAAATCTACATTTTCAAAATCAAGTCCTTTCACCACCATTTGTGTCCCCACTAAAATATCAATTTGTTTTTGTTCAAATTGTTGAATCAAATGATCATGCTCATTTTTCCCTTTTACATTATCATAGTCCATTCTTGCAACATGAACACCCGGTAAGGAAAGCATTAATTTTTCTTCAATTTGTTCCGTCCCGAAGCTTTTTTGTTTGAAGCTATTTTTCCCACAGGCTTCACATGTATTTACAATGGGATATCCTGTACCACAATAGTGGCATGAAAGCATGTTTTTTGCTTTGTGATACGTAAGGGTAACATCACAGTGTTTGCAATGGGGTATCCAGCCACAGGTTTCACAAATAAAATAGGGTGCATATCCTCTTCGATTCTGAAATAAAATAACTTGCTTTTTATTTTCAATCGTTTTTTTAATTTCGGCTAATAACACTGGGGTTAAAATTGCACTATTGGCTGGTTGCTTCTTGGTGTCGACCAATTCAATTTTAGGTAAACTTGCCTGACTGAATCTTTCATTTAAGTAGGTATAACCAAACTTTTTACTTTTGGCATTATAAAATGTTTCTACGGAAGGCGTGGCTGAACCTAGTACCACTTTTGCATTTAATTGATTTGCATAATATATGGCAGTATCCCTTGCTTGGTATCTTGGTGCAGGCTCTTGCTGTTTATAAGAAGGGTCATGTTCCTCATCGATGACTATAAGTGACAAGTTTTTATAAGGTAGAAACAAGGCGGATCTTGCACCTAGCACAATTTTAATTTCACCCGACTTTACCTTATTCCATATTTCAACACGTTCGTTGGGATTAAATTTTGAATGATAAATAGCGACACTGCCTCCAAAGTATTGTTTTAACCTACGAATCATTTGTGCCGTTAGGGCGATTTCTGGAAGCATATATAATGCTTGCTTACCCTGTTTGATTACTTCATTGATGAGCGATACATAAATCTGTGTTTTACCACTTCCTGTAATGCCATGTAATAAACTTACATTTTGAGTTTCAAGTTGTGTTTGAATATCTTGTAACACATTTGATTGGGATGGGGTAAGCGCATGAAAATGAATATCACCTTTAGTATGATCTAAGGCCAATCGACCCACTTTTCTTTTTTCTGTCACTAAAACCCCTTTTTCAATTAATGCTTTTAATTGTGCATGCGAAGCATTTGCTTTTGCTAAAATTGCTTTTTGTGATACTTCGCCTTCTGTTTTTTGGAAGTGTAAAAAAGACAATAATAAATCCAATTGCTTTGGCGCTCTAGACCAGCTGTTTAATAATTTTTTTAGTGCTACTTCCTCGCGATAATCTGAATGCAGTGTAATGTATATTTCTGATTTAATGGTGAATTTGTCGCGCATGGTTTCTTGTACGATACAAATTCCTTTTTGAATCAGCTTATTTACAACAGGGTAGACCGACTTTTTATTTAATAGTTTTTGAATTTCAATTAAGCTTAACTCTTTTTTTATTTCAAGGGCTTCACTAATGATGTATTCTGAATCGCTTAAGTTTTTTATGTCAATATTTGCCTCTTCTTGTAAAATAAAAATACTTTCGCTTGAAATTTTCAAGTGACTTGGAATAGCAGCTTGCATTACTTCGCCTTCGGAACACATGTAATATTCGGCCATCCATTCCCATAGCTTTAGTTGGTGTTCGTATACGATGGGTTCCTCATCTAGTATATCGATAATAGGTTTTGGATCAAATCCAACTGGTTTTAGATCGCTTATCTTTTTAATGATACCAGCGTATCTTTTATTTGCACCTAACATGACCTCTACACGCATGCCAATCATGACGTCGGACTCCATGGATGGCGGAATCATCCAAGTATAGTTTTTAGGGAGCGCTAAGGGTATGATAATTTCTGCGTACATAAGGGTCGATTACAAAAATACGCTATGCAGGTGGATAGTTTCTATATCTTCTTAAGCCTTGTTCCATTAAATTAAAAACTTTTTGTTTAAGCTCCTCCACTTGGTCCAAGGAGTATTCTTCCACTTGGATAGTTTCTAAATAAACCACTCTGCTGATGCCGGGTGTTAGGGTCAAAATACTATTAAAATGCATTCTTTTGACGGTGTCCACTAATAAAACAGGCTGGATCGGCACTTTCAATTCAATGGCTAATTTAAAAGCGCCATTATAAAATGATTTTAAAGGATATTGATCGGTCATGCTAAATGTACCTTCTGGGAAAATGAAAATGGAGGTTTTATTTAACAAAGCTTTTTTTAAGTTGCGCAAACTTTCGGCCCGCTTATCAGGGTTACTTCGGTCAACCATAATCACTGCTTCTCGATAAATCCAGCCAAAAATCGGAATTTTCGATGATTCAAATTTAGCCAAGGGTTTAATGGGTTGGTGCTTTAATTGAACGATAGGTGGAATATCCATATATGAATTATGGTTGCCAACGAAAATATGCGCTTGGTTAAAATGATGTGGGGCTTCATATATCTCTTGGTGCCTTACCCCTAGGAAAAAGTACAAAATTTTGGACCAGTACCTACATATTTTATAAATCCGATCACTCAATTTTTCCCTTCCAAAAGGGAGGACCATTGCCATGGCAATCACTGAAAATATGGTCAATAGGGCAAATATAAGTATTGCGTAAAAACAGTAAATGAGCTGCAGGAATCGAGTGGCTTTTTTCATCGGTACCACTAATATAATAAAAAAGGCCCGAATAGAAATTCAGGCCGTACGATTGCTTGCTTAAAAAACAAAAAACTAAAATTGATATACTGCAGCTATAACAAAACTAGTATTACCACCAGTTAGTTTGTTACTACTATTAAGGAAATAATTATCTTTTGCATTATCCAGTCTAAGCTCTGGAATAATGGTTAATTTTTTTATTTTATAATTCATAGATAGTGTATTCGCAAAAATCGAAGTGCCAAATGCGCCCCCAGATAGTGCACTTTTATCATCAAATATTTCAGATCTTAATGTAAATCCAATGGCACTTGATGGGTCATAGTTTACATAAACAGCGTTGCTTTTCCAGTTGGTACTAGCGCCATCTTTAGCACTATAAATGGTTCCATCATAATTAATTGAAAATTGGCTTGATAGTGTATTATTAATCACAACGTCAAATTGAGAAAAGCTAGTGCTTCCTCCTGTGTTTCCGCCTTGGTAGTTGGCGTAAATAGTTGTTTTATCCTCAAATAATTTTGTGCTAAATTGAGCAATTACAACTTTCGATGCAGACGCCGTTGTTACATAGTCTGTTGGGTTGGCAATACCAATCATGAAACTTGATTTATCTGATAAAGCATACTCCGCTTTTACCCCCGTATGGAAAAATGGTCCATAAGAAAATCCATAGGACATACTATAGTTTCTATTCAATGGAGCATCTAGTAACTCATAGCCAACATGCGTAGCCCATTTACCTGCGCTTATTTTAAGTTTATCGGTTAGGCTGTAGGATACGTATGCTTGTTTTAAATAAGCCAAAAAACCATTGTCATTATAGGAAAATTCTTCTGCTCTTTTACCTACACCAAGGTCAACAGTAGCGGCCAATTTTCCTAAACTTTGATCTATTTTTAAGCTAGCCATACCTAGGGCTAATTTTTTGTTTGAATTGGTAAAACTTGTAAAGTTATTCGTAACGCCAGAAGGAGCCGAAAAGCTATTCCTGAAATAAGCATCAATTGAACCGCTTGTGGTGATGCTATATTTTGACCCAGTTGAATCCTTTTGCGCGAAACTTGTATTAAAAATTGAAAATAGGATGGCGATTAATGAAATTTTTTTTAACATAGTAATAGATTTTAATTTTATGATGGGTACAGCAGATGGGCTTTTCTCAGAAGCTGATCACCGCCGTACCTGTTTTTGTTTATGATTTTAAAGGGTTTCTGCCATATTTTTCGTCGTGTTGTGAAGAATCTAATCCTAATTCTTCATCTTCTTCAGTTACACGTAATGGCATAATAGTAGCAATAAACTTGAATATTACAAAGGATACGGAAAAGCTATAGGCAACTGCAATCAACATCGCTTTTAATTGAACCAAGAAAAAAGCAGGATTGCCATAAAATAAACCATCATTACCTCCGGCATTTACACCCTTTGATGCAAAAATTCCAGTCATTAACATACCAACCATTCCACCGATTCCATGACAAGGAAATACATCTAAAGTATCATCCACTCTTGATAATTTTAATGCATGACTCGCTATATTTGAAATAACAGCAGCCACCAATCCAATAAAAATACTTTGTGGAATTCCTACAAATCCAGCAGCTGGAGTAATGGCTACTAGTCCAACAACTGCACCAATACAAAATCCAAGAACTGAAGGTTTTTTTCCTTTTAACACGTCAAAGAACATCCAAGCCAACCCTGCAGCTGCTGCTGCAGTATTAGTGGTTGCAAATGCATTTATTGAAAGTTCGTTTGCACCTAATGCAGAACCTGCATTAAATCCAAACCAACCAAACCAAAGTAAACCTGTTCCAATTAATACATAAGGGATATTCGCTGGGGGAATTTCTTGTTGTTCTAATTTTGAGCGACGAGATTTTAAAACAATGGCACCAGCTAATGCCGCACAGCCTGCACTAATATGAACGACTGTTCCGCCAGCAAAATCAAGTGCGCCCATTTGAAATAAAAATCCTTGTGGGTGCCAAGACCAATGTGCTAATGGTGCATATACTAAAATGATAAATAGGACAACAAATAAAGCATAGGAAGTAAATTTGATTCTTTCAGCAACAGCACCTACCACCAAACCTGGTGTGATGATTGCAAACATTAATTGAAATAATGCAAACAACAATAAAGGAATGGTCATAGCGGATCCACCTTGTAAAGCTGGAGCGCC
>JANREK010000002.1 GCA_030726065.1 Sediminibacterium sp. | reverse complement strand
TTTTATTCAAGCAATTGATTTCATTTTCAAAATGTGTAGCTTTCCTATATCAAAAACGATTTTCTTATTATTTAAATTTAATTTATATGAAAAAGCAGTATGTGCTATTATTAGGTTTACTTGTATTTAGCATAGGTGTATTCGCCCAGAATACAGGACCCATCTATGATGTATTAGTTAAGGGCGGGCATGTGATTGACGCGAAAAATGGCATTGATGGTATCATGGATATAGCTATTAAACAAGGTAAAATATTTAAAGTTGACAAAAATTTAAATGCAAAAGATGCAAAACAAGTGGTAGATGCTGCTGGCTTAATAGTGGCACCTGGCTTAATTGATTTGCATGCGCATGTATTTGCGGGTACACAACCAGATCATTATTTAAGTGATGGCTTAAGTGCCTTAATGCCTGATGGTTATACATTTAGAGTAGGGGTAACTACCGTGGTGGATTGTGGCGGTGCAGGTTGGAAAAATTTTGCCACTTTTAAGAAAAATATAATTGATGTATCTCAAACTAGAGTGCTTTCTTTTTTAAATATTGTTGGTGAAGGAATGCGTGGTGGAAATTACGAACAAGATTTGGCCGAGATGAATGCTAAATTTGCTGCAAGTGCTGCTAAACAATACAGTGATTATATTGTAGGGTTTAAATTAGCCCATTTTAATGGGGAAGATTGGACGCCTACTGATCGTGTTGTGGAAGCAGGTAATTTAGCAAAACTACCTGTGATCATTGATTTTGGTGGTTCCAAACCTAATTTACCTATTCAAGATTTATTTTTTAAGCATTTACGACCAGGTGATATTTATACCCATACTTATGCTGCGCTAGGGGGGGCTCGTGAAGAAATTGTTGATGCAAAAAATAACCTAAAACCATTTGTATTAGAGGCGCAAAAAAGAGGAATTATTTTTGACGTGGGTTATGGTGGGGCAAGTTTTAATTATTCACAAGCAATACCAGCGTTGAAAGCAGGCCTATATCCAAACACCATCAGTACTGACTTACATACGGGTAGTATGAATACTTCCATGAAGGATCAATTAAGTGTCATGTCAAAGTTTTTAAATATGGGTATGTCATTGGTGGAAGTTATCAAGGCGAGTAGTTGGAAACCTGCACAGGTAATTAACCGTCCACTATTAGGAAATTTATCTGAAGGTTCCGAAGCGGATATTGCCATCTTTAATATCAGAAAAGGTAACTTTGGCTTTTATGATAAAACCGGATTCAGATTAAAGGGTACTGAAAAATTAGAATGTGAGGTTACTATCAAGGGAGGCAAAGTGTTGTATGATTTAAACGGACTTGCAAACCCTATTTATGTAAAATAAATTTATTTTGTTTCACTAATATTCTGAAGTTGCATTTGTTTGATCTTGATTAATCTTAATCTTTGACGAACAAATGCAACTTCTGTTTTTGTGACAGAATCGCTATTATTTCCAAAGTTTTTTCTTATATAACTCAAAATGCTAGCAATATCGTGATCAGGCAATTGCGAAAATTTTGGCATCATACCAACAAAAGGCTCTCCGTTAATTTTTATAGGTCCTTCTAATCCTTTTAATATGACAGATATTAAGGTGTCCTTATTTCCATTCACCCAATCGGATGCAGCAATTGAAGGGAATCTGACGCCATCGCCTTTCCCATTTTTTTGATGACACATCAAACAGTTCATTTGGTATAATTTTTCTCCACCAATGGCTACTTTATTACGCTCTAAATTATCTAAAATAATATCTGGATTTTTAACGTAAGTTCTGTTTTCTCTTTCTTTCATGATAGCCAAACTCTTTTCTGAGAACTCCTCTTTTTTTCCGTTGAATTTCACTTTCCAAATTTTTCCTTTTTCTGATTCTGAAATATATAAGGAACCATCTGGTCCTTGCGCTAATCCCATCGGACGATATTTGGAATCACTCGTATTAACTAATGTATCTCTTCCGGTAAATCCATCTGCAAATACTTCCCACTTTTGTGGTTTGCCATTTACAAAAGGAACGAATGCTATAATGTATCCAGCTTGCGGATACGGCGCACGAATAGTTGATCCATGAAATGCAACAAAGGCGCCATTTTTATAACGCGCAGGGAATTGATCTCCTGTATAAAATAATAAATCATTAGGTGCAAAATGTCCAGGGAAACCAACAATTGGCGTTTCAATGGTCGTATCTGTATTTTCAATTTCACCATTGCCACCATATTCAGGATTCAACATTACTTTTCCTTTCATTTGATCAAAGTAGTAATAAGGCCAACCCGCATTCGCCCCTGGTTTTAATTTATAAAAAGCTTCGGAAGGTAATAAGGCACTTTGCCATGCATTATAATATTGCGGCCAAGTATTTACAAGTCCATCTCGGCCATGACCCACGCAATACAAAGAATTATCCTGTGTGTTCCAGGTCATTGCCACCAAGCTTCTTAAACCGGTTGCCACTTTTACACCATCAACAGTTCTGAATTGATTCAATTTATTTTCATCAAACATCCATACGCCTGCATTTGAATCTAAAATTGGGCAGGGTTTCATTCCCGGAGAACCAGGTAATCTATTTTCTTCTTGACAAGCATCAGAAGGAGCGCCAAAAGGAACAAAAATATGACCCTTACCATCAAAGGCTAATGGTTTTCCATCATGTTCTCTTCTGCGACCACTATCAATGACGATGTATTCAGGTTCCCCCATGGGAACCATTGACTTAGGATCAAGTTTGTATCTGTATACCAACATTTCGGAACTAGTATATAAATAACCATTGTGAATACGCATGCTAGTTGCATAAGCACCTTCTCTAATTTTTGGACCGAAATTTTTAATGATGTCAGCACGGCCATCTTTATTTTCATCTCTTAAAACAAAGTTCATTCCCCCTTCCACAAAGCGATTTCCTTTCACATAGATATCCCCATTATCATTCACTGCTAAGTGTCGCGCTCTGCCAGGTAAGCTATCAATTACAACGACTGCCTCAAAGCCATCAGGTAAAACTAAGCCACCATTTTTTTCACTAAAAAAATTACTGCAACTCGTTAAAAACAAACAAATTGTGAAAATAAATAATTGGGGTAATTTTTTAAGCTGCATGGTTTTCGTATTAATAGCATTCGTAAAGCATTATAAATCTACTAAATATTTAAATTCAAAAATTGAATATTTTATGAAAATGTTTTTAATTATAAGTACATGAAGTAAATTTTGTTTAGTGAAGTCTAAAAATAGGTCAACAAAATTAGTTAGATGATCTTTTATGGAAATATGGGTTTAGCAATTGTAAAAAAAGGTTTTAGTAACAAGTAAATCCTTTTTTCATTAAATTACTTTAAAATTAGAAATATGAAAAGGAGAGACTTATTAAAATACGCAAGCATGTTGCCTATTGGGACAGGTGTTGCAGCAGGTTTAATACCAACAAAAGCATTTGCTAAAGCGCCGGCTGCTAAAAGGAATATATTAAAAGAATTGGGCATTCGAACATTCATAAATGCGGCTGGTACTTATACTGCTATGACTGCATCATTAATGCATGACGAAGTTGTTGAAACCATTAAGCAAAGTGCCAAGCAATTTGCCATGTTAGATGAGGTGCAAGATAAAGTAGGCGAAAAGATTGCCGAATTATGTCATGCAGAGGCTGCTACAGTGACTGCAGGATGTTGGAGTGCATTGGTATTAGGTACTGCAGGGGTGTTAACTGGAATGGATATGAAAAAAGTGGCGCAATTGCCTAATGTGACAGGTATGAAGTCCGAAGTGATTGTACAAAAAGGTCATAATATTGGATACGTGCATGCATTAACAAACACAGGGGCAAAAATTATTGAAATTGAAACTGTGCAAGAGTTGGAAAAAGCAATCAATGAAAAAACGGCCATGATGTGGTTTTTGAATAGCAATGCGCCATTGGGGAAAATCCAACATGAGGAATGGGTGGCGATTGCAAAAAAACACAAAATTCCAACGATGATTGATATGGCTGCAGATGTGCCACCAGTTTCCAATTTATGGAAGTATAATGACCTTGGCTTTGATTTGGTTTGTGTATCAGGCGGTAAAGCAATGTGTGGCCCACAAAGTGCAGGAATATTAATGGGTAGAAAAGATTTGATTGCTGCAGCGCGTTTAAGTGCACCACCACGTGGTGGAAATATAGGTCGAGGAATGAAAGTGAATAAAGAGGAAATATTAGGCATGTATGTGGCACTTGAAAAGTATATTAATCAAGACCACGATGCAGAGTGGAAAATGTGGGAATCAAAAATAGATACTATTGTTACATCAGTTAATTCAATTGAAGGGGTAACAACAGAAGTTTCAGTTCCACCAATTGCGAATCATACGCCACTTCTTTTTATTAAGTGGGATGAATCTAAAGTAAAAACAACCAATAAGGACTTAATGTTAAAATTAAGAAATGGAAGTCCTTCCATTGAGGTCATGGCAAATGGAACTGGAATAAATATTACCGTATTTATGTTACAAGAAGGGGAGGAAAAAATTGTAGCAAAGCGCGTAAGGGAAGAATTATTATTAGCAAAAGCTTAATCTTTTAAAAAATAAATTATGAAAAAAGTATTTATTTCAATTTTATGTTTAATCACATTTTTTTATAACGTAAATGCGCAATCGTATAGTATTGTTATAAAAGGCGGATTGGTGATTGACCCAAAAAATGGCATCAATGAAGTTATGGATATTGCCATTCAAGATGGTAAAATTGCAAGTGTTGCAAAAAACATAAATGCAACAGGTGCTGCGCAAGTAATCAATGCAAAAGGTTTAATTGTAGCACCAGGTTTGATAGATATTCATGGACACGTTTTTGCAGGAACGCAACCTGATCGTTATCTAAGTGATGGCAATGGTGCATTAATGCCGGATGGCTATACGTTTAGGGTTGGAGTTACCACTATTGTGGATTGCGGTGGCGCTGGTTGGAAAAACTTCCCAGTATTCAAGAAAAATGTAATCGATGTATCTCAAACAAGGGTATTATCATTTTTAAATATTGTAGGTGAGGGTATGCGCGGCGGAGCCTATGAGCAAGATGCAAGAGATATGGATTCTAAAATGGCAGCATATGTTGCCAAACAAAATAAAAAAGATATTGTAGGATTTAAAGTGGCGCATTTTGAAAATGCAGAATGGATTCCAGTGGATAATGCAGTTGCTGCAGGTAAATTAGCAGGTGATATTCCTGTGATTGTTGATTTTGGAGGGGATGACTCTCATGCCCCCTTATCTATAGAGGAATTATTTTTTAAGCATTTAAGGCCAGGGGATATTTATACGCACACTTTTACTGAATTGCAAAGAAGGGATCCAATTGTTGACTTTAAAACGCGACAATTAAAACCATTCATTAAGAATGCACAAGCAAGAGGTATTGTATTTGATGTCGGTTTTGGTGGTGCAAGTTTTGCATTTGATCAAGCATTGCCTGCAATTAAAGCTGGCTTTTATCCAAATACAATTAGTACTGATTTACATACAGGAAGTATGAATAATGCAATGAAGGATATGCTAAATGTGATGTCTATTTTTATGACGATGGGTATGGAAGTGCCTGCGATTATTAAGGCAAGCACTTGGGCGCCTGCACAAACTATTAAGCGTGAGGAGTTAGGAAATTTATCGGTGGGTTCGGTTGCTGATGTAGCTATCTTAGGAATTCGTGAAGGAAATTTTGGATTTTTTGATCGTATTGGACATAAAGAAACAGGAACCAAGAAATTTGAATGTCAAGCAACCATTAGAAATGGTAAAATGGTGTATGATTTAAATGGCATTACAACGCCTATTTTATTATTGCCTAAATAAAACTGTTTCGCTATTTAGAATATGTCTTAAATTAAAAGTAGATTGCTAGTCATATGCAAGCAGATTATATTTTATGTTGTGATTGGGGCACCACTAGCTTCCGATTAAGGTTAACTAATTTGAAGGCTGATGTGATTGCAGAAACAAATTCTGAAAAAGGTATACTATTTTACCACAATCATTGGCTAAGTCAAAACGACGATAATCCGGAGCGCCGTTTTGATTATTATTTGCAATACATTCAAAGTCAAATTGGGGAAATTCGCCATGACCTTAACATCGATATTGCAACATTACCCTTGGTAATTTCAGGAATGGCCATCTCCTCCATTGGAATGATCAATATGCCCTATGAAAATTTACCTTTTTCTGTAGCTGGAACAACTGGTTTTGAATGTAGGTTCCAACAAAATGGCGCGCCAATAATATTGGTTACAGGTGTTTGTAGTGCGGATGATTTAATGCGTGGCGAGGAAACACAGCTTACAGGTTTGTATCATACGCCTGAATTAAATAATGTGCTGCCCAATAGTGGCATATTTGTGCTGCCTGGCACACATTCAAAACATGTAAGCATCAATGATAAAGCGATAGTTTCAATAAAGACATTTATTACTGGCGAATTATTTCATATACTAAGGAATAATGGGACTTTGTCTAAATCAATTGCCTTTCTTCAGGAAGATAGGAATGCAAACCCAGATAATCAAATGGCATTTATCAAGGGTATTCATGAATCAAAAAACGGCTCCTTGTTAAATAATTTATTTCAAGTAAGGGTGAATGACATTTTGAATAAACTGAATAAGGAGCAAAATTTTTATTATTTAAGTGGTTTATTGATTGGTAGTGAGTTTGATTATTTGAAAAAGGAACCTATTTTATCAGCAACCAATAAATTAGTCGTTTGTTGCAGTCAAAATTTCATTTCTTATTATACAACCGTATTAAAAGAATTGGGATTGATGGAGCGTGCGATTTTTATTCCCCCAGCATTATTTGATAAGGCAACTGTAGTAGGACAATTAACCGTTTATAAAAAATATATTCAATCTGTATAAATATGCATCGACCAATATTTTCATGGGACTTATTTAATAAAATGCCAATAGTAGGTATTATACGAGGCCTAAGTGTAGATGAAATTGATTTCGTTTTACCTATTTATAAGGAAGCGGGGTTTACCACTATCGAAATAACGCTCAATACGCCAGAAGCATTATCGGTGATTGGTTCTTTGGCAAATCAATATAATGGAGCGTTAAATGTTGGCGCAGGAACCGTATGCACGCTCGATGATTTAGGAGCTGCGGTCAATGCTGGTGCTAATTTTATTGTTACACCAATATTTAAACCGGAAGTAGTTAAAAAATGCGTTTCGTTGCAAGTGCCTATATTTCCTGGCGCATTTAGCCCAACCGAAATTTACGAGGCTTGGGAATTGGGCGCGTCCATGGTTAAATTATATCCTGCATCAGTGTTAGGTCCCGCTTATGTTTCAGCAGTATTGGCGCCCTTAAATAAAGTAAAACTAATGCCAACCGGCGGGATACATTTGAGTAATATGTTGGCTTTTATGAAAGCAGGTGCAGCTTCCTTAGGAATAGGTTCTGAATTATTCGATAAAAAGATAATTCAAAAAAGAGATAGTGAAGCCATGTTGAATCACTTTAAATTATTTGCACAACAAATGCAATTATCTAAGTAATCAGTTTTGATAATGAAAAAAATTAAAAACTATCGTTGGATCATTATCGCATTATTATTTACGGCAACTTGTATTAATTATTTAGATCGACAAATTATAGGGTTATTAAAACCAATTTTAGAAAAAGAATTTAATTGGACTGAAACCGATTTTTCACATATTGTGATGGCGTTTACCGCAGCTTATGCTGTTGGGTTATTAATTGCAGGAGGCGTGATTGATAAAGTGGGAACTAAAATTGGTTATACATTTACAGTAATTATTTGGAGTACGGCAGCAATGTTTCATGCGCTTGCAAAATCGGTCGTTGGATTTAGTGTTGCAAGGATATTCCTTGGTATTGGAGAAGCCGGGCATTTCCCAGCTGCTGTAAAAACAGTAGCAGAATGGTTTCCTAAAAAAGAGCGTGGTTTGGCGACCGGAATTTTTAATGCAGGCACTAGTGTGGGTGTAGTTTTTGCATTATTCATCACACCTTATATATATGCGAACTATGGCTGGCAGGCAGTGTTCTGGATTACAGGGGCCTTAGGATTTGTATGGCTAATTGCATGGTTGTATTTTTATGAAATTCCGGCAAAACAAAAACGGTTAACTGAATCTGAGCTAGCTTATATTGAATCAGATCAACAAAATGAATCAATTACTAAAATAGATATCCCTTGGCGTAAACTATTCTCCTATAAACAAACCTGGGCTTATGTTACAGGTAAATTTTTAATAGATCCGATTTATTGGTTTTTTCTATTTTGGCTGCCATCTTATTTTGCAACCACCTTTCATATTGATTTAAAAAAACCAAGTATTGAGTTGATGATTATTTATGCATCTACCACCATTGGAAGTGTAATGGGTGGTTATTTATCATCTCATTTGATCAAGAAAGGTTGGCGCGTATTAAATGCAAGACAAACTGCATTATTCATTTTTGCAATCATTGAATTGTCTGTAATACTTGCACAATTTGTTACGAATGTATGGGTGGCAGTTGCTTTAATAAGTTTGGTCATTGCAGTGCACCAAGCATGGGCTACTAATATTTTCACCATGGCTTCTGACATGTTCCCTAAGGAATCAGTTAGTTCAGTAGTAGGTATTGGCGGTATGGCTGGTGCCATAGGAGGCATACTATTTCCGATATTAGTAGGCTATTTATTGGATACCTATAAAGTTCTAGGAAACATCTCTATTGGGTATAATATATTATTTACCATATGCGGGTGTATGTATTTAATTGCATTTGCAATCATTCGTTTATTAATTCGTAAATTACCATAAGCATTTTAAAAACTTTAAATATTCAATTAATACAAAATCCTATACTATGAAAAGACGAAATCTTATAAAAAGTTTATCGCTGCTTCCCTTAACGGCTGCAATGCCTTCGCGGTTATTTGGTAAATCCGAATCAACTGTTTCTGCAGTAGAAACTGGAGAAAACATTTTCAGATCATTAGGTGTTGAGCCTCTAATTAATTGTAGAGGAACATTTACCATTATTGGTGGATCTATTGAACGACCTGAAGTTCGGGCTGCCATGGAAGCCGCAGCGCATAATTTTGTGCAATATGATGAGTTAGGTGATGCAGTTCATGCTAAAATTGCAGAAGTTACGCAAGCAGAGTGGGCTTTGGTTTCAGCAGGTTGTGCTGCAGGGATGAAACATGTCACTGCGGCATGTGTTACAGGAGGTAATCCTGAAAAATTAATTTGTATTCCAAATTTAACAGGCTTCGAAAAAACGGAAGTTATTATACCTGCGGGCTCAAGAAACGTATACGATCATTCTATTCGCAATATTGGGGTTACCATTATTGATGTAAATACACCAGAGGAATTAGTAAAAGCAGTGAATAAAAAAACAGCAATGATTTATATTATGGCAGATGATCCTGCAGACAATGATGCGCCATTATCATTGGTTAATATTGTTCGATTAACTAAGGCGCAAAATATACCCATCTTGGTGGATGCAGCTGCTGAAGTTTTAACCATACCTAATATCCATTTACAAAGAGGAGCCCACATGGTTGCTTATAGTGGTGGAAAAGCAATCTGCGGTCCACAATGTGCTGGCTTTGTGATTGGTCAAAAGGATATATTGATGTCGGCCTGGCAAGCAAGTGCACCACATCATGGGCCTTGTCGTGATAATAAAGTGGGTCGCGAGGAAATGTTAGGAATGCTAGCGGCAGTGCAAGCATGGACAACAAGGGATCACAAACAAGAATGGAAAACCTGGTTATCCTGGTTGGATTTGATTTCAAAAAGAGTCACTAAAATATCAGGAATCAGTACTTCCGTATTTGAGCCCGTTTCCTACTCGAATCGTTCGCCCGTATTAAGAATCAATTGGGATCCCAATAAATTTAACATAACAGGGGAGGAAGTGGCAGAGGAATTTGGTCGAAATAAGCCGCGTATTGCAGTAGGAAGTATGAGTAAGGATAATATTACGGGTATAAACATTACTACAGGGCAAATGCAGCCAGGAGAGGCTGAACAAGTTGCTGAACGTGTATATAATTTTATGTCACAAACAAGGACGGCTAAAAATAATGATTTAAAAGCGCCAGCTGTTTCATTGACAGGGTCTTGGAAATTTGATATCCAATTTTTTAGTAGTAAATCTGCACATCAAATTACATTGACCCAGGATGGCAATTGGTTGCAAGGAAGTCATAAAGGTGATTTTTCAACACGTGAGTGTGTTGGTACCATTGAGGGGAATGAGATAAAGTTAAAAAGTCAAGAGCGTCAGGCGGCTGATAATTTAACCTATATTTTTTCTGGTACAGTGGCAGGTGAAACCATGTCTGGTAATATTCATATGGGTGAATATAGGACAGCTACATTTACTGCGACAAGGACACAAAATAAACGACCAAGACAAAAAATATTTGTTCCACAAGGGCCGCCATTAGCTACTTAATAACATAATATATTACATATAAATAGGGTGCAGTTTTGTGCCCTATTTTATTTGTAGTTCTTTTAATTTTTATTAACTTTCCAATTCAATTAAAATCAGCACAATGAAATTTATCAAATTTACTTTCGCAATATTATTAAGCCTTGTGGTATTTGGTGCACAAGCACAGGAGAAAAAAGAACAAAAATTAAATGAAACATTGGAGCAGTTTAGATTAACGTTGATTGATCCTAATGAATCCACTTTTTATGCATTAACATCACCAAAGTTATCTTATGGGCATTCGGCGGGTGCTGTTGAAGATCAAAAAACTTTCATAGCGAATATGGTGAATGGGAAGAGTGATTTTGTTACCATCAATATTGCAGATCAAACGGTTGAGGTGGAAGGAAATATTGGTTATGTGCGTCACACATTTAATGCAGTTACTTCTACGGACCCTAAAATAGCCCCTATTAAATTAAAGATATTTTATGTGTGGGTTTTTGAAGCAGGTGCTTGGAAATTAAGAGCGCGTCAAGCAGTGAAAATTCTGATTTAAGTATCAATCGACTTAATAGCGCGTCAAGCTTCTTTTATATTTACGGTAAGTGGTAATATAACCCCATATTGGCATTACGATAGAAAGTAGGGTAAAGCTTCTTTTTGTTGGAAGGTCAATGATCGCATTATCATATAACATTCGAGTTAGTTCGAGTGATTTGAACATTAAGTAAATGTTAATACCTAAGGATATAATTAAAAATGATTCTCTCATGGGAATTAGTTTTTTGATTTTATCAATACTCTATTTACAAGTATTCTGAATTGATAAATACTAGTATACACTAAGATAATTAAAATCCAAATAATACAGGACATGAATAGTATATCTTTTGCCATGCTGATATAGCTCATAATTGGGTCGGAATCAATTATTGCTAGGAAGATGGTTATTGATAAGGCCACCAAATAGCTTAGTCCTAGTTTTTGTTTCATGTGCATTGTTCGCGGTTGTTATAATTTTAATTTCAATTCCAGCTTACCGCCCAAACCAATCTCCACTATTCTTTCAAGGCTTGAGATACGCACTTCCTTAACATCATTTTCTATTTTTGATATATAGGACTTAGTGGTACCTACTTTTTTGGCAAGCTGCTCCTGTGTCATTCCTTTTTTAAGTCTGGCTTGTTGCAGCATTACGCCTATTTTAAAATTTTCATATCCTTTTTCAAGCTCATTTCTTTTTTTGGTACCAATTTTACCAAAAAGTTTATCTTTCATCTCGTCATGTGTTGTAATATTCGTTCTCTTTTTCATAATTATATTTTAATTGTAACGCTTTGATTATTTCCTTTTTTGGTGTTTTTTCTGTTTTCTTTTGAAATCCATTCTTGAATTGAAGGTATTGCAAGTTGCCCGAAAGGGCAACTTTATTTTATTAATATTATTACTCCATGCATATTAATAAACTTGGCAACTTGGTATTTGCGTATAAATACGTTGAAAGGGTAGGATTACCGAGCGAAGCGAGGTAATCCTACTATGAGGGTAAATCCCAGCATAGAACAGTTAACTTATATATTTGAAAATATACTTTATATAATTTTATCTTGCTGTTATTTTAATTATTCTTCCTGGTCCCTCAACTGAAACGTAAAGTGACTCATCGGGTCCCTGAATTACGTTCCTTATTCTTCCGCTATCTTTTAAAATAATTTCTTCCTTAATTATCTGATTATCTTTTACAATACATCTATGTAATTTCTGAGATGCCAAACCCGATACAATTAAATCACCACTCCATGATTTAAATTTAGTTCCATTAATGAAAGTTATACCACAGGTGCCAATAGAAGGTATAAAAGCATAAACTGGTTTTTGAATTCCTTCAGCATCATGATTTTTTGATATGGTACTCCCATCATAATTTTTACCTAAGGATAAAGCTGGCCAACCATAATTGCTTTTGGCTGAAATGATATTTATTTCATCACCACCCATAGGTCCATGTTCTGACTCCCAAACATCACCTGTTTTGGGATTCAATGTAAGTCCTTGGGGGTTTCTATGACCGATTGTGAAAATTGAACTTATATTCCCATTAAAAGAGGGGTTGCTGCTAGGGATGGAGCCATCTGAATTAAATCGGTGTATTTTACCCCATGGCGAATTTAGATCTGATGCATTTTTATTCGTGTTTGCAGAACCTCCTCCAGTGGAGGGGCCTTCTCCTATACTTAAAAATAGGTATCCTTTTTTATCAAAAACAATCCTACTTCCATTATGACCACTAGGACCTGTAGCTGTGAATAAGTTTTGAAGTTCAACAATCTTTGAATTTAAAATCTTGAATCTATTTAATTTTAAATTGCTAGAAGGATCACTACTTGTAAAACTTATGTATATCCAACCATTGTCTTTATAGGATGGGTCAACTTTAACATCCAATAATCCTCCTTGCCCAGATGCTTTAATGGAGGGTAGTCCGGTAATCTCAACGATTTCATTAGAATTAGATTTCTTTATGTATAATTTTCCTTTTTTTTCGCCAAAAATTAAATCTCCATTAGGAAGAAAATCCATCCCCCATATTATTTCATAATTATTTACAATTGTTTCAAATTCAAGCGTGGGTTCAGTGATTACACTTATTGGGTTTATTGAATTTGTATTTTCTTTCTTGCATGCAAACAAAATCAGAAACACTGGGATTAAGCATATGAAAGTAAAAGTGACTTTCATTTTTTTAAATAAATTTTTTACCATTTTAAGTGGATCAACTCCTGTTTTATTGTTTTTAAATTCGTTCATTTTTAGTTTCTTTTCATGAATTTACAATCTAAAATTGACATCTTTAGTAGATGTAGTTAATAAATTATTTGATGAGATATCGTTGAACAGGGGTAAGTCCCTTTAAATTAAATAAGTTATTAAAATATAAGCACTTATAACGCCTGACCAGGATTACCTCGCTTTGCTCGGTGATCCTATAAATCCAATAATAATAAAGTTTAGCCAGGATTACCTCGCTTCGCTCGGTGATCCTATTATGAAGGGAAATCCCAGCATAAAATGAAGAAGCCTTAAAGCAGTTCAAGGAACTGCTTTTTTTTATTTCACTCATTCGTGGCTCCATGCAAGCTTGATCCACTCTTTCGTATAATAAAAAAACCGCCCCGAAAAATCGGGACGGCTTCTTATTTCTTTGGTTGCCTGACCTGGATTCGAACCAAGACAAACTGCACCAAAAACAGTTGTGCTACCGTTACACCATCAGGCAATCCTATTCCATTCTGAGAATGGAGTGCAAAAATAGGGGTCGGCGTAAAATTTTCCAAATATTTATGTGTTTTCGGCCCATTATTATCAATTTGAGTTAACTTAACTAGCTAAATCCATTTTCAATATAAAAATTTTAAGTTATGGGATACAAATTACTACTGTTGACTGCCTTTATTGCCTGTTTATTCTTGCTTTCATTTAGGACGGATAAAAAGAAAAAAATTGTGTTTTTTGGAGATTCTATTACACAAGCCGCAGTTAAAAAAGGAGGCTTTATTGATTTAATGCAAACCATGCTTCAACAAAAAGGCATTGATCAAAATTTTGAATTAATAGGTGCTGGCATTGGTGGCAATAAAATTTATGATTTGTATTTGCGGATCGAAAATGATGTTTTAGTTAAAAAGCCAGATGTGGTTGTCGTTTACATTGGCGTAAATGATGTTTGGCACAAAGCAAGTTCAGGCACAGGCACTGATTTTGATAAATTTGGTAAGTTTTATGATGCTGTGATAAAAAAGATTCAAAATCAAGGCGCTAAAGTTATTTTAGTAACACCAGCAGCGATTGGAGAGAAACATGATTATAGCAATACACAAGATGGGGACTTAAATTCATATAGTAACTGGATTCGTCAATATGCGGCTACCAACAATATTGTATTAGTTGATTTAAGAAAAATATTTCATGATTTTAGCGTAGCGAACAATCCCAATAATGTTGCCAAAGGTATTTTGACAACAGATGGGGTGCACTTAAACGAAAAAGGTGATGCCTTAGTAGCGGAAGAATTATGGAAAGTGCTTCAATAAACCAATAAAATTTTCCTGTAGCATTTGAGTAGTATAATGTAGCAGGTTTATTTGGATCATCTTATTATAACAAAGGGTCCCTCCGAGCAATCGGAGGGACCCTTTGTTTAGCTGCAAACTATTTTGAAATTCTTTATTAAGATGCTTTTATAAAGTAGTAATTCTTTTTACCTTTTTGGATTAGCAAATATTTACCTTGTAATAAATGGGTGTTAGTGACCACAGTAAAATCGGTACTAATTTTTTCCTTATTAATACTCAAACCGCCAGCCTGCCACATTTTGCGCGCTTCCCCTTTACTTGGGAATATTTGGGTGTCTGCTAATAAGCTCACAAAATCATATCCTTCTGAAAGTTGCGCGAGTGTGATGTTTGCTGTTGGAACGCCTTCCATGACTTGTAATAATTGATCTTCATTTAAGGATTGTAAAACCTCGGTGGTTGCGTTTCCAAATAATATTTCAGTGGCGCGAATGGCAAAAGCCAAATCATCAGCACTATGCACTAGGGTGGTTAACTCAGCTGCTAATCTTTTTTGTAAAATTCTTAATTGCGGGGATTGATCGTGTTCGGTTAATAATTGATCAATAGTTTCCATAGGAAGTAAAGTGAAAATCTTGATCCACTTTTTTGCATCTTCATCACTTGCGTTTAACCAAAATTGATAAAATTGGTAAGGCGAGGTTTTATTTGCATCTAACCATACATTTCCTTTTTCTGTTTTGCCAAATTTGCCGCCATCTGCTTTTGTTATTAATGGGCAGGTAAATGCAAAAGCTTCGCCACCCATTTTGCGGCGTATAATTTCAGTACCTGTAGTAATATTACCCCATTGGTCACTGCCGCCCATTTGCACTTTGCAATTTTTATTTTTATACAACCAATAAAAATCATAGCCCTGCACTAACTGGTAAGTAAATTCAGTAAAGCTCATGCCGGTATCACCTTCAATTCTTTTTTTAACACTGTCCTTCGCCATCATGTAGTTCACCGTAATATGCTTTCCTACTTCTCTTATAAAATCTAGAAAACTAAAATCTTTAAACCAATCATAGTTGTTGACCATTTCTGCAGCATTAGGCATGCTTGGGTCAAAGTTTAAAAAATGGGCAAGTTGTTTTTTAACACCCGCTAAATTAAATTGTAAAGTTTCCTCACTCAATAAATTTCTTTCTTCACTTTTACCACTTGGGTCGCCCACCATTCCTGTCGCACCTCCGACTAAAGCATATGGTTTATGTCCTGCTCTTTGTAAATGCATTAATAATAAGATGGGTACCAAACTACCTATATGCAAGCTGTCTGAAGTGGGGTCAAAGCCAATATAGCCTGAAACAGTTTCCTTTTGAAAAAGTTCATCAGTCCCTGGCATGATGTCTTGAATCATTCCTCTCCAACGTAATTCTTGTATTAAGGTCATAGTTTATACTTTAGGCAAAAATAACTACTAAAAAGCAATATTTTTGCATCATGAACCCAACAACACCCACAATCGGGGAAGGAACCCGAATTTTACACTTTTTATTGGACACCATTTTCATCACCATCTTAACTTATATCACCTATAGCTGGTACAATTTTCAAGTGATGTATTGGAACTTTACACCGGTGCAATTTGGGTATTTCTTTTTTGGGGTCACCTGGGGTTATACCTTTTTATTTGAATGGATTTTTTTACAAACTCCAGCCAAGATGATGACTGGAACCAAGGTGATTGCTACGAATGGCAATCGCCCTAATATTGGACAATTTTTTATTAGAGCCACGATACGCACTACTATTATTTCCATGTTTGGTTTAGCATGGAACGACCAGCCCTTGCATGATACTTTTTCTAAAACGACATTAGTAAAAAAGTCAAAATAAATTCATTCCTTAATTCGCAACTTTAATGTAGTGGGCGAAATGTACATTTGTAAAATTTTTTAAATGGCTAAAATTGGAATAAATATTGCTACTGGTAGCTTACAACAATCCGAAATCATAGTGGGGATTGATTTAGGTACGACCAATAGTCTGGTGGCCATTATACATCCTGATACAAAATTACCCACTGCATTAAAGGAATTTGATGGCAGTAGTATTGTGCCAAGCGTGGTGCATTTTGATGCTTTTGGAAATGTAGCAGTAGGTGAAAATGCAAAACCTTTCTTAGAATCTGATCCACAAAATACCATCTTTAGTGCTAAGCGTTTAATGGGAAAAAGTCATCATGACATTCGGGAGCACCAGGATTTTTTTGCGTACAAAATTATTGATGACAATAGAGATAGTTTGGTAAAAGTGCAAGTGGGAAATACTTTTTATTCACCCATTGATTTGTCTTCTTATATTTTAGCAGAATTAAAAAAACGTGCCGAACATATTTTAAAAACACCTGTAACGAAAGCGGTAATTACAGTGCCAGCTTACTTTAATGATACACAACGTCAAGCGACACGCGATGCGGGAAAATTAGCAGGACTTGATGTGTTGCGTATTATCAATGAGCCCACTGCTGCTAGCTTAGCGTATGGTTTGGGTTTGGATCCAACGGAAGAAAAAACAATTGCCGTATATGATTTAGGCGGCGGCACATTTGATATTTCCATATTGAAAATCTCGAATGGTATTTTTGAAGTATTAAGTACCAATGGGGATACTTATTTAGGCGGAGATGATTTAGATCGCGCCATTATTGAATATTGGATGAAGCAAATGGGTGTGGATCATTTAGAAGATCATAAAACGCTAAAACAACAATTAAGATTAGCGGCTGAAAAAGCAAAAATCGCTTTGTCATCTGCTGATTATTTTGAAACTGAATTTGCGGGTGAAAAAGTATCCATCTCCAAACAAATATTTGAAGATTTAATTATACCGATCGTTCAAAAGACCATGGAATGTTGCGCGCGCGCGATGAAGGATGCACAATTAAATATTTCAGATATTAATACGGTACTGATGGTAGGCGGTAGCACCCGTGTACCTTTTGTAAAACAAAAAGTGGCAGATTTTTTTGCGCAACCCGTGAATGATTCTGTAAATCCAGATGAAGTAGTTGCAATAGGGGCAGCAGTGCAAGCGGATATTTTAGCAGGCAATAATTCATCCATGCTATTGTTAGATATCACCCCATTAAGTTTAGGTATTGAGACCATGGGTGGCTTGATGGATGTATTGCTTCCGCGCAATGCTAAAATTCCTACCCAGGCTTCCAGACAATATACCACACAAAAAGATGCACAAACAGGTATTCATATTTCAGTATATCAAGGAGAGCGTGATTTAGTAAAGGACAATCGACAATTGGGGGCGTTTACTTTAAAAGGTATTCCTTCCATGCCTGCAGGTTTGCCAAAAGTGGAAGTACGATTTTTAATTAATGCAGATGGAATTTTACAGGTAAGTGCGAAAGAATTAAGAAGCGGTGTGAGCCAAACCATTGATATAAAACCACAGTATGGATTAACGGATGAAGAAGTGGAGCAAAGGTTATTGGAAAGTTTAACCCATGCCAAAGCCGATATTAGTATGCGTGCTTTAGTAGAGGCAAGAACCGAAGCCGAGCAAATGTTGGATGTGACGGAAAAGTTTTTGGTAAAGAATGCGGCACTTTTAACCCAGGAGGAGCTGACCAAAACTGCCCAAGCCATGCAAGCCTTACAGTTGGCGATCACCATGGAGGACAAGAACTTAATTCAGACTAAAACGGAGGAATTAAACGATATTTCACGCCCATTTGCCGAAAGGGTGATGGATCAGGCCATTTCGGGGGCCATGAAAGGGAAGAATATTGAGGATAAAGATTTATAGTAAATTTGGTATTTTTAAAAGGAATCCTATCTTTGCCATCCAATTTTCATTTGCCTTTAATAAAATATAAGGCTATGAAAATCAAATTTTATTTTTTTAAAAAACGCCTGAGGAGGTATATATTATGTTAATTATAGATTCAAAAGATTGCGAGAACATTGACAAAGCGCTTAAGAAGTACAAAAAGAAGTTTGAAAAAAGTAAAACTTTATTAAAGTTACGTGCGCGTCAAGCTTATGTAAAGCCATCAGTACAACGTCGTTTCGAAGTATTGAAAGCTGTTTACAAGCAACAAATTTTCAGCGGAAAAATCGAAGGATAAGCCAAAGCCTTCCTTTTATATATTATTCAAGTAGCCTAAAAGTTTCCTAACTTTAGGCTACTTTTTTTATGTCATTACATACCCGTTATACGCCATTAAATGCCTTTTTAAGCTACCTACAGTTTGAAAAAAGGTATTCTGTGCATACGATAACAGCTTATACCAATGACCTTATCCAATTTTTCGACTTCATTGAATCCCAATATGACAAATTTGAGTTGGAGCAAGTGTCTGGTATCATGGTGCGCACATGGTTAGCATCCCTAAAGGAAGCCGAATTAACAGGCAAATCCCTGAATCGAAAAATATCTTCCTTAAAATCCTTTTTCAAATTTCAGATACAAAAGGGGGCATTAACTAAAAGCCCCATGGAAACAGTAACGAGTCCTAAAATTAGTAAGCGTTTGCCAGCCTTTGTTGCCGAAAATGATATTGAACAATTATTGCTGAATTTATCATTTGCAGAAGGGTGGAAGGGCTTTACTGAAAAAATGGTGATTCAATTATTTTATGCCACAGGCATGCGTTTAAGTGAGTTAATACAGTGCAAACAAAACAATGTTGATCTAGGAAAAAAACAAATCAAAGTTTTAGGAAAAGGAAATAAGGAACGCATACTTCCTATTAGTGCAGAATTGGCATTGGAATTAAAAAAATACATACAACAAAAACCGGACGAAGCGCAAGGGGTACCTAATTTATTTGTGACAGAAAAGGGGAAACCCTTACAACCCAGAGCCGTATATACTTTTGTAAAATTTTATTTATCACAGGTGACTACATTACAAAAAAAGAGTCCCCATGTTTTGCGACACAGTTTTGCAACGCATCTGATGAATAATGGCGCCGATTTAAATGCAGTTAAGGAATTGCTAGGACACAGCAGCTTGGCAGCAACACAGGTTTACACACATAATACCATTGAAAAATTAAAAGAGGTTTTTGCCAAAGCGCATCCCAAAGCCTAACCTAACTCATTGATTCATGTTGGCGCGTATGACATTCATCATACCGAATCCTAAAGTTTTCTTAAATCCTTTTTTTACTTGAAAATTATTATTAAAAGTGGTAACTTACTATTGCAGGCGAAAATGTAATAATTGCCTGATCAGTTCTTTTAATTTATCATTTTTAAATTATTATTTTATGAACATTAGTATTCAAACAGTGCATTTTGATGCAGACAAAAAGTTGTTAGAATTCGTACAAAAAAAATTAGACAAATTAGAAACATTTCATGATCGAATCACCAAGGTGGAAGTGTATTTAAAATTGGAAAGTTTGGCACATACAATTAAAGAAAAAGTAGTTGAGATAAAAATTCATATACCCAAGCAAGATTGCTTTGTAAAAGCAAGTGCCACCAGTTTTCAAACAGCATTTGATCATGCATTTGATTCCATTACCAATCAATTAAAAAAGAAAAAGGAGCGAATCGCCGCTTAATCATAAAATTTTCAAGCAAGTTTCGTAGCCCATTGTTTCATTTTTTAAAGAGACAATGGGCTTTTTTGTTTTCCAATTTTGTTCGATTTAACCAATTACAGCCCTGAATTTGATATTATTTTGATTTTTACCTTGCTTTTGGGATAAAATATTGCCCTAAAATTTTGATAAATAAAGAATTCCATTACCTTTGCCATCCCAAAAATTGGGGATCGTTCTTTTATGACTTGCCGGAATAGCTCAGTTGGTAGAGCAGCTGATTTGTAATCAGCAGGTCGCGGGTTCGAGTCCCATTTCCGGCTCAAATTGGGTGTGCAATAAAACAGGGGCAGATGGCCGAGTGGTTAAAGGCGACAGACTGTAAATCTGTTCTCTCACGAGTACGTAGGTTCGAACCCTACTCTGCCCACAAAATTTGTTGTAATTTACAACCTTGTTAAAAGGGCAGAACACATCAAGTTTTAGTTCTTTTAGAAAGGAGAAAATGCGGGAGTAGCTCATTTGGTAGAGCGATAGCCTTCCAAGCTATAGGTGGCCAGTTCGAGCCTGGTCTCCCGCTCCAATTGGATTAGTTGATGGGAACGAGGGGAAAGTCGGTATGCTTAGCGCCGTTGTGGCTCAGTGGTAGAGCACTTCCTTGGTAAGGAAGAGGTCGTGAGTTCGATTCTCATCAACGGCTCAAAACAGAGAAAAACTAGTTGTGGCGTAAGAAATAGTGAATAGAACTAGGTGGTGTGAGATGGTTGATTTAATTTTGAAAGCTATGGTTGATGGACTCGGTGGTCTATTAACGGCAATTATAAAAATAACATAAAAACAAATAAAGATGTCCAAAGAGACCTTTAAGAGGGAGAAACCCCACGTAAACGTTGGAACTATTGGCCACGTTGACCATGGTAAAACAACGTTAACTGCAGCCATCACAGATGTATTATCTAAAAGAGGTTTAGCAGCAAAGAAAAACTACGATGAAATTGATGGTGCGCCAGAAGAAAAAGAGCGTGGTATCACTATCAATACTGCACACGTAGAATATCAAACTGACACACGTCACTATGCACACGTTGACTGTCCAGGTCACGCGGATTATGTTAAAAACATGATCACTGGTGCTGCTCAAATGGATGGCGCTATTCTTGTAGTTGCGGCTACGGATGGTCCTATGCCTCAAACTAAAGAGCACATCTTGTTGGCACGTCAGGTAGGTGTTCCTCAAATCGTAGTATTCATGAACAAAGTTGACTTAGTCGATGATCCTGAATTATTAGACTTAGTTGAAATGGAAGTTCGTGATTTATTAACTTCTTACGGTTTTGATGGTGAAAAAACACCAGTAATCCGTGGATCAGCTACAGGAGCATTATCTGGAGATCAAAAATGGTTAGATGCTGTAACAGAATTAATGAACGCAGTAGATACTTATATTCCTTTGCCTCCTCGTCCTATTGACCAACCATTCTTGATGTCTGTTGAGGACGTTTTCTCGATCACTGGTCGTGGAACAGTTGCTACAGGTCGTATTGAGCGTGGTATTGTTAAAGTAGGTGAGGCTGTAGAAATCGTAGGTTTGATGGATGCGCCAATGAGCTCAACCGTAACTGGAGTTGAGATGTTCAAAAAATTATTGGATCAAGGTCAAGCTGGTGATAACGCAGGTATATTATTACGCGGTATTGAGAAAAAAGATATCCGTCGTGGTATGGTAATTTGTGCACCAAAAACAATTACACCGCATACTGATTTCAAAGCTGAGATTTATGTATTATCAAAAGAAGAAGGTGGACGTCATACTCCATTCTTTAATAAATACCGTCCTCAATTCTACTTCCGTACTACGGATGTAACTGGAGAGTGTTCTTTACCAGAAGGAACTGAGATGGTTATGCCAGGTGATAACGTTAGTATCAGTGTTAAATTGATCCAACCTATCGCTATGGAAAAAGGATTGAAGTTCGCTATCCGTGAGGGTGGAAGAACTGTAGGAGCTGGTCAAGTTACTGAGATCGTTAAGTAATTTAACTAAACATAATAACTGAAAGTCTTTGGTATAAGCGATTGCTTTTGCCAGAGACTTTTGGTTCATACGGGCATGGTGCAACGGTAGCATACGGGTCTCCAAAACCTTTGATCTGGGTTCGAATCCTAGTGCCCGTGCGAATGAATTGTGGAAGAATTGGTATATTGAGCAAAATTTGAGAATAAAATATAAATATAAACTGTCTAGTTATGAATAAAATCGCCAACTATTTCAAGGAAAGTTACTTGGAATTACAGGAAAAAGTTACTTGGCCTACATGGACCAACCTACAACAAAGTACGGTCATCGTGTTGGTAGGAACTTTAATCATAACCACTTTAGTATGGTTAATGGATTTTTCAAGCAATCAATTACTAAAGTTGATTTACTCATTATTTAAGTAACCCATGGAAACAGAAATATTAGATACACCCGTTACACCTGCTACGAAAGCTGCACCAGAAACAAAATGGTTTGTGTTTCGTGTGGTTAGTGGAAAGGAAAAAAAGATTAAGGAATACCTTGATAAAGATATTCTTCGCAATAACTGGCAAAACATCATTAAGCAAATTTTTCTTCCCATGGAGAAAGTGTACAAAGTGCAAAATGGTAAAAAAGTAATGCGTGAAAAAAACTATTTCCCAGGTTATGTTATGATGGAAGTGGTGGATGCCAATGGCAGCGGGCGTTTGGCGGATGATATTGTAATGCACATCAGTAACATTAATAATGTAATGCACTTTTTAACTGACGGAAAAGGTTCAAAAGGCAATATTATATCTTTAAGAAAATCAGAAGTAAACAAAATGTTAGGTAAGGTGGATGAGATGAACGACTTAGGTGGTTCTATCAGCGAGCCATTCATTTTGGGTGAAACTGTAAGAATAATTGAGGGACCTTTCAATGACTTCAATGGTGTCATAGAAGAGGTGAATGAAGAAAAGAAGAAATTGAAAGTGACCGTGAAAATATTCGGTCGATCTACCCCAGTGGAATTAAATTACATGCAGGTAGAGAAACTGAGTTAGAAGGAAAAAGGTAAAAAGGTCCCCTCAAAGCAATTTGGGGGGATTTTTTTTGGCCAAATCCCAATATTCTCGTATTTTCGCCCTCCAATTTACACTTTTCGAAGTGTGGGTATTTGGGAGTGTCGTCCAATTGACGATACGCTTAACCAAAAAAACATAAAAAAATGGCAAAAGAAATCTCCGGCTACGTAAAGCTGCAGGTGAAAGGTGGTCAAGCCAATCCTGCGCCTCCAGTAGGTCCAGCCCTGGGTTCAAAAGGGGTGAACATTATGGAGTTCTGTAAGCAATTCAATGCTAGAACTCAAGACAAACAAGGAAAAGTGGTTCCTGTTTTAATTACAGTTTATACCGATAAGTCTTTTGACTTCGTTATCAAAACTGCACCAGCTCCAGTTCAATTAATGGAAGCTGCAAAAATTCAAAAAGGTTCTAAAGAAAGTAATCGCGACAAAGTAGGTAAAGTTACTTGGGCGCAAGTTGAAGTTATTGCAAAAGATAAAATGGAGGATTTAAATGCCTTCACTTTAAACAGTGCAATGAACATGGTTGCTGGAACAGCGCGCTCAATGGGTATTACTGTTGACGGTAAAGCACCTTGGGAAAACTAATTTTATTCACCACAAATATTAATGAACATGTCATTGACTAAAAAAAGAAAAGTTGCGGTAGCGAAGGTGGATAAGAATAAATTTTATTCCCTTAAAGATGCTTCTACACTTGTAAAAGAAATTAATTGCACAAAATTCGATAGCTCTGTTGATTTACACATTCGTTTAGGTGTAGATCCTAAAAAAGCGGATCAACAAGTGCGTGGTACCGTATCTCTTCCTCATGGAACAGGTCGTACTAAAAAAGTATTGGTATTATGTACACCAGATAAGGAAGCGGCTGCTCGTGAAGCAGGTGCTGATTATGTTGGTTTAGATGAGTTTGTTACCAAAATTGAAGGCGGTTGGGTAGATATAGATGTAATCATCGCAACACCAGCTGTAATGCCAAAAATTGGTAAATTAGGAAAGGTTTTAGGACCACGTAACTTAATGCCAAACCCAAAAACTGGTACAGTAACAAATGATGTTGCTGCAGCAGTGAATGAAGTTAAAGGCGGTAAGATTGCGTTTAAAGTTGATAAAGCAGGTATCGTGCATGCTTCAATAGGTCGCGTATCTTTTTCTGCAGAAAAAATTTCAGAAAACAGTTCTGAATTATTGAATACGATTATCAAATTAAAACCATCTTCTTCAAAAGGTACTTATTTGAAAGGGGTGAGCATGGCTTCAACAATGAGCCCAGGTATTTCGGTGGAAACAAAATCATTAATGAACTAATCCTGGTGATCCGTAAGGAATTGACCCGGGTAACAAAATAAAATTAGTTATGACCAAAGATCAAAAAAATGAAGTGATTGTACTTTTAAAAGAAAAGTTTAATCAATATAATAACTTCTATATCACAGATACAAAATCTTTGAGCGTAGAACAAATTTCTAATTTACGTCGTACTTGTTTTAATAAGCAAGTAGAAATGAAAGTGGCTAAAAACACTTTAATCCGTAAAGCATTAGAAAGTTTGGACAGCGAGAAGTATGCAGGTTTGTTTGATTCATTAAACAATGTAACTGCATTAATGTTTTCTGAAAATCCAAAGGATCCAGCTGTGATCATTAGCGCTTTCAGAAAAGTAAATAATTGTGACAGACCTACTTTAAAAGCAGCTTTCATTAATGGTGACATTTTTGTAGGCGATAATTCATTAGTAGCATTAACTAACATTAAGACGAAGAATGAATTAATTGGCGAGGTGATTGGATTATTACAATCTCCAGCTAAGCGCGTAATTGCTGCTTTATTAAACCACGCTGAGAATGGTTCAACTAAAACCGAAACAGAAGTTGTTGCGGCGGCAGTAGAAGTTGCAGTGGAAGAAGTAGCAGCACCAGCAGAAGCTCCAGTAGCTGAAGCGCCTGCAGCAGAAGCAGCACCGGAAGCAGCAGCTGAATAAGCGAGCTTCCCAATAAGAATTTTAAATACAGAGGGCTCGAATGAGTTTCTGTTTTTATATTGTTAACATAATTTTTTTAAACCTTCCGCTGGAGCATATGCTTTGAAAGCGGAAAAAATTGAAACAACATGGCAGACGTAAAAAAAATAGCCGAACAATTAGTAGGCTTAACAGTGAAAGAAGTACAAGAGTTAGCAGACGTTTTAAAAGCGGACTACGGTATCGAACCAGCAGCAGCAGTCGTTGTAGCAGCAGGTGGTGGTGCTGAAGCAGCAGCTGAAAAAACGGCTTTTGATGTTATCTTAACATCAGCAGGTGCTAGCAAATTGAACGTAGTTAAAATCGTTAAAGATTTAACAGGTCTTGGCTTGAAAGAAGCTAAAGATTTAGTTGATGGCGCTCCAAAAGCGATCAAAGAAGGCGTTTCAAGAGCAGAAGCTGATGAAATCGCTGGCAAATTGAAAGAAGCAGGTGCTGAAGTTGAAGTAAAGTAATTTACGCGACTTAGGTCCTAAAAATATAACCCTGACACGAGTAATCGCGTCAGGGTTTTTTGTATGTGCATTTTGCCCGATTGTTAAATAAACCTTAAGCTTCGCCAAAGGGGGTAGGTAGGAGGGAATATATTAAATATATTGTTTATATTTTTATTAATTATATAACAATTATATACAAATTATAAAAAATAAAATATGTCAAAATTGCTTATTTTGGCATTTTTTCTCAAAAAATCCTCGAAATCAAGGCTTTTGGTACAAAATTTGTTTTTAAAAGTCCTCGCCATTCCTTAACTTTGCAATCCTTTATTTTGGGCGTGTAGTATAGTGTTATTACAGTTCGGCAACGAGTTGTAGTATTTTCTATTTTATACTTGAGAATAATTCTCCCCAAAAATTATATTTCAATAAAACCTGGTTTATACCGTATGTCTACAACAAACTTGAACAACAGAGTCAACTTTGGTAAAATCAAACATGTTGCCGAAGCACCAGACTTACTTGACATTCAGTTAGAATCTTTCAAAGAATTCTTTCAATTAGAAACAACACCTGATCGCAGAAATGTGGAAGGTTTGTTCCGTGTGTTTAAGGAAAATTTTCCTATCACTGACACGCGTAACATTTTCGTTTTAGAATTTTTGGATTATTTTATCGATCCCCCACGCTACACTATTGATGAGTGTATGGAACGTGGTTTAACTTACGCGGTGCCTTTAAAAGCAAAATTGCGTTTAAGTTGTAATGACGAAGAGCACGTTGATTTCCAAACCATCGTACAGGATGTATTCTTAGGAAACATTCCTTACATGACACCGCGCGGAACCTTTGTAATTAATGGTGCTGAGCGTGTAGTGGTTTCTCAATTGCATCGTTCACCAGGTGTCTTCTTTGGACAATCAACACATCCTAACGGAACTAAAATATATTCTGCTCGTGTAATTCCTTTCAAAGGAGCATGGATGGAATTTGCTACTGATATCAACAACGTCATGTATGCTTACATCGACCGTAAGAAAAAATTCCCTGTAACAACATTGTTACGTTCTATTGGTTTTGAAACAGACAAGGACATCTTGGAATTATTCGGAATGGCGGATGAAGTTAAAGCAGATAAAAAAACTTTAGCAAATCAAATTGGTCGCAAATTAGCTGCGCGTGTTTTAAGAACATGGGTTGAAGATTTCGTGGATGAAGATACAGGTGAGGTAGTAAGTATCGAACGTAATGAAATTATTTTAGAGCGTGATACTGTACTTGACCAAGATTCAGTAAATCTAATTGTTGAAATGGGCGCAAAAAGCGTTTTCATTCAAAAAGAAGATGTGGGTGGTGATTATGCAATCATCTACAACACATTGAATAAGGATACCTCAAACTCTGAGTTGGAAGCGGTACAACATATTTACCGTCAATTAAGAGGTGCGGATGCTCCAGATAATGAAACAGCACGTGGTATTATTGATAAATTATTCTTCTCTGATAAGCGTTATGATTTAGGAGAAGTAGGTCGTTACAAAATCAATAAAAAATTAGGCCGCGATTTAGGTTTCCAAAAAAAGGTATTAACTAAAAACGATATTATCGAGATTGTTAAATATTTAGTTCGTTTAACCAATGGTAAAGCAGAGGTGGACGATATTGATCATTTAAGTAATCGTCGTGTTCGTACAGTTGGTGAGCAATTGTATGCGCAGTTCGGAGTAGGTTTAGCGCGTATGGCGCGTACTATTCGTGAGCGTATGAACGTTCGTGACAATGAGGTATTTACACCAGTTGATTTGATCAATGCACGTACTTTATCTTCTGTTATTAATTCGTTCTTCGGTACTTCACAGTTATCACAATTCTTAGACCAAACAAATCCATTAAGTGAGATCACGCATAAGCGTCGTATCTCCGCATTAGGACCCGGTGGTTTAAGTCGTGAGCGTGCAGGTTTCGAGGTTCGTGACGTTCACTA
Organism: Sediminibacterium sp.; assembly: GCA_030726065.1. GTDB lineage: Bacteria > Bacteroidota > Bacteroidia > Chitinophagales > Chitinophagaceae > Sediminibacterium. Next base: position 20,308 of record JANREK010000002.1, on the reverse strand, counting down.
TTCTCACTACGGTCGTTTATGTACGATTGAAACTCCAGAAGGACCCAACATTGGTTTGATTTCTACTTTGTGTGTACACGCAAAAATCAATGACATGGGCTTCATTCAAACACCTTACCGTAAAGTTGAAAATGGTAAAGTGAACATGAAGAACTTGAGTTACTTAAGTGCTGAGGAAGAAGAAAATAAAAAAATCGCGCAGTCTAATACAAACCTAACTGAGAAGGGTGAGTTTGCTGAAGACAAAGTTGTATCTCGTGATACAGGTGATTTTCCAATATTAGATAAGGAAGAAGTTGAATTTATGGATGTGGCGCCAAATCAGATTGTTGGTTTGAGTGCATCTTTAATTCCTTTCTTAGAGCATGATGATGCGAACCGTGCGTTGATGGGATCAAACATGCAACGTCAAGCGGTACCGTTAATTCGTCCAGAAGTTCCAATTGTTGGAACTGGTTTGGAAGGGAAGGCGGCACGTGATGCGCGTATTCAATTACATTCTGATGGCGATGGCGTCATTGAATTTGTGGATGCGAATGAAATTCATGTTCGTTACAGCAGAAATGAAATGGATCGTTTAGTTAGCTTTAATGAGGACTTAATTATTTATAAATTAACTAAGTTCATCAAAACCAACCAATCTACTTGTATCAATTTGCGTCCTGCTGTTAAAAAAGGACAAAAGGTGAAAAAAGGTGATTTCTTAACGGAAGGTTATGCGACTAAAGATGGTGAAGTTGCATTGGGTCGTAACTTACAAGTGGCGTTCATGCCATGGAAAGGTTACAACTTTGAGGATGCGATTGTAATTAGTGAAAAAGTTGTTCGCGAAGATTTATTTACTTCTGTTCACATCGATGAATATGAATTAGAAGTACGCGATACTAAATTAGGGGAAGAAGAATTAACACCAGATATCCCTAACGTTTCTGAAGAAGCTACTAAAGATTTAGATGAGCATGGTATCATCAGAATTGGTGCTACGATTAAAGAAGGTGATATTTTAATTGGTAAGATTACACCTAAAGGTGAATCAGATCCTACACCAGAAGAAAAACTTTTGCGTGCCATCTTTGGTGACAAAGCAGGTGATGCAAAAGATGCTTCTTTAAAAGCACCTAATGGAACTGAGGGTGTGGTGATTGATAAAAAATTATTCCAACGCGCTAAAAAAGATAAGAGTGGTAAAGTGTTTGAAAAAGCATTGTTAGATAAAGTTGAAAAAGTACACGAGCAAAATGATATTTCTTTAAAGGAATTGTTAGTTGAAAAATTACAAACTTTATTGAAGGATCAAGTTACGCCTGGTGTGGTTAACAACTTTGGTGAAACATTAATTCCAAAAGGAAGCAAGTTCAATCCTAAAAATTTAGCACCTATTGATTATCAAAACGTAAATCCATTAGGATGGACGGGCGATAAAAAAGTAGATGATTTAGTAAACACTTTATTGCATAATTATAGCATTAAATATAATGAAGAATTAGGTCGTTACAAGCGTGAGAAGTTCAACATTTCTATTGGTGATGAATTACCAGCAGGGGTGTTGAAATTAGCTAAAGTTTATTTAGCTGTTAAGCGTAAATTAAAAGTGGGTGATAAAATGGCGGGCCGTCATGGTAACAAAGGTATTGTTGCTAAGATTGTGCGTCATGAGGATATGCCATTCATGGAAGATGGAACACCAGTGGATATTGTATTGAATCCATTAGGGGTACCTTCTCGTATGAACTTAGGTCAAATCTATGAAACCATTTTAGGCTGGACTGGTAAAAAATTAGGCGTAAAATTTGCAACACCGATTTTTGATGGCGCGAGCACTACTGAAATTGAAGACCTATGTGTTAAAGCAAATATTCCTCATAACGGGCATACTTATTTATATGATGGAGAAACGGGAGATCGTTTCCACCAAAAAACATCAGTAGGTATTATCTATATGATTAAGTTACACCACATGGTGGATGATAAAATGCATGCGCGTAGTATCGGACCATACAGCTTAATCACACAACAGCCGTTAGGTGGTAAAGCGCAGTTTGGTGGACAACGTTTCGGAGAGATGGAGGTTTGGGCATTGGAAGCATATGGTGCAGCGAACATCTTACAGGAATTGTTGACACTTAAATCTGATGATATCATTGGCCGTGCCAAAACATATGAAGCGATTGTTAAAGGAGAAAATATCCCTAAAGCGGGTATTCCTGAATCATTCAATGTATTAGTACATGAGTTGAGAGGATTAGGATTAGATTTAAAATTTGATTAATACCCAATTGAATATTTAGTAAAATAAAAATTCAATCGATTAACACCACATTCTTAAAAATGTACCGGGATAAAAACCGGGACTAAATGAATAAAAAATATGGCATTCAAAAAAGAGAATAGACAACGTCCTGCTTTTTCACAGATCACCATTAGTTTGGCATCTCCAGACAGTATCTTAGAAAGAAGCTTTGGTGAAGTTATAAAACCTGAAACCATTAATTATCGTACTTACAAACCAGAAAGAGATGGTCTTTTCTGTGAGCGTATCTTTGGTCCAGTAAAGGATTATGAGTGTGCTTGTGGAAAATATAAGCGTATCCGTTATAAGGGTATTGTTTGTGATCGTTGTGGTGTTGAAGTAACCGAGAAAAAAGTGCGTCGTGAGCGTATGGGTCACATTAAATTAGTGGTACCTGTCGTGCACATCTGGTATTTTAAAAGTTTGCCAAATAAAATTGGATACTTATTAGGAATGAGTTCTAAGAAATTAGAAACCATCATTTATTATGAGCGTTATGTAGTTATTCAACCAGGTATTAAGGATAATTTAAAAGTGGCTGATTTATTAAATGAGGAAGAGTATCTTGATTTATTAGATACTTTACCAAAGGAAAATCAATACTTACCTGATGAAGATCCTCAAAAGTTCGTTGCAAAAATGGGTGCGGATGCAGTCCATGATTTATTAGGTTTATTAGACTTAGATGAATTAAGTTTCTCTTTGCGTAATGCAGCTGCGAACGAAACATCTCAACAAAGAAAAGCAGATGCTTTAAAGCGTTTGAGTGTGGTTGAATCATTCCGTGAAGCAAAAACACATATCACGAACCAACCAGAGTGGATGGTGATGAAATATATTCCAGTTATTCCATCTGAATTACGTCCACTAGTGCCATTGGATGGCGGCCGTTTTGCAAGTTCTGATTTGAATGACTTATATCGTCGTGTTATTATTCGTAACAACCGTTTAAAGCGTTTGTTAGAAATTAAAGCACCTGAAGTTATCTTACGTAATGAAAAACGTATGTTACAAGAGGCGATCGATTCATTATTCGATAACTCTCGTAAATCTAATGCCGTTAAAGCAGAAGGTGGTCGTGCGTTAAAATCATTATCTGATGTATTAAAAGGTAAGCAAGGTCGTTTCCGTCAAAACTTATTAGGTAAGCGTGTGGATTATTCTGGTCGTTCTGTAATCGTGGTAGGACCAGATTTAAAAATGCATGAGTGTGGATTACCAAAGGATATGGCTGCTGAATTATTTAAGCCATTTATTATTCGTAAATTAATTGAAAGAGGTATCGTTAAAACGGTGAAGTCCGCTAAGAAATTAGTAGATAAAAAAGAAGCCCTCATTTGGGATATCTTAGAAAATATATTGAAAGGACATCCTGTGATGTTAAACCGTGCCCCAACATTGCACCGTTTATCCATCCAAGCTTTCCAACCTAAATTGGTGGAAGGTAAAGCCATTCAATTACACCCATTAGTTACCTCAGCGTTCAACGCCGATTTCGATGGTGACCAAATGGCGGTGCATGTACCTTTAAGCCATGCATCTATATTAGAAACGCAATTATTGATGTTGTCTTCGCATAACATCTTGAACCCGCAAAATGGTACACCAATCACCCTTCCTTCTCAGGACATGGTATTGGGATTGTATTATATCACTAAAGGAAAAATTAGCAACGAAACTGAAACCATCAAAGGTCAAGGTAAAGCGTTCTATAATTTAGACGAGGTGATCATTGCATATAATGAAAACAAAGTTGATTTACATGCAAATATTAAAGTAAAAACCAACATACGTGAAAACGGGGTATTGGTGAATAAATTAATTGAAACTACAGTAGGTCGTGTCATGTTTAATCAACACGCACCAAAAGCAGTAGGATTTGTAAATCAATTATTAACTAAGAAAAGTTTAAGAGAAATTATCGGTGACATTATTAAAATCACGGATGTTCCTACGACCGCTAAATTCTTGGATGATATTAAAACATTAGGATTTCAAATGGCCTTCCGCGGTGGTTTGTCCTTTAACGTGAACGACTTAGTTGTTCCTTTAACAAGACAATCATTATTGGATGGGGCTAAAATTGAAGTAGAAGAAGTTTGGGAAAACTATAACATGGGTTTAATTACCAACAACGAGCGTTATAACCAAGTTATTGATATCTGGAGCCGTGTGGATACGCGTATCACTGAAACATTAATTCGTGAAATGGCGATCGACAAACAAGGATTCAACTCTGTTTACATGATGTTGGATTCAGGTGCGAGAGGTAGTAAAACACAGGTGAAGCAGTTAGTAGGTATTCGTGGATTGATGGCGAAACCTCGTAAGAGTGGTAGCTCAGGATCTGAGGTTATTGAAAACCCAATCTTATCTAACTTTAAAGGTGGATTGAACGTATTGGATTATTTCATCTCAACGCACGGAGCACGTAAAGGTTTGGCCGATACTGCATTGAAAACAGCGGATGCTGGTTACTTAACACGTCGTTTGGTGGATGTATCTCAAGATGTGGTTATTTCAGAAGAAGATTGTGGCACATTGCGTGGAATTGCAACGAGTGCATTAAAAGATAATGAGGATGTCATTGAACCATTGGCAGACAGACTTGAAGGTCGTACTTCATTACATGATGTATTCAACCCATTCACTAATGAATTAATGGTGGGTGCTGGTGAAGAAATTATGATTGATGTTGCACGTGCTATCGAAGATGCTGGTATTGAATCAGTTGAAATCCGTTCGGTATTAACTTGCGAAAGCAAGCGTGGTGTATGTGTTAGCTGTTATGGTAGAAACTTAGCTACTGGTTATGTTACACAAAGAGGAGATGCAGTGGGTATTATTGCTGCACAATCAATTGGAGAGCCTGGTACACAGTTAACATTACGTACTTTCCACGTGGGTGGAGTTGCGGGATCATCTTCTGTTGAATCTGCATTAAACGCTAAGTTTGATGGTACTATTCAATTTGATGGTTTAAGAACAGTAGACACTATTAACAACGAGGGCAACAAAGTTAAAGTGGTTATTGGTCGTACCGGTGAGGTAAGAATCATGGATGTTAAGAACGATCGTTTGATGATTACAAATAACGTTCCTTATGGTGCTTTTTTAGCTGTTAAAGATGGCGCACAAGTTAAAAAAGGAGATGTGATTTGTACATGGGATCCATTTAACAATGTGGTTGTTGCTGAACAAAATGGTAAAATTAAATTTGAGAATATCACGGAAGGATTTACGTATCGCGATGAAGCGGATGAGCAAACAGGTCACCGTGAAAAAGTGGTTATTGAATCTAAGGATAAAACAAGAATTCCAACCATCATATTAGAAGGTGTGAAGGATAATAAAATGTACAACTTACCAGTAGGTTCTCACATCATTATCGAAGAGGGAATTGAAGTTAAAGCCGGACATGTACTAGTTAAAATTCCGAGAGTATTAGGAAAATTAAAAGATATTACTGGAGGTTTACCTCGTGTAACTGAATTATTTGAAGCGCGTAATCCAGGTAACCCTGCGATTGTGTGTGAGATTGATGGTATTGTTGCATTTGGTAATATCAAGCGTGGTAATAGAGAAATTGTTGTTGAATCTAAAGATGGCATGGTTAAGAAATATTTAGTACCATTAACGCGTCAAATTTTAGTACAAGACAGCGATTTCGTAAAAGCTGGTTCTCCATTATCTGATGGTCAAATTGCACCTGCTGATATTTTAGCAATCAGAGGTCCATTTGCAGTACAAGAATATGTGGTGAATGAAATTCAAGAGGTTTATCGTTTACAAGGGGTGAAACTTAATGATAAGCATATTGAAGTTATTGTTCGTCAAATGATGAAGAAAGTAGAAATCGTTGATGCTGGTGATACTAAATTCTTAGAGGAGGACTTAGAAGATCGTTATGACTTTATTCAAGAAAACGATCGTATCTACGATAAGAAAGTAGTTACTGAATCAGGCGATAGCGCAACATTAAAAGCGGGTCAAATAGTTACTTTACGTGAATTGAGAGAAGAAAATTCAATTTTACGTCGTGCAGATAAAAAAGTAGTAGAAGTGCGTGATGCAAAACCTGCAACAGCGCGTCCAGTATTATTAGGTATTACAAAAGCATCTTTAGGTGTTCAAAGCTGGATTTCTGCTGCATCATTCCAAGAAACGACCAAGGTATTAAGCCAAGCGGCAATACAAGGTAAAGTGGACTTGATGTCAGGCTTAAAAGAAAACGTTATTACAGGTCATCTAATCCCTGCAGGTACTGGTCAAAAAGAATTCGAGAAATTGATCGTAGGTAGCAAGGAAGAGTATGAAGTATTAGCCACTGCACGTGAAGCGATTAGCTTTGATGAAGAGGAATAACATTTAGTATAGATTTTTGTAAAAAGGTAGGAAGTAGCGATATTTCCCACCTTTTTTTATTTTTTATCCCTCCGTTTTTCCTTATTTTTATAGGGTAGGGCAATTGTTAATTGCCGTATATTACATTAAACAAATTGAATAATGAAGTCAATCAACTGGGTAGTCAATGGGGTATTAGCAATCGCTGTTATTGTATTATATGTATTGCATTTTAATAGTGCTAATATTCCAATTAAGTCAACAGCATTAAATGGTGCTGGAACGAAAGTGGCTTATTTTGAAATTGATTCTATTCAAAATAGTTATGCCTTTTTTCAGGAAGTAAAATCAGCGTTACAAGTGAAGGACATGGAAAATACAAAGCAGTTAGCAGGTTTGAAAAATGCTTTTACAGCTAAATACCAGGAGCTACAAAAAAATGGTCGTTACTTATCGCAAGCAGAAGTGGCTAATAGTCAACAAGAGTTAGCACAGCTTGAAAAAAATTACTCCAATAAGGAACAACAATTATCTCAAGAGTTACAAGAGGAAAGTTTTAAAAGATTACAAGAGGTTAAAAAAAGAATCGAGCAATTTTTAGAAAAATATAATAAGAATAAGGATTTTGCTTATATATTTTCAAGTAATCCTGATTTGATGTATTATAAGGATACGGCGTATGATATCAGTTCGGATATTATTAAGGGGCTAAATTCGGAACATAAATCAAATAAATAATTTAAATAAATCCTTCCCAAATCAACGGGAAGGATTTTTAATTACATACACAATCAAATAATATGTCAACAACAGAAACTTCTGAATTTAAACCAAGATTAGGCGCATTAGATGCGACCATGATTGTGGCGGGTAGTATGATTGGGTCTGGTATTTTTATTGTAAGTGCGGATATCACCCGAAATGTAGGATCAGCCGGATGGTTGATCGTGGCTTGGTTGTTGACTGGTTTTATGACCATCACCGCAGCGTTAAGTTATGGTGAGTTAAGTGCGATGTATCCAAAAGCGGGAGGGCAATATGTATACTTGCAAAAAGCTTATAATCCACTCGTAGGATTTTTATATGGTTGGAGCTTTTTCTCGGTGATACAAACCGCAACGATTGCTGCCGTAGCAGTTGCTTTTAGTAAGTTTACGGCTTATTTAATACCAAGCGTAGGAGAAAGTAATATTATCGCTGATTTGGGATTTATTAAAATTTCTGCTGCGCAAGTATTAGCTATTTGTTTGATTATATTTTTGACTTATACCAATACAAGAGGAGTGAAGGAAGGGAAAATAATTCAAAATACATTTACATTCACCAAACTCATTTCCTTATTTGGATTAGTGCTTGTAGGTTTTTTGTTTACAGAGCACAGTTATTGGAATGAAAACTGGATGAATACTTTTAGTGCACAAACTAATGTGGTGACCACTGCATTGGATGGTGCAGTTACGAATAGTTGGTTACCCGTGGGTGGCACTGCTTTAATTGGATTGATGTCAGCTGCGATGGTGGGATCAATTTTTAGTAGTGATTCATGGAACACCGTAACATTTATAGCAGGGGAAATTAAAAACCCACAACGTAATATTGGATTGAGTTTGTTTTTAGGAACCTCGATTGTAACGCTTATTTATATTAGTACTAATCTAATGTACTTACATGTACTACCATTAAATGAAATTGCTTTTGCGGAGAATGATCGCGTTGCTATTGCAGCTGCGAATAAGGTGATGGGTAATATTGGCACCATCGTAATTGCAGTGATGATTATGATATCTACTTTTGGTTGTAATAATGGATTAATATTAACAGGGTCAAGGGTATATTATACGATGGCTAAGGATGGCTTGTTTTTTAAGAAAACAGGGGAGTTAAATAAAAATGAAGTTCCTGCTTATGGTTTATGGATACAGGCATTGGTGGCATCTATTTTGTGTTTAAGTGGCAAGTATGGCGATTTGTTAACTATGGTTTCATTTGTAGGGGTACTATTTTATATCCTTACTATTGTAGGTGTATTTATTTTAAGGAAAATGAAGCCCAATTTACCTAGGCCTTATAAAGCCATCGGCTATCCTGTTTTACCAATTATTTATATTGTGATGGCAAGTGTATTTTGTATAGGATTGGTATATGCACAGCCTAAGTATTCCTTATGGGGTTTGGGCATTACGCTTTTGGGGTTACCTTTGTATTATATGGCTTTAAGCAATAAAAAAAAGGCATAGTTGTATGATCAGTGTTAATGATATTGATAGTTTGTTAACCTCCTTTACCACAACAAAAATTGGGGTAGTAGGCGATATTATGTTGGATACCTATTGGTGGGGAGTTGTGGATCGTATTTCGCCTGAAGCGCCCGTGCCTATTGTTTCCTTGCAACGCAAGGAAACCCGTGTAGGAGGCGCCGCAAACGTCGCTTTAAACCTTAGGGCCTTAGGCGCACCAACTACCTTATTTTCAGTCATTGGGAAGGATGCTGAAGGCATTGAATTATCCAGCTTGTTAAATAAGGAAGGAATCAATACTGCATATATACACGAAAGTGCAACACGCGTTACCACTAATAAAGTGCGCATCATGGGCCGTAATCAGCAAATGATGCGATTGGATCATGAGCATACCAGTGATATCACCGCAGAACAAGAAGCCGCTTTATTAGCTGGATTTTATAAATACGTAGATACGGAAAAACCTTCCTTAATCATTTTAGAAGATTATAATAAGGGGGTGTTGACGCCTAATATCATCACGTCGGTGATTGATTATTCTAATGCAAAAGGGATTCCAACAGCCGTTGACCCAAAACAAAAAAACTTTTTAGCCTATAAAAATTGCACTTTATTTAAACCAAATTTAAAGGAAGTAAAAGAAGGCTTAAAAATAACGATTGGTGATATCACGGTTCAAAATATGAATAAAGTGCATACTGCATTAAATACAAATTTGCATAATGCAATTTCATTTATTACTTTATCAGAACATGGGGTATATTTTTCAGATGGAAAGGAACAAAAATTAATCCCTACCCATATTCGTAATATATCAGATGTGAGTGGCGCAGGGGATACAGTTATTGCATTAGCTTCATTGGTGTATGCGAGTTCAAAAAATATGTTATTAGCGGCAGAAATTTCCAATATTGCAGGCGGAATGGTTTGTGAGTTAGTAGGAACTGCCCCTATTAATAAAAAAGATTTAGCAGCGGAAGTTGTAAAGTTGTTAACCAAATAGGAAATAATTTGAAACAAGTATCAATCATGTATTCTAATAAAATTGCCATAATAGTAGCTGGTGGCACAGGTCAGCGAATGGGATCGGTGGTGCCTAAGCAATTTTTAGAAATTGAAGGGAAGTCCATATTACTACATACCATTGATCAATTTGTAAATGCATTTGATGATATCAGCTTAGTGGTGGTATTACCAGAAGGTTATATTGAAGAAGGAAAAAAGCTATTAAAGAATAGAACCAAAAATCCCATTCAATTTATCGCTGGTGGTGAAACCCGTTTTCAATCGGTGAAAAACGGATTAACTGCAGTCAAAGAAAAATCAATTGTATTTGTGCATGATGCAGTTAGGTGCTTGTTAACGCCAGCACTAGTGCAAAGATGTTATCAACAAGCAGTTGAAAATGGTTCTGCCATACCCGCTGTAAGTTCAACAGACACCGTTCGTATCATGGAAAACGAAAAACATCATTTGTTTGACCGTGAAAAAGTAATGCTGATACAAACGCCGCAAACTTTTCAATCTGAAATTATATTAGCCGCTTTTGATCAAGTATATCAACCCAATTTTACAGACGAAGCAAATGTGGTTGAAGCCAGTGGGCAACCCTTGTTTCTAGTAGATGGGGAGTTTGAAAACATCAAAATTACAAGACCCTTGGACTTAGCCATTGCGACCTATGTGCTAACCAAGCGACTAGGGTAGTTGCTATATTCCTTATAATTATTGCGAACATTTCCTTGGGATTATTCTGATTCTAAATCCTCTCTTGGCGCTAAATCGGGTGACCAATTTTCACTGATATTAGAAGTGCTTTTACCAATTTTTTCTAAAATTTGATGTGCCACTTCCATGGCCAAGTAGCCATCAATTTCACTCACCACAGGTATTTCATCATTTAAAATTGCATGAACAAAACTACTCAGCTCCGCTTTAATCGCATTGCCTTGTTCAATTACCGGGTTGTTGATGGATATAGTTTTAGTGCCTTGGTGGGTTTCAATATCAAAGGAGAAAGCTACAGCTTCATCTGGTTGTTGCAACTTAATGATTTCTGTATTTTTTTCTAAAAAGTCAATACCGATATAAGCATCTTTTTGGAACAATCTAATTTTGCGCATTTTTTTCATGCTAATTCTGCTGCTCGTTAAATTAGCCACACAGCCATTGTTAAATTCAATACGCACGTTGGCAATATCAGGGGTGTCGGTTAATACAGCAACGCCACTTGCTGAAATACTTTTTACATCACTTTTAACAATGCTTAAAATAATATCAATATCGTGAATCATTAAATCCAATATCACACTTACCTCAGTACCTCTTGGATTAAATTGTGCTAATCGGTGTACTTCAATAAAAAGTGGGTTTAAGTTCAAATCTTTTAAAGCAGTAAATGCAGGATTAAATCTTTCAACATGACCCACTTGTAATTTTACATTGGCTTCGTTCACCATGTTTACGATTGTTTTGCCTTCTTCAATCGTATTGGCCATTGGCTTTTCAACAAACACATTCTTGCCCATTTTAATTGCCATTTCACAAACCGGGAAATGCAAATGGGTAGGAGTGACTACATCAATGATATCGCAGGCTGCAATAAGCGCTTCTTCATCCATGAATCTTTTAAGACCATAGGTTTTTTCAACCTCATGTGCATGTTCATTACTAGGGTCGAAAAAGCCAATCAGTTCTACTTCGGGAATTTCCTTCCAATTATTTAGGTGATACTTACCCAAATGCCCCACACCAAACACGCCCACTTTAAGCATAGCTTTAATTTATTAAAGGTAAAGTTACACTATAAGCCATTGAATTTGAATGCATTTAGTGGGTTGTGGAAAATTGGCAAAATGCTGTTAATTGCTGCCTAGGGAAACGGCCATTTTACAAGTGCATTTACTATCTTTAATGAATTGCACAAAAGCTGTTTATGCATCCTAATATTCAAGAATTATATGACATTGCCAATAAGTCCAGCCGACGGGTGATCGGATTAATGAGTGGCACTTCCTTGGATGGATTGGATATCGCATTATGTACGATTACTGGTGCTGGGAATACAACCAAAGTCAAATTGGATGAATTTATAACGGTGCCTTATGCGCCCGATTTGAAAGAAAAGTTGCTAACTGTATTTTCTAAAAAAACAGTTTCCTTGGAACAATTATGTGTACTCAATCCATGGTTGGCATTGCAACATGCAAGTATGGTGAATGATGCACTTAAACAATGGGGGATGCAATCAACGGATGTTGATTTAATTGCAAGTCATGGTCAAACTATTTATCATACACCCAAAAGTTTACATCCGAATGATGCATCTGGTCCCGCTACATTGCAAATAGGCGATGGTGATCATATAGCAGTAGCCACTGGAATTATAACGGTAAGTGATTTTAGACAAAAGCATATTGCTGCAGGAGGTGAGGGAGCGCCATTGTCCTTGTATGGCGATTATTTATTGTGTGCGCATGCAACAGAAAATAGAATTTTATTAAATATTGGAGGCATCGCCAATTTTACATTATTAAGTGCTGGTGGTAGTTTATCGCAAGTGTTTTCATCTGATACGGGCCCTGGCAATACTTTAATGGATGCCTATATGCGCAAATATTTTGATGGGTTAGCGTATGATAAAGATGGGGTCATTGCAAAATCTGGAAAAATTAATGAAGCATTATTGCAATCATTAAAAAGTGATTCATTTTTTAAGGTAGCATTCCCTAAAACCATTGGGCCAGAATTATTTAATCTTGAATACATTACACAAGCACAAATGGCCTTAGGTACCATGTTATCCCATGAGGATGTGCTTACTACTTTAAATATTTTTACAGCCCAAACCATTAGTGAAGCCATAAAAAATGTAGTGGGGGATCAATTTAATTATACCATGTATATCAGTGGTGGAGGGATGCACAATCATTTATTAATGGAACATCTACAACAATTGCTTCCAACTATAATTATAAAGTCATCTATGGAAATAGGCATATTACCTGACGCGAAGGAGGCTATTTTATTTGCATTGCTTGGGAACGAAGCGGTTGCAGGAACGCCATTACTAGCGGGAGGAAATGTAACTAAGATGGCGACAACCATGGGGAAAATCAGTTTTCCTAATTAATCTCATTTTCTAAAGTAGCTGCTTCGATTGATTTTTTTACTGAGCCATAAGTTTTTAGTAACTGTTCCGCTTTTGCGGTATCATTTATTTTTAATTCATCCATGATCATCTTTACACCCCGATCAAATAATTTTTGATTGGTCAATTGCATGTTCACCATTTTATTTCCTTTAATGCGACCTAGTTTTATCATCACCGAGGTGGAAATCATATTGAGTAGCATTTTTTGCGCAGTACCACTTTTCATTCTTGTACTTCCAGTAACAAATTCAGGGCCAACTACAACTTCAATGGGGAAATTTGCATGTGCGGAAATGGGGCTATTTGCATTACAGCTAATACTACCAGTAATAATACCTTGCGCTTGACATTTTTTTAAACCGCCAATCACATAGGGTGTAGTGCCACTTGCCGCAATACCAACTACCACATCTAAATCACTTATTTTATGTGCTTGTAAATCAATCCAAGCTTGATCAGTATCATCTTCTGCATTTTCAACTGCATAAAACATGGCTTTTTGTCCACCTGCAATAATACCCACCACTAAATCTTCTGAAACACCAAAAGTAGGAGGGCATTCGCTCGCGTCAACCATACCTAATCGGCCACTGGTACCGGCACCTATATAAAATAAACGACCACCGTTTTGTAATTTATTAGCAGCTGCATCAATCAATAAACATATTTGCGGAATTTGTTTTTCAACTTCAAAAGCAACTTTTTTATCTTCTGTGTTGATATTAGAAACTATTGCCGCTGTACTTGATTTTTCAATATCATGATACAAGGAGGATGCTTCCGTGGTTCTATTTAAATTATTAGACATTTTTTGCTAAAGTATTTAAAGCGTTTACAAATTGGTCAAGTTCACCGGTGGTGGTATAAACATTGGGGCATATTCTACATCCAATTACATTTGCATAATCAATGGCAACTGTAAATATTTTAAACTCATTCATTAATCTAGAAGCTACCTCACTTGGTTTAATACCCGCTATTCCAACATTGGCAATGCCACAACATTTTGTTTGATACGTTGGTGTATTGATTATAATTTTTGGATTATTGCGTACTTTACTCGTCCAGTAGTTTTGTAAATAACGCAAACGGGCTTCTTTTTTTTCTGCACCGATCATTTCATAATAATCTATGGAATCATTAATTGTAAGGTCGGTAGCAACGGGGTGGGTGCCAATATGGTTTAAACGTTTAATTTTATCCAATTGCTTTTCTCCATCTGCTAATAGTGGCCATAGGTTTTTAATTCTATTTTTATTAATGTATAGTATACCTGCACCTAAAGGACTGCTCAACCACTTATGCAATGATGCAGCGTAATAATCACATCCTAAATCATCAATACTATATTGGAAATGTGCAAAAGCATGCGCGCCATCTACAATCACTTGTACTCCTTTTGCATGCGCCATTGCGCATATTTTTTTAATAGGTAAAATATGACCTGTAATATTAATCATGTGACTTACCATCATCAATTTTGTTTTGGAAGTGATGGCTTTTTCATAAATAGCAACAATCTCTTCGTCATTCGCGGGATGATTAGGAATAGATACTTTAACATTCACTATCCCATATCTATTTTTTACTTGCTCAAACATATCCAACATAGAACCATAATCTTGTATGGCCATCACCGCTTCGTCTCCTTTTTGCCAATCAAATCCGCTTACGACTAGGTCAATGGATTCGGTTGTATTTCGAGTAATGATTATTTCTTCAGCACTACAACCCCCTAGTTTTGCTAAACGCGCGGCTACTTTATCTTTATTATCCCATTGCACTGTTCTCATATAATAAGAACACTGGTAATTCACCATTTTAATATGTTCAATATATTTATCTAAAATAGGTTGGGGTAAAAAATTATAATAGCCATTTTCTAAATTGATATAGTCGGGCTTTAATAAATATTGATTCCTGATGCTGAGCCAAAAATCCTCCACCTTCGCCAATTCATTTGCAGGTAAAGAAGCATTTTTCTTAAAAGTTTGCGCTAGTCCTGTTAAGCCAATAGGTGCTGCAAGGGTCGTTAATAAAACATCTTTTATAAACTGTCGCTTTTTCATTGGTTAAATTTTAATTCTAGTTTATGTCGATCGGGTTTCTTGAACAAAGAAGGTAGGGGTATTACAAAAATACGGCTATATGACAATTTTGTGACCCAATTTGCTATATAAATTTAGTTAATATGACACATTCTGCATGGAGTGGTTGCGCGAATGGCTTGTATTTTCGACTGCTAGTCAGTACTTATCCTTTATTTGATTAAAATTGAAATACGGCTGGCCATTCACGTAATTACTAGCCTAAAATGGGATGTTTTTATTAAATTAGTACTATTATATCATTATAAAATTTGCCGAATGAAAAAAATACTTTTTAGTGTATTGATCCTTGTTTTTGCAGTACCCATGATCTCTTTTTCGCAAGAAGCGGTTGATGCATCTGTTATGCAAAAAATTAGAGCAGAAGGATTAACGCGATCAAAAGTGATGGATATCGCTTTTAATTTAACCGATAAAAATGGTAGTCGTTTAACTAATTCTGAAGGGTATATGCGCGCAGCCAACTATGCCAAAGAAACTTTAGGTGGATGGGGAATGGTAAATGCAGTAATTGATCCTTGGGGTGAATTTGGTAAAGGTTGGGATTTACAAAAAATGTATTTAGCGATGACAGCACCTTATTATAAACCTTTGCTTGCTTGGCCAAAAACTTGGACTGCAGGAACCAAAGGATTAAAAAAAGGGAATTTACTTGTGATTGCATTAAAAGATTCTGCTGCGTTAATGGAATATAAAGGCAAATTAAAAGGAAAACTAATCATCATTGATCAAATGAATGTTTATAAGCAAAGTTTTAAAGCGGATGCAGTTAGATATACAGATGAGGACCTTGCGAAAATGGCTGCTGCCACGCCACAAGCGGGTGGTCGTCGTCAACCTACTGATACAGCTCAAATGCGTCAAATGAGAGAACAGTTCGCTCGCAGTGGTGCAGGGGCTTCGATGCGCGTTACAAGTATGTTAAAAACAATGGCGATGGAAGAAGACGCTATTGGAATGATATCTTCAAGTACAAGAAATCATGATGGTACTATATTTTCACAAGGTGGTGGCGCTTATAAGGGAACTGATCCAGAAAACTTTTTGGATATGGCTATAGGCATTGAGGATTATAATACTTTATTGAGAATTGCAAAATCAGGTACCGATGTATCTATTGAAGCCGATGTGAAAGTTAAGTTTCAAGACAAGGATTTACAAGGCTATAATGTAATTGCTGAAATTCCAGGAACCGATCCAACTTTAAAAGATGAAGTTGTAATGATAGGAGCGCATTTAGATTCATGGCAGGCAGGTACGGGTTCTACTGATAATGCAGCTGGATCATCAGTCATGATGGAGGTAATGCGCATATTAAAAGCCATTGGTGTACAACCGAAGCGCAGTATTCGTATTGGATTATGGAGTGGGGAGGAGCAAGGTTTATTAGGTTCAAGAGGGTATGTTAAAAAAACATTTATGGATGCTAACGGCAAACCAAATAAAGCACATGAGCAATTTTCAGCCTATTACAATATTGACAATGGAACAGGAAAAATCAGAGGCATTTACTTGCAAGGTAATGCGGCTTGTGCTGACATTTTTTCAAGTTGGTTCACACCCTTTCATGATTTAGGTGCTAAAACAATCACGATCAGTAATACAGGTGGAACTGATCACCAATCCTATGATGGTGTTGGATTGCCGGGGTTTCAATTTATTCAGGATCCAATTGAATACGATACACGCACGCACCATAGCAATATGGATGTATATGATCATTTAATTGAAGATGATTTAAAGCAAATGGCTACAATAGTTGCAGCTTTTGTTTATAACTCAGCACAAAGAGATACGAAATTGCCAAGAAAAAAAAAGTAATGTATTTGTTGAATATTAATTGAATCGAAACTATTTATAAATTTATAATTATGAACAAAAGTTATTGGGTTAAGGGTGTTGTATTTGTTTTTTTTGTTTTCATGCAAATGAATACAGATTTTTTATCAGCGCAGACGAGTAAAAATAGTTTGTATAAGCAAACCAGCGAAATGGCTGATATGATGATTCAGTATGATGCGGATAAAGGAAGTGTTACGCGGTTTTATGCGTCCAGCAGTTCGCAGGAAAATAGATTTAGTAGGCCAGATGCAGGTGGTGGATATAATTCGCCAGAGCGCCGTCAACGCTTTCTTGCATTAATTACAGATTATCAAAAACAAATGTTGAAATTAGATTTCAATTCATTTGATATCAATGGCAAAGTGGATTATATTTTATTCAAACGAAATTTAGAAGACCAAGCCTATCAATTAAATGAAGAACAGGAAAAGTATGTTAAAATAGCCAAGTATCTTCCTTTTGAAAATCGAATTTATGCTTTAGAAAAAGTGCGTCGTCGTGGTTTGTCGGTAGTAGGGCAGGAAGTAGCTAAGGAGCTGAATGATTTAAATAAAGAAATTGTAAAATCAATTAGCGGAGTTAAAAAAATGGACAGTGTTGAAATGGTATTAGCAGATTATGCAAGTGCATCCATAAGAGGATTACAGAGTACTTTAAAAAATTATTATAGTTTTTATAATGGCTATGACCCGATGTTCACTTGGTGGGTACCTAAAACATATACTGTAACAGATAGTTTATTAAATGTGTATGCTTCGGCAATAAGAAGAAAAGGTAAAACGGTTTCCTATCAAAAAGATGATGGCAGTGGTATAATAGGCAAACCGATTGGACAGGCTGAATTGGTGCGTCAATTAAAACTTGAATTTATTCCCTATACCCCAGAGGAGTTAGTAGAAATTGCCAATAAAGAATTCGCTTGGTGTGATGCTGAATTACTAAAAGCGAGTAGAGAAATGGGATTCGGGGATAATTGGAAGGCCGCACAGGAAAAAGTAAAAAATTCCTATGTGCCTCCTGGAAAGCAACCTGAAGCCATGTTTGAATTGTATAATCAATCGGTTGATTTTTTGAAAAAGTATGATTTACTATCTATTCCGCCTATTGCGGAGGAAACTTGGAATATGTATATGATGTCGCCTGAGCGTCAATTGGTAAGTCCTTTCTTTTTAGGTGGGGAAACCTTGATGATTTCATATCCAACCAATACGATGGATTATGAGGATAAAATGATGAGTATGCGCGGTAATAATCCTGATTTTTCACGCGCAACCGTACACCATGAATTAATAGCAGGGCACCATTTACAAGGTTTTATGTCCAATAGATACAAGCCTTATCGCAACTTTCCTACGCCATTCTGGACCGAGGGTAATTCACTTTATTGGGAGTTGTTATTGTGGGATATGAAATTTCCACAAACACCTGAACAAAGAATTGGGATGTTGTTTTGGCGCATGCATCGTTGCGCGCGAATTATGTTCTCGCTCAACTATCATTTAGGAAAATGGACACCACAACAATGTATCGATTACCTTGTTGACCGAGTAGGACATGAGCGCGCGAATGCGGAAGGGGAAGTGCGCCGCTCATTTACCGGAAGTTATGGCCCATTATATCAATTGGCTTATATGGTGGGTGGTTTACAGTTTAATGCATTAAAAAAGGAGATATTGGATGCCAAAAAAATGTCATTAAAACAATACCATGATGCAATTTTAAGAGAAAATAAAATGCCTATTGAATTATTACGCGCTTTATTGATGAATCAGCCAGTAACGAGAGATTTTCAAACCAACTGGCGTTTTTATAATAAGTAATTTAATCTAATTTAAAAGGCCTTCCTCAGCGCAAGCTGAGGAAGGCCTTTTAATGTTTAGAAACGCTACTTTATAATTTAAAGCTTACGCTTTTTCCTACGTAAACACCCTGTGGTAAGTCAATAATAATCATTGTTTTATTATTTTTCTCATCAAAAACAACCACTAATGGTTGTACAAGTGCAATGAGTGCAGCCTACTATTATTTAGTAACTGATATTATCAACTTAAGTGCAGACGAGTTTATCAAACTGGCACCTAATCCATTTATCAATCAACTCAACTTTGATTTCGAAGTGAAGGGTTATCAAAGATTAAATTTAGAGGTGTTTGATATAGCCAGTGGAACTAAGGTTGCAAGTCAGCCCAATTTAACTGCAGGCACTAAAATTACATTGGGTCAGTTATCTGCCGGTACTTATGTAATTAAGGTAACCTCAACTGACAATAAAATATCCTATCAATTTAAGATGGTAAAACTGTAACTATCTCTAGATTCTAAACCTGATCTAAACTGATGAAAAAATAGGCTAGAAAGAACCCGTTTGCTACACTTTCAGCTACAGACACAAAATAACCCATTGAAAATCAATGGGTTAAGTGTTTTAAAGCGGACCGGACGGCTGACACGATGACCGGTGTAATATATTGATAACCAATCTGTTATGACCCTTTAAATATCGTACTCACTAAAATACTCACTAACTCTTTCTCCCACCAATTCCCTCACTACGCTTCTAACATCAAAGTATCTTATTTCAATTGACTGCTAAATTAATACATTTTTTTAAATTATTTCACACTGTAGCTATCATTTTATTAGCATTATCTTTTGATTTTAATCTTGATAAATGTACAGGGGTGGTCCCTAAAAATGAAGCAATAAAATGTTGTGCAACTCTTTGGTGGATATTTTGAAATTTAACATTAAGGTCATTATACCGCTCTATAACGGGTTTACAATCTCTATCTATTATTACATCCACTAATTCAAGAATATGTTTTTCTGCTAAAAACCTTCCTAGTCGATCTCCATACTTAAAATTTTCCATAACATAATGCATTGTATCAACTGGAATCAAAACAAAAGTACAATCTTCTAAACATTCCACATTCGTTTTGGATTTGAATCCTTGATCGTAATTATAAGTTGAATATCCTGTAACAGTCATTCCCTCGGATCTAAAATTGCATGTTTTATTATTATTATTTATATAATATCTAACGATTCCCTTATGTATATAGAAGATATAATTGCTTTTGATACCCTGATGAATAATAATTTCACCCTTCTTATATTTCATAATCAAAATTTTTCTTAGAAATATATCCCTTTCATCACCCGTTAAAGGGATGATGTTATCAATATACTCAAAAAAATTTTTATATATAAAAGTTGTTTCAGTCATAATAAATTGGTTTAATTGTATTTAAGTAGACAACTATTAATATAATACAAACAACAATAAAGGAATGGTCATAGCGGATCCACCTTGTAAAGCTGGAGCGCC
>JANREK010000001.1 GCA_030726065.1 Sediminibacterium sp. | reverse complement strand
CGAAATAAAGCGGTAGAAGGCATTGGTTTTATTTCATTGGATGGTTTTCAATTGACCATATTAAATGAAAAATATTTCCCATTTTCCAATGCCGAAAACCTTACTTGGTATATTGGTTATGGTGGGCATTTTAATTTGTGGAGTGAAAAATACAAACTCAATAATCCTGCAAAAAGTGCAGGGGTTGCTGTTGGTGTTGATGGTATGTTAGGACTTGACTATAAATTAAAAAATGCGCCCATAAACATAAGCGTGGATATACAACCAGCCTTTAATTTTGTAGGTGCTAGTTATTTTGATTTAGGTTGGGGAGGTATTGGAATTCGCTATACAATTAAATAAGCCTGCAACATCTTTTGCTAATTACACTTATGCGTTTATTCCTTATTTAAGGTAAATAGAGAATCTACAAATTCGTTTTTATCAAATAAAACCAAGTCGTGAATTCGTTCTCCTACACCAATATATTTTACTGGTATTTTACATTGGTGCGCAATTGCTAATACCACACCGCCTTTTGCAGTGCCATCTAATTTTGTGATAGCCAAAGCATTTACATTCGTCACCGCCATGAATTGTTTGGCTTGTTCCAATGCGTTTTGACCGGTGGAACCATCCAATACCAATAATACTTCATGTGGTGCATCTGGTAATTGCTTTTGTATCACACGCATAATTTTATTCAACTCATCCATCAAGTGCACTTTATTATGAAGACGTCCAGCAGTATCGATGATCACAACATCCGCGTTTTTTGCGATGGCTGATTGTACCGTATCAAATGCAACTGCACTTGGATCTGAACCCATATTTTGTTTTATAATTGAAACACCTACACGTTCACTCCAAATAGTTAACTGATCCACTGCTGCTGCCCTAAAGGTGTCTCCAGCGCCCAAAATCACTTGATTGCCTGCTTGCTTATATTGATGCGCTAATTTGCCAATAGTCGTGGTTTTACCTACCCCATTTACGCCAACCACTAATATCACATATGGTTTTTTATTCGACGGTGGTTGAAAGCCCATTTGATCCGAGGGTGCATCCACTAATAAACTTACAATCTCGTCATGTAATATTTTGTTTAGCTCTGAAGTGGAAACATACTTTTCCTTTTTTACACGTTCTTGGATACGTTCAATTAATGAAATGGTGGTATCCACACCAACATCGGCTCCGATTAATGCTTCCTCTAATTCATCCAACAAAGCATCATCCACCGTTGTTTTACCAATGATGACTTTAGAAATGCGTTCAAAAAAACCTTGCTTGGTTTTTTCTAAGCCTTGGTCTAAGGACTCCTTTTCTTTTTTTCCAAATAACTTTCCTAAAAAACTCATGTTGTAAATTTAAGTAAAATAACCATCCTACTGCAGCCGATATTCTAATTGATTTCAATAAAAACAAAATCCCCTCTCGAATAACGAGAGAGGACTTAAAATTTTATGCTAGATTTCATTGTCTTTGTAAAGAACAATGAAAAAACTACTTCGCTAAGAATTCTTTGACAAGATCTTTGTGAACGATAGACTCTTTAAAGGTATATGCACCAGTTTTTGGGCTACGAATTGCTTTAATTACCTTAGTCCAGTTTTTTGCTTCAGCAGAAGCCTTAAGATCCTTTACTTTTGCGTTTTTCGATGATGACTTTGCCATGATTATTTAATTTCTTTGTGAACTGTTACTTTTTTCAAAATTGAATTATACTTTTTGAACTCCAAACGATCTGGGGTGTTCTTTTTATTCTTAGTAGTAATATAACGACTAGTTCCAGGTAAACCTGTAGTCTTGTGCTCTGTGCACTCTAATATTACTTGAACTCTGTTTCCTTTCCTTGCCATGATGGTATATTATATATTATACTTAATTAATTGGTTGATTAGATCTTTTCGCCATCAGCTCTTAGACCCTTTACCACTGCTGCTAAACCATTTTTATTGATGGTTCTTAAAGCATCAGTAGATACTTTAAGCGTGATCCAACGATCTTCTTCTATAAAATAGAAGCGCTTCTTTTGTAAATTCGGAAGAAAACGACGCTTTGTCTTAATATTTGAATGCGACACACTGTTTCCAGTCATCGGTTTCTTTCCAGTTATCTGACATACTCTAGCCATGAGAAAATTATTTTTTACGGACGGCAAAGGTAAGAAAATATCAATTACCCTCCCATTTATTTTAGTGTTTTTTTATAGATTTAGTGCATTTGGGGGTGAAAAAGGCTAAAATATTGGTTTTCATGCCAATAGATTCGAATTGAACACTGGTTAAGCGTAATATTCTGCCCTTAATTCCTGCACCCTTTTGTCCTCCATATACTCGTCAAAAGTCATTAATCGATCAATAATTCCTTTAGGCGTTAACTCAATCACCCTGTTCGCCACCGTTTGCATGAAAGTATGGTCATGAGAGGTCATTAAAACCACCCCTGGGAAATTTTGACACCCTTCATTGAAACTTTGGATACTCTCCAAATCCAAGTGGTTGGTCGGCTGATCTAGTGCCACTACATTCGGATTCTGTAGCATCATCTTACTTACCATACAACGTACTTTTTCACCCCCACTTAATACATTTGATTTTTTCATAACATCATCACCACTAAATAACATCTTACCTAAAAAGCCTCTGATAAATGGCTCATCAGCATCCGTTACATTGGGCGGTACAAATTGTCTTAACCAATCCATTAAAGTTAAAGGTTGCAAAAACTCCTCGTTATGTTCCATGGGTAAGTAGGCTTTTGTAATGGTAGTACCCCATTCAAAACTGCCACTATCTGCTTCCCCTTTCCCATTAATAATTTCAAAGAAATAAGTAATCGCTAAAGCATCCTTACTTAAAAATGCAATTTTATCATTCTTACTTACGGAAAAAGAAACATCTTTAAATAACACACGGCCATCTACTTCTTTTCTTAGTTTTTCTACATTCAAAATTTGATTTCCCACTTCGCGCAATGGCTGAAATATAATACCAGGGTACTTTCTGTTCGAAGGTTCAATTTCCTCGATGGTTAATTTTTCTAAAGCTTTTTTCCTTGAAGTTGCTTGCTTACTCTTACTTGCATTCGCAGAGAAACGGGCGATGAAGTCTAATAATGCAGCACGCTTGTCTTCGTTCTTTTTATTTTTATCATTCATTTGACGCGCCATCAATTGAGATGATTCGTACCAGAAAGTATAGTTACCTGAAAAGGTTTTAATTTTTGATCTATCCACGTCAGCTACGTGCGTACATACAGTATCTAAAAAGTGACGATCGTGACTCACTACCAATACAATGTTTTGATAGTCTGCTAAAAAATTCTCTAACCATCCGATGGTTTCAATATCCAAGCCATTCGTAGGCTCATCCAATAATAAAATATCAGGATTCCCAAAAAGTGATTGCGCTAACAAAACACGTAATTTAAAATTACTTGGTATATCCTTCATTAAACTCTGGTGCATATCTTCTTTCACGCCCAAGTCACTCAATAAACTACCCGCGTTACTTTCTGCTTCATAACCACCCATTTCACCAAACTCTGCTTCTAATTCTCCCGCCTTTAATCCATCTTCCTCTGTAAAATCTTCCTTTGCATATAAAGCATCTTTGGCATGCATCACATCCCACATGCGCTTATGGCCCTGCATGACCGTATTCAAAACGGTTTGCTCATCAAATTCAAATTGGTTTTGTTTCAATACCGCCATTCTTTCCCCAGGGGTAATTTCCACCATCCCTTTATTAGGTTCAATTTCACCACTTAATATTTTAATAAAAGTAGATTTACCTGCACCGTTGGCTCCGATGATACCATAGCAATTGCCTTTTGTGAAGCTTACATTTACTTCATCAAATAAGACACGCTTACCATAAGCCAATGTGACATTTCTAGCACTAATCATTTTTTGATCTATTTTGAGGTTGCAAAGTTAATTTGAATTTTTTAAACCTGCTTCATTAAGTTTACGCCCAACTGGATCTGGCAGATGCAGAGGTGGTCAATGGTTCAAAACTACCAGCGATATACTTAAAATGAGCAGTGATTGCTATCATAGCCGCATTATCCGTACAATACTCAAATTTGGGTAAAAAGGTAGCCGAATTTGTATCTTTTCCTAATTGCTCCATGGCTTTACGAAGTCCACTATTGGCACTTACGCCCCCTGCAATACACACTTCCTTGATTCCGGTTTCTTGCATCGCTTTTTTCAGCTTTTTTAATAAAATTTCAATAATAGTAAATTGTACCGACGCACATAAATCATTCAAATTTTCTTGGATAAATTCTGGAGATTGTTTTTGTAAAAAATACAATACACTCGTCTTTAAACCACTGAATGAAAAATCTAAATTGGGTACCTGTGGTTTTGCAAAAACAAACGCTTTTGGATTTCCTAGTTGTGCTAATTTATCTAAAACTGGACCGCCAGGATATGGGAGTCCTAATAATTTTGAAATTTTATCAAAGGCTTCTCCTGCAGCATCATCAATAGTTTCACCCAAAATCTGCATTTCAGAAGCGCTGTTGCATTTTACTATTTGCGTATGCCCCCCACTCACGGTTAAACATAAAAATGGATAGTTGGGTTTAGGATCATCAATTAAATTTGCCAACACATGTGCTTGCATATGATGCACTGCAATGAGTGGAATATTTAATGCCAATGCCATTGATTTGGCAAATTGCGCCCCCACCAATAAACTACCAATTAATCCAGGAGCTTGGGTAAATGCAATGGCATTTAATTGCGCTAATTGTTGGTTGCGCGTTAATTCGGGAAATGCTTTTTTTAATGCTGCATCAACCACCGGAACTATATTTTCC
Source organism: Sediminibacterium sp. (assembly GCA_030726065.1). Lineage (GTDB taxonomy): Bacteria > Bacteroidota > Bacteroidia > Chitinophagales > Chitinophagaceae > Sediminibacterium. The sequence continues at coordinate 6,939 of JANREK010000001.1, read as the reverse complement.
ATGTGTGCCCTACTGGCTAATTCAGGTACCACACCGCCATATTTTTCATGTACCGTTTGATTGGCAATAAAGTTGGATAATATTTTACCATCCACTATTACGGATGCGGCTGTTTCATCACAAGAGGATTCTATAGCAAGAAGGGTAATGGTTTGTTTCACCCTACAAAGATAAAGCTTAAAAAAATACGATGTTTACTTTGTTCTTATTGCATCCACCGGATTCATTTTTGAGGCAATAGATGCCGGAATAATTCCCGCAATTACCCCTAAAATAATACATATAGATAGTGCTAAAACTATAATACTAGGAGCAATGGTTATAGCAAATGGTAGTACCGTACTTAATCCTAATGCTAAAATCCATACCAAAAATAACCCCACCAGTCCGCCAATAATGCACAAAAAAGCACTCTCTAACAAAAACTCATACAGTATGGTTGAACTTCTCGCACCAATCGCTTTTTTTAATCCAATTTGACTGGTTCTTTCTCTCACGGTTACAAACATAATATTAGCAACCCCAAAAGCACCCACAATTAATGACAAGCCAGCAATGGCCCAGCCGCCACTATTGATTGAACCAAAAACACTTTCAATTTGATCTTTAAATTGCGCTACATCATTACAAGTGAAATTATCTTCCTGTGTTGGACTTAATTTTCTTAACTGACGCATCACCCCATTCAATTCGTCTTGCAAAGCCCTAGAAGTTATGCCTGGCTTAGCTTGTACCATGATGTATGGACTTGAATTATCTGGATTAAAAATAGATGCAAAATAATTATAAGTAACAATACATGACTTGTCATAATCAAAACCACCCAACATGGAACTACCCTGCTTTTCAATAATTCCAATCACAGCTAATCGACGTCCTTTATAAGAAACTATTTTGCCTAAGGCTTTTTCAGGTTTCCCAAATAATTCCGCAGCAACTTCGTATCCGATAACCCCAAAAGGAACACCTCTTTCAAAATCTGAATCCTTAAAATACCTGCCATAGGCAATATTAAAGGCTTGAATTTTATTAAAATCATTGGTGATACCGTACATGCTTATCCCCTTTAATATGTTTTCTTCATAAGTGAAGGACTGTGTAGAGGAAACAAAAAACGCAATATTTGAGGCCAAATAGCTCTTCTTTTGAATGGTTTCCATCTCACTCACTTTCATGCTCGGTCGCTTAACATATTTCCACCAAGGATAATCACCTTCACCGCCGCCGCCATAGCTCCATTTGTCTATATAAATAGTGTTATTCCCAAAACTAGATAGATCACTTTTAATTTTTGTTTGCAAACTATCAATAGTCGCTAAAACTCCGATAATGCAAAAAATTCCGATGGTGATGCCAAATAAGGATAAAAAAGTACGGAGTTTATTGACTCTTAACTCTTGCAAGGCCATTTTGAAGCTGTTCCAAAGAATGGTAAGGACTTTAATCATGGTATAAAATTAGGCCTAAAAATGGTTTTTTCTCGATTTTTATGCAAGCGGTTGATAACTTATCTAAACAGGCCTTTTTCAATTACCCGATGGTGAAACGAAAACGAAATAGTAACATTTCCACCCATTGTTCCCATTTTTTTAAATTAAGATAAAATTGTTAAACGAAATTTAACAAGCTCGCAATTCATGCTTACTTTTGCATCGATTTTAAAACACATCTTACTATGACTTTTAAGCAAATGTTTACTTCCTCTGTCGGGAAAAAATTAGTAATGGCTTTCACAGGAATTTTCTTAATCTTATTTTTAGTGGTACACGCCGGATTAAATGCATGTATTTGGGCAATGGATGGCGGTTTAATGTTTAATAAAGCTGGTCATTTTATGGGCAGTTTTGTAGTGCCCCGCGTTTTAGAAATTGGATTATTCGTAGGTATCTTCTTACACATTATACAAGGGTACATGTTAACCTTGGAAAACAGAAGTAAAAGATCCGTGGGTTATGCAGTAAATTATTCGAAAGGTAGTAAATGGTATAGCCGAAGCATGGCGATATTAGGTACCCTACTTTTAATGTTTTTAGTCATGCACATTTATCATTTTTGGACACCAAGTAGATTGGGTGGCATGGGTAATATTAAAGCTTTAGACACTTTTGTTTTAAATGGTGTAGAATATCATAATTTATATGGTGAAATGCAATTAATTTTTGAAAACCCATTAGTGGTTATCCTATACGTTTTGGCTTGTGGTTCACTTGCCTATCATTTGGCGCACGGATTTCAAAGTGCATTTAAAACCATTGGCGTTCACAATAAAAGATACCATACATTGATAAGCGTTATTGGCTATGGCTTTGCAATAATAATTCCATTGACTTTTGCAATGATGCCCATCAGTTTTTATTTTAAATGGGTAAATTAATTTTTACAATAAACTTATTCTAAACGATCGTTAAAAGATTCAATATGTTAGATTCAAAAATACCTTCCGGAAAACTAGATGACAAATGGGTCGACTACAAAGGCCATTGTAAACTAGTAAACCCTGCCAACAAAAGAAAAATGGAAATCATTATTGTTGGGACTGGACTTGCCGGCGCATCAGCAGCTGCAGCCATGGGTGAATTAGGATATAAAGTAAAAGCTTTTTGTTTTCAGGATTCTCCGCGACGCGCACATAGTATTGCAGCTCAAGGAGGAATTAATGCAGCAAAAAATTATCAAAATGACGGCGACAGTGTTTTCCGTTTATTTTATGATACCATTAAAGGAGGCGACTATCGTGCGCGTGAAGCCAATGTGCATCGCTTAGCAGAAGTAAGTGCGAATATTATTGATCAATGTGTGGCACAAGGGGTTCCTTTTGCAAGAGAGTACGGTGGATTATTAAGTAACCGTAGTTTTGGTGGTACACAAGTACAAAGAACTTTTTATGCCGCAGGTCAAACTGGGCAACAATTATTAATAGGTGCTTATCAAGCATTAGAGCGTCAAGTGGCATTAGGTAATGTAACCATGCACACAAGACATGAAATGTTAGATGTGGTTAAAATTGATGGAAAAGCGAGCGGTATTATTGCGCGTAACTTAATCACTGGCGAACTTGAAAAACATTTTGGACATGCTGTTTTAATTTGTTCTGGAGGATATGGTAACGTTTATTATCTATCCACCAATGCAATGGGTTCAAATGTAACAGCCGCTTGGAAAGCGCATAAGCAAGGTGCTTATTTTGCAAATCCTTGCTTTACGCAAATTCACCCAACTTGTATTCCAGTAAGTGGTGATCATCAATCCAAATTAACATTGATGTCTGAATCATTAAGAAATGACGGACGTATTTGGGTGCCAAAAAATTTAGGGGAAACAAGAAAAGCAAACGAAATACCAGAAGAAGATAGAGACTATTTTTTAGAGCGTCGCTACCCTGCTTTTGGAAACTTAGTACCACGTGATGTCGCATCTCGTGCAGCTAAAGAAAGATGTGATGCCGGTCATGGTGTAGGAACTTCAAAGCAAGCAGTATATTTAGATTATGCAGCAGCTATTCAAAGATATGGTAAGATAGAAGTGAGCAAACAAGGTTTAAGCAATGTGAGTGCTGATGAAATCACTGCATTGGGTAAAGAAGTTGTGAAAGAAAAATATGGCAACTTATTTAACATGTATGCAAAAATCACTGGCGAAAATCCATACGAAGTACCTATGCGTATTTATCCAGCAGTGCATTATACTATGGGTGGTCTTTGGGTTGATTATGAATTACAAACAACCGTTCCAGGTTTATATGCATTAGGGGAAGCTAACTTTAGTGATCATGGCGCCAACCGTTTAGGGGCGAGTGCTTTAATGCAAGGTTTGGCAGATGGTTATTTTGTAGCGCCTTATACGGTTGGAAATAATTTAGCGGATGCAATTTACAACGCTGCAATACCTACAACACATCCTGCATTTGAGGAAGCTGCTAAAAAAGTGGCGGATCGAATTGCTTCTTTGAAAAATATTAATGGCAAAAAATCTGTAGAAAGTTTCCATAAGCGTTTAGGTAAAATTATCTGGAATGAGTGTGGCATGTCAAGAAGCGAAGCTGGATTGAAAAAAGCTATTGCCGATGTACAAGCATTGAAAAAAGAATTCTGGAGTGATGTTAGAATCCCAGGTGAAATAAATGAATACAATCCTGAATTGGATAAAGCAAATCGTGTTGCTGACTTTATTGAACTAGGAGAATTAATGTGTGTAGATGCTTTAAACAGAAATGAAAGCTGTGGTGGACACTTTAGAGAAGAATATCAAACACCAGACGGTGAAGCGTTGAGAGACGACGAAAACTTTATGTATGTTGCTGCATGGGAAAATAAAGGCGAGCATGATTGGACACTACATAAAGAGGAATTAAAATACGAAGTGATTAAACTTAGTCAAAGAAACTATAAATAAGATTAAATAAATACAGCAATAATTTATACGATATGTCACATACTACAATGAATTTAAAAGTTAAAGTTTGGCGTCAAAGAAACGCAACAGCAGCAGGTGCATTTGTTACTTACGATGTTGCAGGAATTTCAGATGAAATGTCTTTTTTAGAAATGTTAGATGTTTTAAATGAAAGATTAATTACAGAAGGTGGCGAACCCATTGCTTTTGATCATGATTGTCGTGAAGGAATTTGCGGAATGTGTTCTTTATATATTAATGGAAAGCCACATGGTCCTTGGCAAGCAAACACCACCTGTCAATTGCACATGCGTGCTTTTAAAGATGGTGAAACTATTGTGATTGAACCATGGAGAGCTAACTCATTCCCTATCGTTAAAGATTTAACCGTGGATCGTTCTGCATTTGACAGAATTATTCAAGCAGGTGGATATATTAGTGTAAATACTGGAAACGCAGTAGATGGCAATAGCCTTCCTATTGAAAAAGCAAAAGCAGATGATGCCTTTGCTGCAGCCATGTGTATTGGATGTGGCGCTTGTGTTGCCGCATGTAAAAATAGTTCTGCGATGTTATTTTTAAGTGCAAAGGTTTCTCATCTTGCCTTATTACCACAAGGAGATTCAGAAAGAAAAATAAGGGTATTAAGCATGGTGGCGCAAATGGACAAAGAAGGTTTTGGATCATGTACCAATACAGGTGCTTGTGAAGCAACATGTCCTAAAGAAATATCTATTGCAAACATTGCCAGATTAAATAAAGAATATTTAGGCGCAAGCTTAACTGCTGAATAGTGGCCAATACTTTTTTTCAGTTTAAAAAATTTATCGTGCATCAGGCGCATACTTTAATGAAAGTATGTACTGATGCATGTTTGTTTGGTGCATGGGCTGCGCATGATCAAGAACTAATAAATGCGAAAAGTATATTAGATATTGGCACTGGAACTGGGTTGTTAAGTTTACTACTTGCGCAAGCAAACAATAACGCAATTATCACTGCTGTTGAAATTGAACCCGCTGCCGCAATAGAAGCTGCTAGTAATTTTAAACTAAGTCCTTGGGCTGACCAACTAAACTTAGTACACGATGACATCCAAAATTTTGGCAACCATGCAAACACCGTTTATGATATTATCATCACTAATCCTCCATTTTACGAAGGCGATTTAAAATCACCGGATGAAAATAAAAATACGGCAGCGCATAGTACTGCACTTCCTTGGAAGTTGTTAATTGAAAACGCAACCAAATTATTAAGTGAAGGCGGAAATTTTTATGTATTAGTTCCTACTCTTCGTGCCTACACCATGCAAAAGCTTTGTGACAACTATGGCTTACAATTAGTGGCGGAAGTTTTAGTACACAATACTGCGAAAAATTTACCCATACGTGCCATGCAAAAATTCGTGAAGCAGCATGCGGGACAAATGGATACAGAAAAAACAAATGATATTCCGCAGGTAAAAAGAACAAAAATATTTATCAAGGATGCAGACAACAACTACAGCCCTGAATTTAATGTATTACTCAAGGACTATTATCTGCATTTGTAATCAGTAAAAATTTCCTTGAATAATAAGTCCCATACCTTCCATTATCCTACTTTTACAAAGTATACAATACCTAAAAGATGAACTATTTTGAATTATTTGGATTGCCTATTGGTTTTCAGGTAGATGCTGCAAAGCTTAGGCAGGCCTATATGGAACTGCAAAGAACCTCACATCCAGATAAGTTCACCCAATCGAGTTCAGAAGAACAAGAGAACGCTTTAGAAAAGTCGGCCATCGCCAACAAAGCCTTTACCTTACTTAACAATAAGGAACTTATACTTCCCTATCTATTGGAGGTCATGGGATATATGGAAGCGGATGAGAAATATGCTTTAAGCCCTGATTTTCTAATTGAAATGATGGATCTAAATGAAGCTTGGGTGGACGCCGATACGGATACCGATAAACATACAGTAACTGAACAAGTTAAAACCATACAAAATGCAATTTACACACCTGTTAAAGCAATTTTGGAGGGTAATTCGATCAATATTACCAAAGAAGCAATGCTGCAAGTAAAGGAGTATTACTACAAGAAAAAATACCTAGATCGTATTTTGGAAGATTTTCGTTAATGATGTAATATTGCACCCCTGCCCAGATGGCGGAATTGGTAGACGCACTAGACTCAAAATCTAGCGTTCGCAAGGATGTGCAGGTTCGATTCCTGTTCTGGGCACAATAAATAACCCCTTAATAAATTGATATTCAATTAGTTAAGGGGTTATTTATTAGCTCTAAGTGACAAATAGGTGACAAAAATCTGATTATGTTGTCATTCTACATCTTCATTATCTTAAACTGTTGGGCTATTTTATTATCATTGGAGCTTACAATGACGATATAAGTGTGTCTAACGTCAGCATAAAGTAGACAAAAAAATCCTACATTTAAACAACGAAACCCTCTACAACTGAACTGTCCACTTTCTTTGACGACATACATGGAATACCCTCTCATTGTGTCCCCCTTAATTGAAATGAATAACTCCC